>JAQGIC010000047.1 GCA_028288725.1 Rhodospirillales bacterium
GGAAATCCTCAACTTGTGCCCGTCGATCTTGCGCATGGCTCTGGATTCCCGCCTGCGCGGGAATGACGGAAGAATTAAACCGGACAGCCGTGGGTCAAGCCCGGCCATGACGATGTAAGACTAACCATCTGAAATGAACCAGAAAGATATGGATATAGCCTAGCGCGCAGGCGGGAATGACGGTGTAAAATGCCGGCTGCGGGTCGTCGTCTCCGACGTTCGCTTTGTTCCAGGGGCTACCGCGTGCTGATCGCCGGCAGCGCGTCCAAGGCCGGCTCCGACAATTCCATCATCGGGTTCTGCTCGACCAGCTTCCGGTCCATGCGGACGAAGATCGTGCCGCTGTCGTCGGCGATCAGCGTCAGCGCGCCGTCGGCCGCCGCGATGCGCAGCATCTGGCGTTCCGGGCGGCCGAACCGCAGGATCAGGCTGTCGGCGGTCTCGGCGAACAGCCAGCGCATCATGCCGGCGAACCGCTTGGTCATCCGGTTGGCCTGCTCGATGCCGAGCCAGAATTCGGCGTAAGTGAAGCGCGTCGCCTGCGGCAGCAGGATGCGCACGCCGACCTGGAGCGACAGGCTGCCCTTGGGCTGATTGGTGAGGACGGTCGGGTTCTCGTCGTGCAACTCGTCGTTGATCGGGATCGCGAAGCTGTTGTCGGCGGCGACCGGCACGTCGATCTTGCCGTTCTTGGACAGGATCGTGATGGTCAACGGCCGGATGGCGAGGTTGCCGCCGTCCGGGCGCAGACTCTGCACCAGCGCCAGCCGGTCGCGCTCGCCCACGGCGACATTCAGAAACGTCAGCGCGTTCGCGATCATCGCCCGGTAAGGGAGCGTGGCGAATTCGTCGGCGGCCGACGCGGGGCCGGCGAGGGTGCCGCCCGCGAGCAGCGCCAACAGCCCGATGCCGAAGCTGCGGCGATCGACCTGCCGTTTCAGGGTCCGATGGTTCAAGATGGATGCCGCACTCAGGGCTCGACCATGCGCCAGCCGATCGTCTCGCCCGCCCGGAACGGCTTCACGCCGCCGACCGCGGCGCCGACACTGTCCGGGATGATTGTCGGGGCTCGCTCCAGCGTCACGGTGCCCTCGTTCGGCGACAGACCGTAGAAACGCGGCCCGTTCAGGCTGGCGAAGCCCTCGAACCGATCGAGCGCCCCCAGGTCGTCGAAGATGTCGGCGTAGATTTCCAGCGCGAACGGCGCGCAGAACACGCCGGCGGCGCAGCATTCGGCCTCTTTGGCATGGCGCGGGTGCGGTGCCGTATCGGTGCCCAGGAAGAACCGGTCGCTGTCGGACGCGACCGCGCGGCGCAGCGCCTGGCGATGGCTCTCGCGCTTGGCGACCGGCAGGCAATAGGCGTCGGGGCGCAGGCCGCCGTTGAAGATCGCATTGCGGTTGATCAGCAGATGATGTGGCGTAACGGTGGCGGCGATGCCGGCCTCCGCTTGCGCGACATAGGCGGCGGCCTCGGCCGTGGTGATGTGCTCCAGCACGATCTTCAGGCCGGGAACGCGCACCCGCAGCGGGATCAGCACCGTATCGACGAACACCGCCTCGCGGTCGAAGATATCGACGGCGGGGTCGGTCACCTCGCCATGGATCAAGAGCGGCATGCCGATCTTCGCCATCCGCTCGAACACGGGCGTCAATCTGGTGATGTCGGTGACGCCGAAGGCGGAATTGGTCGTCGCCTTGGCCGGATACAGCTTGGCCGCGGTAAAGCTGCCGTCGGCGAAACCGGCCGCCAGCGCCGCCGGATCGGTCGCGTCGGTCAGATAGCAGGTCATCAGCGGCGTGAAGTCGCAACCGTCCGGCAGAACGGCCAGAATGCGCCGGCGATAGGCCGCCGCCGCCTCGGCCGAGGTCACCGGCGGTACCAGGTTAGGCATGACGATGGCGCGGGCGAATTGGCGCGCCGTATGGATGGCGACCGCCTCGAGCATCGCGCCGTCTCGCAGATGCACGTGCCAATCGTCGGGGCGTCGGATGGTCAGGCGGTCGGGGGTCGTCATCAAGGGCCTCGGGTATGCTTAGGTTGCAACTTCGTCGGTCGCGGACCCATCGTCAATATCGGCGCGGGCAGGGCCGTCATTCGGTCTTGGGCTGCGCCTTTCGGCACACAGGTCGGGGCTCGTCAGGCCGGCCGGATCATGATAAAGTTCCAAAATAGAACTGACAGGAGATCACCATGACCGCTTGTATCGTCGGCTGGGCCCATAGCCGTTTCGGCAAGCTGCAGGACGAGACGCTGGAAAGCCTGATCACCCGGGTGGCGGCTGACGCTATCGCCGACGCGGGCCTGGCGCCGGCCGACATCGACGCGATCTATATCGGCACCATGAACGCCGGATTCCAGCGCCAGGAATTCCCGTCCTCGCTCGTGCTGCAGACCGATCCGGCCCTGCGTTTCAAGCCCGCGACCCGCGTCGAGAACGCGTGCGCCACCGGCTCCGCCGCGATCCACCAGGCGATCAACGTGATCGAGGCGAAGAAGGCCAGGCGCGTGCTGGTCGTCGGCGTCGAGAAGATGACCGACGTTTCCGGCCCGGAGGTCGGCGAGATCCTGATCAAGGCCAGCTATATCGCCGAGGAAGGCGATATTCCCGGCGGCTTCGCCGGCGTGTTCGGCCGCATCACCGACATGTATTTCCAGCGCTACGGCGATCAGTCGGACGCGCTCGCCCGCATCGCCGCCAAGAACCATTTCAACGGCTCGACCAATCCGCTGGCCCATGTCCAGAAGGACCTGGGCTATGAGTTCTGCCGCACCGTGTCCGACAAGAACCCGTATGTCGCGGGCCTGCTGCGCCGGACCGACTGTTCGCTCGTGTCCGACGGCGCGGCGGCGGCGGTGCTGAGCGACGTTGATACCGCACTGGCGCTCGACAAGGCGGTCGTGTTCCGCGCGGCCGTCCAGGTCAACGACTTCCTGCCCATGTCGAAGCGCGACATCGTCGCGTTCGAGGGCGCGCAGCTCGCCTGGAAAAAGGCGTTCGCCGAGGCGCGCGTCGGCATCGACGATCTGTCCCTGGTCGAGACCCATGATTGCTTCACCACGGCCGAGCTGATCGAGTATGAGGCGATGGGCCTGACCGAACCGGGCCAGGGTGCCCGCGCGGTCCATGAAGGCTGGACCGAGAAGAGCGGCAAGCTGCCGGTCAACCCGTCGGGTGGGCTGAAGGCGAAGGGCCATCCGGTCGGCGCCACCGGCGTGTCGATGCATGTCATGGCGGCGATGCAGCTGACCGGCACGGCCGGCGGCATCCAGATCAAGGACGCGACCATGGTCGGCCTGTTCAACATGGGCGGTGCCGCGGTCGCCAACTTCGTCAGCATCCTCGAGCCGTTGCGCTAGGGATCGGACGCGACGAAGCCGAGTCCCGCGCCGTATGGCGCGAGCCAAGGCCGTGGATACGGCCGCCCGGCGCATGAGGGCTTACGAAAAGGAGGGCGGAGACATGGATGCGTTCAAAGGGATCCTGCTCCGCGAGCAGGACCGTAAAGTCTCCTCCGCCGTCGAAACGCTGACCCGCGACCAGTTGCCGCCGGGCGACGTGCTGGTCCGGGTCAGCCATTCGACGCTCAACTACAAGGACGGCATGGTGCTGAACGGCATCGGCCGTCTGGTGAAAACCTATCCCCATGTGCCGGGCGTCGATTTCGCCGGCGTGGTCGAAGCCTCGACCAGCCCGGATTGGCGGGCGGGCGATCGGGTCGTCCTGACCGGCTGGCGCGTCGGCGAATGGCGCTGGGGCGGCTATGCGCAATACGCCAGGGTTCGCCCGGAATGGCTGGTCCGGCTGCCCGACGGCATGACGGCGGAGCGCGCCATGGCGATCGGCACGGCGGGCTTCACCTCGATGCTGGCGGTTATGGCGCTGGAGCGGCATGGGCTGAAGCCGGGCGACGGCGACGTGCTGGTCACGGGTGCCGCCGGCGGAGTCGGCAGCGTCGCGGTGGCGCTGCTCGCCAAACTCGGCCATCGCGTCGTGGCCGCGACCGGCCGACCGGAGACCCATGAATATCTGGCCGGGCTCGGCGCGTCGGGCTTTGTCGACCGGGCCGAACTGGCGCAGCCGGTGACCAGGCCGTTGCAAAGCGAACGCTGGGCGGCGGCGGTGGATTCGGTCGGGTCGACCACGCTCGCGACCGTGCTGACCCAATTGCGCTATCGCGGCGCCGTGGCCGCCTGCGGCCTCGCCGGCGGCGCCGATCTGCCGGCGAGCGTCATCCCATTCCTGCTGCGCGGCGTCGCGCTGCTGGGCATCGATTCGGTGCTGTCGCCGCTGCCGGAACGGCGCATCGCCTGGGATCGGCTCGCGCGCGAACTCGATCCGGCGCTGATCGACGGCATGGTCCAGGTGATCGGGCTGGGCGATCTGCCGGCCTATGCCGACCGCATTCTCAAGGGCCAGGTGCGCGGGCGCATCGTGGTAGACGTGAACCCTTAGCGCGACGACATGAGGCCGACTCGGCCTCATGTCTGAATCGCACTCTAAATCATATCTCTCTAGGTCCCGCGCTGCATCGCTTCGCGATAGACGATATAGAGCCCGCTGGCGATGACCAGTGCCGCACCGGCCAGGACCCAGGCGGTCGGCATGTCGCCCCAGATCAGATAGCCCAACGCGGTCGCCAGCAGCATGTTGGCATAGTCGAACGGCGCCACGATCACCGGCGGCGCCAGCGAGAAGGCATGGGTGAAGGCGATCTGGCCGGCGCCGCCCAGCAAGCCCATGGCGACCAGCATGATCCAGTCGGTGCCGGCGGGCGTCACCCAGTAGAACGGCAGCACCGCGCCGGTCGCCAGCACGGCGAAGATGGTGAAGGACGCGACGGTCGGCGCGTTGCCGTCGGTCGCGGACAGGCGCCGGATCGTGATGATCGACAGCGCGTAGGTCAGCGTGCCCAGCAGCGCCACCACGGCCGCGAAACCCAGCAGGCCGGAGCCCGGCCGCACCATGATCAGGACCCCCGCGAATCCGACCAGCACGGCCGACCAGCGGCGCCAGCCGACATGCTCGCCCAAGAGGGGGACCGACAGGGCGGTAATGAACAGCGGAGCGGCAAAGCCGATCGCGACCACATCGGCCAGCGGCATCAGCGCGAAGGACTCGAAGAAGCACATCAGCGAGACGAAACCGATCAGCGCGCGAATGACCTGAAGCCGCGGCTGCTTCGTCTTCAGCGCGCGCCACCCGCCGCCGCGCAGGACCAGCCATCCCAGCGGCACCAGCGCGAACAGACTGCGGAAGAACATCACCTCGACGACGGGATAGCGCGCGGCCTGGAATTTGATCAGCGCGTCCATGAAGCCGTAGAACAGCACGGCCAGCAGCATGAAGCCGATCGCCGCGCCATTCTGGCGGGCGGTGACGGAACGGGGCAGTGCGATGGACATCGAGGAGACTCTGGCGGTCGTTGCCCGCCACTCTAAAGACGAAGCGGCGGCTGTGGCTAGAGCCTGATCCGATCAAACCGGCTCGGTTTGATCGGTGAATCAGTCTCTAAACATATGATTTAGAGTGCGCACCGTTGCCGGGCGATCAGTAGAGCGTGCCCGGCGGGCGCGGCGGCAGCTTCTTCGGCTGGGCATCGGCCCAGGCGCTGCGCAGCGCGCTGTCCAGTTCCGCCTCGCCGAGCTTGTCCAGCGTGGCGTTCGTCCACCCTTGCCGGCCCCAGGCGTTGGCGATCGCCGTGAAAGCGTCCGGCGCCGTCAGGCATTTCAGCGCCTGATCCTCCGGGGTGAATTTGAAATTCGCGCTCAGGCCGTCGGCGGCGAGCGTGACATAGGTCCGGGCGACCATGTAGGCGATCCGATCGAAGTGCGATGTCTCGATCGTGCCCTCCAACGCGAGGGCCATGCGGCGCAAATCGTCACCGGTCGCCATGGATGCTGTCCCAATCGTCATTCCCGCGAAGTCGGGCCCCCAGAGTGGCAGCAAAGGCCTAGAAAAGCAGCCCCATTGATCATGCGGCTTGCCGATGCGTTTCGCCCATGCTTCATCGCGGCCATGACACCCGAGGCGCTCCAGGCGCGCGTGCTGTATCGCGACGCCGATATCCTGATCATCGACAAGCCGGCGGGCTTGGCCGTCCATGCCGGCCCGAAGACGGTGCAGGACCTGGAGGCCATGCTGCCCGCGCTACGCTTCGACGGGCGCGAGGTGCCGCGGCTGGCCCATCGGCTGGACACGGACACGTCCGGGTGCCTGGTGCTGGCGCGCCATGCCAAGGCGCTGACCCGGCTCGGCCGCGCCTTTTCCGGCCGGGACGTCGAAAAGACCTATTGGGCCGTGGTCGAGGGCGGGCCGGAAGCCGATCTCGGCCGGATCGATCTGCCCTTGAAGAAGGTCACCGACAAGTCCGGCTGGAAGATATTGGTCGATGCCAAGGGGCAGCCGGCCGTGACCGATTTCCGCGTGCTCGGCCGCGGCGACGGGTTTTCCTGGCTGGAATTGAAGCCCGCGACCGGGCGGACCCATCAGCTGCGCGTCCATGCGTGCGAGGCCGGTTGGCCGATGGTCGGCGACCCGTTCTACGGCAGCGGCCGGACATCGGACCGGCCGTTGCATCTGATGGCCCGACGCATCGCCCTGCCGCCGCTCGGAGCAAATCGGCCGGCGGCCAGCGCCGAAGCGCCGCCGCCGGACCATATGCGGGTGCTGCTCGCCGCCTGCGGCTTAGAGTCTGATCGCGCGCTAAAGGAATAGCGCGTTGATCTCCGGATGGGTCATGGCGCCCTCGGCGAGCGGACCGGAGGCGCCTTCGTCCAGGAACGCCTTGGCCAGGCCGGCGGCGCGGCCCCACAGCGACTGACAGATGCCGGAACCGGCGCTCAGGCGGCGAACGCCCAAGGACGCGAGCTCGGCCGCCGGCGGCAGGCCTTTCCAGGCCAGGAGATTGACCGGCAGCGGTGTCGCCTCGACCACGCGGCGGATCGCGGCCGGCTCGACCAGGGCCGGCACGAAGATGCCGTCGGCGCCGGCGTCGCGATAACGCTGGGCGCGGGCGATGACCTCGGCCACGCGATCGGCCTCGGGTACCAGACCCTTCAGATAGACGTCGACCCGGGCATTGATGAACAGATCGACGCCCTTGCCGGCGACGATCCGCCGGATGCGCTCGATCTTGGCCGCCAGTAGGTCCGGCGAACCGGCACCGTCCTCGATGTTGATGCCGACGGCGCCGGCATCGACGAGCAGGGCGATATTCTCGGCCACGCCGGCCGGCTCCTCGGCATAGCCGCCTTCGGCATCGACCGACAGCGGGATGCGGACGATGCGCGTGATGGCGGCGACGACGGCGGCCAGATCGCGGATCGGCAGCGCATCGCCGTCCGGATAGCCCAGCGCCCAGGCGACGCCCGCGCTGGTCGTGGCGATCGCGCTGGCGCCGACGCTCTCGATCAGGCGGGCGCTGCCGGCGTCCCACGCATTGGCCAGGCGCAGCGGCGTCGTGTTCTGGTGCAGCCGGCGGAAAGTGGCGGCAAGATCGCTCATCATAGGCTCCTTTTCAGATAGGCCGGATCGGCGGCCCAGAGATGTTGTGCGGCATAGGCGCGCCAGGGCCGCCAGGGTTCGGCCCGGTCGGTGAGCGCGGCCGGGCTGGGGCGCGTGCCGTCGGGGGCGGCGGCCCCGCGCAGCAGGCCGATGTCGCTCGCGGGAAAGGCGTCGGTCTCGCGCACGGCGCGGAGCGCTATGTAATGGGCGGTCCACTCGCCGATGCCCCGGATCGCGCGCAGCCGGGCCAGAGTCTCGTCGATCGTGCCCATCGGCTGGAACAGGTGCGGGTCGGCGAGCGCCGCCTCGGCCAATGCCGCCAGGGCCGCGCGGCGGGCGCCCGGCATGCCGAGGGACGCGAGATCGGCGGCGATCACCTGGGCCGGGGTCGGAAAGGCCAGCGAAAGTATCGGATCGATCCGCTGTTCGACCGGCACGGCGTTGCCGCACAGACCGACCAATTGGCTGGCCAGACGCCGGGCGGCCTCGACCGTGACCTGCTGGCCCAGCACCGCGCGGATGGCCAGTTCGAACCCGCTCCAGCCGCCCGGTGCGCGCAGGCCCGGGCGTTCCGCCACCAGCGGCGCCAGCAGCGGGTCCTGGGCCAGATGGGCGCCGATCGTCGCGACGTCGGCGCCGAGGTCGAACACGCGGCGCACGCTGGCGACGATCGCGGGCAGGGCACCGACATTGGGAAAGCGGATGGTGACGAGCAGGCTCTGGCGCTGCGGCAGATCGCGCACCTCGATCGTGCCCAACCCACCCTCGTGCTGGACGGTTCGCCGATAACAGTCGCCGGTGACCTGCTCGACCCCGCCGATCGCCCGGGTGCCGAGGAACGCCAGCATCGCCGGCCAATCATAGGGCGGCCGATAGCGCAGACGCAGCTCGACCCCAGTCTCTGCGACCGAGCCTTCGGGCAGCGCCTGCACCGCCTTGCGCCGGAGCGCGCTCGGTGGCCGGCGGAACAATGCCTGAAAGATCTCGTTGAACCGGCGCACGCTGCCGAAGCCGGCCGCCATGGCGATCTCGGTCATCGGCATGCGCGTATCGTGGATCAGCTGCTTGGCGAACAGCACGCGCCGGGTCTGCGCCACCGCGATCGGCGAGGCGCCCAGATGCTGCGTGAACAGCCGGCGCAGCTGGCGGCTGCCGACGCCCAGGCGTTCGGCCAACTGATCCACGCCCGCCTCGTCGCCGTCGAGCGCGCCTTCCGCGATCAGCGCCAGCCCGCGCGTCACCGTGTTGGACGTGCCGCGCCAGGCGCCCAGATCCGGCGCGGTTTCCGGCCGGCAGCGCAGGCAGGGGCGGAAGCCCGCTTCCTGGGCCGCCGCGGCCGACGCGTACCATCGGCAATTCTCGAACTTGGCCAGGCGCGCCGGGCAGACCGGCCGGCAATAGATCCCGGTCGAGGTCACGCCGACGAAGATGCGCCCATCGAACCGGGGATCGCGGGTCTGCAGCGCCCGATAGCAGGCGACGGGATCAAGCTGTTCCATGGGGCCGAGAATGCCACCGCGCGACGCGGGGCGCTCGCGCTTTTCGGACCTAGTCAGACGGCGTGGAATTCCTTCGCCGCAGTTCCTCGATGGCGCTTGACGGAGTCCGTCGGTGAGGATCACTCTGGCCCCTATGGACCATAATTATGGACCAAAGGGGGCGAGATGCAGATCGCGGTCAGCGAAGCAAAGGGTCAGTTGCTGGATCTGGTGCGGCGCGCGGAGGGCGGCGAAGACATCGTGCTGACCCGACATGGTCACCCGATCGCCCGTCTGATCGGCTTGGCGCCCGACATTGCCGAGCGGCGGACGGCGCTGGAGGACGCGCGCGGCGCCGCTTCGACGAAGCCGGGGACTATGGCGGCGCGTAGCCGGGATTTCCTCTATGACGAGACGGGCCTACCGCTGTGATCGTGCTCGACACGTCGGCTTTGATGGCTGTGCTGCTCGATGACCCGGAATGCACCCGTTGCATCGAGGCCATGGCGACCGAGACGCCGTTGGCGATTTCGGCCGGCACGCTCGCCGAAGCAATGATTGTCGCAGGCCGGTTCGGCGCTCGACCCGCGCTCGAACGACTGATGGCACGGCTGAAGCCGGAGGTCGTGCCCGTGACCGCGGCCGACGCAAGGCGCGTGGGCGATGCCTACGACCTGTGGGGCAAGGGGGGCCATGCCACCGGTCTCAATTTCGGCGAGTGTTTCGCCTATGTGCTGGCGACCGGCCGAGGGAGCCCGCTGCTGTATGTCGGCGGCGATTTCTCGAAGACGGACGTGATCGCCGCCTGACCGGACATCAATCCTGCGGCAGCGCCGGCAGCGAGGCGAGCAAGGCCGCGGACGGTTCGACCACCTCGATCGGCAGGTTGATGCCGCGCACCGGGTGGTTGCCGAGCGAAAGCGTGCCCTCGCCCAGCGCGTCGGCGAAATCCGACGACATCAGCAGCGGCCGGTCCAGGGTCTTGGTCAGTTCCTGGATGCGGGCCGCGCGATTCACCGCCGGGCCGACGATGTTGAAGGCCTGGCGATTGCCGCCGCCGACATTGACATGGATGATGTTGCCGAGATCCAGGCCCAGGCCGAACGCGATTTCGCGGTCCCGGGTCGCCCGGCGCGCCTCGTTCCAGCGGCCGAGTTCGGTGCGCGCCTCGGTCGCGGCCATCAGCGCGCGCCGGCAGGCCTCGGCGTCGCCGCCCGCTTCATTGACGGCGAAGAACATCAGGATGGCATCGCCGATGAACTGGACGATCTCGCCGTCGTGCCGGTCGGCGGCGGCGCCGGCCAGGCCGAAATAGACGTTCAGGATCTGCACGACCTCTTCGAGCGGCGCGCCTTCGGTCAGCTGCGTGAAGCCGCGCAAATCCGAATACCACAGCGCCGCGCGCCGCTGGGTACCTTCGCCCAGCGTGACCTGACCCTGGGCCAGCAGCTGGGCCGTCTCGTGCCCCAGATAGGTCTCCAGCAGATTGTCGATGCCGTTCCTGAGCGCCAGGGTCTCGATCACCGGGGTCGATTTGGTGATGAAGCGGCGCAACAGCTCCATCTGGTCGGGCGTGAAGCCGCCGGGCTGGCGGGTCGCGAAAGACGACGCATGGACCTGGCGGTTCGAGAAGACGATGGGGCCGATGGTGTAATGGGTGAAGCCCTGGGCGCGCAGGTCGGTGACGATCGCCCAGCGGTCCTCTTCGCCCGGCCGGATCGGCACGTCGATCCAAAGGCCGGTCTCCCAGACCTTCTTGACCGGGCTGCGCAGGAAGGCGGGCGTCATTTCGGCGCCGCGCACCGGGCGACGGACCTCGAGCGGCTGGTCGCGCTGCCAGACGCGCCAGACCGACATGGTGCGGGGGTGGACGACCTTGATATGGGTCGAGACGCGCTCCAGCGGCAGGCCGTGCTCGGTCAGGAAGCCGCAGGCCCCGACCAGGAATTCGCCGACATCGGGCACGAAGCGGCCGATCGTCTCGATCCAGGTCGCGTACGCGCGGGTGAGCTCATCCACATTCATGACGCGGCGCCCAGGCGGAACCGCCGCGCCAGCCGGAACGGCGTCTCGCGATCCTCCTGGACGAACAGCGCCATCGCCAGCGGGACGGGCCGGGCGATCGCGGGCGCCAGCAGATCGGTCAGATATGCGGCGATGCGGGCACGTTCGGGATCGGGCAGTCGGGAGGTCAGGGTCATATGGAAACGGTACTCGTCGAACACATACGGATAGCCCCAGCGGGCGAGATATTCTTCCTGCCGGGTCGAAAGCGGCACCCGGCGCCGGTTGGCCAGTTCGTCCGCGGTCGAGGGCGCGCGGAAGCGGTCGAACCGTTCGACCGCGAGATCCGCCAGCCGCTTCAGCGCCGCCGAGGGCTCGCGCGGCACGAGCGCCAGGAATCCACCGATCGTCGCCACCTGCAAGCCCAGCGGTGGCAGGGCCGGGATCTCGGATGCGAATAGCGACAAGGCGGCATTCAGGCCGTCCGATGTCCGGCCGCCGGCAAGCGCCATGGGCGGCTTCAACGTGCCATGGAAACCATAGTGCCGCGCGTCCTTCGTGATCTCCCGCCACCGATCCCGCGCCAGCCACAGCGGCAGGTCGGGTATCGCCTCGGCGCCGGTCTCCGGATCGCGGCCAAGCCAGGTCGATGCCATCCGCCAGAGCGGCTGATCGACTGGCGGAATGGCATAGATCGCGTAGCGAACGCTCAATCCTGTCTCGCTTTCTTATCTGTCCCGGTCTTGCCGACGCCGGGTTCGGCGGCCGATTGTAGTCGTTCGTCGCGTCGGAGCCTATCCGTATGATGCAGAACGCCAATCGGGTTCGCCGGCCGTGGGTTTGGTCAATGAAACGTTAATCCGGCCGTGGTTTGCTGGGGGTTATGGTTAGTCGGGATGGGACGGATTCATGGCGGAGACGACCGTATCGGGCGGGGTGATTGCGCTGGGCGATCCGGTACCCTGGTTCAGCGCCCGGACCATCACCGGCGCGCGGATCGATCTGCATGTCGACGCCGGCCGCTGGGTCGTGCTGTGCTTCCTGGGTTCGCTCGCGGCACCGCCCTCGACGGCCGATCTGGCTACCATCCTGGGCGAATGCACGGCAGCCTTCCGCGAGGATCACTGCGTCTTCTACGGCGTGCTGTCGGAAATGCCGGCCGATGCGGCCGTCCTCGCCAGCATCTCCGGGCCCGCGATGGGCTATATCATCGATGAGACGGGCGAGGTCGCCCGCGCCTATGGCGCCGAGGGGGCGCGCCGCACCGTCGTGCTCGACCCGATGCTGCGCGCCGTCGCCAATATCGCCTTCGATCATCCGGACGGCCATGCCGCGGTGGTGGCCGGCTTCCTCAACCACCTGCCCGAGGTCGACGGGCAGGCCGGCGTGCCGTTGACCGCGCCGGTGCTGATCGTGCCGCGCGTGTTCGATTTCGACCTGTGCGACGCGCTGATCGATCTCTACAAGCGCCAGGGCGGCGAGGATTCGGGCTTCCTGCTCGACCAGGGCGGCAAAACCGCGACCGTGGTCGATCATCGGCTGAAGCGGCGGCAGGATCTGGTGCTGGTCGATCCGCAGACCCGGGCGATCCTGCGCGATCAGATCGTGCGGCGCCTGCTGCCGCCGATCGAGCGCTTCTTCCAGTTCAAGGCGACCCGGATGGATCGCTACATGATCAGTTGCTACGATACCGAGCTCGGCGGTCATTTCTATCGCCATCGGGACAATATCAACGCCGGTGCGCGCCATCGCCGCTTCGCGGTGTCGCTCAATCTCAACGGCGACTACGAGGGCTGCGATCTGCGCTGCCCGGAATTCGGACGCCAGACCTACCGGGCGCCGGCCGGCGGCGCCGTCGTGTTCTCCTGCGGCATGCTGCATGAGGTGACGCCGGTGACGCGCGGCCAACGCTATGCCTTCGTGCCCTTCCTCTATGGCGAGGAGGACGCGGCCGTGCGCGAGGCGATGAACGCCAATCTGCAAAGCGGCGAGGCCCATTATGTCGGCGGTCCCGATCGTCTGTTTCCGGATGCCGCCTGATATGGAACCCGCAGAACTTGCCCAATGGACGCCGATTCGGCTGACGCTGGAACGGCCGGAACCGGTGGTCGACTGGTGCGATCTGCGCGGCATCGCGTTCCGCGAGCCGTTCTTCATGCAGACCATCGCGCGTTGGGCCAACCAGACGGCCGAGGGCGGCGAGGCGCCGCGGCCGGTCGTCCGCACGGTGCTGTCCGCGCTCGAAGCGGTCGACGGCGTCGGCGAATGCCTGGAGCCTTCGGGCTTCATCTTTCACATGTCGCGCTGCGGTTCGACCGTGCTGTCGCGCCTGTTCGGCACCGTGCCCGACACGGTGGTGATTTCCGAGGCGGAGCCGATCAACAGCTTCCTCGAGGCCGACCCCGACGAATTGAACGAGGAGGCGCTGGTCCATTGCCTGCGCCTGATGATCCGGGCGCTCGGCCGCAAGCGGTTCGGCGAGGAGCGGCACTATGTCGTCAAATTCTCCAGCTGGAACGTCCGGCGGCTCGACCTGCTGCGCGCGGCCTTTCCGAACACGCCCTGGATTTTCGTCTATCGCCAGCCGATCGAGGTCATCAGCTCGGTGTTGAAGGGCAGCCCCGGCTGGATGCAATTGCAGCGCTTTCCCGCCCAGGCCGAGCATCTGCTGGGCATTCCCGCCGCGGAATGCGCGGATATGCCGGTGGAGGCGTTCTGCGCACGCGGTCTGGCCGGCTTTTGCGCAGCGGCGCTCGCGGCCGACGATGGCCGGGCCCTGTTCATCAATTACCGCGACCTGCCCCAGGTGGCCTGGGGCCCGGTCGCCCATCATTTCGACATCCCGCTCGCCGCCGAACATGTCGCCCGCATGCGCGAAGAGGCGCGTTACTACGCCAAGGATACCGAGCGCCGGCCGTTCGTCGCGGACGACGCCGAAAAGCGCGGCGCCACGCCGGAAATCAAGGCGCTGTCGGCCCGATGGCTGGGCGCTCCATTCGCAGAGATGCAGGCGCGGCGGGCCGCCGCGATCGAACCATGAGGCTGGTTGAACAGACGATCGACGGGCTGCGCGCCGCGCTCGATGCCCGTCAGATCACGTCGGTCGAGCTGGTCCAGGCCTATATCGCCCGGATCCAGGCGTTCGACCGGGGCGGCGCCGGCTTGAATTCGGTGCGCGAGGTCAATCCGGACGCGCTGGCGATCGCCCGGCGCCGGGATCGGCAGCGGTTCCGGCCGGGGGCGAAACGGGGGCCGCTGTTCGGCATTCCCGTCCTGCTCAAGGACAATATCGCCACGGCCGACCGACAGGCCACCACCGCCGGCAGCCCGGCGCTGGCGGATGCCATCGCGATCCGCGATGCTTTCATCGCGCGCAAGCTGCGCCGCGCCGGGGCCATTCTGCTGGGCAAGGCCAACCTGACCGAATTCGCCAATTGGGCGGCGATCGGCATGCCGTCCGGCTATAGCGCGCTGGGCGGGCAGGTGCTGAACCCCTACGCACCCGCGGTCGATGCGAACGGCATTCCGATCGTGATGCCGGGCGGGTCCAGTTCCGGGTCGGCGGTCGCGGCCGCCGCCAACTTCGCCGCCGTGACGGTCGGGACCGAAACGGCGGGCTCGCTGCTCAATCCGGCGTGCAACAACGCGCTGGTCACGGTCAAGCCTACGGTCGGGCTGATCAGCCGCGCCGGCATCCTGCCGATCGCCGCCAGCCAGGATACCGCCGGCCCGCTCGCCCGCACGGTGCGCGACGCGGCGATCCTGCTGGGCGTGCTGTCCGGCCCGGACCCCCGGGACCCGGCGACCCGTGCCAGCGGTCGGCATATTCCGGCCGACTATACCGCCTGCCTCGATGCCGACGGGCTGAAGGGCGCCCGGATCGGCGTGCCGAGCGACCCGGCCGATCCGGAGAACGATGCCTATTGGGGCCAGCTCGAGCCCGACCAGCGCCGGATCATGGCGGATGTGGTCGCACGCCTCAGGGCGATGGGCGCGGTGATCGTCGAGGCCAACATCCCGACCGCCGGCCGCATCCGCGGTCCCGGCGCGGTGATCCCGGGGGCCGTGATCCAGGTGCCGGTCACCAACCGGTTCAGCCTGCACAACGGCAAGTTTTTCGCCGTGCCGTCCGTGCTGGTCTATGAATTCAAGCACGGGCTCGCCGCCTATCTGGCGGGCTATGCCCCGAACCATCCGGTGCGCAATCTGGCCGACGTCATCGCTTTCAACAAGGCGCAAGCCGAGCCGCCGCGCTTCGGTCAGGATCTGTTGCTGTCGGCGCAAGCGACCCGCGGCGATTTGAGCGAGCCCGCCTATCACCAGGCCCGCGCGATCGATCTGGATCTGTCGCGCGACCAGGGGCTCGACGCCTATTTCGATCGTTGGCACCTGGATGCGGTATTGTTTCCGGCGGCGCTGGGCAACGGCATCGCGGCCCGCGCGGGCTATCCCAGCGTCGGCGTGCCGGCGGCCTATCGCACCCAGTCCGAGGGTCGGCCGACGCCGCCCTATCCTTACGGTATCAGCTTCACCGGCCGCGCCTGGAGCGAGCCCACGCTGCTGAAGCTCGCCTATGCCTGGGAACAGGCCAACCCGGTCCGCCGCCCGCCGGAAAGCGCGCCGGAGCTTTGAACCAAAGCGGTGTCCCTGTGTCGGCCCAGCGGCAAGGGGGCGATCTCGATGGTCATGGCGCCAAAGCTCTGACGGGCACGGTCGGATAATCGGGGACGGTTCCGGCCAGGTGATTGACCGCATTGGTGAAGACGTTGACGAAAACGATGGCGGTGATTTCCAGGATCGCCGCATCGTCGAAGCCGGCCGCCCGGATCTCCGCCAGCTGCGCGTCGGAGACATGTCCGACCGCGCGCATCACCGCGATGGCGAAACGCAGTGCCGCGTGGGTCGCCGGGTCGGCCGACCCGGCATCGCGGGCGGCATCGAGTTCGGCCTCCGGCAGACCTTCCTCCCGCCCGAACGCCGTGTGGGCGGCAAGGCAGGTGTCGCAGCCGTTCGCTTCGGCCACGGCGATGGCAATCTGCTCCCGCAGCCCCGGCTCGAGCACGCCGTTGCCGAGCGCCGCATGGAAGCTGAAATAGCCGCTGAGGGCCGCCGGCGTGTTGGCGAGGACCCGGACCATGGCCGGCACGCGCCCGCGTTTGGCCCTGACGCCGTCGAGCAGCGCGCGCAATCGACCGCTCGTCTCCGCCGGATCGATCATCGGAATGCGGGTCATGCTGGCCGTCCCAAGAGGTCTACCGGGGTAAGCGCAGCATATTTACCGGCTGGATGTCTACTCAGATCACCCTGTCGCCGCGGCTCCAGACGCCGCGCACCAGCGGCATGTCGCCGGTGTCGCGCACCCGGACCAGGTCGGCGCGCAATCCCTCGGCGATGCGGCCGCGGTCGTCGAGGCCGACGCGGGCCGCCGGCGTGGCGCTGACGGTCCGCACGGCCGCGGGCAGGTCGAAGCCGACGTCGGCGCGGGACAGCAGAAACGCGGCGTGGATCAGGCTCATCGGCACATAGTCCGACGACAGGATATCGAGCATGCCGCTCCGGGCGAGATCGAGCGCCGAGACGTTGCCGGAGTGCGACCCGCCACGCACCACGTTGGGGGCGCCCATAAGGATCGCCATGCCCTGATCGCGCGAGGCCTTTGCGGCGTCGATCGTGGTCGGGAATTCGGCGACGAGCATGCCGTCGGCGATCGCCTCGTCGACATGGGCGACGGTCGCGTCGTCGTGGCTGGCGAGCGTCAGGCCGTTCTCATGGGCGAGCGCCACGATCGTGCGCCGGTTGCTGGCACCGTAGCGGGCCGACGCCTCGCTCTGCTGGACCACGAATTTCTCGAATTCGGCATCCGACCAGCCGTGCTTCTTGATGTAGTAATAGCGGTATTTCTCGATCGTGGTGAACTGCCGCTGGCCGGGCGTATGGTCCATGATCGACACGAGGCGCAGGCCCGGATCGCCGATGAATTCCGCGAACAGACTGGCGGTATCCGGATGGCTGATCTCGCAGCGCAGATGCAGCAGATGCTCGGCGCGCAGCAGGTTCTTCGAGCGCGCCTCGCGGATCGAATTCGCCATGCCTGCCAGGATTTCCAGCCGGTCGCCGCCCGTCGAAGTCTCGCCGACGCACAGCGCGTCGAACACGGTGGTGATGCCGGCGGAAGCCACCTGGGCGTCGTGGCCGACGATCGCCGCCATGGCCGGCCAGTGCGTATTCGGCCGCGGGACGAAATGCTTTTCCAGATTGTCGGTATGCAGCTCGACCAGGCCGGGCAGCAGATAGTCGCCCTGCAGATCGACCGCGCCGGGCAGGCTCGTGCCGCCTTCGTCGACCCGAATTATCACACCATGCTCGATCACGACCGTACCGTCGACCATCCGGTCCTCGAGCACGAGGCGGGCATTGGTCAGTACCGCATCCTGTGGTCTTGTCATGCCGCCTTCGCTTCCGTCATGTCGTAGAGCCGGCTCGCGACCCGCTCGCGTACTTCCCCGTCATGGAAGATGCCGACGATCGCCGTGCCGCGCGCCAATACCTCGTCGATCAGGCCGATGACCGAGGTCCGGTTGTCACCATCCAGCGATGCGGTCGGTTCGTCCAGCAGCAAGATCGGATACTCGACCGCGAAGCCGCGGGCAATATTGATCCGCTGCTGCTCGCCGCCGGAAAAGGTCGCCGGCGCCAGATGCCACAGCCGTTCCGGCACGTTGAGGCGCGTCAGCAGCGCCGCCGCCCGCTCAAGCGCGGCCTCGGCGCCAAGCCCCCGCGCCCGCATCGGCTCGGCCACGATGTCGAGTGCCGCCACCCGCGGAATGACGCGCAGGAACTGGCTGACATAGCCGATCGTGCTGCGCCGAAGCTCGATGATCTGGCGGGGGCTTGCCTGGGCCAGATCGATGCGGGCAGCGCCGTGCCGGACCCAGAGCTCGCCCGACCCGACCCGGTAATTGCCGTAGAGCGTGCGCAGCAGGGTCGATTTGCCGGTGCCCGAGCGGCCATGCAGCGCCACGCATTCGCCGGCGCGAACCGAAAGGTCGACCGCCGCCAGCACGGGCAAGGTGACGCCGCCCTGATTGTGCAGGGTGAAGGATTTGGCGAGGCCGCGGATGTCGAGGAGCGGTTCCATGGCGCTCATACCTGCAGGATCGAAGAGACGAGGAGCTGGGTATAGGGATGCTGCGGATCGTCCAGCACCTGATCGGTCAGCCCGCTCTCGACCACCTCGCCGCCGCGCATCACCATCAGGCGATGGGCCAGCAGGCGCGCCACCGCCAGATCATGGGTCACGATGATCGCCGACAGCCCCAGATCGGCGACCAGGCCGCGAATGAGATCGAGCAGGCGCGCCTGGACCGAGACGTCGAGCCCGCCGGTCGGCTCGTCCATGAAGACGAGGCGCGGATTGGTCACCAGATTGCGCGCGATCTGCAGGCGCTGCTGCATGCCGCCGGAAAAGCTCGACGGCCGGTCGTCGATCCGATCCCGGTCGATCTCGACCTTGCCCAGCCAGTCGAGGGCGCTCCCTCGGATCTCGCCATAATGGCGCGCGCCGATCGCCATCAGCCGCTCGCCAACATTGGCGCCGGCGCTGACCGTCAGGCGCAGCCCGTCGCGCGGGTTCTGATGCACGACGCCCCAGTCGGTGCGGAGCAGCTGCCGCCGGGCCGCCTCGCTCAAATCGAACAGGTCGGCCATCGTGCCGTCGCGCAGGCGATAGCGGATGCGGCCCGCGGCGGGCTCGATCTTGGCCGACAGCGCGTTCAGCAGGCTGGTCTTGCCCGAGCCGCTCTCGCCGACGATGCCCAGGACCTCGCCCGGCCACAGTTCGAAGCCGACATCGCGGCAGCCGACGCGGGCGCCATAGGCGACGGTCAGACCCTCGACCACCAGCAGCGGCGGTTCCTCGTCGAGCAGGGGTAGGGCGCTCATGACGTGCGGCTCCGGCAATAGTCCGTGTCGGAGCAGACGAACATCCGGCCGCCCTGGTCGTCGGTCAGCACCTCGTCCAGATAGCTCGTTGTCGAGCCGCACAGGCTGCAGGCCGCGTCCCAGCTCTCGACCGAGAAGGGATGATCGTGGAAATCCAGGCTCTTGACCTTGGTGAAGGGCGGCACGGCATAGATGCGCTTCTCACGCCCTGCGCCGAACAGCTGCAGGGCCGGGCTCATGTCGAGCTTCTGGTTGTCGAATTTCGGGATCGGCGAGGGCCGCATCAGATAGCGGTCGTTGACGATGACCGGATAGTCGTAGGTCGTGGTGATGCGGCCGTGATGCGCGATATCCTCGTAGAAGCGGACATGCATGGCGCCATATTCGCTCAAGGCATGCATCGTGCGCGTCTCGGTCTCGCGCGGCTCCAGCCAGCGCAGCGGCTCCGGGATCGGCACTTGATAGACCATGATCTGGCCGGCCCGGAGCGGCGTTTCCGGAATGCGGTGGCGGGTCTGGATGATAGTCGCCTCCACGGTGCGCTCGGTCGTGGCGACGCCGGCGGTGCGGGCGAAGAAGCGGCGGATGGAGATCGCGTTGGTGGTGTCGTCGGCACCCTGATCGATCACCTTCAGCACGTCGGCACGGCCGATGATGCTGGCCGTCACCTGGATGCCGCCGGTGCCCCAGCCATAGGGCAGCGGCATCTCGCGGCTGCCGAAGGGCACCTGATAGCCGGGGATCGCCACCGCCTTCAGGATGGCCCGGCGGATCATCCGTTTGGTCTGTTCGTCCAGATAGGCGAAATTATAGCCGGCGAGGGTCTGGGTCATTCCGCGGCCGTCTTTCGCTGATCATGTTCGGCGCGCAGCCGGCGCAGCAGATCCAGTTCGGACTGGAAATCGACGTGATGCGGCAGCTTCAGATGCTGCACGAAGCCCGACGCCTCGACATTGTCGGAATGGGACAGCACGAATTCCTCGTCCTGGGCCGGTGCCGCGATCGGCTCGCCCAGTTCCCGCGCGCGCAAGGCCCGATCGACCAGCGCCATGGCCATCGCCTTGCGCTCCGACTGGCCGAACACCAGGCCATAGCCGCGGGTGAAGGCCGGTGCCGCGGTGGCGGAGCCGCCGAATTGATTGACCATGTCGCATTCGCTCACCGTGATCTCGCCGATCTCGACCGGGAAGCCCAGCTCCTCCGGCACGATTTCGACCGCGACATCAACGATGCGGATCTCGCCGGCGAACGGATGGTTGCGGGCATAGCCGCGCTGGGTCGAATAGCCCAGCGCCAACAGCCAGCCCTCGTCGCCGCGTGCCAGGTTCTGCAGGCGCAGGGCCCGGTCGGCCGGGAAATCGATCGGCTGCCGGGTCAGGTCCCCCGGCACGGCATCGCCCGGCGGCGGCGGTTCGATCAACCCGTCCCGGCCCAGCATGTCGGCAACGCGCGGCGCGGCGCCGATCGGCTCGGACGTGGCGACAGGGTCGGGCAGCGGGGTGCCGGCGGCCAGCGCGAAATCGAGCAGGCGGTGGGTATAGTCGAAGGTCGAGCCCAGTACCTGGCCGCCCGGCACGTCCTTGAACACGGCCGAGATGCGCCGGCGCACGAGGCCCCGGTCGGTCTCGACCGGTTGCGAGGCGGCCAGGCGGGGCAGGGTGGTGCGATAGGCGCGCAGCAGAAAGATCGCCTCGACCAGATCGCCCATCGCCTGCTTGATCGCCAGCGCCGCCAGTTCCGGGTCGTAGATCGAGCCCTCGGTCATCACCCGGTCGACCGCTCGGCCGAGCTGCTGGGCGATCTGGGTCAGATCCAGCGCCGGCACGGCCGGGTCGCCGCGCCGTTCGCGCGCCAGCAGCGCATGGGCCGCGTCGATCGCCTTTTCACCGCCTTTGACCGCGACATACATAGTGTCAGCTCCCCCGGACGGTACTGGTGCGCGGGACGGCGACCAGGAGGTCGCCCCGGGTCAGCAACAGATCGATGCCGCGCGGGAACAGCGCCGCCAGCGCCCGGCGCGCCTCCCAGAATCCCGCGGGCAGACCGGCGACGCCGAGCCTGGCCCGGCCGTCGATGCCGGGGCCTTCGAGCGACAGCGACCCGTCGGGATCGAGCGCTTGAACCTCGATCACCAGCGTGGCGCCCTGGTCCGGATAGGTGTCGCTGCCGAGCGGCAGCGTTGCGAGGGCCGGGACCGACGCCGGCTCGGCCGCAAGCAGGAAGGTTGCTTGATCCGGTTTCGAAACGATCGGGCAATTGCAATGGAAACGCAGGTGCGAGGCGGCCGGGGCTGCCGCCTCGTCGAGCCAGACCGGCGTCTCGAAGTCGGCCAGCGCCATGGCCACGCCGATCGCGGCGCGGCCGAGGCTGCCGCGGGGGACCCGCGTCGGCCGGGCGATTTCGACGATCCGGCCAGGGTGCGCCAGCGCGTCCAGCACCTGGCGGAACACGGCATTCGCGTCGTCGACCGGATCGATGAAGCCGGCTTCGATCGCTTGGGTCGGGCGCATCAGTCTTCGCCCCGGACGAGCGTAAAGAAATCGACCTTGGTCGCGGCCACTTCGGATGCCTTGCGGGTTTTCTCGTCCGCCGCGCGGGTCGCGAGCGGCCGGATGACGCCGGCCATCAGCGCCGCGTGCCGTTCCGGGTCCTGCAGCAGGGCGTCGAACAGGGCGGCGAGCTCCGCATGGCGGGCATTGCGGCCGGCGACATGGCCGAAGCCGGTCGGGCCGTTCTCGATTCGCACGGCGGCGCGCGTCATGGTCATTTCGCCCAGATTGAACGGTTGTCCGCTGCCCGAGATGCGGCCGCGCACCATAACCAGCCCGGTTTCGGCTGGGCGCAGTCGGGTAAAGGCCGGCTGTAGGCCCAGATCCGACCAGGCCTGCTCCAGATCGGCCGGCGCCGCCTTGGCGAGCGTGGCCATCCAGAATCGACGCTGATCGATTTTGCCGGACAAGTCAGATATTTGTCTAGACATCCGCACCTCTCAAGCGACAAGATCGGTCCGGGCCGACCAAAAGTAAAGCGGCTTCGTGTGACGTGTTTTTGACAGTCGCGGGATGATCCGTGAGAGGGCAGCACATGATCGACGGTGGCAACGAAGAGGGAGCGATCGAGCGCGGCCACGGCGTGTCGCTCTGGCGCCAGATCGATCGGAGCCTCAGCGCCGATATCTCAGGCGGCGCCTGGGCGCCGGGCGAGCGGCTGCCGACCGAACAGGCGCTGGCCCAGCGGTTCCAGGTCAATCGGCATACGATCCGCCGCGCGATCCAGGCGATGGTTCAGCGCGGCCTGCTGCGGGTCGAGCAGGGGCGCGGCACTTTCGTGCAGGAAGGCGTCATCGACTACATGATCGGCCGCCGCACGCGCTTCACCGAGAATATCGCCCGCAATCGGCGCGAGGCCCAGCGCATCCTGCTGGATTCGGGCGAGGTGCTGCCGCCGCCGCTGATTGCCCGCCTGCTGAAGGTGCCGTCGCGCCAGCCGGTCGCGATGCTGGAGACCCTGTCGAGCGCCGGCGGCATGCCGGTCTCGCTCTCGACCAGCTATTTCCCAGGCGGCCGCTTTCCGGATCTGGCGGCGCAGGTGGCGGAGACGGGCTCGATTACCCAGGCATTGCAACGTTGTGGCCTGAATGACTATGCCAGGGCCACGACCCGCGTGACCGCGCGCATGCCGACGGCGGAGGAGGCGCGGCGGCTGAAGCAACCGGTCACACGCCCGATCATCCAGACCGAGGCGGTCGACGTCGATGGCGACGCCAGGCCGATCTCGGTCTCGATCACCCGCTTCGCCAGCGATCGCGTGCAGCTCGTGCTGGACTCCGCAACCAACGCGTCGTAACGTCGCAATCGCTCTTTTCCTTTCTATCGCAATTGGATGTGGCGTTCCGTTCGAGTCGAGTCTATAGTCCCGACTCGGGATGGGCGTCGTCGAGTCGGCACCCATCGTTCCCGAGATGCTTCGAAGGGGTTTCGAAGGCTCTTGGGCTCGGGGGATTAAAGGATGTCGAACGATGCCATCGGCCGCCGCGAGCTTCTGCGCGTCGCCGGTCTCATGGGCCTCGGCGCCTTTTCGCTGGCGCTGACGCCGGAGGCCCTAGCGCAAGCCCAGGCGCGGGTCTCCAAGTCGCCGGTCCAACGCCGCACCATCGTGATCGACCCGGGGCATGGCGGCATCGATCCGGGCTGCATCGGCTATAGCGGCACCTATGAGAAGCATATCGCCTTCGACACCGCCCAGGAAATCGCCCGGCTGCTGGAGGCGACCGGCCGCTTTCATCCGATCCTGACCCGCACGCGCGACGAGTTCATTCCGCTGCATGACCGCGTGATCCGCGCCCGGGCGGCCCATGGCGACCTGTTCCTGTCGATCCACGCGGATTCGATCCCCGACCATTCGCTGCGCGGCGCCTCGGTCTTCACCCTGTCGGAAAGGGCGTCGGACGCGCAGTCCGCAGCCCTCGCCGCCAAGGAAAACCATTCCGACATCGTGGGTGGAGTCAACATGGCCGGCCAGACGCCCGAGGTCAGCAACATCCTGATGGATCTGGCGCGCCGCCAAACCAACAACCTGTCGATCGGTCTGGCGCGCGAACTGGTGACCAAGCTCGGCACCGAAGTGCGCATGCTGGACCACAGCCATCGCTCGGCCGGCTTCGCCGTGCTGAAGGCGCCGGACATCCCGTCGGCCCTGGTCGAGCTCGGCTGCCTGTCGAACCGCGACGAGGACACGCTGCTGCGCACCGCCAGCTATCGCCACAAGCTGGCGACCGGCATCGTCGGCTCGGTCGATGCCTATTTCACGCATGTGGTTCGGGTCTGAGCAACGCACCCTCTGGTCGCCAGCGCTCAGACGTCGTAAGCTCGGCACAGGCTTTCGTTTTGGTGGGGGTTTCGTTCGATGCGTTTGCCCGTGATCGCTCTCGTCGCCGTCGGGTTCGCCGCCACGATCGGCAGCGCCCAGGCCTTTACCCAGGATAACGTCACCAACCGGGCGTCGGATGGCGGCGCCAAGTTTGCGGACAGCGACGTGTCCAGCAAATGGGGCGGCCATCTCACGGTGAACGGCAAGAATACCGCCGCGCAGGCGACCGATGCCGACGACGCGCCGACCCATACCTATTCGCAGGTCGAACGCCGCGCGTTCAACAAGACCGGCTATTTCGAGCCGATCATCCTGCTGCCCGCCAAGGAATAGGACGTCCCCTTTCGAACGGCCCGGTGAGAGCGATCTCGCCGGGCCGTTTTTGTTGAACTGCCGGAGTTGATGCGATGAGTGACCATGCCTTCCAAGCCGCCCAGTTGTTGATCGCTGCCCATCGGTCGGGCCAGCCGATCGACCGCTTGCCCGACGCGCTGCGCCCCATGACGGTCGAGGATGCCTACGCGATCCAGGATCACGTGTCGGCGGCGCTGGGCGCGGTCACCGCGTGGAAGGTCGGGCAGGGCGGTCCGAGCGGGCCGATCAGCCTCGCGCCGATCTATGCCGACAAGGTCCATGCCTCCGGCGTGACGCTCGACGCGGCAGCCCTGCATCAGCCGGCGCTGGAGATCGAATTCGCCTTCCGTCTGGGCCGGGATCTGCCGGACCGGGCGCAGCCCTATTCCTATGACGAGGTGCTGGCCGCGATCGAGGGCTTCTGCCCCTGCATCGAGGTGCTGGGCAGCCGCTTCAAGGATCGGACCGGCTTCGCGGCGGCGGAAAACCTGGCCGACGGCAATGCCAATGGCGCGCTGGTCACGGCAGGCCCGCTGGCCGAGTGGCGCGCGCTCGATTTCCTGACCCAGAAGGTCGAGCTGGCGATCGACGGTAAAATCGTGCAGAGCGCGGTCGGGACCCATCCGGCCGGCGATCCGGTCAAGCTGGTGGTCTGGACCGCCAATCACCTGATGGCGCGCACCGGCGGCCTGAAGCGCGGCGATGTGGTCACGACCGGGTCGCTCGACGGAGCGACCCCGGTCGGACCGGGATCGAAGGGGGTTGCGACCTACGGTGCCTTCGGCCGGGTCGAGGTCGCTTTCCGCGGCTGAACCACCGGCTTCGGCGGCGCTTCCTCGATGCCGCGTCCCAGACGGCCCATCTCGGCGATCGTGTCGCGCAACGCGGCGTCGGCGAGGTGGGCCATCCGGGCGAAGGAACGCAGGAACGTGTCGGTGCGCGGCAACTGGAACAGCGTCTCTTCGGTCTCGGCGCTGTCCACGGGCACGACCACGGCCAGGACCAGCTCATAGGGGATGACGACCAGCTCGGTGATCGGCATGCCGCCAGGATCGCGAACGTAATCGACGACGCGGGGCGCTTCCGGACGGTCGGGATCGGGGCGGATCGACATGCGGTGGGGCACGCGGGTCGAGGCGGCCTCCAGCACGGCGCGGGTGAAGGGGCGCAGAAAGCCTTCGTCGAAGCCCAGGAGCGACATGGCATCGCCGGAGCCGCCTTCGTTCCGCGGTTCGCCGCGCATTTCCAGCGTCGCCCACACCGAGGCGCGGCCGCGATGGAAATCGGCCGAGGCGATATCGAAATTCAACCGGTCGATCGGCTGGGGCACCACGAGCGCGTTGGCGCACAGAAAGGCGAAGCAGGCCGGTTCGCGCTGGCACGACATGGCGGTCGCCATATCCAGATGCCGGTCGCATAGCGGCCGGGAGTGATCGAGCATGACCGTCGCCTCCACTAGCCTCGGGGAAGGTCCGCCGAGGTCTCCGACGACTCTGGGAAACCCATCTTAAGAATGGCCTAACGGGTGTCGCCCAATGCGAATTTGTCGCGGATTCGTCCGGGAGGCCGGAAACCTGTCCCAAGCTTAATTTTTAATTAAGTAGGCCCTGTGACAACGGAGCACGGGTTCTGGCAGGAGGAACATTTGCGCGCTCTCGTCGAGACGATCAATCAGACCTTGCGCAATATCGGCGACGGACCCGGACGCGTGCTGCTGGATACGATCGAATCCTTCGAAGGTCTGCGTCTGACCGACCAGGAGCGCATCTCGGCGCTCGCCTCGTCCATCGCCAGCAGCGCGCTGGCCTATCACAGCACCCGGGTCTCGGGCTATCTGGATGCGATCGGCGTCTCGGCCATGGCGATCGCGTTTGAAATCCTGCCGCCACCGCCCGCGGTCGGGGCGTTTCCGACGCTGGGTCATATCGCCGAAGGCGCCGACCTGCTGTCGGGCGGCCTGAACCTTCTGATCGATGAGCTCTATAGCGAGTCGATCGCGATGGAAGACCGGATCATCGCGGAAATCGCGCTCTATGCCCGGCTGCTCGGGCGTCACGATCCGAATACGGTGCAGACCGTGCTGCGCGGCATCGACGACGCGCTGCAGCATCCGGATTTCGTCGGAGGCGACCTGGTTGCGGTCTCGCTGGCCGATCCGACGCGGATCGATGCTGCGATGCCGCTCGAGCAGATGCCGATCCTGGGCGTCGCCTGATCCGCCTCAAGTCATACAATTTCGTCGCACTGGATTGACAGGCCCGATCGGCCTGGGCTCCCCTCTATCGAAAATCAGATCGACGGATAAGGGAGCGCCTAGGGAATGGCATCGGACGAAATTCTGGTTTCCGCCGACCTGTTGAAGCGGCAACTGGGCGCGATCTTCACCGCCTGGGGCATGAGCGACGAGCATATCGCGACCACGCTCGATATCATGCTGTGGGCCGACCTGTCCGGCATCGACAGCCATGGCGCCGGTATGATGCAGCTGTACAACCGCTTTCGCGACCAGGGGAAACTCAGCTTCCGGCCCGAGATCCGCGTCGTGCGCCAGAACCCGGCGACGGCGCTGGTCGATGGCGGCGGCGGCCTTGGCCATGTGCCCTCGGCGCTGGCCATGAAGCTTGCCTGCGACAAGGCCGCGGCCATCGGCGTCGGCGTCGTGGCGGTGCGCAATTCCCACCATTATGGCGCCGCCGGCGCCTATGCCGAGATGGCGAGCGACCGCGGTCTGATCGGCATCTCGATGACCGCGGTGGCGCGACCGAACGTGGTGCCGATGTTCGGGGCCGACGCCATGTTCGGCACCAATCCGATCGCCTTCGCGGCGCCTGCCAAGCGCAATCCGCCGTTTCTGCTGGACATGGCGACCAGCACGGCGGCGTTCGGCAAGCTGACCATCGCGTCGCGCGTCGGCAAGCCGATCCCGGAAGGCTGGGCGCTCGATGCCGGCGGCAAGCCGGTGACCGATGCCAACGAGGGACTGACGCACCGTCGCCTGACGCCACTCGGCACCTCGCGGCCGATGGGCGGCCACAAGGGCTACGGCCTCGCCATGATGGTCGAGGTGCTGTGCACGACTTTGGGCGGGGCCCAATATGGCGTCCTGCGCGAGAAGCGCGATCCGGACGCGGCGCGCCACGATGTCGGGCATTTCTTCCTGGCGATCGATCCGACGTCGTTCCGCGAGGATGGCGGGTTCGAGGATGATCTGGACGATATGATCGATGCGCTCCGGGCGACCCGCCCCGTCGATCCGGCCGAACCGGTCCAGGTCGCCGGCGACCCGGAGGTGCGGGCGCGGATCGAGCGGCGGAAGCACGGCATCCCGCTGTCGGCCCGTCTCGCCCAGGAACTGCGCGAGATCGCCGAGCATGCCGGCGCGCCCTATCTGATCGGAAATGGCAGCCCTGCGCCTTGAGCAGAGGGATCTGCACAGAAGCCGCTTCGCCGCGCGGCTTCTGTGCCGGATGCTCTAGGTTTCGGCAATCCGTTCAAATGGTCCCCTAATGAAGTTGTTGATCCCTGGTCCGGTCATGACCCATCCCTCCGTCCGCGCGGCGATGGTCGAGGATTATGCGCCCTGGGACAACGACTTCCGCGCCGTCTATGCCGGCGTGTTCCGGCGCCTGCTGCCGATCGCCGGCGGTACGCCCGATCGGCACGCGGTGCTGCCGCTGCAGGGCTGCGGCCATTTCGCCATGGAAGCGGCCGTCCGCACCTTCGTGCGCCCCGGTGACAAGCTGTTGCTGCCGATGACCGGCGCCTATGCCGATCGGCTGGCGCGCCTGGCCGAGGAGGCGGGGCGCACAATCGTCAGGCTGCCGGTGCCGGCCGGTACCCGCACCGATGTCGAGGCGGTGATCGCGGCCTTGGAGGCGGATCCCTCGATCGGCCATCTGGCGCTGGTCTATAGCGAAACCGGCTCCGGCCTGATCCATGACGTGCCGGTGCTCGCCGCCGCCGCCGGTAGTCTCGGCCGCCGCGTGCTGGTCGACGCGGTCAGCGCGTTCGGCGCGCTGCCGTTCGACATCAGCAAGCTCGACATGGTCGATGCCATCAGCTTCACCTCGAACAAGGCGCTGGAAGCGCTGCCGGGCATGAGCTTCACCGTATCGCCGATCGAGCGGCTCGACGCCTGCCACGGCAATGCCGGCAGCTGGTCGTTCGACCTCTGCGACGTGTGGGACCATCAGAGCGGCGGGGCCACGCCCGGCGCGCGGCGCAACGCCCGCAGCACGCCCGGTGCCGCGCGCTTCACGCCGCCGGCCCAGGTCGTGGCGGCCTTGGCCGTGGCGCTGGATCGCTATGAGGCCGAGGGGCGCGTGGCCCGGCTCGCGCGCTATACCGAGAACAAGCGGGTGCTGTACGAGGGTGTGAAGGCCCTGGGCCTGACGCCCTGCCTGCCCGAGCATCTGCAGGGACCGATCATCGTCAATGTCGCGGCCCCGAACGATCCGGCCTGGGACCTTCAGCGCTTCGTCGACGCGCTGAAGACGCGCGGCTTCGTCATCAGCAATTTCTACAATACGCCCGAGCCGAGCTTCCGCGTCGGCTGCATCGGTGCGATCACGCCCGAGGATATGGCCGAGGCGGTGCGGGCGATCGACGAGGCGTTGAGCGAGATGGGTATCAGGGAACGGGCGGGGACGCCGTCTTAAGTTTTCTTCGTCATTCCCGCGAAGGCCTGCGCGGGGAATGACGGGATAAAAATGTAAAAAGGGGAGCCGTTTCGGGCTCCCCTTCTTTCGTTCCGGTAGAAAATCCTACGAGTCCGCCTGGCGATGGGCTTCGACCATCCAGAGCCACTTGTCGATGCCCCGGCCGACGCCGGTCAGGAGGTCGGCGGTGATGGCGTCGCCCAGCTCGTCGGTCGCGTCGATGCCGGCGCGGATATGCTTGCCGTAGGTCGCGAGCGCGGTGCTCAGCGCTTCGACATGGTTGGCGCCCGACGCGATATCGGTCGGATAGGCCGGCAGGCGGGTCTTGGCGACCGCCTGCTGAACCGTGCCCAGCGCGGTGCCGCCGAGCGTCACGATGCGTTCGGCGATTTCGTCGGTGAAGGTGCGGACGTCGATCGCGATCTGGTCGAACAGCTCATGCAACGCGATGAAGCTCGGGCCCTTCACGTTCCAATGGGCCTGCTTGACCTGGGCCGAGAGATCGACGGAATCGGCGAGGGCCGCGCTCAACTCGCCGATGATGGCGGCGCGCACATTGTCGGCCAGATCGATCTTGGTGCGGTGCATTGGAACCTCTCAGGTGGGATTTCGGTGGCCGGTGCCAGCAGCGGCCCGCCGGACGAAAGATGGGGTATGCACCTGCGTAAGCAAGCGCGGCTCGATGACGCAATCGCCTGAGATACCCTGGTAGTTCCGCCTAGAGCCTGATCCGATCAAGCCGGCTCGGTTGATCGGATCAGGCTCTAAATATTTGATTTGGAGTGCGATTCAGACATGAGGCCGATCAGCCGCGAGCGAAGCTCGTCGGCAGGCCTCATATCATCGCGCTAGGCGGCGGCGGCTTCGAGCGCTTCCGCCGCTTCGAGCCAGGCTTCCTCGGCCCGCGCCACCGCGGTGGCGAGCTCGGCCTGGCGCCGCATCAGCTGGCCGCGCTTGCCACCTTCCAGATAGGGCTCCAGCAGGGATTTCTCGACCGACGCCTTGTCCTGGATCAGGCGGCCGAGGGCGGCCTCGGCTTCCCGCGACAGCTTGCGCAGCGCGTCCATTTCCTTGCGCCGATCGCCGCCGCGCGGCCGGTCCGGCTGGTGTTCCACCGGCTCGGCCGGCTTGTTCTTCGATTTCTTGTCCTTGGGGATCTTGGTATTGCCGCTGCCGGACTTGCCCAGCATCAGCTTGCGATAATCCTCCAGATCGCCGTCGAACGGCTTCACCTTGCCGTCGCCGACCAGCCAGAGCTGATCCGCCGTCAGCTCCAGCAGATGCCAATCATGGCTGATCAGGATGACGGCGCCCTTGTATTCGTTGATCGCGACGGCCAGCGCCTCGCGGCTTTCGATGTCCAGATGGTTGGTCGGCTCGTCGAAGATCAGCATGGGCGGGGCGTTGTGCGTGATCAGCGCGAAGTTGAGCCGCGCGCGCTCGCCGCCGGACAGGGACTTGACGAGCGTGTTCGCCTTTTCCTGGCCGAAGCCGAACCGGCCGAGCCGTGCGCGCACCTGCGGCTCGCGCCCGCCGGGCATCAGCTCGGCCATCAGCTTGAACGGTGTCGACTCGCCGTCCATGTCCTCGACCTGGTGCTGGGCGAAGAAGCCGGTGAACAGCTTGCCCGAGCGATGATGGTGTCCGTCCATCGGCTGCAGCCGGCCGGCGACCAGCTTGGCGAAGGTCGATTTGCCGTTGCCGTTCGAGCCCAGGAGCGCGATGCGGTCTTCCGGATCGATACGCAGGTCGATGTCGCGCAGCACCGGCTTGCCCGGCGCATAGCCGACCGAGACCTTGTCGAACGACAAGAGCGGCGGCGACAGTTCGGCCGGCTCCGGAAAATCGAAGCTGACGGTCGGGTCGTCGCGCATGACCGAGACGGAGCCCAGCTTTTCCAGCATCTTCATGCGGCTCTGCGCCTGGCGCGCCTTGCTCGCCTTGGCCTTGAACCGGTCGACGAAGCTCTGCAGATGCTTGCGCTTGGCATCGACCTTGGATGCCTCCGCCTTCGATTGCGCCATGCGCTCGGCGCGCATCTTCTCGAACCAGTCGTAGTTGCCGCTGTAGAAGGTCAGCTGCTTGCTATCGAGATGCAGGATGTGATCGACGCAGGCGTTCAGGATCTGCCGGTCATGGCTGATCACCAGGAGCGTATGCGGATATTTCTGCAAATAGGCTTCGAGCCAGACCGTCGCTTCCAGATCGAGATGGTTGGTCGGCTCGTCGAGCAGCAGCAGTTCCGGCTGGGCGAACAGCGCCGCCGCCAGCGCCACGCGCATGCGCCAGCCGCCGGAGAAGCTCGACATCGGCTGCTGCTGCATGTCTTCGCTGAAACCGAGACCGGCCAGGATTTCGGCCGCCCGCATCGGCGCGGTATGGGCGTCGATATCGACCAGGCGCATATGCACCTCGGCCAGCCGCTCGCCGTCGTCCGACGTATCGGCTTCCAGCATCAGGGCGGCCCGCTCCAGATCGGCGGCCAGCACCACATCCTGCGGGGTCATGTCGCCACCCGGCGCTTCCTGGGCGACGATGCCGATGCGCACGCCGCGCTGGATCTCGACCTCGCCCTGGTCGGGCTGCAGCTCGTTCAGGATCAGGCCGAACAGCGTCGACTTGCCGGCGCCGTTGCGGCCGACGAGACCGACGCGGTGACCGGCGGAAATGCTCGCGGTGGCGTTCTCGAGCAGAACGCGGCCGGCGACACGATAGGTAATGTTGGAAATGGAAAGCATGGCGCCGCCCTCTTAGCATGAGCGGGGGCGGTCTGGCGATGCATTGCGGTGCAGCAAAGGCCGCGAGCATGGCAGCCGACCGCTCCTGCGCTATCATCGGAGGAAAAAGTGCCTGTAAGGCCGCCCGGTCGCACGCGAGGGCTCGACATTCGTCGTACAAGTTGGTTGACTGGGCGCCGACGAACCAAGCCCGGCCAGCAAGGATCCGGACTTTAAATCGATAGCGGGGGAGGGCGTGCGCGTGCCGAGACGGCCTGACCGGGATTCATGCCCGGCATGAATTACATCTTCCAATTCGGCGAGATCCTGAAGCCCGTCAATTTCGACGAGCTGCTGTGGGGCATGTCCAACACGCTGCGCCTGTCGGCGCTGGCGATGGTGCTGAGCCTCGCTTTCGCCATCGTCGGCGCCATGCTGCGCACATCGGGTCCGAAATGGGCCCAGGCCCTGATCGCCGCCTATGTCGAGATCATCCGGAACACCCCGTTCCTGGTGCAGATCTTCATGATCTTCTTCGGGCTGCCGACCGTCGGCCTCCGTCTGGATGCCAATGGCGCCGCCCTGGTCGCCATGGTGCTGAACGGCAGCGCCTATACGATCGAGATCGTGCGCGCCGGCATCGAAAGCATCACCGCCGGCCAGATGGACGCGGCCAAGGCGATCGGGCTCCGGCAAATGCAGAGCTTCCGCCTAGTCGTGCTGCCCCAGGCCTTGAAGGTCATGCTGGCGCCGCTCGGCAGCCAGTTCATCCTGCTGATGCTGAATTCCAGCATCGTCTCGGTCGTGTCGGCCGACGAACTGATGGCCGCCGCCCAGGATGTGCAGTCGCGCACCTTCCGGCCGTTCGAGACCTATATCATCGTGTTCGTGATCTATTTCGGCCTGTCGATGGCGTTTCAGGCCGCGTTTGCGCTGATCGATCGCTGGGCGTTCGCCCGGGCGGAGCACCGCTGATGCGCACGCTCACCCTTTCGGACATCGAATTCCTCATCTTCGCCGTGCGCTGGACGCTGCTGCTGTCGGCGCTGGCCTTTGCCGGCGGTGGGCTGGTCGGCATCATCATCGCGCTGCTGCGCACCTCGCAGCAGCCGCTGCTGCGCATGCTCGCCATCGCCTATATCCGGGTGTTCCAGGGCACGCCGCTGTTGCTGCAGCTGTTCCTGGTGTTCTTCGGCGGCGATCTCCTGGGCTTCGGGCTCGGGCCGTGGCTGTCGGCCATGCTGGGGCTCAGCCTGAATGCCGGCGCCTTCCTGGGCGAGATCTGGCGCGGCGCCATCCAGGGCGTGCCCCGGGGCCAGATCGAGGCGGCGCGGTCGCTCGGCCTCGGCTATGGGCCGACCATGGGCAAGGTCGTGCTGCCCCAGGCGCTGCGGCTCGCCGTGGCGCCGACCGTGGGCTTCCTGGTCAATCTGGTCAAAAGCACGTCGCTCGCCTCGATCCTGGGCTTCGTCGAGCTGATCCGGGCCGGGCAATTGCTCAACAACGCGACCTTCCGGCCGTTCCTGATCTTCAGCACGGTGGCGCTCATCTATTTCGTGATCTGCTGGCCGCTGACCATGGCGAGCCGGCGGCTGGAGGCCCGGCTGGCGCAGGCCTATCGGCGCTAAATCATGTGTTTAGACAAGATCGACAACAACAACGAACCTGGGGAGAGACGGCGATGAGATTTCTGAGATATGCGGCGGCGGCCCTCGCGGTACTGGGACTGGCCACCCTCGCGCGACCGGTGGCGGCGCAGACTGTCGACGAGATCCTGAGCAAGGGCGAGATCAATATCGGCGTGCTGGTCGATCTGCCGCCCTACGGCGTCCTGAACGACAAGCAGGAGCCGGACGGCTACGACATCGACGTGGCCAGGCTGCTCGGCAAATACATGGGCGTGAAGGTCAACCTGGTTCAGCTGACCAGCCCGAACCGCATTCCGTTCCTGGTCACCAACAAGGTCGACCTGATCGTCGCCACCTTCGGCGTGACGCCGGAGCGCGCCAAGACCGTGCTGTTCTCGATCCCCTACAGCGCCATCGAAAATGTCGTGTTCGCGCCCAAGGACAAGAAGATCGCCACGCTGGACGATCTGAAGGGCCTCAAGGTCGGCGTGCCGCGCGGCACGGTGCAGGACGTGATCTTGAGCTCGACCTTGGGCGACAAGGTCAAGATGGCCCGGTTCGACGATGATCCGAGCACGTACCAGGCGCTGATCACCCATCAGGTCGATGCGATCGCCGAGACCGGCCTCACCGGCGATACGATCTTCGCCAAGAACCCGGAAGCCGGGATCGAGCGCAAGTTCATCCTGCTGCAGCAGCCGAACGGCATCACCATGCGCAAGGACCAGTGGAACCTGCATCAGTGGGTCAATACCTTCGTCTATTTCGTGAAGAACAATGGCGAGCTGAATGCCATTCACGAAAAGTGGTTCCACAAGCCGCTGCCGAACCTGCCGACCTTCTAGTGGTCCGATCCTGACGCTTGCTTCCCAAGCGTCGGGTGAACCGGTCCACCAGATAATGGGCTGTGATAAAATCGGACGGATGGATCCGTCTGATTTTATCCAGCAGTCGCGGACGAGACAGCGGCGGGCCCGTCCGGGGTATGGGGACTTCGGACGGGCCGTTTTTTTATTGGGTGCCGCGGATGCGGTATCCAAGGCCGCAGGCTTGCGGTATGGTCGCGGCCGTTCCCGAACATTCAGAGCCGTTCTTAAGCGCACATTAAAGCCCAGGCTCCGCCCGGGCGGGCCGGTTTGCCGGGCGATGAACGCTGCCCCGGCGCGGATGCTCTGAAGCAACGCCTCCGTCGCACCTTCCGGCGTTTCCAAAAAGAAAACAGGGAGGAACGGATGCTCTTGCTTCGTCTCGCCGGATGGGGCGGCCTCGCCGCGCTCGTCTTCGCCGCCTACGGACCCTCGACGGCGCTCGCAGCCGGCCGATGCGATCGGTTGGTGGCCATGCTCCACGGTCAGATCGCTGACGCGGTCTGCACCGAAAGCACCGATCTCACAACGGCCAACCCCGCAACGACGCCGGCCAACAATTCGCTCGCGGGATTGCCGGCCTTTGCCTTTACGCCGCAGACCGATCGCAACACGATCGCGCCCAGCGCGCCGAACCGCACGCCGATCACCCATGCGGTTCCCGGCATCCAGCTTCAGGCGCGCTTCGCCAAGGACCCGTTGGGCGAGGCGCGCATCCTCATCCGCCTGCCCGATAGCTGGAACGGCAGGCTGGTGGTCGCGGGCGCTTCGGGCACGCGCAGCGAATTCAACGGCGACTTCGCCTGGAGCGACTATGTCGTCCAGAAGGGCTATGCCTATGTTTCGCAAAACAAGGGCATCGACAATTTCTATCTGTCCAGCGCCGCCGATCCCCTCGCGTGCCGGCTCAATCCCGCCTCGACGCTCTACGTCCATTTCTACGACGATGATCCGGGCGCTCCGTTCACCCGCTGGAACCAGTCGATGCAGGCCGCGGCACGGGTCGGCCGCGAGGCGCTGCAGTTCCACTACGGACGGCTGCCGGCGCGGACCTACGCGGTCGGCACCTCGAACGGCGGCTATCAGGTCCGCCGCGCGGTCGAAACCGCGCCGGACCTGTTCGACGGCGGGGTCGATTGGGAAGGGACCTTTATCGATCCGGTGGCGTCCAACATCCTCGCCACCCTGCCGCCGGCGCTGCTGAACTACCCCGACTATGTGGCCTCCGGCTTCGATCCGAACAGCACCGCCGCCAAGAATATCCTGGGTGCCGGCTATCCGCCCGACATCGTCTCGGGCACGAATTCGCTCTGGGGCTTGTATTGGGCCCAATTTTGGGAAGTGACCCAGTGCCAATGGCAGAAGCGCCTGGACCCGAGCTACAATACCTACGGCGCGGGGCTGGCGAATTACGTCTATGTCGATCGGCTCGCCGCCTCGGATGTCGCCGCCGATCTCACGCCGATCACGACGACGGGGCGGATCAAGCGGCCGCTGATCACCGTCGCCGGAACCATGGATGCGTTGCTGCCGATCAACGATCAGGCCCGCGCCTATGCCCGGGCGGTCCGGCGCAATGCCGAGGATGCGTCGGACGACGACCGCCGCCCGGCCTATCGCCTGTACGAGGTCCAGAACGGCAACCACATCGAAACCTTCAAGGACAGCTTTCCGCAGTTGGAGCTGATCGAGCCGCATGCGCAGAAGGCGTTCGATCTGCTCGTGGCCCATGTTGAACAGGGCACCGGCTTGCCGCCCGATCAATGCGTCCCTCGCGGCGGCTCGATCGCGACGCAGGCGGCGCAACCCGGATCCTGCACCGCCTTGTTCGTGCCATGAGGGCGCGCCGGGTGGCGACCTTCGCGGGCCGCCGCCCGGCGTTCGTCAGTCGGCCAGCCGACTGCCCGCGGCTTTGTCTCCGAGATTGACAAACCGGCCGCGGCAGAAGCCGAGCGGTTCGCGCGGGCGAATGGCAAAATCCTCGACCCGCCCGATCAGGATGACGTGATCGCCGGCGATGACGCGCTGATGCAGCGAGCAGTCGAACCAGCTCAGGCAATCGGCCAGCACCGGCGCGCCCGTGGCGGCTTCGAGGCAGTCGATCGTCGCGAACCGGTCGACGCCGCGTGCCGAGAAGACCGTCGCGACCTCGCTCTGGTCGTCGCCCAGGATATTGACCGCGAAGCGATCGGCGGCCTCGAAGACGGCGATGTTCGACGAGCCTTTGCCGATGCAGACCAGGACGAGCGGCGGTTCGAGCGAGACGGAGGTGAACGAGTTCGCCGTCATGCCGCACGGTATTCCGGCCGCATCCCGCGTGGTCACGACCGTGACGCCGGTAAGAAAAGTCCCGAATGCCCGCCTGAGATCCGCGGTATCAAAATCCGTCTGCCGCATGGGTCGCTCCCGATGCTTCCTGTCCATCGTCCGAGCTTGGCACAGTTCGATGGACCGGCTCCTCCTCTGAACCCGAGGAAGGATTTCCCTTCTACTGCGAGCCTTCTGTGGGCGGCGGCATCAGGATCTGTTGGAATTGCAACGCCAGCTGCAGCGCGAAACGCTGCTCGGACGTATCGGTCGCCAGATCGAACAGATCCTTCAGCCGCTCCAACCGATAGCGCAGGGTCGTGACATGGATGCCGAGCGCATCGGCGCAGGGCTGACTGCGGCAGCCGTGATCCAGGAAGGCGGACAGGGTCCGCAGATAGGCCGTTCCATGCGTGGCGTCATGCGCCGCGACGGCGCCGATCGATCGGTCGACGAAGCTGCGCATCTCGCCTGAATCGACGGCCGACATCAGGACGGGGAAGGGACCGAAATCTTCCGCGCTGACCAGGCCGCTGCGCCCGAACCGGCGGGCGAGGGTGCACAGCCGGTCGCACTCGCGCCAGGCCGGCAGATAGTCGGTCGGCTGACGGCAGAAATTGCTCAGCACGGCGACGGGCAGTGCGCCGGTCAGTGCCTTCGTTTCGGCGATCATGCTTTGGATCAAACCCGCAAGACCATCGTCCTGCTTGCGATCGACGGGGCAGAGGACCACCACGGCACCGGCCCTGAGCGCCAGCGTCGCGCGCGTGTCGAACCGCTCGATGATGTGCGTGAGGTCGCGGCGGAGCTCGAGCGCCGTGGCCGCCGGGAACTTCGTCCCCGCCGTCACGACGATGAGACGCGCGGGCTTGCTGAGATCGATATTCAGCCGTTCCGCCCGCTCGACGATGTCGGCGAGCGGGCGGGTCCCGTCGAGCAGGTCGGCGAACAGCTCTTCGAGATTGCGCGCTTCGGTGACGAAGGCCACATACGACCGCATCATCTGGACGCTGAGGCCGAACCGGGCGCTGTCCAGCAACAGATGATCGAGATCGCCGGAGCCGGGCGTCGGCGAGAACACCACGAGCGCACCGACCCGGGTCCGGTCGACGGTCAGCGGACAGACGATCGCCGGCACCCGCAAAATCCGGCCGCCGATCGACAAGCCCAGTTCCTGGGTATCGAACCGGTGACGCCGGTCCGGCCCGCCGGCGATCTCCAGGAATTGGCGGCCGAGATCGCCGGCGAGGGCCGCGTGCCAGGCCTCGTCGTCCACCAGGGCCGGCACCGGCGACCGCTCCGACATCACGCGCCGCGCTGTCAGGTCGACGATCACCGGCGGATGGGGCAGCAGCGAGGCCACCATGGTCGCAGCGGCCGCGACGGACTCGTCGGCCAACACCTGGTCGAGCAGCGCGCCATGGGCCGCCAGCGCGCCGCGCAGACGCTCTCCGAACGCCTGTTCCTCGGCCAGGGATCGCGCCTTGTCCATGGCGATCTGCCCGAGATGCACGACGAATTGCAGGAACGCCAGTTCGTCCGCGGTTACGTCGATCCGTTCGCGGGAACGGACCGACAGCACGATGCGGTGACCGGCCGCGTCGCGATATTCCATCGGCAGGACGATGACGGTGCGGTAGCCGCGCTCGATCGCCTCGCGCCGATAGCCCGGAAACGCTTCGGACTCCTGGGCATCGGGAATAATGACCGGCTCGTTGCGCGCCATGGCGATCAGCGCCGGGCTTTCGGCCAGTGGCCAGCGTCCCTCCAAGCCGGCGCCCAGATCGCTCGGCCCGTGGCGCGCCACGGTCTGGGCGAAGCCGCCCGCGCTGTCGATGCGCATGATCGCGCCGGACGACCAGGGCGGGCGCTGGCACACCGCCGCCAGCAAATGCTGCAGCGTCTGGTCCAGATTGCTGCTGGCGTTGATTTGGCTCGCGACCGCGCCCAACGACTTGAACAGCGAATGATCCATCCCGGTTCTCCTGCGCCCTCAGATTCTACGAGGAAACATCGGATCGATGAACGATGTCTTCCTATGAACCATAGGATGCGAATGGCCGGAGCGGGGGTGATACTCGTCGTTAACGCAGAGCTTCGCGCAGCTGTACCGGTTGGAGGGCTTACCCATGGGTCAACGTCAGATGCATCTGGTCGCCTATCTGAAGACCGGCCCGACGGCGATGCATGTCGGCGGATGGCGGCATCCGGAAGCGACGCTCGACGATATCCTGCACCCCAGCCGGTATGAACATATCGCGCGGGTGCTCGAAGCCGGCCGCTTCGACGGTTGCTTCTTCGCCGACCTGTTCGGTCTCTACGACATCCACGGCGGCAGCTACGATCCCTACGTTCGCCGCGGCGGCCAGATCAGCTTTCTCGACCCCACGGTCGTGTTGCCGATCATGGCGGCGGCGACCAAGCATCTGGGCCTGGGCGCCACGCTCTCGACCAGCTTTCACACGCCCTATCACCTGGCGCGCTGGCTGGGTTCGCTCGACGTGCTGAGCGGCGGCCGCGTTGCCTGGAACGTCGTGACCTCGGCAACCGATCTCGAAGCGCAGAACGCCGGCATGGACGAATTGCCGCCGCGCGAGCAGCGCTACGACCGCGCCGACGAGGTGCTGGAAGCCTGCTTCGCGCTGTGGAACAGTTGGGACGAGGGCGCCTTCGTGCTGGACAAGGCCTTGGGCGTGTTCGCCGATCCGGCCAAGGTCCATTATGCGAATTACGAGGGCCGCTGGGTCAAGACGCGCGGACCGCTATCGATCCCGCGCAGCCCGCAGGGCCGCCCGGTGATCATGCAGGCCGGCAGCTCGGACCGCGGCCGCGAGTTCGCGGCCAGATGGGCCGAGGTCGTCTTCACCGTGCAGCGCGGGCAGGACGAGATGCGGGAATTCTACCAGGATCTGAAGTCGCGCATGGAGCTGGTCGGCCGCAAGCCGAACGAATGCGCGGTTCTGCCGGCGATCTCCGTCGTGCTGGGCGAAACCGCATCGATCGCCGAGGAACGGGCGGACTATCTCAACAGCCTGATCGATCCCGAACTGAGCGTCGCCGCCTCGTCGAGCGGGCTCGGTGCCGATCTCACGAAACTGAAGTCCGAAGCGGCGCTGCCCGAGCTGCAGGGCAATCAGGGCATGAAAGGCACCGAGCAGGTGCTGCGCCAGACGATGCAGGCCGATGGGATCACGCTCGCCCAGGCCGCGGTGAAGCGCAACAAGGGGCGTGAGCTGGTCGGCACGCCGGTGATGATCGCCGATCGCCTGCAGGAAATGTTCGAGGCCGGCGTCTGCGACGGATTCGTGCTGGCGCCGACCATGTTCCCCGGCATGTTCGAACAATTCTGCCGTGGCGTGGTGCCGGAATTGCAGCGCCGCGGCATCTTCCGTACGGAATATACCGGCCGCACCTTGCGCGAGAACCTGCAGGGCTGAACCGAACATCCGTCGTCCTATCAACCTCGCAGCAGGTGGGAAATCAGCATGGTGGCGATCTCTGTGGCACGGCCGACGCGCCGGACGGTTCTACGCGGTTCCCTGGGCGTGGCGGGAACGGTGATGCTGGGTGCCGGCGGACGGGCGCTGGCCGCCGACGAGCTCAAGGGCAAGACGGTCGTCTTCGCCAGCTGGGGCGGCGCCTATCAGGATGCCGAGAAGACCTGCTATTGCGATCCGTTCGTCCAGGCGACCGGCGCCAAGGTGCTGCAGGACGGGCCGATGAATTCCGCCAAGTTCCGCACCATGATCGAAGGCGGCGCGCCCGATTGGGACGTGACCGACATCACGATCGATTTCCTCTATGCCGGCATCGGCGACCAGCTGTTCGAGAAGATCGACAAGAGCATCGTCAATACCAGCCGGCTCGATCCGCGCTTCGTCAACGACTATGGCGTCGGCTGTATCGTCTGGTCCTACAATCTCGGCTATAGCACCAAGGCGTTCCCGGGCAAGGATGTGCCGCGGACCTGGGCCGACATGTTCGATCTGAAGCGCTTTCCGGGCAAGCGCACCTTCGGCGACAATGTCGTGGCGACGATCGAGGCGGCGCTGATGGCCGACGGGGTGGCGCCGGACAAGCTCTATCCGCTCGATGTCGAGCGGGCGCTGCGCAAGCTCGACACGATCAAGGCCGAGACGGTGTTCTGGAGTTCCAATTCCCAGTCGCAGCAGTTGTTTGTCGATGGCGAGGTGGTGATGGGCCTGATCCTGAACGGTCGGGCCTATGACGCGGCCAAGAAGGGCGCCCCCATCGCGGTCTCCTGGGAGCAGAATATCCAGTCGGTCGACTATCTGGTCGTGCCGCGCGGCAGCAAGAGCCGCGAGGCGGCGATGAAGCTGATCGACGTGATGACACAGCCGGAGAATCAGGCAAAGCTGGCCAACATGATCGCCTACGCGCCCACCAATCCGGCCGCTTTCAGCGGGATCGATCCGCAGATCGCCCCCTGGCTGTCGACCGCGCCCGACAATATCAAGCAGGGCTTCCTGATCGACGCCGAATATTGGCGCGACAATCTGAAGAGGCTGCAGGAGCGGTGGACCGCCTGGAAGCTTGCCTGACGCCCGACGCATCATCGCCATGAGCAGCCCACTTTTCGGGCGGCGCGCGCTGCTGCTGGTGCCGGCCCTGCTGGTGCTGCTGCTGGCCTTCGTGGGGCCGGTCGGCTGGCTGCTCGCGCGGGCCTTCACCCAGCCGCAGCCGGGCCTGCAGAATTTCGAGGCCCTGTGGCAGCGCCAGGGTTATCTGCAGGTGCTCTGGAACACGATCGAGATCAGCGCGATGGTGACGCCGGTCTGCGTGCTGCTGGGCTTCCCGATCGCGCACGCCATGGCCACGGGATCGTCGCGGGTGCGACGTTGGCTCGTCTTCATCGTCCTGCTGCCCTTCTGGACCAGTCTGCTGGTTCGGACCTTCGCGACCGTGATCCTGCTGCAGCGGACCGGCCCGGTGAACGCCATCCTGATCGGCCTCGGCCTTGCCGCCGAACCGCTGCCACTGCTCTACAACATGACGGGCGTGATGGCGGGCGCGCTCCAGGTGCTGCTGCCCTTCGTGATCTTTCCGCTGCACGCGGCGATGGCACGGATCGATCCGGCGTTCATGCAGGCGGCTCTGACGCTGGGCGCCGGCCCGCTCCGCGCGTTCTTTCGGGTCTATCTGCCGCTGACCATGCCGGGGCTGCTGACCGGGGCGACGCTCGTGTTCATCAGCACGCTCGGCTATTTCGTGACGCCGGCCATGCTGGGCGGCCCGCGCCAGACCATGGTCGCGCAACTGATCCAGGATCAGATCGCGCAATTCGGCAATTGGGGCATGGCCGGCGCCTTGTCGCTGCTGCTGTTGCTCGTGTCCGGGCTGATGCTCCTGCTGCTGCACCTGACGGTCGGCCTCAGGGCGGCGGCGCGATGAGGGGCGACGGGATGGACCTCTGGCGCCGCCTGCGCGGTGTCGTCTGCGCGCTGGTGGCGCTCTATCTGATCGCGCCGCTCGTCATCGTCGTGATCATCTCGTTCAGCGCCGCGTCGTTTCTGCAGTTCCCGCCGCCGGGATTTTCGCTGCGCTGGTACGTCAATCTGTTCGGCGATCCCGCCTGGACCGACGCGCTGACGGTCAGCATCCAGATCCTGATCCCGTCGGCGACGCTCGCCACGCTGCTGGGCACGGCCGCCGCCTACGCGCTCGTGCGCGGCCGCATACCCGGCGCCTCGATCGTCGGGGCGGCGTTGATGCTGCCGATCATCGTGCCGGGCATCATCACGGCTGCGGCGCTGTTCGGCGTCTATCGCAGTCTGGGGCTGAACGGCACCCTGACCGGCCTCATCATCGGCCATGTCGTCATCACCATGCCCTATGTCGTGGCGACGGTCAGTTCGGGACTTCGGACGATGGACCCGCGGCTCGATGATGCCGCGGCCACGCTGGGCGCGCCGCCGCTGGCCGCGTTCCGGCGCGTCACGCTCCCCCTGCTGCTGCCGGCCATTCTGTCGGGGCTGCTGTTCGCCGCGGTCGCTTCGTTCGACGAACTGATCGTATCGCTGTTCGTCAGCACGGCGCGGGTGAGGCCCGTCGCCGTCCAGATGTGGTCGAACATCCGCGGCGACGTCGATCCGACCATCGCGGCCATCGCCTCGCTTTGCTTCGCCTTCGCGTTCTTGGCCCTGCTGGCCGAGGGCGTTCTGCGACGCCGTACCGGAACCGAAGGACCGTGATGACCCAGCCCGTGCTCGAACTCAGCGGCATCCGAAAGAGCTACGGCAGTCATGTCGCGGTCGAGAATGTCGATCTGTCGCTCGACCCGGAGGAATTCGTGACCTTCCTCGGGCCGTCGGGCTCCGGCAAGACGACGACCCTGATGATGGTCGCGGGGCTGCAGCAGCCCGACGGCGGCTCGATCCGGCTGGGCGGCGCGCCGATCGAGCGCCAGCCGCCCTACCGGCGCGATATCGGCATGGTGTTTCAGCATTATGCGCTGTTCCCGCACATGAGCGTGCGCAAGAACGTGGCCTTTCCGCTGGAGATGCGCGGCGTGGCCGCTGCGGAGATCGCGCGGCAGGTCGCCGACGCGCTCGAACTGGTCGGTCTCGCCGAGTACGGCCATCGCCTGCCGCGCCAATTGTCGGGCGGCCAGCAGCAGCGGGTGGCGCTGGCGCGGGCGATGGTCTACCGGCCGGCCCTGCTGCTGATGGACGAGCCTCTGGGCGCGCTCGACAAGAAGCTGCGCGAACAGATGCAGCGCGAGATCAAGCGCGTGCATCGCGAACGCCGCATTTCGGTGCTCTACGTCACCCACGACCAGGAAGAAGCGCTGACGATGAGCGATCGGATCGCGGTGTTCAACCGGGGCAGGATCGAGCAGATCGGCACGCCCAGCGAACTGTATGAGCGGCCGGCGACCCGCTTCGTCGCCGATTTCCTGGGCGACACGAATTTCTTTCCCGGATGCGTGCTGGGCTCGTCGGGCGGGCATTGCCTGGTCGAGGTGCTCGGACGCCGCGTCGAGGCAATGTCGCCGACGCCGATCGCGGACGGCAGCGCAATCGTGGTGGCGGTCCGTCCGGAAAGGGTCCGATTGCAGAGGGCGGGGAGCCAAGCCGACGGGCTGACCGGCCGACTGGCCGAGGTCATCTATCTGGGCGCCGCCCGCCGCTGCGTCGTTCGGCTGGCCGACGGCGGCGACTATTTCGCACTGCAGCCCGCCGGCGATGCCGAGGCGTCCGGCCCGCAGCCCGGCGAGGAGGTCAGCCTGTCGTGGGATCTCCGCCACGCGACCGTGTTTCCGTTATGACCGCCCTGGGTCGGATCGGCATCATGGCCGGGACCGGGACATGCGCCCGGCGGGCGAGCGGGGCTGTCCCCCATGCGAGAGGGCTCGATTTTCGGGGGCGGGGATGGCAGTGTCCGCTCCGCCCATGTCCTCGTCGTCCCCACCCCTGACCCAGCCCAACGCCGCGCATCAGCGCGCGCAGGATCTGCTGCGCGAGATTTTCGGCTACGGCCACTTCCGCGGCCAGCAGCAGGCGATCATCGAACATGTGATCGACGGCGGCGACGGGCTGGTGCTGATGCCGACCGGCGGGGGCAAGTCGCTGTGCTATCAGATCCCGGCGCTGGTCCGGCCCGGCCTCGGCATCGTCGTCTCGCCGCTGATCGCGCTCATGAAGGATCAGGTCGATGCGCTGCGTCAGGCCGGCGTGCGCGCGGCCTATCTCAATTCCTCGCTCAATCCCGGCGAATCCCGCCGGCTCGAGGAGGAGATGCGCGACGGCGCGCTCGACCTGGTCTATGTCGCCCCGGAACGGCTGGTCATGCCGTATTTCCTCGACATGCTGGGCCAGCTGAAGATCGCCCTGTTCGCGATCGACGAGGCCCATTGCGTCTCGCAATGGGGTCATAATTTCCGCCCCGAATATCGGGGCTTGAGCATCCTGCACGAACGGTTTCCGGACGTGCCGCGCGTGGCCTTGACCGCGACCGCGGATGGGCCGACGCGCAAGGATATCGTCGACCGGCTGCAACTGGGCCAAGCCCGGGTGTTCGTCTCGGGCTTCGACCGGCCGAACATCGGCTATCGCGTGGTCGAGAAGAAGGACGCGCGCAATCAGCTGCTGAATTTCCTCAAGACCGAACATCCGGACGACGCCGGCATCGTCTATTGCCTGTCGCGCCGCAAGGTCGACGAGATCGCCGACTTCCTGTCGCAGCATGGGCGTCTGGCGCTGCCCTACCACGCCGGGCTCGACGCCGAGACGCGCCAGCGCCATCAGGACCGGTTTCTGAAGGACGAGGGCGTGGTGGTCGTGGCCACCGTCGCGTTCGGCATGGGCATCGATAAGCCGAACGTCCGTTTCGTCGCCCATTTGGACGTGCCGCGCAGCCTGGAAGCCTATTACCAGGAGACCGGCCGCGCCGGCCGCGACGGGCTGCCGGCGACCGCCTGGATGGCCTATGGGTTGGCCGACGTCATCTCGTGCAAACAGATGGTCCAGGGTTCCGAGCTCGACGACCGGCAGAAGCGGGTCGAGCTGCAGAAGCTCGACGCGCTGCTCGGCTATTGCGAAACCTCGACCTGCCGGCGTCAGGTCCTGTTGAATTATTTCAACGATTCGCTGCCGGGCCCGTGCGGCAACTGCGACGTCTGCGCCAATCCGGTCAAGAGCTGGGACGGGACGGTCGCGGCGCAGAAGGCGCTGTCGGCGGTCTATCGCACCGGGCAGCGGTTTGGCGTGCAGCATCTGGTCGACCTGCTGACCGGCAAGGAAACCGACAAGATCATCGAGCGCGGCCATAACGCGCTGAAGACTTTCGGGGTCGGCCGGGACATCGGGCGCAACGCCTGGGCCGCGATCTTCCGGCAGCTGGTCGCCGGCGGCTATCTGGCCGTCGATGTCGAGGGCCATGGCGGGCTGCTGTTCGGCCCGAAGGCGACCGCCGTGGTCAAAGGCGAAGAGACCGTCGAGTTCCGCGAGCATAAGGAAGAAAAGACGCCGCGCCGTCCGTCCGGCGGTGCCCGGCGCGGCACCGCGGCGCTCGAACTCGAAGGCAGCGACGCCACGCTGTTCGAGGCGCTCAGGCACTGGCGGCTGGAGCTGTCGCGCGAGCAGGGCGTGCCGCCCTACGTCATCCTGCACGACGCCACGCTGGTGGCGCTCAGCGTCGAACGGCCGAGCAATATCGAGGAGCTGGCCGCCATCCCGGGCGTCGGCCGGTCGAAGCTCGACCGCTACGGTCAGGCGATTCTGGAGATCGTCGGGCGGGGCTGACTAGAGCCTGATCCGATCAAACCGGCTCGGTTTGATCGGTGAATCAGTCTCTAAGTATTTGATTCAGAGCGCGCTTTCCGGTTTGGATCGCTTGATCCAAACTGTTCGAACGGACTCATTCGAACGACGAGGGCCGAAGGCAACGCCCGCCGGACGGTATTTCGCGCCAGATCAATAACGTCTGAGCGATCAGAAATGATCGTGCAGCTGAATCCCGAACTCGTGCCGATCGATGAAGCTGCCGCGGTCGCCGAAGCTCTCGGGAATCGAGGTTTCGCGCAGCAGCGGCGCCAGACGCGCGTGGCCCCGATCATCGCCGGTTTTCGTCGTCGGCGGCAGTTTGCTGGTCACCACAGGCTGATAGGGCACGGACGGCTCGGCCTTCAGGATTACCCGCTTCATCGGATCGAAATTGAGTTCGAGCGGTGCGACATATTCCTCGGCGGGGCTTGGTTTTCTGGCTTGCTGCTTCGGCACGCGCTTGTGCGCTTTCGGCTTCGGCGTATCGCTCGTCTGAAGCCGGGTGCCCCTCGTCTGCGCCTCGTCGGCGCGGGCAGGCGCGGCACCGGCGGCCCCGAGCAGGCCGATCAACGCGAAGACAACAGTGGCGAGGCGCGCAGCGTTCATCGAGATACTATCGCGGAGAATTGATGTATTTGGAAGCAAAACCGACAACAAACGCTTGTGTGTCACAAAATTGTACCGTCGTTTTACGGCTTTGGCGGGTTATATTCAAATGATCGACAGCCATCCCGCGCAGGCTGTCCCTCGCAGCCACGCCCATCAGCCGTTGATTCTCAACTTTTTCCCGTCAATCATGCCGCCCGGTTTTGGGGAGGGATGATGGGATCGAGCCGCACAATGCAGCCGCCGGGGCGGATTTCGCGCCAGGCGGTCGCGATCGGCATCGTCACGGCGCTGGTCGGCTACGGCAGTTCGGTGACGGTGGTGGTCAATGGCCTGGTCGCGATGGGCGCCTCGACCGAGCAGGCCGCATCCGGTCTGCTGGCCTTGGGCGTGACGATGAGCGTGACGGCCATTCTGCTCAGCCTCTTCTCGCGCATGCCGATCAGCATCGCCTGGTCGACGCCGGGCGCGGCCCTGCTGGCCACGACCGGGCCGGTTGCGGGCGGCTTCGCGGCGGCGGAAGGCGCGTTCGCGATCGCCGGCCTGCTGGTGATCGTCGCCGGGCTTTGGCGGCCGATCGGCCGGATGGTGGCCGCGATCCCGGCGTCGCTCGCCAATGCCATGCTGGGCGGCATTCTGCTCAACTTATGCCTGGCGCCGTTTCACGCGCTGGCGACCATTCCCGCGCTGGCCTTTCCGGTCGTCCTGACCTGGCTGCTGGTCGCCCGGTTCGCGCGGCTCTATGCCGTGCCGGCGGCGGCGATCGTCACGCTCGCGCTGCTGGGCCTCGATGTCGGCGGGGCCGGCCCACATGGCTTGATGGCGGAGCATCTGTGGCCCCGCTTCGTCCTGACCGCGCCGGTGTTCTCGTGGGGCGCGCTCGTCGGTCTGGCGCTGCCGCTGTTCGTCGTCACCATGGCGTCGCAGAACGTGCCGGGCCTGGCCGTGCTCGCGACCTATGGCTTCCGGCCGGCGCCGCGCCCAATCTTCCTGGCGACCGGTGTCGCCTCGCTGCTGTCGGCGCCGTTCGGGGCGCTCTCGGTCAATCTCGCCGCGGTCACCGCGGCGCTCTGCGCCGGGCCGGATGCGGATCCGGCGCCGGAGCGGCGCTACGTCGCCGCCATCGCCGCCGGCATGGGCTATCTGGTGCTGGGATTGCTGTCCGCCGCCGCCGCCGCCGTTGTGGCGGTAGCACCACCGCTGCTGATCGAGGCGGTCGCCGGTCTGGCCCTGCTGGGCGCGTTCGGCGCGTCCGTTTCGGCCGCGCTCAAGGACGAGGGGGACCGCAGCGCGGCGCTCGTCACTTTCCTGCTTTCGGCGTCCGGCCTCAGCTTCTTCGGCACCGGCTCGGCCTTCTGGGGCCTCGTCGGCGGCTTGGCCGTGATGGGCCTGACGCGGCTCAGATTTTCAGAATGATGCCGCGCCGGAGGTAAAACGCCGCGGCTTTTTCCTCCCCTAGAAGGGAGACAAGTCTGAGTTAATCGCCTAACCTCCCGCTCAAGACCAAAACCCGAGACTTCAAACTCGCTGTATGACTGAGGGGGATAACACCAGATGAAGCTGTTGCGTTACGGCCCGGTGGGCCAGGAAAAGCCGGGCATGCTCGATGCCGCCGGCAAGATTCGCGACCTGTCCGGCACGGTCGGCGACATCGCGGGCGACACCCTGTCGCCGGCCGCTCTCGCCAAGCTGAAGGCGCTCGATCCGGCCAGCCTGCCGCTCGTGTCAGGCAATCCGCGGATCGGCCCCTGCGTCGGCGGCGTCGGCAAGTTCATCGCCGTGGGCCTCAATTATTCCGACCATGCCGCCGAGACCGGCGCCAAGGTGCCGGAAGAGCCGATCCTGTTCATGAAGGCGACCAGCTCGATCGTCGGCCCGAACGACACGGTCGTCATCCCGCGCAAATCGGTCAAGAGCGATTGGGAAGTCGAGCTGGCGATCGTGATCGGGACCCGGGCCAAGTATGTGGACGAGGCTGACGCGCTCAGCCACGTCGCGGGCTATTGCATCGTCAACGATGTGTCCGAGCGCGAATTTCAGACCGAACGCGGCGGCCAATGGACCAAGGGCAAGAGCGCCGACACGTTCGGCCCGATGGGCCCGTGGCTGGTGACGCCGGACGAGATCGCCGACGTTCAGGCGCTCGACATGTTCCTCGATGTTTCGGGCCTGCGTCGCCAGACCGGCACGACCAAGACCATGATCTTCGGCGTCAGGTTCCTGGTCCATTACATCAGCCAGTTCATGACGCTGCATCCGGGCGACGTCATCACCACCGGCACGCCGCCGGGCGTCGGCCTGGGGATCAAACCGGTACCGGTGTTCCTGAAGCCGGGTGACGAAATGCACTTGGGTATCCAGGGATTGGGCGAGCAGCGGCAGAAGGTTGTTGCCTCCGATTGATGCTCGGCTGAAAATTAGGCGATTTTGACGAAGAAACCCGGCGCAACGGCCCTGCGGAGGACTGTTGCGACGGGTTTTCTTCGGTTATGCTCTTGAACTCTTGGTGACAAATCCGAGCATAGGGCCGCCATGTACGACCATCGTCCGGGCTTTTTCCGCACCGAAGATCCACCTTCCGGCCGTCGGTGCGACGCCAAGGTGAAATGGTTCAACGCCAGCAAGGGTTTCGGTTTCGTCACCCCCTCCGATGGGACGCAGGATGCGTTCCTGCCCATGGCGACGCTGCGTCGCGCCGGGTTCGAGGATGTCAGTGAGGGTGCGTCGCTCGTCTGCGAGATCGGTGACGGGGCGAAGGGCCCGCTGGTCGTCAATGTCATCGATGTCGATCTCACCACTGCCGTGGCCCCTTCGGGACCGCGCGGCGGTTATGATCGCGACACGCCGCAGACGCCGTCGGGCTCGCTCGACGGCGCCGTGAAGTGGTTCGAGCCGGGCAAGGGCTACGGCTTCATCTCGCCCGACGGTGGCGGCAAGGACGTCTTCATCCATATCACTGCGCTGCGCCGCAGCGGCCTGCAAGGGCTGGACCCGGGCGTGCGCGTGCGCGTCGAGGTGATCGACGGCAAGAAGGGCCTGGAAGCGTTCGGCATCACGATCATCTAGAGCCTGATCCGATCGACCCGGCTCGGTTTGATTGGTGAATCAGTCTCTAACCATATGATTTAGAGTGCCGAAATACGGCATCGGCCGACCGCAGCGTGACGCTGCGGCCGGCCGTTTTCACGTTCGGGCTATTGCTTCTTGTTCAGCCGTTCCGCGGCCGCCTTGGCGTCGACCGATAGCTTATCGAAGGCGGCCTGCAGCTGATGCTGTTGGTCCTGCGTCGCGGCGTTGATGATGGTGCTGTCGGCCTGCGCCTCCTTGAAATAGCAATCCTCGTACTGTTTGGCCACCGTCTGAAAACTCTGGGCCTGCTTGATGCTGGCCTCGTAGGCGGGGCGGCTCGACCCGTTGATCGCGGGCGGCGTCGGCTCCGTGCCGCAGCCGGTGGGGGCCCAGGTGCCGCTTTTCAGGGCGCCGGCGTCAGCGCCGCCGGCGAAGGACGACAATAGAAGCAACGTCGCGATAGCTCGTCTGATCATCTGGTTCTCTCGAGGGTTCACGTCAGGTCGGCGGCCCGTTTTGGGGCGAGGCGCCGGGCACGGTTGGTTGCGGCGGCACAGGCGGTGCCGCCGGCGTTGCGGGAGCGGGCGGCTGTGCCGGACTGCCCGGCCGCGTCTGGCCGGGGAGCGGGACCTTGCGCCCGCCGACGAAAACCTGGCAGGCGCTCGTGCCATCCAGGCGGAACATATAGTCCTCGGTCGCGACCGCCAGCTTGTCGGGGTCCCAGAGATTGAGGCCGGTGCCCTTGGCGACGCCCAGCACCGCCGCCCCACCGGCCTTGGCGTGCAGGCGCACGACATAGCGGCCCATCTGGCGCTCGTTGAACCGGCCGAGCGAGCAGGCCTGGCTCAGCTTCGGATCGCGCGGACCGGCCTCCCAGTACGGCGACTGGGAATCGAGCATATTCTCGGTCGCCATGGCCGCTGTCGGCAGGGCCAGCAGGGCCAACAACAATGCAGTGCCTTGTCTCGACATGGGTTCCGCTTCTAGGGTCCACCTGAAATCGAGCTTACCATGGCCGCGTGCGTCGCGGCAGGAGAGGGTTATGTCGACCGCCCATACCGAAATTCGCGATCTGTGCCGTCGCGCTCTGTCGGGTCACCGCCGCCAGAGCGTCCGCGAGACCTTGAGCCGGCTCGGAGACTCGGCACTCGCCGATCTGCCGCGCGACGTCTATGGCGAGGGTGCGGCGATGCAGGCGCTCGAACGCGATGTCGCGGCGTTGCTCGGCAAGCCGGCGGCGGTCTTCATGCCCAAGGGCGTGATCGCGCAGCAGGCGGCGCTCAGGGTCTGGACCGACCGCTCCGGCCTGAAGACCGTCGGGCTGCATCCGAAATGCCACATCGATCTGGACGAGCGGTCGGCCTACGAGCGTCTGCACGGGCTCCAGGCGGTGCGGCTGGGTTCGGATCATCAGCCGTTCGGGAGGGCGGAACTCGATGCCGCGGCCGAGGAATTCGGCGCGGTCACGGTCGAGCTGCCGCTGCGCCGCGCCGGCTTCAAGCTGCCGGAGTGGGACGAGTTGGTCGCAATCTCCGACTGGTGCCGTGCCCAGGGCGTGCCGCTGCATTTCGACGGCGCGCGGCTGTGGGAGGCGCAGCCGCATTATGATCGTCCGCTCGCCGAGATCGCCGGTCTCGCCGATTCGACCTATGTCTCGTTCTACAAGGGGCTGGGCGGGCTCGGCGGCTCGATCCTGGCCGGACCGACCGATTTCATCGCGGCCGCGCGCGTCTGGCAGGGCCGCCATGGCGGCACGCTCTGGACCGCGTTTCCGTTCGTCATCAGTGCCGCGGAGGGCCTGAAGCGTTACCTGCCCCGGATGCCGGCCTATCGCGAGCGGGCGCGCGGACTGGCCGCGGTACTGGCGCAATTGCCGGGTATCCGTGCCGTGCCGGCGCCGCCCCAGACCAACGCGTTCCAGCTCTATCTGCCGGCGTCGGCCAAGGCGCTGGACGCGGCCCATCTGGCGCAGGCGCGCGACAGCGGGGTCTGGCTGTTCGGCCGCTTCGCCGAGACCATGCTGCCCGACCTTACCATGGCCGAGATCAACATCGGCGACGCGGCCGAGGATCTGAGCGATGGGGAGATCGCCGATCTGGTCGGCAAGCTGGTCGCGATGGCTCGATCGCGATGAGGCTGTTTGCCGTCCTGCTGCTGACGCTGGTTGCGACAAAGGCCCTGGCCGAGCCGGTGCGCCTGCCGATCCTGGTGCCGGTCACCGGTTTCCTGTCGCTCGAAGGAACCAGCCAACGCAACGGGGCGCTGCTGGCACTGAAGCAGGCGCCGCCGGGCCTGGCGACGGGCGAGGTGAGCGATACCGCGACCGCGCCCGAGAACGCGGTCAATGCCCTGCTGCGCGTGCTGGACCAGGGGCCGGTGCCGGCGATCGTGGCGCCGATGCTGGGCACCCAGATGCTGGCGCTGATGCCGACGGCGGTCGAGGAGAAGCTGGCGCTGCTGACCGTCTCCGGCACGGCGTCGCTGACGGAGCGGGGCAATCCCTGGGTGTTTCGCTTCTTCCCGTCCGACCGGCTCGCCAAGGAGGCCCATGTCCGGTACGCGGTCGAGCAATTGGGCAAGCGCAAGCTGGCGCTGATCTATCAGACCACGGCCTATGGCCAGAGCGGTGCGAGTTATATCGCGGCCTCGGCCAAGCGCCATGGGGCGGAACTGCTGTTCAGCGAAGGCATCGATACCGACGTGAAGGATCTGGCACCGATCCTCGGCCGGGCCGCGGCGTCGGGGGCCGATGTGCTGCTGTTCCATCTCCACGCCGGATCGACCGCGCTCGCCGTCCGGCAGGTCGCCGCCCTCGGCATCACGCTCCCCGTCATCGCCGGATCCGCGCTGCATCAGCCCGCGACGGCGGCCTTGCTCGAGCCGATGGAGCTGAAAGGCGTCTGTGCCGAATCCGGGTCCTCGCCCGTTTCGGGCGGTTCGCCCCGGCTCGACCGGTTCCTGGCCGAGTATCGCCAGGCGTTCGGCGCGGACCCCGATGCCTATGCGCTGGCGCAATATGACGCGACGCAGATGCTGCTCGACATTCTGGCCCGGGGTGCGCGGACCGGCGAGCAGGTGCGGGCTGCCCTTGCCCAAGGGCAATGGGATGGCGTCGCCATGCATTACGCCTCCGACGGGCGCGGCGACATGGCCCATAGCGCCCTTATCCTGTGCTACGACGGGCTGACGCGGGTCCCCAGGATCGTTCAGCGCTACGACGGGCTCGATGCCGGCTGAGCTGCTGACGTTCGCGCAGCTGGTGCTGAACGGGCTGGCGTTGGGGGCCGCCTATGCGCTGGTGGCTTTGGGCTTCGTCCTGGTGCTGAACGCGACGGGTGCGGTCAATTTCGCGCAAGGCGACATGGTCATGCTCGGCGGCTATGCCGCGGTGGCGCTGGCCCGCGCGCTGCCGGTGCCGGGACTGCTCCTGCTGCCGCTGGTCATGGCCGCGATGGCCGGGTTCGGGCTGCTGTTCTCGGCGCTCGCCTGGCGACCGTTCCGGCATCGGCCGCCGATTTTCGGCCTGCTCGCGACGGTGGCGCTGGGCCTGGCCCTGCAGGAAGCGATGAACGCGCTCGAAGGGGCGGGGCCCCAGGCCGGTCCTGCCCTGCTCGGCGTCGGCGAGATCCGGCTCGGCCCGCTCGGCCTGTCGCGCGCCTCGCTCGGTATTCTGCTCGCCTGTCTCGGGCTGGGGCTGGCCCAGGGCTGGCTGCTCGGGCGGACGCAGTTCGGCCGGCGTCTGAGGGCAAGCGCCCAGGACCCGGTGACGGCGCGGGCGCTCGGCATTCCGGTCGACCGGCTGATCGCCGTCAGTTTCATGCTGGCGGCCGCCCTCGCCGGGGCGGTCGGGCTCTTGCTGTCGGGGCCCTATTTCGTCACGCCGACTTCGGGCACCGATCTGATCCTGCGCGCCTATATCGCCGTCGCCATCGGCGGCTGGGGCTCGCTCAGGGGCGCCGTCGTGGGCGCGCTGCTGATCGCCCTGTTCGAGAGCGTCGTCGCCGGCTATGCGAGTTCGGTCGCGGCGACCGCCGCGCTCTATGGTGCCGTGCTGCTGCTGTTGATGGTGCGGCCGTCCGGCCTGTTCCCGGCACCGCTGGGGCGGCGGGCATGATGCGGCCGGCCTCGCTCGTCGGGTTGGCGATCGCCCTCTGGCTGCTCGTCGTGCTGCTGCTGGGCTCCGGCTATGAACAGCGGCTGATGGCGCTCGCCGCCGGCTATGCGCTGATGGCGATCGGCTATCAGCTCGTGTTCGGGCAGGCCGGCGCCTTGTCGCTGGCCCAAGGCGCCTGTTTCGCGATCGGCGCCTATACGGCTGGGATCCTTGGCGGCAGATTGGGCTGGCCGCTGTGGGCGGAGCTGCCGGCGGTCGTGCTGGTGCCGGCGGCGCTGGCGGGTCTGGCCCATACGCCGGTCCGGCGGCTCGACGGTCATTTTTTCGCGCTGGCGACGTTGGGGTTCGCGGTGCTGGTCCGGCTCGTCGCGGTCGATGCCCAGGGCCTGACCGGCGGCGCCAACGGGCTGGTTGGCGTGCCGGCATTCGGTCGGGGCCCCGGCGCGATGCTGGTCGGCTGGAGCCTGGTCGGGCTTGGCGCGGCGCTGGCCCTGTGGCTGACGCGCGGCGGCAACGGACCGGCCCTGGCGTTGGTGCGGGGCGACGCGGATCTCGCCCGGGCGAGCGGCCTCGATCCGGAGCGCATCCGCGCGCGCGGCTTTGTGCTGGCCGCGGGCTTTGCGGGGGCTGGCGGCGCCTTGCAAGCCCATGTGCTGGGTCTGGTCTCGCCGGACGTGGCCGAATTCTCGGTCATGGTCGGGTGCCTCGCCATGGTGGTCATCGGCGGTCGCGGCTCCGTCATGGGCGCCGTCCTGGGTGCCTTGCTGATCGGACATCTGCCGGAATGGCTGCGGCCGTTGGGGGCCTCCTATCGCGTCGCCTACGGGCTCGGCCTATTCGCCTGTCTGCTGGTTGCGCCGGCGGGACTGATCGGATCGCTGGAACGGTTCTGGCCGATGCGCCGGGCCGCGCGTCCGGTGGCGGGGCAGCGAGCGGCGCCCGCCGTCGCCACCCTGCGGATCGACGGCGTCGAGAAATCCTATGGCGGCATCGCCGTGCTGCGGGACGTGACGCTCGAGGTCCGGCCGGGCGAAATCGTCGGGCTGATCGGTCCGAACGGTTCGGGCAAGACGACGCTGGTCAATCTGATCAGCGGCCTCGACCGTCCCGATCGAGGGACGATCAGCCTCGGCGAGCGCCGGCTCGACCGCCTGTCACCCGACCGGATCGCGCTGGCCGGTGTCGCCCGCAGCTTCCAAACCCCGGCACCGCCGGATGGCATGGCGCCGCTCGATCTGGTCACCGCAGCCCTGGCGGCGAAGCGCGGGTGCGCCGGGTTCGGGGCGGCGGCCGAACTCGAACCGCTGCAGGGCCGGGCCGCCGACCTGCTGCAGCGGGCCTGGTCGACCGACATCGCCCGCGCGCTGGCGCTCGATCCCGCCGTCCTGCTGCTCGACGAGCCGGCGGCCGGATTGGATGCCGGCGAGCGCGACCGGCTGGGCCTGCTGCTGCGCGCTTTGGCGGCGGAGGGCCGCGGTCTGCTCGTGATCGAGCATGACATGGGTTTCCTGATGGGGCTGGTCGACCGGGTCGCGGTGCTGCTCGACGGACGCATCGCGCTGATCGGCACGCCGGACGCGGTGCGGGCCGACCCCGGCGTGCGCGCGGCCTATCTGGGGACGGTGCCATGCTGAGGCTCGATCGGGTTGGGATCCTGCGCGGCGGCGCTGTCGACGTCGACCTGGCCGCGGGCATCACCGCCTTGCTCGGCCCGAACGGTGCCGGCAAGACCGAGCTGCTGGAGGCGGTGATGGGCTTGCGCCGCCCGCTCGCCGGATCGATCTATTTGGACGGCGCCGATATCGCTCGCTGGACGCCGGAGCGGCGGTCGCGCGCCGGCATCGGCTGGTGCCCGGAGGGGCGACGGATCTTCCCCGGGCTGAGCGTCATGGAAAATCTGGAGCTGGTCGCGACCGTCGGCCGGATGGAACGGCGACGACGCCTCGATCGGGTGCTGGGCTATCTGCCGGCGCTTGCCGACAAACGCGGGGCCGCGGCCTGGACCTTATCGGGCGGTCAGCAGCAGATGCTGGCGATCGGCAGAGCGCTGATGACCGCGCCGCGGATCCTGCTGCTGGACGAGCCGTCGCGGGGCCTGGCACCGGTGCTGGTCGCCGACCTGTTCGCGCTGCTGCGGATGCTGGCGGATGACGGCCTGACGATATTGCTGGCGGAGCAGGCGGTCGCCGCAGCCTTGAACATCGCCGACCGTGGCTTGGTGTTGGAGCATGGGAGGCTGCAGGCGAGCGGCACGGCTGCGGAAATTCGCACCCATGCAGCACTGGAGCGCAGCTTGCTGGGTGCAGGCCGCTACAGTTAGGCCTGCAGCCGGCGTTCGGGCATCACCGCCGCCGGTTCGATCTTGCGGGCGGCGAGGAAGGCGGCGAAGTCTTTTGGCGACAGCCAGGCAGCGGTGCATTCCGCGGGCAGCGCGATCGTGTCGAACTGGTCCGGCGCGGTCTCGCCCAGCGGCTGCCAGGCCGCGTCCGTCAGCACGATCTTGCCGGCCGGCAATCCGGCGTTGATGCGGATCGTAAGGCCGCGATATTCCACCACCTTTGGTCGGCCGCCGAGCTTGACCCAGACATAACCGACCAGACCGAAGACGCAGGCCAGCAGAATCCCGAACAGGATCATGCTGAAAACGTCGCCTGACGGGGGCATGGACATGAGGCTCAACCTTTTCGCTTAACCGAGGGCGGGTTCGACCCCGACGAGATCTCTGTTGCTCAAAAAGTTCGGGAGGCTCCAAAAGTGCGCTTCGGCATCTCGGCCTACCGCACTTGCCGGATTCTACCGGCGAAGCGAAAACAAAAGCTTTACGTTGAAAAGAAAATGCCAGGCCAAGCGACTTAATGCTTTGGATTTTAGAAAACTTCCATCTGTTTAACCGAAAAGTCGCTTGGCTATAACAACCGCGAGACCGCAGGCGCTCGCGGTAATCGCGCCGCCCCACAGGATATCGACGATCGCGAAGCTGACCGGCACGCCCTTGAGCGTGGCGAGGTTGCTGAGGTCGTAGGTGAGGTAGGCGAACAGCCCAAGCAGGCCGCCGCGGAGGGCCGCGGACTGCCAGTCGCCCGTCTCCAGCATTGGCCGGACCGCCATGACCAGCAGGCCGGCGGCATAGAGCAGGTAGAAGGCGACGGCCGCGGCGACGTTTATCTTCTCCGCCATGAGATGGCCGATGCTGCGCTGGTAGAAATCCTTGGCGATGAAGCCCAGCCAGCAGCCGTCGAGCACGGCCATGGCGACAAGCAGGCTGAGATACGCGGTTGCGAGCATCGCCAAGGTGGATCTCCGATCGGGTTCGAGCGTGTGGCCGACATCCAGATATGGCAACGCCCCCGAAGCGCAAGGCTTCGAGGGCGTGATCGTCATGCCGGGAGGGTTCCGGCCGGTCAACCCATATGAGGGCTGCCGAACAGCGCCAGCACGATCAGCACGATGATGACCACGCCGATGATGCCGATCCCGCCGCCGCCGTAGTAGTTCCGGCGATAGCCGTAGAAGCCGCCGCCGCCGAACAGCAGGATAAGGATGATGAGAAGTATCAACATGACCGTTCTCCGAGTTCTTTTGTCTGCATCTCAATCCGGGCGGCCCGGATCGGTTCCATTTTTCGACGATCAGGCTGCCTCGGGCGCCAACTCCTCGTAGAGCCTGCGGTATTGGGCGGCGGGGCCACGCCAGGAGAAATCGCGGGTCATGCCGTTGCGTTGCAGCTGACGCCAGGAGTCCGGGCGCGCGTAGAATTCCAGCGCAGTGTCGATCGCATCCAGCATGCCGACGGCATTGGCCTCGTCGAACTGGAAGCCGCTCGCCTTGCCGCCGGCGATGGGCGTGGCCCCGACCGCGGTCACCGAGTCCCTGAGACCGCCCACGGCCCGCACGATCGGCACGGTGCCATAGCGCATCGCATAGATCGGCGTCAGGCCGCAGGGCTCGAACCGGGCGCCATGGATCAGCATGTCGCCGCCGGCCATCAGCTGATGCGCCCAATTCTCCCGATAGCCGATTCGCACGGCGATGCGCCCCGGCGCCCGGGCCGGCCAGGCGGCGAAGCCGTCCTGCAACGGGATCGCGCCCTTGCCCGTGATCGCGACCTGAACCTGCGGCCGCTCCATCAGATCGGGTATCAGCTCCAGCAAAGTGTCGGCCATCTTCTGGCTCTCCAACCGGGCCGCGAACACGAACAGCGGCGCGGTCGGGTCTTCGGCTAGGCCCCATTCCCGCTGCAGGACCGCCTTGCAGCGCGCCTTGTCGGCGATATCGTCGGCCGAATAGGAACAATCGATCATCGGGTCTTCGGCCGGGTTCCACAGCATCTCGTCGATCCCGTTCATGATGCCAATCAGATCGGTCTGGCGGCGGGCCAGCACGCCTTCCAGCCCCATGCCGAATTCTGGCGTCACGATCTCGCAGGCATAGCTCGGGCTGACGGTGGTCAGCTTGTCGGCGAAATTGATGCCGCCCTTCAGGAACGAAATCTGGCCGAAATATTCGACGCCCTCGACCGAGAAGCAGCCGCGGGGCAGGTCCAGTTGCGGCAGCATGCAGGGTGGGAACAGGCCCTGGAAGGCGAGATTATGGAGCGTCATGATCGTGCGCGGCCGATGCCCGGGCTGGGCGGCGATCAGCACTGGAACGAGACCGGTATGCCAGTCGTTGCAATGGACGATATCGGCACGCCAGTTCGGCAGGACACGGCCCATGGCCATCTCGACCACGGCATGGGCGAGGGCGGCGAAGCGGATCGCATTGTCCGCCCATTCGCGCCCGTCTTCATCGATATACAGGCCGCCGGGACGCCTGAACGAGCTGGGCTGGTCCAACAGCACCACCTCGATATCGCTGCCGGGCATCATGCCGATCAGCAGCCGCGCCGGTCCGCCGGGCAGGTTCGGCAGCACGGCGATCTCCGTGGCGTCGCCGACCGCCGCGATGGCGCTGTCGTAGCCGGGCAGCATCAGCAGCATATCCACGTCACCATCCCTGGCCAGGGCCAGGGGGAGTGCGCCGCACACGTCGGCCAATCCCCCCGTCTTGGCCAGCGGATAGATCTCCGACGACACGAACAGGACACGGACGCGATTGGCAATCGCTCGGGCGGATTGTGGCTTCATCCTGGACGCCTTCCGATATTGGAAACCGCATCCAAAACACCGCCGGGTCAGGTTGGTTGCAGCGCAATATCCCTTTTTGGACACTTTCAAAAATCGAAACATCGATGGCTCGGAACCGCAGGGTGTCGTGGCGGGTTATGTGCGGTGGCTCCATCGCCATGAAGGAGTGCTGACCATGCGAAATTCTTTGCTGGCACTTGCCGCCCTCGCTCTGGTGCCCATCGGTGCGGTAGCCCAGGTCGCCGGCACGCCGCCCGCCGCCGCCGTCGGACCCGCGCCCGCGCCCAGCGGCCCGGACACGCCGGTCGCGACCGTTCCCGGCACGGTCCGCGCAGCACCGCCCACCTCGAACGAGAGCCTGCCGTTGCCGTCGGTCGATAGCAGCGGCGCCAATCGCTCCAACGAATCGATCACCGGCCAAGTCAAGGCGCCGATCGGCGCACCGCGACTGCCGGGCGAGCCGTCCAACCCGCCGACCGGTCCGGACTAATAGTCCCGGACGGCCGACGGACCTGAAAACAGGGCGGCCGTAGTTGCGGCCGCCCTGTTCGCTTGTGTGGACTTCGCCGGCGGCCTTCTGCTTCCAGTCATCGAGATGCCCTTCAAGCTTCCGGCAACCTTCGTTCGCATGCGGTGTGACAACGCGTGAGGGAACAGGTGTTCGCAAGCCGCTGTTCGCAGAAGACAAATCCGAGGAGAACTGCGTGACCCAACTCGCCGATCAGCCGCTACCCATCGAAGATTATGCGTTGATCGGGGACTGCAGAACGGCGGCGCTCGCCGGCCGCGACGGTTCCATCGATTGGCTTTGCTGGCCGCGCTTCGACAGCGGCGCGTGCTTTGCGGCCTTGCTCGGCACATCCGAGAACGGACGCTGGCGCATCGCGCCCGCGGCGGCCGGCGCCACGGTCCACCGATCCTACCGGGACGGCACGATGGTGCTGGAGACGGTGTTCGATACCGAGGATGGCCAAGTCGCGATCATCGATTTCATGGCGATGGGCGCAGACGATTCCTCGCTCGTCCGGCTGGTGGAGGGCCGGCGTGGCCGGGTCGCCATGCGGCTCGATCTCAGCGTGCGCTTCGACTACGGCATCACGGTGCCGTGGGTCACCCAGTTGGCGGACAAATCGGGCCTGAGCATCATCGCCGGGCCGAACGGCATCACGCTGCGCTGCCCGGTCGACCTCAGGGGCGAAGGCCTGTCGACTGTCGCCGATTTTACCGTCGAGGCCGGCCAGACCGTGTCGTTCGTCATGACTTATGCCGCATCGCACCTGCCGCTCCTGCTGCCGCTCGACGGGCGCGCCGCCCTTGCCTCGACCGAGCAGGCGTGGCGCGAGTGGAGCGGGCGCTGCAGCTACCGGGGCGAATTTCGGGAGCCCGTGCTGCGCTCGCTCCTGACCCTGAAGGCGCTGACGTTCGGTGCGACCGGCGGCATCGTCGCGGCGCCGACCACCTCGCTGCCGGAGCAATTGGGCGGGCGGCGCAACTGGGATTATCGCTTCTGCTGGCTGCGCGACGCGACGCTGACCTTGATGGCGCTGATGCGGGGCGGCTATTTCGACGAGGCGCAGGCCTGGCGCGACTGGCTGCATCGCAGCATCGCGGGCGCGCCCGACCAGTTGCAGATCATGTACGGCATCGCCGGCGAGCGCCAATTGATGGAGTGGGAGGTGCCCTGGCTCATGGGCTATCAAGGTGCCGTGCCGGTCCGTGTCGGCAATGCGGCGGCGGGGCAGGTCCAGCTCGACGTCTATGGCGAGGTGATGGGGGCGCTGCACCGCGCGCGGGAAAGCGGGCTCGCCGCACCTCCGTCGGCCTGGGATCTGCAGCGGACCATGATCGACCATCTGGCCGTGATCTGGGATCAGCCGGACGAGGGTATCTGGGAAGTGCGCGGCGGCCGGCGCAATTTCACTTTTTCCAAGATCATGGCCTGGGTCGCGATGGATCGCGCGATCAAGGATGCCGAGACCTATGCGCTGGAGGCACCGATCGACGACTGGTGCGCGCTGCGCGACCTGATCCATGAGACGGTCTGCCGCGAGGGCTTCGATCCCGTTCAGAACAGCTTCACCCAAGCCTTCGGCCGCGCTCCGCTCGACGCGAGCCTGCTGCTGATCGCGACGGTCGGCTTCCTGCCGGCGGACGATCCGCGGGTCATCGGCACGATCGCCGCGATCGAACGCGATCTGCTGGTCGATGGCTTCGTGCTGCGCTATCGCACTGAAACCGCCGTCGATGGCCTGCCACCCGGCGAAGGCGTGTTTCTGCCCTGCAGCTTCTGGCTGGTCGACGTCTACCTGCAGCAGGGCCGTACGGACGAGGCGCGCGCCCTGTTCGTGCGGTTGCTCGGCCTCTGCAACGACGTCGGACTGATCTCCGAGGAATATGACCCGGCGACCAAGCGTCTGGTCGGCAATTTCCCTCAGGCCTTCACCCACGTGGCCCTGATCGCCGCCGCGCTCGATCTGGTGAAAATCTAGCCGCCCGAGCGAACCCTGCCGGCGGATGCGTGTTGAGACACATGGTCCACGCTCGCGAGGAGACGCAAAATGGCTACCGAGACCGCCAAGCCGAACCCGAAGAAGGAAGAGGCTCTGGACGACGCGCTCGCCGACAGCTTTCCGGCCAGCGACCCCATCTCGCCCGGCGCGCCGCATCGCTCGACCCGCGCTGACGAGAAGCACATCGCCGAGCATATCGCCAGTCGCGACGGCACCGCAGACGACAAGTAGTTCGGAAATAAGCGGAACCGGATATGGGGTCATCGGTTATTACCCCGTCCGTCCGCTGGACGGTTAGATAAGAATGGAGATTAAAATGAACAAGATCATCGCGGCGACGGGGCTTGCTATAGTCATGGCCGCGTCGCTCGGATCGAGTGCATTTGCTGCCGATACTATGATTCAGGCGGATCAGATGCGTGCCAACAAGATCATTGGCTCGTCCGTCTACGATCGCCAAAACCAGAATGTCGCCAGCGTCAAGGATCTGATCCTCGACAAGGACGGCAAGATCGTCGATGTGGTGCTGAGCTATGGCTCGACCGCTGGGATCGGCGGCAAGTATGTCGCCGTGTCGTTCGGCAGCCTGAAACTCAACAACAACCGTCTGACCCTGGACCAGACCAAGGACCAGCTGGCGGCCCTGCCGCAGTATAAGCTGGAAGACAAGGCGACCGGCAGCGGCGAGGGTGCGGTCCCGCCGACCGGCGGCCACGCCAGCAAGCCGAACTGAGCGGCTTTCGTTCGGGATGAGATGACGCCGCCGGCGAGCAATCGCCGGCGGCGTTAGCCGTTGTGCCTTTAGGCCGGGAGCGCGCTTGTGACCGTCCTGGCCAGTTCCGCCATGCGGAATGGCTTACGCAGGAACGGTGCCGCGCGGAGCCGCGGGTCCAAGGACCGGACCTCGCTATAGCCGGTCGCGAAGACGATCGACAACTCCGGGCGTCGATCGAGCAACCAGCCGGCCACGTCGAGCCCGCTCTCGCCGGCGAGTTCGCAATCGACGATCGCGAGATCTGGCTGCTGCTCCAGTCCGGCCAGCGCCTCGGCGCCGTCGGCGGCTTCGATCAGACGATAGCCCAGCGCTCGCAGCAGTTCGACCAGCACGAGACGGACATCGAGATCGTCGTCTATGATCAGAATGGTCCGTTGCCGCGCCGCCGCTTCCGGCCGGAGCATCGGATCGACGGGACGTTCGTCTCGCTGCATGATGCCGCCGAGGGCCAATATGCGGTCGACCAGCCCTGTGCCGCGGCCGATCGTGTCCAGCCCATGCTCGGCGATATCGATGATCCGCGCTTCGGCCGATCGGCTGCGGATCAGTTCCAGGCAAGCGGTCATCGCCAGCAGCAGATTGTTGAAATCATGCGCCAGGCCCGCAGCCTGCTTGCCGATGTCCGGATCCTGCTCGTGTCTGGGTGGCGCGGGCACGCTTCAGCGGGCACAGACGGCGTTGACCGTCTCCAGCAGGTCGCCGGCAAGGAACGGCTTCTTCAGTACCGGAGTGTCGACGCTGGCGGGTAAATGCGCGGTTTCCTCGCGCCCGGTCATGATGATGAACGGTATGTTCCGCTCGGCCAGGATCACGGTGACCTCGCTGGCATCGCTGCCGTCCAGCATCAGGTCGACAAGCGCCCCCGCCCCCTCGAAGCGATGGGCGGCCTCGATCGCGCTCGCCACCGTCTCGCACGGTCCGACCGTGCGATATCCGGCGCGCGTCAGCGCATCCTCGATATACATCGCGATCAGAGGTTCGTCCTCGATGATAAGGATTTCCGGTGCATCGATCGATCGGGATTCCATCATCAACCCGCAGTTTCCCCGACAAACGGAGGGCTTTACAGAAACGTTCCCCAGGAATTGTGACGGAAGTTCCGCACTTTTCAGTGGAAGTTTCGTCCTTCCGGACCGGCTCAGGCGGCGATCGAGCGAATCGCGCGGCCGGCGGTCAGCACCATCGTACCCCAGGCCGGCAGCAAAAGATCATTTTCTTCGCGATCCCAGGCACAATAGGCGAAACGCGCCGGGGTTGATGACAAATTGAACACGCACAGGACGCGCTCGTGGCCCAGGCGTCGCACGAAGCTCAGCACGTCGCCGTTGCGATGGATTTCGTCGATGCCGCCGCGCAGCAGGGCGGGCATCGCCTTGCGCGCCTTCAGGAACCGGCGCCAATGGGCGAGCGCGCTGTCGGAATCCCGTTCCTGGACATCGACCGCCCGGGCGCGATGCTCGGCCGGTACCGGCAGCCATGGCGTACCGGTGGTGAAGCCGCCGGCAGGGGCCGCCTCCCGCCAGGGCATCGGCGTCCGGCCGCCGTCACGGCCGCGGAATTCCGGCCAGAAGGCGATGCCGAACGGATCGCGCAACTGATCATGGGAGAGATCCGCCTCGGGCAGGCCCAACTCGTCGCCCTGATACAGGCAGATCGGGCCGGGTAGGCAGCCCAGCAGGGTCATGAACGCGCGTTCCGCGGCCGGATCGGCACCGCCCCAGCGACTGGCGAGCCGGACGACATCGTGATTGCCGAAGGCCCAGCACAGGCCATTGCCCTCGATCGCGCTCTTGGCCTCGACCAGGGTTGCTTCCAGGATCGCGGCCGAGACGCCGCTGCGCAGCAGGCGAAGCGTATAGGCCAGATGCAGCCGGCCCGGCCGGGTATATTCGGCGATCCGCTCGAACGCGCCCGGCTGGCTCGACACCTCGCCCAGCGTCACGGTGCCGGGGTATTCGTCGGTCAGTGCCCGGATGCGAGCCATGATGGCGAGCGCGTCGGCATGCAGCATGTCGTGGTCGTGGCGCTGGAGTGCGAACGGCTTCGACGGGATCTTGCCATCGGCGGGTGGCAACGGCGGATTGCCGCGCAGAGCCGGGTCATGCGCCATGAAATCGATCGCATCCAGACGGAAGCCGTCGACCCCGCGATCCAGCCAGAAGCGGCCGGTCGCCAGGATCGCATCGAGCGTCGCCGGATTGCGCAGGTTCAGCTTCGGCTGGCTGGTCAGAAAATGATGCAGATAATATTGCCGGCGCCGCGGCTCCCAGGTCCAGGCGCTGCCGCCGAACACCGACAGCCAATTGTTGGGCGGCGTGCCGTCAGGCTGCGGGTCGGCCCAGATATACCAGTCGGCCTTGGCGCCGGTCCGGGCGGTGGCGCTGTCCTTGAACCAGGCGTGCTGGTCGGACGTATGGCTCCAGACCTGATCGAGGATGACCTTGAGGCCCAGGCGATGGGCGCGCGCGATGACCGCGTCCGCATCCTCTATCGTGCCGAAGATCGGATCGACCGCGGTGTGATCGGACACGTCATAGCCGAAATCACGCATCGGCGAGCGGCAGAAGGGCGACAGCCAGATCGCATCCACGCCCAGCGAGGCGACATAGTCGAGATGCTGCAGGACGCCGGGGAGATCGCCCCATCCGTCACCGTTCGAATCAGCAAAGCTCAGCGGATAGATCTGATAGATCGCGGCTCCCTGCCACCAGGGCAGATTCGGGTCATGAGGCATACGGAACTCGATTGGACAATGACTTCACGAGCGAACCCTGCGCCTGGGGGGTTAACACCCGGTTTCGAAGCGAACTGATTAGCATTCCCCCAAGTTGGTAGGCGATGAACCAATTCACATCCAGGTTCTTTAATAGGGCAGCATTGCGTCAAAAAAGCGGAAACGGGCGAGGATGACGAGGCCGGAAATGGAGCAAATGGATCCGCTCGAACCTATCGGGCAGCCGGTTTTCTATGATTTGACGCCCGACCAGGCGGCGGAGGATGGCGGGCGCGACCTGCCGCTGCCGTCGGACCCGAAAGCCGTGTTCCTGGGCGGGTTGTTTGCGATCGCCGTGCTGGTCGTCTGTCGGCTGGCGGCGGAGATCGTTCTGCCGCTGATCTGCGCCTGTCTGCTCAAACTGTTGTTGCAGCCGGCCGTGCGCGGGCTGGAGCGGCTATGGTTGCCGCGGCCGCTGGCGGCGCTGATCTCGGTTGCCTTGCTGGTCGGATTGCTGGTGGCCTTCGGCACGCTGGTATCGGCACCGGCGACGTCCTGGATCTCCAAGCTGCCCCAGGCAGTGCCCAGGCTGGAGCAGCGCCTCAGCGTGCTGCGTCGACCGATCCAGGCGGTCGACGAACAGATCAAGCGGATCGAATCGCTCGCCGGCACGTCGGCACCCGGCACTAACATGACCGTCGTGGAACGGTCGCCCCCGATGGAGGAGACCCTGTTCACCGGCACGCGTGCCGTGTTGGGCATATTGCTGACCAGTCTGCTGTTCTTGTTCTTTCTGCTGATTTCGGGTGACACCTTCCTGCGTCGCCTGATTGAAATCCTGCCGCGTTTTCGCGACAAACGGCAGGTCGTCGACATCGTCCAGCAGATCGAGCGGGATATCTCGGCCTATCTGGTAACTGTTACGATCATGAACCTGCTGGTCGGTATCGCGACCGGGCTGTTGACTTGGTCCGTCGGGCTCGAGAGCCCGGCGCTCTGGGGCGTCATGGCGTTCCTGCTGAACTATCTGCCGATCCTAGGCCCCAGCGCGGGCGTCGGGCTGTTTCTGCTGATCGGGCTGTTGAGCTTCGACAGCCTGTGGCACGCCTGCCTGCCGGCGGCCGGCTATCTCGCCATTCACCTGGTCGAAGGCGAGGCGGTGACGCCGATGCTGTTGGCCCGCCGCTTCACGCTCAACCCCGTCATCGTCGTGCTCTCGATCGTGTTCTGGTACTGGATGTGGGGCGTACCGGGCGCGATCCTGGCCGTGCCGATGCTGGCGATCAGCAAGATCGTCTGCGACCGCATTCGGGGCCTGAGCGCTTTCGGCCATTTCCTCGGCGGGAATGCCTGAGGGGGAACCAACGGCCCGGGCGACCGGTTGGGGGCGTGAAGGAGGACGCCGATCATGTCCGACGCCACGCAAAAGCCCGATCTCGGCCAGGCCCACGGCGCCAAGCCGGATCGTGGACGTGCCAGCGGCCACACGCCGCCGGACCATGCCGAGCCGCGGCGCGCGCCCACGGGCGCCTCGAACCGGCCCGACCACATGGATCCGACCGAGAAGGCGCGGCCCCGCGACACCGGCCGCTCCGGTGCTTGAAGTCCAACTGAAAGGAAGTGTCATGCAGCCGATCACCGAAAACCGCTCGCCCGGCGGCCATGCGCGAATCATCCGCGCCGCCAAAGTTCAGGGCACTGCCGTCACCAACCCGGCGAACGAAGATCTGGGCAGCATCCGCGACGTGGTGCTCGATAAGTTCGACGGCTCCGTACGTTACGCCGTGCTGGAGTTCGGCGGCTTCCTCGGCCTGGGCAGTAAGCTGTTCGCGCTGCCCTGGGAATTGCTGAACTACGACGAGGGCGTCGATGCCTATGTCATCGACATCGACAAGGACGTCCTGCGACAGGCACCGGGCTTCGATTCCGACAATTGGCCCGACATGGGAGCCGTCGAGTTCGATACCGGCTTGCGGGCCTATTACGGGCTCAGCCCCGAAGCGACGCTCCGGCGCGAGATCATTTAGCGCGGCCGTCCCGTCAGAGGCCACCCCGCCGAAAAGTTCGCATGATCCGGATTTTTCGCGGAACTCCCCGCCAGCCCGAAGACTTTTCGTGGAATGGAAATAACGAGGAGCCATGACAATGTCGGATGAACGTCGCCAGCAGATCAGCGAGAAGGCCTATCGCCTATGGCAGACCGAAGGTCAGCCCCAGGGACGCGACCTCGATCATTGGGTCCAGGCCGAGGGGGAGGTGAGTTCGACCCAGGCCGAGACGAGCGGTTCGACCCAAGCCAACGAAGGCGAGGGTAACCGTACCGCCGCCCGCGCCTATAACCGCAAGGCCAAGCAGTTCGCTGAAAACGGCCCGGTCGAGCAGCAGGCACGCAAGGCCAAGGCCGACCTGGACGGCCCTGAAGGCAAGGCGTTACGCGAGGCCGAACTGATCGGTAAGAGCCACAGCCACGGCGAAGATCCTGCGGTCAGGCGATCCACGTGAAGCGGAATTCGTCGCTATTGACGGATCGAGAACTCGTTGATTGTCGGTCTGGCGGAACCTTGAATTCCGACCCATCGTTTGATCCTAGACACCAGACACATTCAGTCGAGCGCCTACGATCTGTTGACGATCGGGGAAACTCGCCGGCTCACATCCGATCAAGACTGGGGATCAATGTGGCCTATGATGATGAATTCAAGGCGGAATTGGTGGAAAATCTGCCGCATCTCCGCGCTTTTGCGCATTTGATTGCGCGAAATCATGCCCTTGCCGAAGACCTTGTCCAGGATACGATCGTCCGGGCGTTGGCCAATCGCCATCAATTCAAGCCCGGAACCAACCTCAAAGGCTGGCTGATCATCATCCTGCGCAACCGATTCTTCAACGAGATGCGGCGGAGCAGCCGCAAATCCGAGGTCAGCATGGAGCATCAGGTCGATCTGGCCATGGTCGATGGCGGCCAGGAGATCGGCGTCGAGATCCGGGACTTCACGTCGGCCTTCAGGAACCTGCCGCCGACCCAACGCGAAGCGCTCGTGCTGGTCGGCGCCAGCGGCTTTTCCTACGAGGAGGCTGCGGAAATCGCCTGTTGCCCGGTCGGCACCATGAAAAGTCGGGTCTCGCGCGCCCGGGCAGAGCTGGAGAATCAGCTCCATGGTGTCGAGATGCCCGAAAAATGGGCCAGTCTCGGATTGAAGCCGGAAGCAGACCGCTCCCCGCCCGCTCCGGAGCCGCGCCGCGTCGGACGCTGAAAAGGCCCCGGCTGAGTATCCAGCCGGGGCCTTTTTTATTTGGGCGCCACGCCGGCGTCCGGTGTCGGCGGCTTGATCACGGGCATGCTCTGTGCCCCCGGATCCGGGGGTGTCTGGCTCATGCCCGGATCGACGCTGGCGGGTGGACGCACCACGCCGTTGGTGCGCGACAGTTCCTTGCTCAGCGGCTCGGCCGTGCCGGTTTGCGGCACGGGATGCTGCTCGAGCGGCGGTCCGATCTTATCGGGCGGCGCCCTGTCGATGTCCGGCTGCGATGGGGTCTGGATCTGTGCCAGCGCGGTGCCCGCGACGGCGAGACTGAGAACGAGAAAGCCGGCGGTCAATCGCATGATTTCCTCCGTTAACGCCAGTGCTTCCTCTCTCAACCCGCGAGACCGGCGTTACGTTGCCTCATTCCTCCGCCACCAGCAGGCCAACCGGAAAATCACCCAGGAGGTCGCCGACTGGCAGCGCGCCGTCGACGGTTAGGCGGTCGCCGGTCAGGATGTTGCGATAGGCTCCGTTGGCCAGGCTGATGCTCGTGTCGCCCCATTGCGGTGCCGCGGCTTCGACCGGCCAGAGCCGCGGCCAGAAACGCGGTGCCAGCACGATGGCGCGGCCCTCGCCCTCGCGGGCGAAGCCGATCAGCAGGTCGGCCTGGGCGCCGTCGATCGCCAGCGGCTGATAGCGGCCCTGGGCGAGCAGCGGCGGCCGCCCGCGGCGCAACGCCAGCACCCGTCGGATCAGGAAGCTCTTGACCGCGCCATCATGCCAATGGGCCCGCAGCTTGCCGAGACCGACCCGCCCGGCCGCAAGCCGCCGGTCCGCGGCGGCGGCATCGGCCGGCCGGCGATTGTCGGGATCGACCATCGACAGGTTCCAGCCGTCCGAGCCTTGATAGAGATCCGGTACGCCGGGGGTGGTCAGGCGCAACAGCGTGGCCGAGAGCGAGGTGAGCGCCCCCCAGAAGCCGATCGTCTCGCAGAACCGGGCGACATCGATCGGCATGGCCGCCGAAACGAAGCGGTCGAGCCGGGCCTCGTAATCGGTGTCCGGCTCGTTCCAGCTCGTCAGTTCCTTGGCCTCGCGCGCAGCCTTCAGCAGCGCGGGTCGGACGCGCGCGGTGAAGGCGGCGAGGCCGGCGGCATCGTCCGTCGCCAGGCCGGGCGGCCAGGCGCCGATTACGGTCTGATAATAGTAGATAGCATCGTTCGGGCGGGGTGCGATGGTGTTGGTCAGCCAGGCATCGAGCTGATCTTGCCAGAGGTCGGCCACCGAGGTCAGACACAGCAGGCGGGCGCGCGCATCCTCGCCGCGTTTGGTGTCATGGGTCGATCCGGCGATCATCTCGTCCGGACGCAGGCGCTGTTTGGTCTGGTTGAGCTCATGGAAGGCGGCGATCGACAGGGCGGTGGCGCCGGGTTCGCCCCCGACTTCGTTCAACGCCAGCAGCGGGACATGCTGGAAAAATACCGTGTCCTCCAGCCCCTTCGCCATGGCCGGGCCGGATAGTTGCTGGAACAGCACTGCTGCCGCATGGGCCGATTCGCCCGGCATATCGCCGGTCAGGACCTCGTCCAGAAAACGCGCGAGCGCGGGGGGCTCGATCGCGGCGGCCTCGATCGCGGCCATGATCCGGGCTCGGTCCTGGTCGGCGATCGGCAGGCCGTCGAAATAGGTGCGATAGACCGTCAGATGCGAAATCGTCGCGATGACGGCCGCGCGGATCGTCAGGACCGGCCAGGCATCGGCGGCGAGATGGTGGAGGGCGTGGGCTAACCGCGTCATCTCGGCGGTGAATTCCGTCTCCAGGAAGCCCCGCTTGGCCGCCCGCACCATGTCGGTCGGATCGGAGGGCCGGCCGGTCAGGCGGCAATAATGCCGGATGATCGGCTCGGCGCCGGCCGGGTCGCAGAACAGCCGGTCGATCGGTCCCAGGCGGTCGTAGCCGGTCGTGCCGGCGACCGGCCAGGCGGGCGGCAGGCTCTCGTCGGCGCCAAGGATTTTCTCGACCAGGATATAAGGATGGCGGCCCCGGGCGGCGATGGCGGCCGCCAGCCGGTCGAGGTAGGTCTTCGGATCGGCCAAACCGTCGATATGGTCGATGCGCAGTCCGTCGATCAGGCCGTCGCCGACCAGATCGAGGATCAGTGCATGGCTCGCTTCGAACACCTCGGACCGTTCGGCGCGGATCGCGATCAGGTCGTTGATGGCGAAAAAGCGCCGATAGTTGATCGAGTCCGACGCCTGGTGCCAGTCGGCCAGACGCCAGCATTGCCGGTCCAGCAGTGCCATCAGACGATGCCGGCCGCTGCCGTTCCAGGCCGCCACCGCCGCTTCGATCGCCGGATGGCACTCCCGTCGACCCGCCAGTTCGGCCGCCAGAAGCTCCGCACGCGTGCCTAAAGCCGCGGTGGAGCGCGCCAGCGCATCGAGCGAAGCGAAGTCGCGGGCCAGCGGCAGCAGCTCCGGCGTGCCCGACGCGGCGTATTCCAGGATCGGTCCGACGCTGGTCGGCGTCACCGGCCAGATGTGATCGTGATATTGAACGGTGAAGCCGTCGCCGCCGAACACGAGCCGGATCTCGCCGGCCGCGACCAGATCGTTGGGATCGCCGCCGAGGAACGGCAACAGGACCTTGTCGACGAGTTCGGGCTGCGGCGGGTGCCAATCGATATCGAAGAACTGGGATGAGGCCGAGGAGCTGCCCCAGCGCAGCAGATCCATCCAGCGGCGATTGCCGGGGCCGATGCCCATATGGTTCGGCACGATATCGACGATGATGCCCAGCCCCTCGCGACGCAACGCATGGACCAGGGCCCGGTAGCCGTCCTCGCCACCCAGTTCGGGATTGATCTGGGCATGATCGGTCACGTCATAGCCATGGGTGCTGCCCGGCCGTGCGGTCAGAATCGGCGAAAGATAGGCGTGGCTTATGCCCAGCCGCGCCAGGAACGGCGCCCGCGCCGCCGTCTGGGCGAAGGTGAAGTCACGCGTCAATTGCAGGCGATAGGTTGCGCGCGGCGGGGTCCAGGACTGGTCAAGCATGGCGCTTCTTCCGTGGTTCGGCCCGGCGCGGTCGTTCCCGCAAATTCGAGAGGTCGTTGAAGCGCGGATCGGCCAGCATCTCATCGACCGAGAGGGGCAGGCGGCGGCGCCAATTCGGGTGCTCGTCCATCGTGCCGGGCAGATTGACCATGGTCTCGACGCTCAGCAGATCCTCGGCCTGGACCAGCATCAGCGCGCTCGGGCTGCGCGCGAGGAAGCGATGCACCGCCAGGATCAGCCGCTCGTCGAAACCCTCGGTATCCAGGTTCGGCGGCAACAACGCCTGACGCTTCAGCGCCGCCAGCAGGCGCTGCCGGTCGAGCGCGCGCCCGGCCTCGTCGCGATGCCGGGCGACGGCGTTCGGGTAGAGACGCAACGCCTGGCGCTCCCGAATATCGGTGCCGAGCCACCAGCTTTTCAGCGGCGGCAGATCGTGAGTGCCCGCCGCGACGGCGGCCAGGGCCGGGTAGGCCGAGGGCGGCTTGAATCGGTCGCGCGCGCCGCGCTCGAACATCAGGATCCGGCAGGACATGATTTTCGCCCGCTGCATGCGTGGGCGGAAGGCGTGGGGCACCGTGCCCAGATCCTCGCCCACGACGAGGCACCGATGACGCCGGCTCTCCAGTGCCAGGATGCGGATCATGTCCTCGAACGGATAGCGGATATAGGCGCCTCGTTCGGCCGAGGCGCCGTTCGGCACCAGGTACAGCTGTTTCAGCCCCATGACATGGTCGATCCTGAGCGCGCCGGCATGGCGCATGTTGGCGCGCAGCGCCGCGACGAGCGGGGCGTAGCCCTGGGCCCTCAGCGCGACCGGGCTATAGGCGGTCAGTCCCCAATTCTGGCCTTGCCGATTGAGCAGGTCCGGCGGGGCACCGACCGAAGCGCCGGTGATGTAGCTGTCGGGCGAACTCCAGGTGTCGGCGCCATAGGGATCGGCGCCGATCGCCAGATCGCGGTAGAGCCCGATCGACAGGCCGGCGGTGCCGACCGCGCGGCCGAGCTGCCGATCGGCCTCCCATTGCAGATATTGGTGATAGAGGATCTCGTCGCCGTGCGCGGCGGCGAAGTCGGCGACGCCGGCGCCGTTGGCCGAACGCAGCGCCTCCGGCCAATCCTTCCAGGCGAATCCGTCCCGGTCGATCCGATCCGCCTGCAGGGAGTGGAATTGCGCGAAGCGGACGAGCGCCTCGCCGCCGGCCTGCTGAAAGCGGCGGAACGCCTGGCCGCGCTCGGTGGGCGCCGCGCCCAGATGCTGGTCCCGAAACGTCCGCCACAGCAGGCGCAGGACGTCGGACTTGGCCCGTGCGACGGCCGGATAATCGACCAGTCCCGCCGTTCGGGCCCGGGCCAGGCGATGGCCGAATTCATTGCCGGCGATCCTGTCGCGCGCCTCGGTCGAGGCGGCGAGGTCCGGCACCGCGGCGACGTCGATATAGAGCGGGTTGAGGAACAGCCGACTCGACGGCGAATAGGGGCTGATGCGGTCGGGGGCGGCCGGGAACAGCGCATGCAGCGGGTTGACCCCGATCAGGCTGCCGCCCTGATGGGCGACGCCGGCGCCGAGCGCGCCCAGATCGGTGAAATCGCCAATGCCCCATTGCCCGGGCGACCGCAGGCTATAGAGCTGCGTCGCCAGGCCCCAGCTATGGCCGTCCGCCCCGGTCGGCAGGTGGCACGCGCCGGGCGAAGCGATGATCTGCAGCGCCACCCCGTCGTCGGGAAACGCCAGCCGGTGATAGCCGTCCGGAACCCGCGCCAGCACCAGGACAGGGGCGTCGTCGTCGATCTTGCCTTCCAGGCGCACGCCATCCTCGAACGTGACCATCCAATGCCGGCTTTTGACCAGCGGCGGCAGCGGGATCGCGATGTTTCGTCCGGAATCGATGACCAGGCAGCCGGGAGCCGACGCCAGATGCCGGCGGCGCTTCAGGCTGACCTTGGCGCTCGCCTCGCTATGGGCCGGAACGTCCATCGCTTCCAGCAAGGCGACCAGACTGTCGACCGGGGTCGTATGGGTCTTGCCCCAGACGTCGCGCCACTCGGTGCCGATGCCGACGTGGCCGGCCAGTCGATGCACCAGGGTCCGATAGGTGCTCATGGCTGGCCTCCCTGCTCGATCGTCACGGAAACGAAACGAGGCGGCAGCGCGTCGATCGCCTCATGACTCCGATAGATCACCTGGCCGCGGCCCGTGCGGTGGACGGCCTCGACCGGCCGGTCGGACAGGTTGGCCAGCAGCGTCAATTCCGCGCCGTCGAGCCGCCAGCGCACCTCCAGCCCGCCGGTGCCCAGCCGGACGAACTGCCCGCGCGGATGATCGCTGTTGGCCAGCAGCGGCGCGATATGGCGTCGGCGGAGCGCGATGAGTTCGCGGTAGAGTTCCAGCATGGCCGCGGGTTCGGATTGGTCCAGCACCGGCCAGTCGAGCTTGGCCGACAGGAAGGTCGCCTCCGCCAGCGGGTCGGGGATGCGCGCCCGGGACGCCTCGTCGCGGAATTCCGGGAAGCTGGCGAATTCCGCGGCGCGGCCGGTGCGCACGGCATCGGCCAGATCGCCGTCGAAATCGCAGAAGAACGGGAACGGCCGTTCGGTCGCCCATTCCTCGCCCATGAACAGCATGGGGATGCCGGGGCTCAGCAGCAGGATGGCGGCGGCGGCACGCAGCGTCTCCCGGTCGGCGAACCGGGGCAGGCGCCAGCCATAGGCGTGGTTGCCGACCTGGTCGTGGTTCTGGATGAAATCGACGAAGGCGGTCGGCGGCAGATCGCCCGACGGCTCGCCCCGAGGCTCACCGCCGCGATGGGCCGAGGGCTCCCCCTGATAGACGAAGCCTTCGGCCAGCGCCAGACCGACCCGCGAGATCAGGTCGTCGGCATAATCGTCGTAATAGCCGCCATGGGCACCGGTCAGTGCCACCCGCAATGCATGGTGGAAATCGTCGTTCCATTGCGCGTCGTAAGGGCCGATGCCGCCGGCGCCATGGCCCAGGCGGTCCGCCTCGTTGGCGTCGTTCTCCAGGATCAGATGGATCTGCCGGTTCGGAAACGCCATCCGGACCGCATCGCCCAGCGCCTCCAGAAACGGCGGCAGGCTGTCGTCCTTGATGGCATGGACCGCATCGAAACGCAGCCCGTCCAGGTGGAATTCCTCCAGCCAATAGAGCGCGTTCTCGATGAAGAAACGGCGCACGTTGGCCGAGCCCGCATCGTCGAAATTGATCGCGGCACCCCAGGGCGTCTTGTGTTTTTCGGTGAAGAACCTGCTGGCATAGGCATGCAGGAAATTGCCCGACGGCCCGAAGTGATTATAGACGACGTCCAGGATCACGCCGATGCCGCGGCGATGGCACGCGTCGACCATCCGCTTCATCGCCTCGGGCCCGCCATAGCGTTCGGTCGGCGCGAACGGCAGCACGCCGTCATAGCCCCAGTTCCAGCGGCCGGGACAATCGGCGACCGGCATCAACTCGATCAGGGTCACGCCCAGATCGACCAGATGGTCCAGATGCCGGACGATGCCGTCGAAATCGCCGGCCTCGGAAAAGGTGCCGGGATGCAGCTCGTAGATCACGGCCTGCGGCCAGGGCACGCCGGCCCAAGCCGTGTCGGTCCAGTCATAGGCGTGGGGATCGACCACCGCGCTCAAGCCCAGCGCCCCGTCCGGTTGCCGGCGCGAGGCCAGGTCGGGGTAGAAGCCATTGCCGATGCGATAGCGATAGCGGGTGCCGACGGCGGCCTCGGTCGTGGTCAGGCCGAACCAGCCGTCGGCCTCCATGGTCATGGCGATCTGCCTGCCGTCCTGCAGCGTCAGCGACACGGTCTCGGCGTCGGGTGCCCACAGGCGAAAGCGGATGCCATCGTCGGTGATTTCGGCTCCGAAGGGCAGGGGGTGATGGCGTTTCATCAGATTGCCTCCCGATGCACGAACAGGGCGAGCGAGTGGGCTCGCAGGGGAAAGGGCCGGTGGGTCGTGATCTCGATGCCGCCCTCGATCAGGCCGGTTTCCTCGGCGGTATCGACCAGGGCGCCCCAGCGCATCGGCCGGGGTGTCTCGGGCGCGTGGAACACGATGTCTTGGTGATGGGCGTTGATCAGGATCAGGAAGCTGACATCGACGTCACGCTGGCCGCTCAAGCCTCGATAATAGGCGCCGGCCCGGCCGTTCAGCAGATAGCCCAGGCAGCGGGCATAGGGCTTGTGCCAGTCGTCGGACGTGTATTCCCGGCCTTCGGGCGTGACCCAGGTGATGTCCTTCAGCCCATCCGACTGCTCGGCGCCGCGCAGGAAGTGCGGGCGCGAGAACACGTGATGGTCCCGGCGCAGGCGGATCAGGAAGGTGACGAAGGACTGGAACTGCCGGTCATGCTCGGTGATGCCGGCCCAATCGATCCAGCTGAGTTCATTGTCCTGGCAATAGGCGTTGTTGTTGCCCTGCTGGGACCGGCCAAATTCGTCGCCAGACAACAACATCGGCACGCCCAGCGACAACAGCAGGGCCGCGATCAGGTTGCGCTTCTGCTGACGCCGGAGCGCCAGGATCTTCGGATCGTCGCTCGGGCCTTCGACGCCGCAGTTCCAGGAATGATTGACGTCGGTCCCGTCGCGACTGTCCTCGCCATTGTCGGCATTGTGCTTCGCTTCATAGGAGACGAGGTCCTGCAGCGTGAAGCCGTCGTGGGCGGTGACGAAATTGATCGAGGCCCAGGGTCGGCGCCCGCCGTGACCGAAGATGTCGGACGAGCCGGCGAGCCGGCTGCCCATGTCGGCGAGCATGCCGTCGTCGCCCTTCCAGAACCGGCGGAGGACATCGCGATACTGCCCGTTCCATTCGGCCCAGCCGGGCGGAAAGCCGCCGACGCGGTAACCGTCCGGCCCCAGGTCCCAGGGCTCGGCGATCAGCTTCACCTCGTTCAGCACCGGATCCTGGCGGACGGCGTCGAGGAAGGCGCTGCCCTGGTCGAACGGCTGCTTCTCGCGCGCGAGGGTGGTCGCCAGATCGAAGCGGAAGCCGTCGACCCGCATCTCCGTCGCCCAATAGCGCAGCGAGTCCATGACCAGCTGCAGCACGCGCGGATGGTCGAGGTTCAGCGTGTTGCCGGTGCCGGTATAGTCGGTATAGAAGCGCCGATCCTCGTTCAGCCGGTAGTAGCTGAGATTGTCGATGCCGCGGAACGACAGGGTCGGCCCCAGGTGGTTGCCCTCGGCCGTGTGATTGTAGACCACGTCGAGAATGACCTCGATACCGGCCTCGTGCAGGCGGCGGACGGCAATCTTCATCTCGTCGATGGCGCCGCTCGCCAGGTAGCGCGGCTCGGGCGCGAAGAAGCCCAGGGTGTTGTAGCCCCAGAAATTGACCTTGCCCCGCTGGACGAGCGGTCGGTCGTTCAGGAAGGCATGGATCGGCAGCAGCTCGATCGCGGTCACGCCCAGTGCGACCAGATGATCGAGCATCGCCGGCGCCACCAGACCCGCGAGCGTGCCGCGAAAGCGCGGCTCCACATCGGGGTGGCACTGGGTCATGCCTTTGACATGGGCCTCCAGAATGATTGTCTCGGACCAGCTCGTGCGCGGACGGCGGTCGGGCCCCCAGGAAAAGGCACCCTCGACCACCTCGCATTTCGGCATGCCGCGGGCATTGTCGCGTCGGTCGAAGCTCAGATCGTCGCGGCTGCTGCCGGCGCGGAAGCCGAAATGGGCGTCGCTCCAGCGCAGCGGCCCGCGGAGCGACTTCGCATAGGGGTCGAGCAGCAGCTTGTGCCGGTTGAAGCGATGACCGTTCCTGGGCTCGTAGGGCCCATGGCAGCGATAGCCGTAGAGCAGACCCGGCCGGGCCTCGGGCAGGTAGCCGTGCCAAGCCTGGTCGGTATATTCCGGCATGGCCAGGCGTGCCACCTCGCGGCTGCCGGTCGGGTCGAACAGGCAAAGATCGACCCCGGTCGCATGGGCTGAGAACAGGGAAAAATTCACGCCCGCGCCGTCCCAGGTCGCGCCCATCGGATAGGGCTTGCCGGGCAGCAGGATCGGATGCGGCGGCGGGGCATGGTCCAGGTTCATAGGCGCTCCGCCGTCAGGATCAGGGTCGCGAGCGGCGGCAGGGTGAGGACGACCGACTGGCCGTGGCCGTGCGACGGCACGGGTTCGCTGTCGACCCCGCCCGCATTGCCCATGTCGCTGCCGCCATAGAGGCCGGAATCGGTGTTGAGCCGTTCCGTCCAGCGCCCGGCGCGCGGCACGCCGACGCGATAGCCCCGGCGCGGCATCGGCGTGAAATTGCACAGGACCAGGGCCATGTTCCGCCGACCGGCGTCGAAGCGCAGGAAGCTCAGCACGCTCTGATCGCTGTCGGTCGCGTCGACCCAGGCGAAGCCTTCCTGCAGGGCGTCCAGCCGATGCAGCGCGGTCTCGTCGCGATAGAGCTGGTTGAGGTCGCGCACCAGCCCGTGCAGGCCGGCATGCATCGGGTCGTCGAGCAGGAACCAGTCGAGCTGGGCGTCGTGGTTCCACTCGCGCTCCTGGCCGAACTCGCACCCCATGAACAGGAGCTTCTTGCCCGGATGCGCCCACATGAAGCCGTAATAGGCGCGCAGGTTGGCGAATTTCTGCCAACGGTCGCCCGGCATCTTGTTGATGAGCGAGCCCTTGCCATGCACCACCTCGTCATGGCTCAGCGGCAGAATGAAATTCTCCGAGAAGCCGTAGAGCAGGCCGAAGGTCAGTTTGTTGTGGTGGTATTTCCGGTGGACCGGGTCGAGGCTCATGTACTGGAGCGTGTCGTGCATCCAGCCCATGTTCCATTTGAAGCCGAAGCCCAGGCCGCCCAGGTATGTCGGCGCCGACACCATCGGCCAAGCAGTCGATTCCTCGGCGGCCGTGGTGACGCCTGGCGCTTCCGAGAACACCAGCTCGTTGAAGCGGCGCAAGAAATCGACCGCGTCCAGATTCTCCCGGCCGCCGAACTTGTTCGGCACCCACTCACCGGCCTTGCGGCTGTAGTCTAGGTAGAGCATCGAGGCGACGGCATCGACGCGCAGCCCGTCCACATGGAAATTCTCCAGCCAGGACAGCGCGTTGGCGATCAGGTAATTCACCACCTCGGGCCGGCCGTAGTTGAAGATCAGCGTGTTCCAATCCTGATGGAAGCCCTGGCGCGGGTCGGCATGCTCGTAGAGATGCGTGCCGTCGAACAGGCCCAAGCCATGCTGGTCGGTCGGGAAATGTCCCGGCACCCAGTCGAGCCACAGCGCCAGGCCGGCGCCATGGCAGGCATCGACGAAATAGCGGAAATCGTCGGGCGTCCCGAACCGGCTGGTCGGCGCGAACAGGCCGATCGGCTGATAGCCCCACGAGCCGTCGAACGGAAATTCCGAGATCGGCAGCACTTCGATATGGGTGAAGCCCAGGTTGGCGACATAGGGCACCAGCCGATCGGCCAGCTCGCGATAGCTGAGGAAGCGGCCATCCTCGTGTTTGGACCAGGAGCCCAGATGCAGCTCGTAGATCGAGATCGCGGCCTCGCGTGCGTTGCGCTCGGCGCGGCTCTTCATCCAGGCCTCGTCGCGCCAGACATGGCTCGGCAGGGCGGCGACGACCGATGCGGTCGCCGGCGGTCGTTCCGCCTGGAGCGCGACCGGGTCGGCCTTCAGCGGCAGCAACGCGCCGTCAGGACCCTTGATCTCGTATTTGTAGGAGGCACCGGCGGCGACGTCGGGGATGAACAGATCCCAGACCCCGGCGCCCGGATGCTTGCGCATCGCGTGGCGCCGGCCGTCCCAGTCGTTGAAGCTGCCGACCACGCTGACCGCCCGGGCATTGGGTGCCCAGACCGCGAAGCCCGTGCCGGCGACATCGTCCATGCTCATCGGATGGGCGCCGAGGCGGCTAAAGGCGCGGCGATGGGTGCCTTCGCCCAACAGATGCAGATCCATCTCCCCCAGCACCGGTCCGAAGCGATAGGGGTCTTCGAGATCGACGATGCGATCGCCGGAACGGGCGCGCAGGCGATAGGCGAACCGCTTCTTCTTGCCCAGCCGGGCCTCGAACAGCCCGTCCTCGGTCTTGCGCTCGAACGGGGCGATCTCGGCCCCGTCCGCGCGGTCGAGCACGGCCAGGCTGTCGGCCCAGGGCACGAACGCACGGATCACCAGCCCGCCTGCCTCGTGCATGCCCAGGAACCCGAACGGATCGCTCCGATAGGTTTCGTCGAGACGCTTGGCTGTCTCAGACATGGGCGCTTCCCTCGGTCAGTAGATCGATGATCCCTTGGATCGGAATGGCGAGCCAGGCGGGTCGGTTGGCCAGTTCGTAGGCGATCTCGTAGAGCGCCTTGTCGATCAGCATCAGGTCGATCAGCGCCTGGGCGCCGGCGGGGTCCCTGGGCCAACTTTCGGTGCCTTCGATACCGGCGCGATAGGCGGCCATGAACGCCGCGATCGACCGATCGCGCCAATCGCGGCACATGGCCTGGAGGGCCGCGTTGTCGACCGACGGCAAATCGGCGGCGGCGCGTACGGCGGCGGCGGCGGCATAGTCGATCGAGCGGATCATGCCCGCGACATCCTTGATCGGCGTGTGCTTCTGCCGCCGTTGTTCGGTCGTACGGTTGGGCTCCCCCTCGAAATCGATGATCGCGAAGTCGGCCTGGGCGACCAGAACCTGGCCCAGATGATAGTCGCCATGCAGGCGGGTCTTCATCGCCTCGATCTTCAGGTTGCGCGACACGTCGATCCGGGCGAGCAGCTTGTCGCCGAGATCGAGCAGCTGCGTGATCGCCGGATCGGGCGCGATCGACTGCAGTGCGGCCAGCCGTTTGAGCATGGCTGCCGCACTCGCCTTCACGCCGTCGCGCCATTCGGCCGCGTCGGCGGCCGTGATCGGCTCCGGCGCGAAGGCGGGGTCGGTCTTGCCGCTCGGGCAGAGCGCCCGGTGCAATTCGGCGGTCTGGTGGCCCAGGCGACCGATCAGCTCCAGGAAATAGGCATGCGGGTCGCTCTGCGGGATCTGGGCATCGGCCGGTTCGCCCCCGCCGCCCCAGCGTTCCTGGAGGACCCGCTTCAGGTGATCCTGGGCATAGGACCAAGCATCGCCCTGATTGGCGACATAGCCGGTCAGCACGCCCAGCGCCGTCACGCCGCCGTCGCGGTCGATGCGTTCGATCGTGCCCAGCAACGGCGGCGTGCCGGCATAGCCGGCTTTCTCGGACAGGAAACGGCACATCTCGATTTCCGGATGCACGCCGTCGACCAGCCGCCGGTAGAGTTTCAGGACGCCGTAATCCTGCACGGCGATCGAGCTGTTGGATTGCTCGACGCCCAACTGGCGGATCGCCGGCTCCTTCGGGAACGGATGGTCGGCGAATTTTGCGCTTGCGCGGAACAGCACCTTGCCGCCGCCGCGGAACGGCAGCACCCGCTCGGCGCCGATCGCGTCGATCACGGCCAGGGCCCAGCCGGCATGGATGCCGCCATCGAACAATGCCCCCTCGGCGCGGAAGCGGCGGATATGGGCGAGCGTCGTGGGCTGGACCGCGACCCGCGTCTCGGAACCGGGCGCGCCCCAGACCAGGCCGAGCGGCATCAGATAGTGCTGGACCGCGCCATCGTTCAGCGTCGCCTCGACGATCGCCAGGCTCCAGGCCTCGGCCGCGTCGGGGCGCGCCAGGTCGGCGGCGTCCACGATTTCTGCATCGGCCAGGCCGATGTCCTTGGCGGCGAACCAGCGCTGGGTCGGCAGGAACTGGCGCATCACGGTATGGCCCAGTTCCGATGCGGCGGCCCCGGCCATGAAATCGTCCCAGCCGCTGCGCAGCACCAGCGTGATCGGCTCGAGGCCGCTGTCGCGTCCGGCCTCGACCATCGCCAGCCCCCCTTCGATCTGACTGGGCTCCAACAGCTTGAACCAAAAGAAACTATGACCGGCCATGGTCAGGTGATAGGGCCGGTCGCCGATCGGCGGGAAGCTCGACAGGCCCAGCAATTCGACCGGCACCCGACCGCGATAGGGCGCGAGGTCCAGCTCGACCGATTGGGCGGCGCGCGACAGGTTGACGACGCAGAGTACCAGCTCGTCTTCCAGGCTGCGGATATAGGCCAGCACCTTGCGGTTGTGCGGATAGAGGAAGACGAGTTTGCCGCGGCCCATCGAGCGCAGATCGCGTCTGACCGCCATCAGACGGCGCATGGAATTCAGCAGCGAGGTCGGCGAGCGGCTCTGCGCCTCGACATTGACCGACAGAAAACCGTATTCCGCATCCTGCACCGGCGGCAGGAACAGGCGGGCGGGATCGACGCGGGAGAAGCCGCCGTTGCGGTCGGGCGACCATTGCATCGGCGTGCGCACACCGTCGCGGTCGCCCAGATAGACATTGTCGCCCATGCCGATCTCGTCGCCGTAATAAAGCACGGGCGTGCCGGGCATCGACAGCAGGATCGAATTCAGCAGATCGATCCGGCGTCGGTCGTTCTGCATCAACGGCGCCAGACGCCGGCGGATGCCCAGGTTGATGCGCATGCGCCGGTCGCCGGCGTAGAAGTCCCACAGATAGTCGCGCTCGCGGTCGGTCACCATTTCGAGCGTCAGCTCGTCGTGATTCCTGAGGAAGATCGCCCATTGGCAGCCGTCGGGAATATCCGGGGTCTGGCGCATGATGTCGGTGATCGGATGGCGGTCTTCCTGGGCGACCGCCATATAGATGCGCGGCATCAGCGGGAAATGGAATGCCATGTGGCATTCGTCGCCCTTGCCGAAATAGGGCAGCACGTCTTCCGGCCATTGGTTCGCCTCGGCCAGCAGCATCTTGTCGGGATAGTCAGCCTCGATCGCGGCGCGGATCTTGCGCAGCACGACGTGGGTCTCTTCCAGGTTCTCGTTGTTGGTGCCGTCGCGCTCGACCAGATAGGGCACGGCGTCGAGCCTCAACCCGTCGACGCCCAGATCGAGCCAGAAGCGCATGACGTTCAGCACCGCGCGCAGGACGGCCGGGTTGTCGAAATTCAGATCCGGCTGATGCGAATAGAACCGATGCCAGTAGTAGGCATGGGCGACCGGATCCCAGGCCCAGTTCGAGGTCTCGGTGTCGCAGAAGATGACCCGCGTGTCCTGATAGCGCTGATCCGTGTCCGACCAGACGTAGAAGTCGCGATGGTTCGAGCCCGGCTTGGCGACCCGGGCGCGCTGGAACCAGGGATGCTGGTCCGAGGTATGGTTGATCACCAATTCGGTGATCACGCGCAAGCCCCGGCGATGGGCCTCCCGGACGAAGGCCTTGAAGTCGCTCATCGTGCCGTAGGCTGGGTTGACGTCCTTGTACTCGCCGATGTCGTAGCCGTCGTCGCGCAGCGGCGAGGGATAGAACGGCAGCAGCCAGATCGCCGTGACGCCCAGGTCCTGCAGATAGTCGAGCTTCTCGGTCAGACCCGCGAAATCGCCGATGCCGTCGTTGTCGGAATCGTAGAAGGATTTGATGTGCAGCTCGTAGATGATCGCGTCCTTGTACCAGTCGCGTTCGATCAGGATCTGCTCGGTCTCGCGTGCCGAGGCGGCCGTGGTTTCGGGTTTCTTCTCTCGGCGGCTCATAAGGCAACTCCAACAGGCCGGACGCGCAGGATCATCGCGGGATAGGTCTCGGGGTCGAGCAGGACCACGTGCCGGGCGCCGGTCCACCAGCGGGCCTCGCCGGTGAACAGATCCTCGGTCTCGAAACTGCCGTCCGGCGGCAAACCCATCAGATCCAGGGGAAACACGATCTCGGAGCGCACGACATGGCGGGGGTCGAGCGTGACCGCGATCAGGACCCGGTCGGACCGATCGGGCGTGATCTTGCTGTAGAACAGCACGTCGCCATGGGACGCTTCGTGGAAGCGCAGATTGTCGAACAGGCGCAGCGCCGGGCTGTCGCGGCGCAGGCGGTTGATCGCCGTGATCTCGGGCTTGATGTTGCCCGGTCGGTCCCAGTCCCAGACCTTGTACTGGTACTTTTCGGAATTGAGGAATTCCTCCTTGCCCGGTACGGCTTCCGCCTCGCACAGCTCGTAACCGTTGTAGAGGCCGTAGAGCGGCGACAGGGTCGCGGCCAGCACCAGGCGGATGATGAAGCCCGGGCGGCCGCTGCTCTGCAGATACCAGGGCAGGATGTCCGGCGTGGTCGGGAAGAAATTCGGCCGATAATATTCGACCGATTCGCCCTGGGTCAGTTCGGTCAGATAGTCGGCGATCTCGCGCTTGTCGTTGCGCCAGGTGAAATAGCTGTAGGACTGGCTGAAGCCGATCTTGGCCAGGCGCCGCATCATCTTGGGCCGGGTGAAGGCCTCGGCCAGGAACAGTACCTCGGGGTTCCGGGCGCGGATGTCGGCGATCAGCCATTGCCAGAAAGCCACCGGCTTGGTGTGCGGATTGTCGACACGGAAGATCTTGACGCCCTGGTCGACCCAGAACCGCACCACGTCGCGGAGCGCCGCCCACAGGCTCTGCCAATCGGGCTGGTCGAAATCGACGTTGACGATGTCCTCGTAGCGCTTGGGCGGGTTCTCGGCGTATTTGATCGTGCCGTCGGGCCGGCGCTTGAACCAGTTCGGATGTTCGGTGAGCCAGGGATGGTCCGGCGCGCATTGCACGGCGAAATCCATCGCCAGTTCCATGCCGTGGCCGTGGAGCGCCCGGAGGAATTCGCGGAATTCCTCGAGCGTGCCCAGGTCCGGGTCGATCGCGTCATGGCCGCCGGCGGCGCTGCCGGTGGCATAGGGGCTGCCGGGCTCGCCCGGTTTCGCGGTGGTGCTGTTGTTGCGGCCCTTGCGGTTGATCGTGCCGATCGGGTGGATCGGCACGAAATAGACCACGTCGAAGCCCATCGCCTTGATCTCGGGCAGGCGGGCGGCGCAGTCGGCGAAGCTTGCGGCGCGGGTCGGATCCGTGCCCTGGCTGCGGGGGAACATCTCGTACCAGGCGGCCGTGCGCGCGCCTTCGCGATCGATCATCACCTGGCCGATCGGATCCTGGAAGCTGAGATCGCCCTGGTCGGGCACCCGTGCCATGGCGTGCGCGACCCGGTTGGACAGCATGAAAGCGGCCTGGTCGTCTTCCTGCAGGGTGGCCGCCTCGTCCAGCAGAGTGCGCAGCCGGGTCTCGTCGTCGCCTTCGGCACGGGCGGCGGCGGCCTCGACCAGTGCGCGGCCTTCGATCAGCTCGAGCCCGAGCGGCCGGCCGGCCGCGCGTTTCTTGGTGACTTCATCGCGCCAACTGGCGAAATGATCGGTCCAGGCCGCGACGGCGAAGCGGGCTTCGCCGATGCGATCGAGCGCGATGCGGCCGCCCCAGCGGTCGTTGTCGATATGATGCATCGGCACTATGCGCCAGGCGTCGGCGCCCTGCGAGCGCAGCCAAAGGGCGGCCCGGATCTTGTCGTGACCGTCGCGGAAGATATCGGCCTGGACCTCCAGTACCTCGCCGGCGATGCGCTTGACCGGGAAACGGCCGCCGTCCAGTTCCGGCGTCACGCGTTCGATGATGATGTGCGCGGGGACGGCGGGTTTCGGCAGGTCGGCGCCGGCGAACAGATGCTCCCGCTCGCGGATGATGCGGACCAGGCGGATTTCACCCGGCTCGAGCAGCCGCGGCGAGGCCGGGAACAGGCGCGTCGGCGCGCCGGGTGTCACGTCCCGGGCATCGATGCCATCGTCCTCGATCAGGCCCAGCAGGGCATCGAGATCGACCGGCTGCGGCAGGGCCGGATCCGTGTTGATCAGCACCAGCAGCGTATCCGTCGGCGCCTCGCGCAGGATCGCGGTGACCGACGAACCGCCGGTATCGAGCCGCATCATGCGGCCTTCCTCGTTCAGGCTCGGCAGCAAGGCCTTCAGGCGGTTGATCTCGGCAAGGGCGGCATCGTCGCGTCCCAGCCAGCTGGCCGGCACGATGATGCCGGTCGAGAGCGCGGCCGCCATCACCAGCCGGCGTCGGCGGGCAGGGGCGTCGTCGCCAGGCTCGGCCGGGAGGCCCGGCAGATCGGGAAAGCCCAGCGAGGCGGCGATCGGACGGGACGCGGCCTGCTGTTCCAGGAACCAGCCGGTGCGGCCGTCCCACCAGCGCACGCTGTTCAGCAGCAGGTCGAACCCGGCGCCGCGCAAAGACGAAAAATCCTGGGCGTCGCGCCCCAAGGCTTCTGCCGCGAAGAGGCAACCGGGCGCCGCCGCATGGGCGGCATCGGTCACGGTGCGCCACTCGGTCGCCGCCCGGCGATGGGCGGTGACGGCCAGAAAGTCATCGACGCCGTCGTCCAGCGCTTGGCGCACGACCACGATGGCGGAAGCATCGGCGGCCACGGCCGCCATCACGCGCAATCCCGCTTCCCTGGCCGCCGCGCTCAGGCGTGCCAGCATCGGTCGATCCTGAGTCTCGGCCGGCGCCAGCAACGCCACCGTGGTGAATCCCAGTGCGGCAATCGACGGCAGCCGTTCGATCCAGTCGGGAAGATCCTCGGGATGGAGTGGCGACAGGGCGAGAATGCGGGGAGCCGTCTGCATGTCCGCCTTTCGGTTTGAGCTCGGGCGGCGGAGGACGCCGTGGCGGCACCTGGCCGACCACCTGAAAAACCGGAACGGACGGACGGAGGTTCCATGCTTTATTTCAGGAACCCTTTCAGGCGGCTGGATTTCCGGTGCATGACCGGAACAATCCGGCGCTTCGGGGTTTCCGGTCGCAGGAGGATTGGATTGATGCCCGATACGCCCGCGCTGCCGCCCGAAGTACCCCCGCCGATCCCGATGCCTGCGGATATTCCGCCGCCGGCCACGCCCAGCCCCGGGCCGGATACGCCCGAGCCGGTCTCGCCGGTTCCGGGTCCCGATATTCAGCCGCCCTCGACACCGCCGACCGGCCCTTCGCCGACGCGCTATTAAATGGTTGCGCGGCCGGTCGCGGCTGAATCGATCAGTGTCGCCGCCGGCGCGTCCAGATGCCAGACGATGCCGGTCTCGGCGAAATCGAATGCCACCGTGCCGCGGAGCGCGCGGGCGACCAGGCGGCGGGTGATGTCGGTGCCGAAGCCGCGCCGGGTCGGTGGCACGACCGGCGGTCCGCCCGTCTCGGCCCAGCGCAGCCACAGCCGCTCGCCCTTTTCGGGATCGGACAGGAGACCCCAGCGGATCGAGACGCGGCCTTCGGGCACCGACAGCGCGCCGTGCTTGGCGGCGTTGGTCGATAGTTCGTGCAGGGCCAGTCCCAGATAGGGCACCGCGGCGGATGCCAGGCTGACGTCCGGTCCTTCGGTGGCGATCTGGCCGCTGCCGTCGATGTAATGGCCCAGTTGCGAGCGCAGCAGGTCGTCCAGCCGCGTGCCGGCCCATTCGACCTGGGTCAGCAGATCATGGGATTGCGCGAGGCTCTGCAGGCGGGCGGAGAAGCGATGGCCGAAATCCTCGAGCGAGCTCGCTTGCGCCAGGCTCTGGCGCGCGATCGCCTGGGTCACCGCCAGAATGTTCTTCGAGCGATGGGACGTCTCTCGCATCAGCAGATTGAGCCGCTGTTCGCGCTCGCGGATCTCCTCGATCGTGACGCTGCCCTCGGCCGCGACACTCCGGCCGGCGCTCGGAAACTCGTCCGCGGTGGCTTTGAGCGAGGCGAGCCGATGGGCCTGCTGCGGTTCGTCGAGCGGCACGGCGATCCGGGCCTCGGTCGGGTCGGCCGCGACCATCGGAACGGCCTTCAGCTGGCGCAGATAGGCTTTGAGCAATTTGGCCCGGAGCGGCGGGCGATCGGCATCGCAGGGCGCCAGACCGCCGACCGACAGGCGCAGCATGCCCTGGCGCCGCTCGGCGGTAATGACCAGCATCGCCGCCGGATGATCGGCCAGGGCCTTCAGGTAGGGTGGCAGGACCGCCGCCAGATACAGGCCCAGCGAGATCGCCCGGTCGAGATCGATCCAGATCGGCTCGACATCCAGACCCAGATCGATCCGATGCGGTGGCGCCTCGGTCGATTCCCTGAGCGCGGCGACCACGCTGCGCAGCAGATCCTGCATGCGCACGCCGGTGACGTCGCCCGAGTCGTAGGCGACTCGATAGGCCACGGCCATGGCGCGGACATAGTCCTCGACGAAGCGGATCTCCTCGCGCCGCTCCGGCGGCATATCCTGGCGATGCAGGCTCAAAAGGCTGGTGATGACCTGGAAATTGTTTTTCACCCGATGGTGCAGTTCCAGCAGCAGCGCGCTCTTTTCCTCCGCCGTCTCCCGCAGCAATGCGGCGCGCCGGGCGGCATCGTTGGCCATGTGATTGAGCGATTGGCCGAGCCCCGCCAGTTCGGTCGGCGCCGTCGCCACCTTGGCGCGCACCGAATGATGTCCGCGGCTGTGCGCGGTCGCGATCCGGCGCAAATAGGTGATCCAGCGCAGCACCGATTGATCGACCGCCCAGATGGCGCCGGCGACCAGCGCGATCAGCATGAACGTGCCCTGGGCGAGCGTGGTCCAGAGCCGCCATTGATCGGTGCCGAGGAACGGGCGGATCTGCAGGGCCACGACCCGCACGGGGCTATGGGCCGAGACGGGGGCCAGCAGATAATGGAACGGCTCTGCGCCGGCGCTGGTCAGCGGATAGTCGCCGCGAACCGGGGTGGCGGGCAGGGCGTTCGGCCACCATTGTGGCGGCGCGTCCGATCGATGGCGTTCGGCCAGCACGCCCGAGGGCGCCACCAATGCGATCCCGCCCAGGAATCGGCTCGCCTCCGGCTGAAGGATGCGATCCAGCGTGTCGGACGAGACGCGCAGGACCACCATCGCGCCCGGCATCGGCCGGGCGATCAGCAGATGCGGCCCGTCCATGAGCAAGGCCGGCGCCACGCCCGTCGACAGTTGAGCGCGCAATTGCTCCTGCAGAGCGGCGTTGAGACCATCGCATGGCGCGCTGTCGTTGCCGACGAGGAAGGCCTGGTCGAAGCGCGGGTGGCGCGCTAGGTACGCCTCCGGCAGGGCGCAGACAGCCCCGACCGGCTCGATGTCATCGGCCTCCTGCAGCAGGCTCTGGAGCCGCTCGGCGACGAGCAGGATCGCGGTCTCGGATGCGTGGAATTGGAAGCGCCGGAGCGCGAGATCGCGGTTCATCGCCCAGATCAGCGCCAAAACGAGGATCGGGGCGATGACGACGAGCATCAGCAGGAGGATGCGTGAACGCAAGCCTCGCAACAGCGACGGTCGCCTCGGTCGGCCGGTCATCATGAAAGGACGGAATCCCAGAAACCGGGCTTAGCGATCCTCGCGCTTGGACTTGGCTGCGGCCGGCTGCTCCGACTGGGCGCTTATCTTGGTGTCCAACTGCTGCAACAGATCGAGGAACCGATCCGGGACGGGTTCGCGCAGGACGGAATCATACATTGCCCGCAGCCGCCCCCCGATATGGGCCTCGACGTCCCCGTCCAGCGATATGCTTTGCGGCGCGGGCGTCCCGCCAACCACTTTCAGGCCAGGTCCCCTCGGTTCGCGATCGCCGTTCGATGCTCGCTTGGCCATCGAGACACTCCAGTCGTGCGCGTCGGGCAATCCGCCGTCGGCCATGTTTATTCTCCGGTCCATTGCGACCCCTGATAGGAGTGTGATCCGCGAAATTTTGCCGGACTCAGAAATCGGGGTCCGTCCGCAAAACAGCGTAGCAGCGCTATGGTTCCCATTCGCCCCCATCGGGGGCAAGGAACCTCCTGGGGCTGAATGAGTTAGCCAGTATATTCCAGTGGTCTCCACCACCCAGCGCCTTTATTTCGGGAACCTCATGTCGATTTCCTCAAAGATCGCTCCTCATCTTCCTTATCTGCGCCGGTTCGCCCGGGCGCTGGCCGGCAGCCAGGCGGGCGGCGACGCCTATGCCGTGGCGACGCTGCAGACGCTCGTCGAGGAGCCGGCGCTGCTGCCGGATGGAGAAGACGTCCGGATCGGGCTCTATCGGTTGCTGCTGCGGATCTGGTCGACCGTGTCCGTGAACGATCTGGTGCCCGAATCGACGTTGCGCCAACTGGGCGACGCCGCGCGGCACAGCTTGGAATCGCTGGCGCCGCGCTCGCGCATCGCCTTCCTGCTGACGGCCGTCGACGGTCTGTCCCAGGATCAGGTCGCCCAGGTGCTCGACTGTTCCGCCAACGATGCCGGGGCGCTGATCGCGACCGCGCAGGAAGAGCTGGCCCAGCAGATGGCGACGGACGTGCTCATCATCGAAGACGAGCCGATCATCGCCATGGACCTGGAGACGCTGGTCGAAAGCCAGGGTCATCGCGTCATCGGAGTGGCGACCACCCGGACCGAGGCGCAGGAACTCGTGCGGCTCAACCGTCCGGGCCTCGTGCTGGCCGATATTCAGCTGGCCGACGGCAGTTCGGGCCTCGACGCGGTCAACGATATTCTGAAGTCGTTCGACGTTCCGGTGATTTTCGTCACGGCGTTCCCGGAGCAATTGCTGACCGGCGAGCGGCCGGAGCCGGCCTTCCTGGTGACCAAGCCGTTCCGCATCGAAGCGCTCAAGGCGGTCATCGGCCAGGCGCTGTTCTTCTCGGAAACCGCCAAAGCCCCGGCGCGGTAGGGCGGCCGATGGTCTGGTGCTCTCCGATCGCGCGATCGGAGAGCGCTCAGACGCCGCCACCACGCCAGATCACTTTGCCGACGACCTTGATCTCGGACGCGAGTTCGCTCGAGATCACCTCGGGCTGATAGACCGGATTGTCGCTGATGACATACAGCGTGCCGTCGAATTTACGCTGAACGCGTTTGACCAGGCGCTCGCTCCGCGCCTCGAACACATAGATGCCGAACTCGGTGAAGGCCTCCGCCCGCGTATCGATGAGCAGCAGGTCGCCGTCGCGGATCCCGGGTTCCATCGAATCGCCGACGGCGGAAATCAGCATGACCCGCTCCGGGTTCAGGTCGAACACCGCCCGGATCCAGTCTTGTCGAAAGGCGATGAATTCGGCCGGCTGTTCCGGCGCCGGCCTGCCGCTGCCGGCCGCGGCCGCTTTCGGCTTCTGCGGCAGCAGCAGGAATTCGTCGAGCGGCGGCCGATCGGTTCCGTCACGACCGACCGCGTGACGGTGGCTCGATGCGTCGCGCAGAATCGGCTGATCGCCCTCGCCGCGCACCAGCCAGGCGATGTCGACCCCGGCGGCGTCGGCAAAGCTGATCAGCCGCTCACGGCTGGGCTCCGCTTCGCCGCGCAACCATTTGCGCAAGGCCGAGGGCGATACGCCGGCGGCTTTGGCCAGCTTATCGGCGCTCGGCCAATGATCGAGCACGAACTGCAGGCGTGCCGTGAAGGCTTGCCGCTGGCCCCCGTGCTGAAAGGGGGAGGATGCGATCTCGTCGATTTTATTCCGCACGAATCGGCACTCTTCCGCTTGAGGTGTTGGCACTTTTCCGCATAAACCTAGAAAGCTCCACCGCGGCATGATTCAATTGAAGTACATTTCGCTCATTCTCTAAAGAGAATTTTTTTCAAGATGCCTGCAGATCAGTCCGATACGTCTGGTTCAAGCGCCGACTGGCATCCCGCCGATGTGCTGGCCGCGCTCAAGAAGCGCGGAAAGAGCCTCGCCGGGATTTCCGTCGCATCGGGATACCACCCCACCGCCGCCGGCAAAGCCCTCAAGCGCCCCTGGCCGGCCATGGAGCGAACCATCGCGGCCGAATTGGGCATAACGCCGGAAGAGATCTGGCCAAGCCGCTATCCGCGCCAGCGGTAGCCGGTCTGGTACGGCGCCCGATACGGCAGCGTTACCGTCCTAACCAGAGAATACGTCAAGTCAAGCGTGGTTCCCATTCGTGGAAATTCACACTATCGGATGAGAATTTCCTGAATTGTCGCACTTTTCGAGCACAAATGCACGCGCGGCCTGGAGGTAGTTCGACCGCAGGCTTACGGTGCTGTCCCTGACAACCCGGGCGTCCGCGTCTTGCCGAATCGCCGAGGGCCCTACGGCGGGATGCAGGAAAATATCCCTGCTTTCGACCAAGGTATATTTTTGCGAGAGGACGAACCGTAGCGTCACCCGGGCCGTTATGCTGCGGACAGCCCGAATCCGCGGTGGGGTAACTCGATCGCGACGTCGATCCGGGCTTCGAATACGAAGGGATCATATTCATGCGGTTGCTGCGCTCCTCGGCCTTCCTCGCGGCGCTCGCCTTCGCCCCGCTCACGCTGCCGCAACCGGCGTCGGCGGCGGTGTTCGTTTCCGTGCAGATCGCGCCGCCGGCCCTGCCGGTTTATGTCCAGCCGCCGTTGCCGGCGCCGGGTTATATCTGGACCCCCGGCTATTGGGCCTATGCCGATGCGGGCTATTACTGGGTGCCGGGAACCTGGGTGTTGGCGCCGCAGCCGGGCCTGCTCTGGACCCCGGCCTACTGGGGCTGGAACGGCGGGGTCTATCTGTTCCATGCCGGCTATTGGGGTCCGCATGTCGGCTTCTACGGCGGCATCAACTACGGCTTCGGCTATGGCGGCGTCGGGTATCTGGGCGGCCGCTGGGATCACGGCGAATTCGCCTACAATCGCACGGTCAACAACGTGACCATCACCAATACCCACAATATCTATAACCAGCGGGTTCCCGCCGGCCCGGCCAGCCGGGTCAGCTTCAACGGCGGCGCCGGCGGTCTCGCCGCCCGGCCGACGCCGGCCGAGGAGGCGGTCGCCCACGAGCGCCATATCGAGCCGACGGCGTTGCAGGCGCACCACCAGGAAGCGGCCGCTGCGAACCGGGCGCAATTCGCTTCGGTCAATCATGGCCGACCGGCGGTGGGGGCAAGCGCTCAGCCTGGCGTGATGTCCGGCCGGGGGGCCGTTCCCGCCCGCGCCGCGGGCGGCCCGGTCGGGAATGCGGCGCGGGTGCCGGGACCCCATCCGACCGTGGGGGCGGCCGGTCCCCGCCCGACGGGCGCCCAGCATGCCGCGGTCATGCCGAACGGACCGCGGGCCGGCGGACGTCCCGCGGCGGTGCCGCATGCGGCTGCCCAGGGGCGGCCGGCCCCGCGCCCCGCAGCACCGCCTCGTGCGGCCCGTCCCACCGCGGCCCCGCACCCGGCCGGACGTCCGGAAGAACGTCGCTAGAAAGCATAAGGCCTCCGCTGCCGGCGGGCAGCGGAGGCCTGAGCGATACCGGCCGGGTCCCGAGGGTACCCGGCCGTTTCTTTTGGCGCTATTGCGCCGTCGCGTCGGGGCCGGTGCCCTTGAACAGCGCGCGCTCCTGCTGATGCAGGCTTTCGAGTTGCGCGTGGGTCTGGGCGCTTTGGGCCAGTTGGGCCGGGCTCAGCAGCGCGCGGACCTGCAGCGCGGTTGCCAGATGCTGGCTCTCCAATTGCTGGCGGATCTGGTCGGCCTGCTGCTGGAGCGGGGTCAATTGCGCCTGGGTGACCGCGCCGGTGCTGGCCAGCAGATCGCCGATCTGCTTGCGGTCCGCCCGGAGCTGCTGGGCCAGCGGCTTCGCCGTGCCCCGGCTCGTCTGCACGATCTGCTGGATCTGTGCCTTCTGCTCGGGCGTCAGGTTGACGCCTTTCAGAAAGCCGAACTCGCCGTGATGGCCGCCATGATGATCGCCCTGGCCACCGGGAGCGGCCAGGGCCGCGAGCGGAACGGCCGCCACGCATAGGGCAGCGATCAGCGTCTTCTTACCGAACATTTGAATACCTCGGGACTGGTCTATCGGGAGCGAGGGCGCGTTATTGAACGATCCGCCAGGTGCCGTCCGGCTGCTGGCACGCGGTGCCGTAGCTTTGTTGCGGCTGACCGTTCACTTGGATGGTCGTCTGATATTCGCGGCAGTTCTGGGTCGCCGGGGCCGGGACATAGGCGGTCGGGGCCGGGGCATAGGCCACCGGCGGCGGCGGGTAATAGACCGGCGGGGGCGCATAATAGACCGGCGGCGGGCCGAACAGCGGCAGGCCGACGCCGACGCTGACGAAGGTTCTGGCTTCGGCCGGGGCCGCCGCCAAGCCGCTGAACAGGGCCGCCCCGGCAACGGCCGCGAGCAGCAGGGTCCTCGAAGACTTCTGGATCTGCACGGAAACCTCCTTTGCGCCATCCTGCCTAATGATATGGCAGATCGCGCCCGGATCTCCCCAATCCGACCGGTCTTTTTTGGTAACGAACTATGTCGTTCGAAACCCGCCGCTGACGTGGGGCTTCGGCTAAGAGCCGTTCGGAAAGTCGGCGCCGATGCTGGTCTCCCGCCAGGCCTCGATCTCGGCCAGGCGGGCTCGGAGCTTGGCGGTAACGCCGTCGAAGGCGACGGCACCGAGCACCAGATGGCGCGGCGGGTGCTCGGCCTCGGTCAGCTCGACCATCGCCGCCGCCGCGCGCACCGGGTCGCCCGGCTGGGTGCCGCTGATCGCCGCCGTCGCCTTCATTCGGGCGCCCGCCGTTTCGGCATAGTCCGCGATCTTCACGGGCGTTTGCGTCAGGGAGCGTCCAGCCCAATCGGTGCGGAACGGGCCAGGCTCGACGCAGGTCACGTGGATGCCGAGCGGCTGGGTTTCGGCGGCGAGCGCATCGGAAAATCCCTCGATCGCGTGCTTGCTGGCCGCATAATAGCCGGAGCCTTGGAAGCCGATGAAGCCCGCCATCGAAGTGATGTTGATGATATGGCCCTTTCGGCGCGCCCGCATGCCGGGCAGCACCGTCCGGGTCATAGCGAACAGGCCGAAGACGTTGGCATCGAACTGCGCGCGGATTTCCGCATCCACGCCTTCCTCGATCGAGGCCTGATAGCCGTAGCCCGCATTGTTGACCAGCACGTCGATCGCGCCGAAATGGGCTTCAGCCGCCTTTGCCGCCGCGTCGATCTGGCCCTGGTCCGTCACATCGAGACTGAGTGCGAGCGCGCGATCCCCGGCGCCGCGGACCAGATCGGCGAGGCGGGTTTTGTCGCGCGCCGTGACGACGGCACGTCCGCCGCGGGCCAGCACGAGCTTGGCCAGCTCATGGCCGAACCCGGTCGAACAGCCGGTGATGAACCAGACGGGAGAGGTCTCGGATGTCATTGGAAGGGGTACCTTTCGCGTTATTTCGCCTTGTCATGCTCCGTCATGCCGACCGTCTTATAGTCGTAGGTCGGGTAGAATTCGGTCCGGTACGGACCCCAGGCGGTATCCTCCAGCACGCGGTTGACCTCGCGAATGCGCGAAGCGGGCAGGCGCAGCACGATGATCTGGCCGATGCCCATCGCCACGGTCCAACTGACCACCTCCATCCCCGCCGGCGGGAATGCCTTGTAGAAGCCCTGCTTGGCCAGTTGCGCGTTCAGCTCGGCCAGCGGCCGCGACTGGTCATGCCTCAGGAAGATGGTCAGCAGGACGGCATTGTCCGGCGTGGCGGCGGCGGTCCCGGCCGCCGGAGCCGCCGTCGTCTGGGCCTGGACGGTGCCCGGTCCCGCCAGGATGCCGGCCAACATGGCCGCGATCGCAATCGTTCTGAATCCGTGCCGCATCGGCCACTCCTGAAAAAGGGACGCGGAGCGGCTTGACGTCGCTTCGCGTCCGACGACGCCCCGGTCCCGGGACCATGCATTCCGGCCCGCAGCATGGTCCGGCGCCCGGGACAGGATCAAGCCCGCCGGCCTGCGACACAGGCACTCGGGGCCGCCGCCTATTGGGTCACCACCAACTGGCTGAGCGTCGTGCCGGCGGCCGACAGGTTGCGCACGCGGATGCCATGCAGGCCGGTGGTGAGCGCGCCGGTCCAGGTGCCTCTGCCGACCGGCTTTCCGTCGACGATGATCGTCAGGTTCGAGGGCGTCGCCGCATTGGTCGTGACCGTGAACGTGCCGGGCTTGGCGACCGAGACGGTCCAGGCCAGGTAGTCGCCGATATGGCTGAGCTTGTCGGTCGTCTTGCCGCTGGGGCTGACGCCCATGTCGAACGCCAGCGGCACTCTGCCCGGGATCGGAAAGGCGAAGGTCTGGGTCGGACGGGGCGCGGTGATCGCCTTGATGATCGCCGCCATCTTGGGCGTCGACAATTCGTTGGTCGTCGGGCTGGCGATGCCGTAGGCGTTGTTGCCGGCCGCGTTGAACACGAACGGATAGCCGCCGCCCAGCTGGAAGAATCGATCGATCGCCCCGATCTCCTCGCCCTCCGCCGCCGCCGATCTGTTGGCGAGCAACTGCACGGCTGACGGCGAATCGCCGCCGACTTCGAAGCCGCCTTCGTAGCCCATCTCATGCAGGCCGAACGCCTCGGCCCAGATCGTATCGCCCTCGGTCGAGGGGTTGGTCTGGCCCGCGCCCAGGATCGCCTCGACCGAGGCGGCCGCGGGCGATTTCGACGTCACATACCAGCCGGCGCCGCCACCCCAGAGATAGTAATTGGCCGGGCGCGCGATGGAGACATGCTGCCCGCCGTCGGCGTTGCCGTAATAATTCTCCAGGAAGGTCAGGCCGACGGCCGCGGTGTTGTTGCTATTGGCATATTGCCACTCGAACACGGGCCGGACCCGGCTCATCATGCCGCTGTCGGACCAGACGGCGCGAAACAGGTCGCTGATCCGGCGGGTCCGGTCGACCACCCGGCGCTGGGCCCAGATCGTGGGGCTGGTCGCACCGTCGTAGTTCAGCGGCGAGCCGCCGGCGGCGACGGCGGATACCGCCAGCGCCTCGTTCCCGGCCTGCTGCGGATAGTGCGCATTCCAGAGCTCGTTGGAATATTCGACATAGATCTTCAGATTGGCGTTGAGCGGCGGATAGGTGGGGTTCGCCTGCCGGCTGGTATAGGGATTTTTGCCGTCGCTGCCGTAAGCCAGCAACTGGGCCAGGCGGATGACGTAATCGTCGTCGGCATAGAGCGGAACATTGATCCAGGCGTCCTTGCCGGTTTCGTTCGCGAGTGCCACCAGATATTCCAGCGCGCCGCCCTTGCCCTGCCAACCCCAGCCGGACACGAGCTGATCCTGGGTCGCGTCGCTCGGCAACGATCGTTCGGACCAGGTCGAGAGCTTGTTGCCCGTCATCGCCAGGTAATCCATGAAGCGGATGCCGGTGAAATAGGACAGCAGCGCCTTGTAGTGCGCGTTGAACAGTTCGCCGTCGGCATAACTGGTGGTCGAGCCGGGCGCGACCGGCCGCATGATCTTCAGCCCGGTGACGCCGCTGCCGACAGCCGATCCGGCGGTACGTCTGGTCGTGGCAAAGCCGATGTTGGCAGCCGTCGTGCCGGTGGCGGACACGACCCATTTCGCCCGCGTGAGATTGGTCGCCGCGTCATAGCCGACTCCGGCCGGCAGCACCGTGCCGTAGCTCTTGCCCCCGACGACGAAGCTGCCGAGCTTGTTCCAGTCGGTCAGCTTGGCCTCGCCGTTGAAGCTCACCTCGTAGGTGCCGTGCATCTCCAGCCCATTGCTCCACAGCGGCAAGGTCGCATCCGTGCGCGGCCAGCCGTCGGCGTCGAGCGCGACCGACACTCCGACATCGGAATATCCGCCGAAATGGCGCGCCTCCTTGGCCGCATCGGCGAACATGGTGGCCTGGTCGTTGATGACCGGTGTCGACCCGTTGATGCCGAGCGGCGTCGCCGCATCGATCACCTGCTGCGGCACGGTCGGGCTCGACCAGCCCAGTTGCAGCGCGCCGGACTTGGAATGCTGCGTGTAATGGATCGACAGGTCATAGGACTGGCCGGCCTCCAGGGCCATCGCCTTGCGGTCGGTCTTGCTCGCCTGGCTCGGATCGTTGATCAGTTCGGTCCAGCCGGTCGTGCCGGGCTTGCGGATATAGAGCGCCGCGCTGTCGGTCGAGGCGAGCGTGAAGGTGTAGGTTTCCGAGACCGACGGGATGACCGTGCCCGTCCAGACGCCGCTGAAGCCGCTCCAGCCGGCGGTCTTGAACGCGGGCGAGACGGAGCCGCCGGGCCCCTGGCCCTGCCAGTTGAAATCGATCCGGGCGTCGCGCCGCTGGAACGCGCCGCCGCCGCCGGTGCCTTCGGTATAGGCGCCGAGAAAGCCGCCCCAGAGTACGCCCTGGGCCTTGGCGGCGGGGGCGGCGATCGTCGAGGAGAGCAGAATGCCGAGCAGAGGCATGGTGCGGGAATTCCAAAGCATATTCCGGCCTTTCCATTGAACGTGGAGCGGACGCCGGCGGCCTGAAATGAATATTCTCTAAGCACGAATGTAAATTCACGCCGTATGAAAGAATAAACTTCAAAGTGCCGCTAGTTCGTCGTGGTTGGAAAAGTCGGATAACATTCGATGGAAATGAGTCCCATCCAAATCTGTGTTGGAGAAATAAATCATTTGTTAAGACTCGGATAACCGTCTGATTTCTCGTATAAAATGTAGCGATCTCTCTCTGTGTCATAAATTGGACCTGGGTTTCTCTCCTTTGGTTGTGGTTGGTCGTCCGGTCTTGGCAACGGGCCAGGCTAGGAGGAAGATCGAGCGACCGTTTCTGGAGTCCTCCACCGCCCATGCCCTTTCATTCGCTCTATACCCACGGCTTCGCCCGCGTCGCCGCCTGCACCCATCGGACGGCGCTGGCCGATCCGGCGCGCAATGCCGAAGCCGTGCTGGCGATGGCAGCCGAACTGGACGTCCAGGGCGTGGCGCTGGCGATCTTCCCGGAGTTGACGCTGTCCGGCTATTCGATCGAGGACCTGTTGCTGCAGGACGTGCTGCTCGACGCGGTCGAGCAGGCGGCCGCGACCGTGTTGGAACGATCGGCGGACCTCGGGATCATGCTCGTCGTCGGCGCCCCGCTGCGTCACGCCGGCCGGCTCTACAACACGGCACTGGTGATCCATCGCGGGCGGCTGCTGGGCGTCGTGCCGAAATCCTATCTGCCCACATATCGCGAATTCTACGAGCGGCGGCAGGTTGCGGCCGGCGACGCGCTGCGCGGCGAGATCACGCTGGCCGGCCAGACCGCGCCGATCGGCAACGATCTGCTGTTCGCGGCCGAGGACGTGCCGGGCTTCCTGCTGCATGTCGAGATCTGCGAGGACATGTGGATCCCGATCCCGCCCAGCGCCATGGCGGCGCTCGCCGGGGCCACGGTGCTCGCCAACCTGTCGGGCAGCCCGATCACGATCGGCCGGGCCGACAGCCGGCGGCTGCTGGCGCAGTCCGCCTCGGCCCGCTGCCTCGCGGCCTATCTCTATGCCGCGGCCGGCGCCGGCGAGAGCACGACCGATCTGGCCTGGGACGGCCAGGTGATGATCTTCGAGAATGGTGCCTGCCTGGCCGAGGCGGAGCGCTTCCCGGCCGAAGGCCAGTGCGTCGTGGCCGATATCGATCTGGACCTGCTGCGCCAGGAACGGATGCGCATGGGCACGTTCGACGACAACCGCCGGACCCACGCGGCCGCAGCCGATGCTTTCCGCACCATCGGTTTCCGGCTCGATCCGCCGGACGCCGACTTGGGGCTGCGCCGGCCGATCGAGCGCTTTCCGTTCGTGCCGGCCGATCCGGCGCGGCTGGAGCAGGATTGCTACGAGGCCTACAACATCCAGGTCGCGGGCCTGGTGCAGCGGTTGCGCACGACCGGGACTAGCCGGGTCGTGATCGGCATCTCCGGCGGCCTCGATTCGACCCATGCCCTGATCGTGGCCGCGAAGGCATTGGATCTGCTGGGGCTGCCGCGTACCAATATCCTGGCCTTCACCCTGCCGGGCTTCGCCACCGGTACGGAGACGAAGGCCAATGCCTGGCGCCTGATGAACAGCCTGGGCACGACCGCGCGCGAGATCGATATCCAGCCGGCCGCGCGCCAGATGCTGGGCGACATGGGTCATCCGTTTGCCGACGGCAATCCGGTCTATGACGTCACGTTCGAGAACGTGCAGGCCGGCCTGCGCACCGACTATCTGTTCCGGCTCGCCAACCAGAACAACGGCATCGTCATCGGCACCGGCGACCTGTCCGAACTGGCGCTCGGCTGGTGTACCTACGGCGTCGGCGATCAGATGTCGCATTACAACGTCAATGCCGGCGTGCCGAAGACGCTGATCCAGCATCTGATCCGCTGGGTCGGGCATTCCGGCCAGTTCGCGCCCGGCGTTGGCCTGACGCTCGACGCGATCCTGAATACGGAAATCTCGCCCGAACTGGTGCCGGTCGAGGCGGGGGCGGCACCGCAGAGCACCGAGGCCAAGATCGGTCCCTACGCGCTGCAGGATTTCAACCTGTTCTACACGCTGCGCTACGGCTTCCGGCCGTCCAAGATCGCGTTCATGGCGTTTGCGGCCTGGGGCGACGTCGCTGCGGGTTCCTGGCCGTCGCATTTCCCCGACGACCGGCGCCGGTCCTTCACCCTGGCCGAAATCCGGCAGTGGCTGGAGCTGTTCCTGCGCCGCTTCTTCGCCTTCAGCCAGTTCAAGCGCTCGGCCCTGCCGAACGGACCGAAGGTCTCGTCCGGCGGCGCCCTGTCGCCGCGCGGAGACTGGCGCGCGCCGTCCGACGGCAATGCCGCGGCCTGGCTGGAGGAGCTGGAGCGCAACGTGCCGAAGGGGTGAGTGGACCTACCGGGACGTCGTCAATCGAGCAGCATATCGGATGCGATATTGGATGCATCGGTTTTCGCCATGTAATCGCATTCCAGGACCACTTCATGGCCTTCCTTCGGGACGACGCATCGCGTCGCCGAGTGCATGGCGGCGAGCAGCTCGTTGGCGATCTTGCCCTTGAGTTCGATCTTCGCGTCGTCCTGGTCCGGATCATGGTGGAACAGCTGGAGCTCGCGCACGCCCGCCGCATCGGCGATGCGCACCACCTCATTGATGCTCGAATGGCCCCAGGTGACCTTTTTCCGGTACTCGGCTTCGAAATAGGTCGCGTCCATGATGGCGATATCCGCCCCGCGCATGAAGTCGATCAGTTCTCGCTCGTACTTCGGATTATGATAGGCCGTATCGACGGGATAGATCTCATTGTCGGTAATATAGCAGAACGAGCGACCGCCGTAATTCACCCGATAGCCCAGGCACTTGCCCGGATGGGACAAATACATCGCCTTGACTTCGATGCCGTCGAAGTCGTAGGTGCCCGGCTCTAAGTCCTTGAAATAAGTCTTGGCGCCCATCTCGCGGATGGTGACGGGGAAATAGATGCCATCCATCTGCGCGGATACCATCTCCTGCATCGTGATCTGACCGTGTTTGGCCCCGATGATTTCGAACTCGTTGCCCGGAATATACATCGGCGTAAAGAACGGGATCGCGTTGATATGATCCCAGTGGGGATGAGAGATGAAAACCTTTGCGGACCATTTTCCGCCGCGACTTGCCAGGAGATGATTCGACAGCTCCTTGATCCCGGTGCCGCCATCGAAAATGAAATTACGCTCGCGGGGGAACTCCAGCGAAAGGCAGATCGTATTTCCGCCATAGATCAGCGACCGTTTTCCCGGAACCGGCAATGTCCCTCTGAGGCCCCAGTATCGGATGGTAATCGCATCCTTCATCAAGGCGAGGACTTGGGCGTTCAACGTTGCGGTTTTGAACGGCTTCAGGATGTATCCGGCGGCGCCGGCCTTGCGCGCCTGGGTGCGGTCGAACTCGTAAGGCTTCGCGCTGAGGATGATGACCTTCAGGTTCTGAAGCTCGGGGCTGCTGCTCAGCTTCTCGCACAGCTCGAGCCCATCCATCTCGCGCATCATGATGTCGGCGATGACGAGATCAGGCTGAAGTAGCGGGATCTCCGCCAAGGCTAATTTCGGACTGGTAAAAGTCTTTATCGTGTGGCCCGCCTCGGCCAATACCTCCGCCGTCAAGTCCAAAACGAACTGATCGTCGTCTACGATGCAGATAAACAACGGCTTCTTCGTTGCCGGCGTCATAGTGGTTACCTTTCAATATGCTGAGGATATGGCGACTTTCTGCTCATTTCGAGCGAATATGTCGCCGTATCCCACTCCTCGTCTCAATAAGCGCCGGTTCAAAATTCGCCAAGAGGTCGAGCACTGGTGCGCTGTCTTCGTCGGCCTGGGCTGACCACTTTCAATATAGCATTCTTCCGGATCGGCCGTGGTCGTGTTGAACAGAAATTCGCCTGCCGGTGGCTGCCGCGGCGTCTTGTGGTCACGCTTCAACGTTGCGCAAAAGCCCACGTTCCGCGTCCATCGAAAATCGATGGCCCCGGAGCCTTCGGACAGTCGTCTGATCTTGAGGGGAAATGGTGCTGTTGGAGAGGATTGAACTCTCGACCTCCCCCTTACCAAGGGGGTGCTCTACCACTGAGCTACAACAGCATCCTGTTCGATCGCGGACCCGCTAGGGCCGGGGGATGGTACCCCTTCGAAGCGGCGCGGACCATGCCACAGGGTCGGCGCCCTTGCAAGCTATGCCGCTTCGGACCGCCATGCAGGCTCGGCATGTGTCGCGCGCGAAAAAAAGCGCTAAGGGCAGGGCGATTCGGCGGGCCGATTCGCCTGGGCGACGCTCGTTCGCCATAGGGTGGCCGCAATTCCGGGGCAGCATCGTCGGATCGCGGTTTCGACGGGCAGGGTAGGCTAAGAGGATGGCGGACAAGGACGAAACAAAGCCGCCGGGCGCGCGGGTCAGCGACGACGGCAAGGCGCGCCAGGCGCGCGAGCAGGCACGGCTGGCCGCGGCCTTGCGGGCCAATCTGGCGCGCCGCAAACAGCAGACGCGCGCGCGGTCCGAGGGCGACGAGGACGAGGGCCCGGGCTGAGGGCAATTTTCTCTTTGCAACGTACCCGCAAACGCGCGATCCCTGGCTTCAACGGATAGGACGGGCTTGGTCGGTGTCGATCGGGCTCCTTGGTGAGTGGTAAATGGACAAGATCAGGATCAAGGGCGGCATCGCGCTCAATGGCGTCATTCCCATCGGCGGTTCCAAGAACGCCGGCCTGCCGCTGATGGCGGCCAGCCTGCTCTGTTCGGAGCCGCTGATTCTCTGCAATCTGCCGCATCTGGCCGACATTACCTCGATGGCCAATCTGCTGGGTCAGCATGGCGTCGAGATGAGTCTGGCCGAGGACCTGGGCCAGGTTGCCAACGGCGGCCATTGCCTGAAGCTCGACGGCAGCCGCATCACCTCCACCGAGGCGCCGTACGATCTGGTGCGCAAGATGCGCGCGTCGGTCCTGGTGCTGGGTCCGCTGCTCGCCCGCTGCGGCGAGGCGCGGGTGTCGCTGCCCGGCGGCTGCGCCATCGGCGCGCGGCCGGTCGATCTGCACATCAAGGGCCTGGAGCAGATGGGCGCCGAGATCGAGATCGAACAGGGGTATATCAATGCCAAGGCGCCGCGGCGCCTGCGGGGTGCCGAGATCGTCCTGCCGTTCCCGTCCGTGGGGGCGACCGAGAATCTGATGATGGCGGCGACGCTCGCCGAGGGCCACACCGTGCTGGTCAATGTCGCCCGCGAGCCGGAGATCGTCGATCTGGCCGATTGCCTGATCGCCATGGGCGCCGAGATCGCGGGCGCCGGTACCGACCGGATCATTATCCAGGGCAAGGACCGGCTGCATGGCGCCACCCATCGGGTCATCGCCGACCGGATCGAGACCGGCACCTATATGATCGCGGCCGGGATTACCGGGGGCGACGTGGTGCTGACCGGCACCAGCCTCAAGCTCTTGACCGCGGTCGGCAAGGTGATGAACCAGGCCGGCATCGAGGTGACCGACGTCGAGAACGGCATCCGCGTGCGCGGCTCCAGCGGCAACGGCCGGCCGGTGATCGACGGCGTCGATGTCATGACCGAACCGTTCCCGGGCTTCCCGACCGATCTGCAGGCCCAGATGATGGCGCTGATGAGCGTCGCCGACGGGGCCGCGATGATCACCGAGACCATTTTCGAGAACCGCTTCATGCATGTGCCGGAACTGTGCCGCATGGGCGCCAACATCAATGTGCACGGCGCCTCGGCGATGGTGCGGGGCGTGAAGCGCCTGACCGGCGCGCCGGTGATGGCGACGGACCTGCGCGCCTCGGTCTCGCTCGTGTTGGCCGGCCTCGCGGCCGAGGGCGAAACTATCGTCAATCGCGTCTATCATCTGGATCGGGGCTACGAGCGGCTGGAAGCGAAGCTGGCCGCCTGCGGTGCCGAGATCGAACGGATCCGGGCGAGCTGAAACCTAGTGGCCGATCCTAACGCTCGATTCTCGAGCGTTGGATGAATCGGTCCACCAGATCAATGAGTTGTGGTAAAATCAGGCGGACAACGTCCGTCTGATTTTATCCACCAGGGATATCCGATGAAGCTGAGCGCGGTTGATGCAAAAGATCTGACGGTGCTGGCGGCGTTCCTGCAGGACGCGCTGGTGCTGATCGACGACATCGCCTATTTCCCCGAGGACGGGCAGTTCGTGCTGGTCGCCAATCGCTTCCAGTGGGAAACCGATCGCGTCGCCGCCAAGGAACATACCCGCACGACGACCGGCGTGACCTTCTCGAAGGTCACCGCGGTCAAGCGCAAGGGGTTCGATCTGCGCGACGGCGACGGCCTCTTGTCGCTGCTGACCATCACGGCGGAACCCGGAGCCCTGCAGCTGACCTTCTCCGGGGATGCGGCCATCCGTCTGGAAGTGTCGGAGATCCTGTGCCATTTACAGGACGTCGGCGAATCCTGGCCGACGAAATGGCGGCCCGATCACGCATCTGCGTGAAGTAGGAGAAGAATTTCGTGCGTGGTAACGAGACGCTGGTCCTGGCCCTGCCCAAGGGACGCATCCTGAAGCAGGTCGTGCCGATGCTCGCCCGGACCGGGGTCGAGATCGAGCCGGAGTTCGACGACGAGAATTCCCGGCAGCTCCGCTTCAAGACGAACATCGCCGGCCTGGACGTGATCCGGGTGCGCAATTTCGACGTGGCGACCTTCGTCGCGTTCGGGGCGGCGCATCTGGGCATCGCCGGCAATGACGTGCTGATGGAATTCGCCTATCCGGAAATCTATGCGCCGCTCGACCTCAAGGTCGGCCAGTGCCACATGTCCGTCGCCGGCCCGCCGCACCTCCTGGCGACCGACGAGCCGACGCGCTGGAGCCACGTGCGCGTCGCCACCAAATATCCCGAGATCACGAAACGCTATTTCGCCACCCGCGGTGTCCAGGCCGAATGCATCAAGCTCAATGGCGCCATGGAACTGGCGCCGCTGCTGGGCCTGTGCAAGCGCATCGTCGATCTGGTGCAGACCGGCTCGACCCTGAAGGCCAACGGCCTGGTCGAGATCGAGCGCATCGCCGAGATCTCGTCGCGCCTCATCGTCAATCGCCCGGCGCTGAAGACGCGGCCGGATGAGATCGGCGAATGGATCCGTCGGTTCGAAGCGGCGGTCGATGATGCCGCTTGAGGATTTGAAGCTGCGCGCGCCCCGCCGCCTGAACGCGGCCGACGCCGATTTCGAGCACCTGTTCGCAGGTCTGGTCGAGGAAAGCCGCGACACGGCGTCCGAGGTCGACCAGGTCGTGCTCGATATCCTGGCGACGGTCCGGGCCAAGGGCGACGCGGCGCTGGTCGACTACACCCGCCGGTTCGACCGGTTCCCGGCGACGATCGAGACGCTGCGCATTTCGGCCGCCGAGATCGACAAGGCCGTCGCCGAAATTCCGTCCAAGACCCGGGCGGCGCTGGAACTGGCGGCCGACCGCATCAGCGCGTTTCATCGCAGCCAGATGCCGGCGGATCACGATACGGTCGATGCCGTCGGCGTCCGGCTCGGCTGGCGCTGGCGCCCGATCGAGGCGGTCGGGCTCTATGTACCGGGCGGCACCGCGTCCTATCCGAGTTCCGTCCTGATGAACGCGCTGCCGGCCAAGGTCGCGGGCGTCGATCGCCTGGTGATGGTCGTGCCGACACCGGACGGCATCATCAATCCGCTGGTGCTGGCGGCGGCACGCCTCGCCGGCGTCGATGAGATCTACCGCATCGGCGGGGCGCAGGCCGTGGCGGCACTCGCCTACGGCACCGAGACGATCCGGCCGGTCGACAAGATCGTCGGCCCCGGCAACGCCTATGTCGCCGCCGCCAAGCGCCAGGTGTTCGGCACGGTCGGCATCGACACGATCGCCGGCCCGTCGGAGATCCTGGTCGTGGCCGATGGCCGGAATGATCCGGCCTGGATCGCGGCCGATCTCCTGTCCCAGGCCGAACATGACCGGGTCGCCCAGAGTATCCTGATCACCGACGATGCCGGTTTCGCCGACGCGGTCGTAGCCGCCGCCGCCGATCACCTGTCACGCCTGCCGCGCCGGGCGATCGCGGCCGAAAGCTGGCAGCGCCACGGCGCGATCATCGTGGTGGGCAAGCTCGACGATGCGATTGCGCTGGTCGACCGGCTCGCACCCGAACATCTGGAGCTGGCCGTGGCCGAGCCCGACCGGATGATGGCGCGCGTGCGCAATGCCGGCGCCATCTTCCTCGGCCGCCATACGCCGGAAGCGATCGGCGACTATGTCGCGGGTCCGAACCATGTGCTGCCGACCTCGCGCGCGGCGCGGTTCGCGTCCGGTCTGGGCGTCAACGATTTCGTCAAGCGCACGACCTATGTCGGCTGCGATCCGGCCAGTCTGGCCGCGATCGGACCGGCCGCCTGTGAGCTGGCCGAGGCGGAGGGGCTGGGTGCCCATGCGCTGTCGGTGTCGATCCGCCTCCAGACAAAAGGCTGACCCTCATGACCGGCGAAGCATCCCCTCCCGCTTCGCCCTCCAAGGCGATCATCGTCGACCTGACGCTCGACGAGCGCACGGTGATCCGGCGCAATGCCGACATTGAGCACGAGCGCGCGGTCGCGATCTTCGACCTGTTGGAAGAGAACATGTTCCGCCTGGTGGCTCAGCCGGAGGCCGGCCCGTTCCACCTCAATCTGTCGCTCGAGGACAATCGGCTGCTGCTCGACATCGAGACGCCGAAGCGCGAGCCGATCGACCGCATCATGCTGCCGCTCGCGACGTTCCGGCGGATCGTGAAAGATTATTTCATGATCTGCGAAAGCTACTACGCTGCGATCAAGCGTTCGAGCCCGTCGCAGATCGAGGCGATCGACATGGGCCGGCGGGGTTTGCACAACGAGGGTTCGGAACTGCTGCGCGATCGGCTCTCCGACAAGATCGAGATCGATCTGCCGACGGCCCGGCGGCTGTTCACCCTGATTTGCGTCCTGCATATCCGGGGTTAGGGCGAACTCGCCATGGCCTTGCAGCCCTCCGCCATCCTGTTTGCCTGTTCGATGAACTCGGTCCGCTCGCCGATGGCCGAAGCGATCATGAAGTATCTGCACGGCCAGAGGATCTTCGTCGATTCGGTCGGCGTCCGGCCGGGCGAGCATGACCCGTTCGTCGATGCGGTCATGGAGGAGATCGGCATCGATGTCACCAAGCACCGGGTGAAGACGTTCGAACAGCTCGACGACGATTATTTCGATCTGATCATCACGCTCTCGCCCGAGGCGCATCATAAGGCGCTGGAGATGACCCGCACTATGGCGTGCGACGTCGAATATTGGCCGACCAACGATGCGACGGCAGTCGACGGCAGCCGGGACATGCGCCTCGACGCCTATCGCGACGTGCGCGACACGCTGCTGCGCCGACTGACCGAGCGCTTCTCGCCGGGGCCGGCGGCGGATGTTTGAGATCGCGTCCGATTCCCCTCTACCGCCGTTTGCGGGAGGGGACCGCATCAGCGGGACGGTGAGGGTAGCGCCGCCTCGAAATCGCCGACCGCCTTCTCGAACTTGTCGCGGCACCCGGTGTTGCAGAAGCCCACGACCTGGCCCTTGTACAGCGTCAATGAGTCGGCGCTGACCGGCTTGCCCGACCACGGACAGGTTTGGTTGATGCAGTCGGCGAGTGCGAGCGGTTGCACCCGGAACGCCGCCAGGCTCTGCCTCTGCCGTCCGTCCGCCTCGAAATTCGCCGGCGCCAGCCATCGTTCGAACGCGGCCCTCACCGCCGGCCATTCGCCGTCGAGGATCGAGAACCAGGCCGTGTCGCGATTGCGGCCCTTGTAGACGAGCGCCTGGCGGAACGTGCCCTCGTAAGTGAAGCCCAGGCGCTTCGCCGCGGCACGTGAGGGCTCATTGCGGTCGTCGCACTTCCATTCGTAGCGCCGATAACCCAACTCGTCGAATGCGCGGCGCATCATCAGGAACATCGCCTCGGTCGCGGCCGGCCGCTGCTGCAGGCGGGGCGAGTAGTTGATATGGCCGACCTCGATCACGCCGTTGGCCGGATCGATCCTGAGATAGCTGGCGAGGCCTACGGCGCGGCCGGTCGCAAGGTCGATGATGGCGTGGAACAGCGGGTCGGCGCCGGCCGCCATCTGGTCGAGCCAGGCGCGATAGGATACCAGCTCGCTGAAGCCGTCGACGCCCAGATAGGTCCAGTTGCGGCCATCCCTATCCTCGCGGTTGGCCTCGAACAGGTCGGCGGCATGGGTGGCCGGGACCAGCGGTTCGACGCGGCAGAAGCGGCCGGTCATCGCCGTCAGGGGCGGTAAGGGCCGGGAGATCCAGCCGGGCACGGCGCGACCGATCGGTTGATTCTGGACGTTCTGCTGGTCGGTCATGAGGGCACTCGTCAGGGATACGGGAAGCCGCAGGCTTAGCCGATCCGAGCGGCTCCGGCCCAGCACCAGTCAGGGCGCCTACGGCCGACCACTTGGCCGGTCGATCCTCGACCGGTTATTCGTCAGCCTCGCCGGGATCGGCCGCATCGATCAGCATCAGCGCGCCCTGGCGGCTCAGAAGCTGATCATGTTCGTCGGCCAAATCGATCTTGAACTGGGCGACGAGCGCCCAGTAGTGGCCCAGCAGCTCGTTTGTATGATTGCTGTTGCAGATGCCGAGTCGCTGCTCCATACGGTCGATCGTGGCGCGCAGCTCCTCGGTCGAGGGGGATCGGTCGGTCATGATGCGGCTCCGTTTCAGCCGGTGAAGCTCGATAATCCGAGCGTCCCACGAGCCGGGTGAGCGCTGCAACCCAGCCCTCACGTGGAACGCGCGCGTTCCCTCCTCCGTTTTCAATCCGTTCTGTGATAAAACGCCGCGCGAAGCGGGCTGTGCAGGCACGGTGCCGCCGCTCACCCTAATGCAACCCAACTCAAGGTCGGTATGGCGAAAGAAGATCTCATCGAGTTCTCGGGTACGGTCAGCGAACTGCTGCCCAATGCCATGTTCCGCGTCAAGCTGGACAACAATCACGAGGTGCTGGCCCATACCTCGGGCAAGATGCGCAAGAATCGCATTCGTGTTCTGGCCGGCGATCGCGTCAATGTCGAGATGACCCCCTACGACCTGTCCAAGGGTCGCATCACCTTCCGGTTCAAGTAAGTCGATCGGGCGTGCAGGTGCACGCATGAGCGAAAACTCGATCCCTTTCGGCGACGCGCCGCATCCTCGCCTGGTGCTCGCATCCGCGTCGCCGCGCCGCGTCGATCTCCTGACGCAGATCGGCTATCCGCCCGACCTGATCGCCCCCGCCGACATCGACGAGACGCCGCTCAAGGACGAGACGCCGGCGCGCCATGCCGAACGCCTGGCCGTGGAGAAGGCGCGCAGAATCGCGGCGGATCACCCGACGGATTTCGTGCTGGGCGCCGATACGGTCGTCGCCTGCGGCCGGCGCATCCTGCCCAAGGCGGAGGATCCGGCGACCGCGCGCAAGTGCCTGACGCTGCTGTCCGGCCGGCGTCACCGCGTGTTCGGCAGCGTGGCGCTGATCGGGCCCGACGGCAAGCTGGCGCTGCGACGGGTGCAGAGCGCCGTCGCGTTCAAGCGTCTTAGCGACGCCGAGCTCGACTGGTATCTGGCGAGCGGCGAGTGGCACGGCAAGGCCGGTGGCTATGCCATCCAGGGCCTGGCCGCCCGCTTCGTGCGCGAGATCGTCGGCTCCTATTCCAACATCGTCGGATTGCCGTTGTTCGAGACGACGCAGCTTCTGATCGGCCGCGGCGTCCGGGCCGGGGCTTGAGATGGGCGCCCTGCGCCGCTTGATCGTCGAGCGCCGCCCGGGCGAGGCGCGCGCCATCCTGCTCGAAGACGAATTTCCGGTCGAACTGCGCATCGAGCGCGATGCCGACGGCAGCCTTGTCGGCGCGCTGTTCTGGGGGCGCATCGTCCGCGTCGTGCCGACATTGCCGGGCTCCTTCGTCGAGCTGGGCCTCGACCGCCCGGCCTTTCTGCCCGGCGACAAGCTGCCCGGTGGGGCGGCCCCCGTCGAAGGAGCGCCGCTGATCGTCCAGGTCACCAAGGATGCGCGGGAGGACAAGGCGCCGGAAATCACCGCCGCGCCCTCGATGCCCGGCCGTCTGGCGGTCTGGACGCCGGCGCGCGCCGGTATTTCCGTCTCCCGCCAGATCGCACCGGCCGAACGGGCTAGGCTCTCGACGCTGCTGGGCGAATTGGTTGCGCCGGGCGAGGGCATCGTCGTGCGCAGCCACGCGGTGGGTGCCAGGCGCGAGGAACTGGCGGCCGACATCGACCGGCTGCGCGCCGAACATGCGGCAATGATGGCCGCCGTGGCGGGCACGAAGCCACCGAAGCGGCTCGACATGGCGCCGGGGCCGGTCGAACGCATCCTGGCCGGCCTCGACGCGACCCGGCTCGACGAGATCATCCTGGACGACCGCAACGCCTTCGCCGCCCTCAAGCATGAGTTCGGCGACCGGCTGGTGCTGGAGGCGGCCGGCGCGTTCGAGCGTCATGGCCTGGCCGACGTGTTCGAGGACGCTCTGGCGCCGCGGCTGCTGCTGCCGGGCGGCGGCGAGGTTGTGATCGAGAGCGGTCTCGCCGGCACCATGATCGACGTCAACATGGGCGGCGCCACCAGCGGGCGCGGCAAGGCGGCGGACGCGGTGCGCCGGCTCAATCTGGAAGCGGCGGCCGCGATCGCCCGGGCGCTGCGCCTGCGCAACATCGCCGGTGCCATCCTCATCGATTTCGTCACCATGCAGAACCGCGACCATCGTCGCGAGGTCGAGGGCGCCGTGGCCGCCGCCGCGGCGGGCGATCCCATGAGCTTGGAAATTCACGGCTGGACCCGGCTCGGCCATCTGGAAGCGACGCGACGGCGCTCGCTCGCTTCGCTGGCCGATCTGATGCTGGCCCCGGCCGGCGCGCGCCGGGCCAAGTCCGCGCGGACCGTGGCGCTCGAGCTGCTCGCAGCCCTGGCATCGACAGCCTATGCCCCGGGCCGGATCGAGCTTACCCTGCACCCGACGGTCGCGGCCGAGCTCAAGGGTCCGCTCGCCAAGGCGCTGGAGACGGCGGCGCTGGGCGCCGGCCGGCCGATCGCCCTCAAGCTCGACGGGACGCGAGACCCCGAAAGCTTCGAGATCGCCTCCGTTTGATCAGACCGTGAGAGACTGCCAGATGAACGCTGCCGCCAAGCCCTGTCCGATCTGCGGCGAGCCGCCGGACGTGGTGTTCAATCCGTTCTGTTCCAAGCGCTGCAAGCATATCGATCTGCACCGCTGGTTCGGCGAGACCTACCGGGTCGAAACCCAGGATTCGCCCGACGACATGACCGGGCTGCCGGAAGACGAGGAATAGCGGACGGCCACCGCGGCCTGCTTCGCCCTTGAGTCCCGCCTCCGCCGTAAGCGGACACGACGAGGTCGAGCGGCGCGGCACATACGACGGCTTTGCCTGCAAGGTCCCGAAACAGGTAGATGAAATCCTTCCCTACGGCGGCGATCGGGCATCGCCTTCATCCCTTCCGCCAGCGTTGCCATCGGACACTCCACGGGCTCGTTGAAATCTGCCGGCAGCATATGCCAGAGGTTTGCCCTCAGGGCGTCTTCTGCACCGGCGGCAGGGTGCCCGGCTTGGCGCCGCCGCGCTTGATCGCCCAATCGATCAGGGCCAGCGCATCCGAGCCCGACCAGTCGGCGCCGCCTTCGAACCGGCCGATCTCGTTGCCATCCCGGTCGAGCAGCACGGTGGTCGGCAGGCCACGGACCCTGAGCGCGCGGCCGACGGCGCTTTCGGCGTCGGTATAGCGGGGCAGGGCAGTGAGGTTGTTCTTTTCGAAGAACGGATCGACCACCTTGCGCCCCGTGCGGTCCTCGGAAATGGTCACCACGTCGAAATCGGCGCCGCCGCGCGTCTGCTTCAGCGCCTCCAGCGAGGGCATTTCCTTGACGCAAGGGGCGCACCAGGTGGCCCATAGATTGACCAGGGTGACCTTGCCTTTGAAATCCTTGAAGCCCAGGGTCGCGTTGTCGCCATCGGAAAAGGCGACGTCGGGCGCTGGTGCCGGCGGAGTCTGGAGGATAAACTCGTGCATCGCACCGGCGAGCGGGGGTGCCTCGCCCTTGTCGGCGAGCGCCGTCGCCACGGCCCCGCCGGTGACGAGCAACAGCGTGAATACGAACAGCTTGACCTTGAGCCTCATGACTTCGTGCCTAGCGATTTTCCGGGAGAGTGAATTTTGACCAAGGCGGATATGGCCCGCGATGCGGCGGCGGATCAAGCCCCGGCTGCAGCGCAGGGCACGGTGACAAAGGCCGCCAACGAGATGTGGGGCGGCCGGTTCGCCGCCGGCCCGGCCGCGGTCATGGCCAAGATCAACCAATCGATCAGCTTCGACAAGCGGCTCTATGCCCAGGATATCCGCGCCTCCCAGGCCCATGCCGCCATGCTGGTCAAACAGGGCATCATCGGGCCGGACGACGGTGCAGCGATTGGCCGCGGCCTCGCCCAAGTTCTGGCCGAGATCGAGGCCGGCGATTTTCAGTTCGACGAGGCGCTCGAAGACATCCACATGAATGTCGAGGCGCGCCTGGCGCAGCTGATCGGCCCGGCGGCCGGCCGCCTGCACACCGGCCGCTCGCGCAACGACCAGGTCGCGACCGATTTCCGGCTGTGGGTGCGCGACGCGATCGACCGGCACGACCGTCAGCTCCAGGCGCTGCAGGCGGCGCTGATCGCCCAGGCCGAACAGCATGCCGGTACGGTGCTGCCGGGCTTCACCCATCTGCAGGTCGCCCAGCCGGTGACCTTCGGCCATCATCTTTTGGCCTATGTCGAGATGCTGGGGCGCGACCGCGGCCGGTTCGCCGATTGCCGCAAGCGCCTGAACGAGAATTCGCTGGGCTCGGCGGCGCTGGCCGGGACGTCCTTTCCGATCGACCGGCATGCCACCTCGGCGGCGCTGGGCTTCGATCGGCCGATGGCCAACTCGCTCGACGGCGTGTCCGACCGGGATTTCGCCATCGAGTTCATGGCGGCCGCCTCGATCCTGTCGATGCATCTGTCGCGGCTCGCCGAGGAACTGGTGATCTGGACGACCGACGCATTCAAGTTCGTGTCGTTGAGCGACGCCTTCACCACCGGCAGCTCGATCATGCCGCAGAAGCGCAATCCGGACGCGGCCGAGCTGGTCCGCGCCAAATCGGGCCGGGTGATCGGCGCGCTGGTGGGATTGCTGGTCATGATGAAGGGCCTGCCGCTCGCCTATGGCAAGGACATGCAGGAGGACAAGGAGCCGACGTTCGAGGTCTCCGAAACCATCGACCTGTGCCTGGCCGCGATGACCGGCATGATCGCCGATCTCAAGGTCAACGCCGCGGCGATGCGGGCCGGCACGGCGCGCGGCTTCATCACCGCGACCGATCTGGCCGACTGGCTGGTCCGCCGTCTGGGCCTGCCGTTCCGCCAAGCCCACCACATCACCGGCTCGATCGTGAAGCTGGCCGAGGATCGCGGCTGCGGGCTGGAGGATCTGTCGCTGGCCGACATGCAGGCGATCGAGGGCGGCATCACCGACGAGGTGTTTTCGGTCCTGTCGGTCGATAGCGCGGTCGAAAGCCGTACCAGCTTCGGCGGCACCGCGCCGGCCCAGGTCACCGCCCAGGTCAAATCGGCGAAGGAGCGCTTTCTATGAACGGCCGCCTCAATCGCGTCACTCTCGTCGTGATGCTGGCGCTCAGCCTTGCCGCCTGCGGCAAGAAGGGCGCGCCGGCGGCGCCCAAGGATCAGCCGAACGTCTATCCGCGCGCCTATCCGAACGATCCGACCCAGCCGGCGACGACGCCGGATCCATCCGCCTTTCCGTCCCACGACGATCTTCGACGGGTTTATCCGAACGATCCGACCAGGCCGATAACGACGCCGGACCCGTCGGCCTTCCCGTCCAACGATACCTCGACGCGGAGCCCCGAATAACGTCATGCCCGAAGTTTTCACCTATCAGCACGGTTCGCTCCATGCCGAGGCGGTCGATCTGGCCCTGATCGCGGCCGAGGTCGGTACGCCGTTCTATTGCTATTCGAGCGCGGCCATCACCGAACGCTACCGCCGCTTCGCGGCGGCGGTGGCGCCGCTCGGTGGCCGGATCTGCTATGCGGTCAAGGCCAACTCGAACCAAGCCGTGCTGGCCACGCTGGCCCGGCTGGGCGCCGGCGCCGACGTGGTGTCGGAGGGCGAGGCCCGCCGCGCCGTCGCGGCCGGCATCCCGCCCGAGCGCATCGTGTTTTCCGGCGTCGGCAAGACCGAGGCGGAATTGGCATATACGCTCGACACCGGCATCGGCCAGGTCAATATCGAGAGCGAGCGCGATCTGGAACTGCTGAGCCGTTTGGCCGCCGCGCGCGGCAAGCGCATGCCGATCGCGATCCGGGTCAATCCGGACGTCGACGCGCTGACCCATGCCAAGATCTCGACCGGCAAGGCCGAAAACAAATTCGGCATCGACATCAACCAGGCGCCGCGCGTGTTCGCCCGGGCGGCGGACCTGCCCGGGGTCGAGCCGATGTCGGTGGCGCTGCATATCGGCTCGCAACTGACCGATTTCGCGCCCTATGAACAGGCGTTCGGCCGGGTCGCCGAATTGGTCCGCAGCCTGCGGGCCGCCGGCATCGCCATCCGCCATCTGGATCTGGGCGGCGGCATCGGCGTGCCCTATCACGGCGGGCCGGCACCGGACGTCGCCGCCTATGCCGAGATCGTGCGCCGCACCGTGGGCGATCTCGATTGCGCCCTGCTGTTTGAGCCGGGGCGCTATCTGGTGGCGGAAGCCGGCGTGCTGGTCGGCACGGTGATCGATGTCAAGCAGGGGGCGACCCGCCGCTTCGTCGTCGGCGATTTCGCCATGAACGACCTGATCCGCCCAACGCTGTACGAGGCCTATCATCCGGTCCTGCCGGTCGCGGAGCCCGTGCGGGGTGCGACATCTTCCATCGTGGATGTGGTCGGCCCGATCTGCGAGACTGGGGATTTCCTGGCGCGTGATCGGGCCTTGCCGCCGGTCGAGCCGGGCGATCTGCTGGCGGTGACCCATGCCGGCGCCTATGGAGCGGTCATGAGTTCGACCTACAACACGCGGCCGATGGTACCGGAAGTGCTGGTCAATGGCGCGGACTGGGCGGTCGTTCGCCCGCGGCCGAGCTATGAGGCCCTGATCGGCCTCGACCAAATCCCCGGCTGGCTCGCCTGATGGCGACGGTCCCGGCATCGCCCCTGGTCCCCGCTCCGGCGGCGGTCGAGCGACGCCAGGACCATGGCTTCATCCATCTGCTCGCCTGGGCTTCGCTGGTCTGGGAGCGGGCCTGGCCGGCCTTCTGGCCGGTCACGGCCGGGGTGTTGGGCTTCATCGTCGCAGCATTGTTCGATCTGCCCTCGCTGCTGCCGGGCTGGCTGCATCTGCTTCTGCTGCTGGGCTTCATCGGCGGCATCGGCTGGGCTTTCGCGCGGGCGCTGCGGGGAATGCGCCTGCCGGCGCCCGGGGCCACGAGCCGCCGGTTGGAACGGGACAGCGGCCTCATCCATCGTCCGCTCGCCACGCTGGTCGACAAGCCGGCCACCGGCGACGCGCTGGCGCTGGCGGTGTGGGAAATCCATCGGACCCGGGTTGCCGCCTCGATCCGCCATCTGCGCTTGAAATGGCCCGACGCGGGTCTGCTCGCGCGCGATCCGCGCGGGCTGCGCGTGGCGCTCCTGCTGCTGGCGATCATCGGCTGGATCGGCGCCGGTCCCGATGCCGGCGCGCGGCTCGGCCGGGCCTTCGTGCCCGCGTTCGACCGGGGCGGGGCCGCCGCCACGACCGGCCTCGATCTCTGGATCACGCCGCCCGAATATACCGGCCTGCCGCCGATCTATTTCGGTACGGACGCGACCCATCCGAGCGTGGCCGCCGACAAGCCGGTGCCGGTGCCGACCGGCTCGACCCTGCTGGTGCAGGTCCATGGCGGCCGACGCGTGCCGGACCTGACGATCGACCGCACGGCCACGCCGCTGGACGCCATCGCCGGCGGCGATTATAGCGCCACGACCAAGCTGACCGATGGGCAGCATCTGACCGTCACCCAGGCCGGCACCGCGCTCGCCAAGCTCGATCTGGTCATCGTGCCGGATCTGCCGCCCAGCGCCGAATTCGCCGCACCGCCGGCCGCGACCCCGTCGGCCGCCCTGCGGCTCGATTATCGCGCGACCGACGATTACGGCGTCACGGGAGTGCGCCTGGAAGTTCGCCGGGCCGAGGCGGAGGGTGACGCGCCGCTGCTGATCGATCTGCCGGCCGCCGGCAACGATCGCAAGGAATTGCGTGGCACGACGTATCAGGACCTGACCGCGCATCCCTGGGCCGGGCTGCCGGCCGAATTGCGGCTGATCGCGACCGATGCCACGGGCCAGACCGGCGCCTCCAAGCCGCTGCGCATCACCCTGCCCGAACGCCAGTTCCACCACCCGGTGGCCAAGGCGATCATCGAGCAGCGCAAGCTGCTGGTGACCCTCCCGGATCAGGCCGACGTGGTGGCCGAGACGCTGAGCGACCTGTCGATCCAGCCGAGCTTCTTCCGCAATGATTTCGCCGTGTTCATGGGCCTGCGCGCGGCCGTGCAGAATCTGGCGCGGCAGCCGGTTGGCGAGGAGCTGGCCGGCGTCGAGCAGCTGATGTGGGAAATCGCGCTCAAGATCGAGGACGGCAACGTGCCGGATGCGCAGAAGTCGCTGCGCGAGGCGCAGCAGGCCCTGCAGGACGCGCTGGCGCGCGACGCACCGGATGCCGAGATCCAGAAGCTGATGCGCGACCTGCGCCAGGCGATCCAGCGCTATCTGCAGGCGATGCTGGAGAATGCGCAGAAGGACGGCCAGGCGCGGAACGATCGGCCGTCCGATCCGTCGCGCACGCTGTCGCCGCAGGATATCGACCGGATGCTGAACCAGGCCGAACAGATGGCCCGTTCCGGCTCCAAGGACGCCGCGCGCCAGGCGCTGGCGCAATTGCAGGATCTGCTGGAATCGCTCAAGGCCGCCAAGCCCGGCCGCGGGCAGGCCGGCAGTCCGGGCGACAAGGCGATGCGGCAGATGCAGGATCTGGCGCAGCAGCAGCAGCAATTGCTCGATCGGTCCTACCGGCAGAACCAGCGCAACGCAGCGGGCCAGCCGGGCTCGCCCGGCAGGGATGGGCAGCGCGGCGCCGGCAAACAGCCGGGTGCCCCCGGCGATGGGAGCGATTTGGCCGGTGCGCAAGAGGGCCTGCGCCAGCAGCTCGATAAATTGCGGCAGCAGATGGGCCAGCAAGGCGGCCAGGCCGGCCAGTCGCTCGACCGGGCGGGAAAGGCCATGCGGGACGCAGTCGACGCGCTCAACCGCGGCCAAGGACAGGACGCGCTCGGCCGCCAGGGCGAGGCGCTCGATCAATTGCACGAGGCGGCGCGCGCCATGGCCGACCAGATGCGCGACCAGGATGGCGACGAGGACGGTCCGCCGCAGAACGCCGATTCCGATCCGTTCGGCCGCGCGCCCTCCGGCCGCGGCGGCATCGATCGCGGCGACGTGCAGATCCCCGAACAGTCGGAAATGCAGAAAAGCCGTGAGATCCTGGACGAATTGCGCCGCCGCGCCGGCGAACGCGCCCGGCCGACCGAGGAACGGAACTACATCGATCGGCTGCTGCAGCGGTTTTAAGGGCCGGCTACGGCGCCCCGAATCAGGCTGCCGATCGAAGTGGGGAGAACGCCGATGCCCCAGAACGCAAGAGTTTTTGCCCCGCGACAACCCGACCGCCGTTGCCGAAAATCAACGGCGATCATCGACCCTTTCGAAGGTCATAGTGCTCATCAGCATGTGGATCTCGCCGACAGAGTTTGTCAGCGGCAGGATCAAATGGCGGTAGTAGGCCAGCGGTCGACCGAGCCAGTGCAACGTGCGCTCTGCTACGCTGACAAGGCCCTGATCGCGCACCGCGTCGAACTCTCGGCGCGCTTCACTCAGCAGCGGGCAGGGCATTTCTCCCAGCAGAGTCCCGCGAAGTTCGCCCAACATGTTCCGGCAGATCTCGGTGCCGGCGAGGCGCACGCGATAGTCCGTATGTTCAATACAGTCCCACAGGATAAGATGAGGCAGGGCATAGGCAAGATCGCAGGGATCGATATCCGAGCGACGGGCAGCGCGATTCGATCCGCGGCGGGCATTCCAATAGGCCAGGACCCTCCGATGGGTCATCGGAAGCCGATCTTCGGGAACCTGGTCAGGCGCGACGGACAGGCTGAAAAGCGTGCGCTCCTCATCCAGGGAACTCGCCGCATCGATCCGCTCCATAATTGGTACTGTCTGCATCGGTACCACTGCTCCCGATCAGTTCTTTACCGATCGTCGCGCCTCGCAGCGCTCGCCAGTTCAGGCCTCCTCATGGAATAACCCTTTCAGGCCCATGTTGGGTTCCATCTCGCACGCCCATAAAAAAGGCGGGATTCCGGTCGATGGCTACGTATGGTCGCCTGATTTCAGGCCGGCATACCAAAGTTGTGCGGTGGTACGTATTTCGCAACTATGATTTCGATCGAGCGGCGTGGTGTGGAACGAGTTCGCCGAACGCCGTGACGAACTCTGGGAAGTCTGCCCTGCGAGCTGAGCCCAGACTACTCCGGCGACCCATCGGTAAACACCACGACCGCGGACGACGCGTCCGCCGGCGGTGTCGCGATCGAGGTCTGGAACGGGGCGGTCTCACCGGCCAGCAGCTGGTCGCGGCCGATGGTGAAGTCCCAGGTCTTCAGCACGTCGCCCTTGGTGTTCTTCAGCGAGACGCGCAGCGATGGCACCTTGCGCACGCCGCCGGAAATATTGGCGACCTCGCCGGCCACGACCAGGGTCGGCGTGGTGTCGATCTTGGAAAAGGCCGGGGTCAGGTTGCGCACCTCCAGCCCGAAGCTGGGCGCATCGACCGGGATGCCGGCGAGCGCATAGAGCCGTTCCAGCGGCGGCCAGGCCGCGACGAGCGGACTGCGGGCGAACCACAGGCCGGCCGCCAGCAGGACCACAACCAGCGCCAGGGCGGCCCAGCCGATCATGAATTTGCTGATCCGACGCCTCGGCGCATGGATCGCCGGCAGATTGCGATCGCCGCCGATCGGTTCCGGCCGCGCCATGAAGCTGGGCATCGGGTCGGCGGGCGGCTCTCCCGCCTCCGGCTCGTCGAACGGATCGAACGCCGGGCGATCCTGGTAGGACGAGGACATGGTCGGCATGACCGGCGGCGGGGCTTCGACCTCGACCTGGCGCGTCAGCCGCGGCGGCGGCAGATCGTCGGGCACATCCTGATGCCAGCTCTTGTGACAGCGCGCGCAACGCACGGTCCGGCCGCTGGCGCCGATAGCCTTCGGATCGACGACATAGCGAGTGGCACAGGCGGGACAGGTAAGGATCATGCGGTCGCTGAATGGATCTTGAACGTTTCAAGGGTGACGGCCGGGAGACGGACGCGACGGCGGGGCTCGAAAGCCAGCGCGATTGTCCACTCGACACAAGGCCGCGTCCAGCGCAAAACGCCTCGCCCGTGACGCGGGGCGCACGGGCGAGGTTGCAGGCGAGGGCGGGGACGGCTACATCGTCGGGGGGCGGGCCCGCTTGTCCCTTCGCCGTCCCTCGCCGCCCGCCCTGGAGATCCGACGCCCTTGGTCCGTTTCGAGAATGTCGGCATGCGCTACGGCTCGGGTCCCGAGGTGCTCCATGACGTCGAGCTCGACCTCGAACCGGGCGGCTTCTTCTTTCTGACCGGGCCCAGCGGGGCCGGCAAATCCACGCTGCTGAAGCTGATGTATCTGGCGGAGCGGCCGACTCGCGGGCGCATCACCCTGTTCGATCGCGACGTCGCCACCCTGTCCCGAGCCCAGCTGCCGGCGCTCCGACGACGGATCGGCGTCGTGTTTCAGGAATTCCGCCTAATCGAGCACCTGTCGGCGCTCGATAACGTGGCTCTGCCCCTCCGGATCGCCGGCCAGGGCGAGGGCCGGGTGCAGGATCACGTGGTCGATCTGCTCAACTGGGTCGGCCTCGCCGATCACATCCATGCGCGCCCGCGCGAGTTGTCGGGCGGCCAGCAACAGCGCCTCGCCATCGCGCGCGCCGTCATCAGCCAGCCGAGCCTGCTGATCGCCGACGAGCCGACCGGCAATGTCGATGACGCGATCGCGCTCCGGCTGCTCTATTTGTTCGAGGAACTCAATCGGCGCGGCACCACGGTCGTGATCGCGACCCACAACCAGGCGCTGATCGACCGGTTCGGCCATCCGGTGCTGCACATCGAGGGTGGTCGTCTGGAGCGGCGGCCCGGCCGTCGGGAAATTCCCGGCAGCCGGGAGCTGGTCTGATGGCGCGGTCGCGCGACCTGCCGCTCGATCGGGACGGCTCGGCCCGGTTCCTGCCCTGGCTGGTCGCCCTCATGGTCTATCTGGCGGCGCTCACCATCGCCGGCGGGGCGGCGCTGCACGATGCGGTCCAGACCTGGGACGCCGGTCTCGCCGGCACGCTGACCGTCGAGCTGCCGCGGGGCACCAATGGCGCCGGCGTGCCGCAGGATCGGATCGACGCCACGCTGAAGCTTCTGGGCCAAATCCCCGGCGTGGCGCAGGCGACCCGGCTGGACGGGCCGGCGGAGACGCGGCTGCTGGCGCCCTGGCTGGGCCAGGACGTCGATGTCCAGGCTCTGCCGCTGCCCGTGCTGATCGACGTGCAATTAAAGCCGGGCGTTTCGCTCGACGCCGATACGCTGGCCCAGCGCCTGCGCATCGTGGCGCCGGGCACGACGGTCGAAAGCCACGGCTCCTGGCTCGATCGCCTGTTCCGCATCGCCCGCCTGGTGCAGTTCGGTGCCGCGGCGATCGTGCTGTTGATCGGGCTGGTCGCCGTGATCACGGTGATCTTCACGACGCGGACCGGCCTCGCGATCCATGCCCCGGTCGTGGAATTGGTTCATCTGATCGGCGCCAGCGACGCCTATGTCGCGCGTCAGTTTCAATGGCACGCCTTCCGGCTCGGCCTCGGCGGCGGCGGGATCGGGCTGGTCATGACGCTCGTCAGCTTCGCGGCGCTCAAATGGACCGCCCAGCAGGGGCTGCTGCCGGGCGAGACGGCGCTGCTGCCGGCGCTCCACCTGCCGCTGGCGGGTTGGATCGCGGTGCTGGCCCTGCCGCTGGTCATGGGGCTGGTCGGGCTGGCGACGGCGCGGCATACGGTGCTGCGCACGCTCGGGCGGATGCCGTGATCGGCTTCCTCCGCCGCCTGGCGCGCGCGTTCGGCCGCGCGTTCGGCATTCTTCTGTTCCTGGCGCTCGTCCTGCTCGGCGGGCTCGCCTGGTTCGCTCATGACATCGACACGCCGACGGACGACCCGGTCAGCACGACCGATGCGATCGTCGTCTTGACCGGCGGCAGCCAGCGTATCGACGTGGGCTTTCGCCTGCTGGCCGACGGCAAGGCGAAGAAGCTGTTCGTGTCCGGCGTTCACGAGGGCGTCGACATGCCCGAGGTGCTGAAGACCTTGCCCCAGACGCCCCATTGGGTCGAATGCTGCGTCGTGCTGGGCCATTCCGCCGATAATACGGTCGGCAATGCGCTCGAAACCGCCGAATGGCTGCGCGCGGAGCATTTCCATTCGATCCGCCTGGTCACCGCGAGCTATCACATGCGTCGCAGCCTGTTGGAATTCGCCCGGGTGCTGCCGCCCGACGTCACCGTCATCCCGCATCCGGTGTTTCCCGAGGCAGTCCGGCCCGGACGCAGCTGGTTTTCACGCGCGGGCGCCGGTGTCATCGTCATCGAATATGTTAAATATCTGGGCGCGCTCGTGCGGCCGCTGTTCGTATCCCACCCGGTGTCATCGTCATCGCCATGAAAACCCTTCGGGCCTTCCTCTATAACATCGCGTTTTTCGCGGGCTCCGGCCTGCTGGTCACGATCGCGCTGCCGCTGATCTTCGGCCCCCGGCGATGGACCAACGCGCTTGCGCACACCTGGACCTGGTCGATGTTCACCCTGTTGAAACTGATCGTCGGGCTCGACTACGAGGTGCGCGGCCGCGAGAACCTGCCGCCGGGACCGGCGATCCTGGCGATGAAGCATCAATCGGCCTGGGACACGATGGCGATCTTCGCCCTGTTCGACGATCCGGCCGTCGTGCTGAAGCGCGAGCTGTGGCTGATCCCGGTGTTCGGCTGGTTCCTGCGCCGGCACGGCACCATCGCGATCGATCGCCACGGCAAGGCGGCGGCGCTGAAGAAGCTGGTGGCCGACGCCGAGAAGGCTAAGGCCGCCGGCCGGCCGATCGTGATCTTCCCCGAGGGCACCCGGGGCCCGGTCGGCACCATGCTGCCGTACCAGCCCGGCGTGGCTGCGCTTTACAAGCAGCTGAATGTGCCGATGGTGCCGATCGCGCTCAACTCCGGCCTCTATTGGGGCCGACGGACGTTCATGAAGCGGCCGGGCAAGGTTCTGGTTCAGATCCTGCCGCCGATTCCCGCCGGGGTCGATCGGCGCAAGGTCATGGCCCAACTGCAACATGACATCGAGACGGCGACCAACGCGCTGCTGGCCGAAGCGGGTTGGGAAAAGCCTGTGGAAAACTCTGTGGACCAGTTGGCGCCCAGCCGTTGAATCGCCTGGGATTCCAACGATATTGGTTTAATCAGCCGACCCGAGGCGTGATGCTGACGAGGCGATCGGGGCGGGCGGCATCGGCCGGTAGGGCGTAATGGCCGGGCTCAAGTATTCGCCCGGTTTATTTGGCGAAACCGCTTGGTAGCGGCGGTATTTTCTACAAACTGCTGACTTGGCGGACGCTGTCCGCCGCCGAGGAGTTGACGACATGGGCTTTCGCGCTGCCATTTCCCAGCAGATCTGGGACATGAAGTACCGGTTCAAGACGCCGGAAGGCGAGCCTGTGGATAAAACCATCGAGGACACCTGGCGACGCATCGCCAAAGCTCTCGCGATTGTGGAAAAAGAACCGGCGCGGTGGGAGGAAGCCTTTTACGGCGCGCTCGAAGACTTCCAGTTCTTGCCGGCCGGCCGGATCGTGGCCGGTGCCGGCACCGAGCGGACTGTGACGCTCTTCAACTGCTTTGTGATGGGCACGATCCCCGACGATATGGGCGGGATCTTCGACAACCTGCGCGAGGCTGCGCTGACCATGCAGCAGGGCGGCGGCATCGGCTATGACTTCTCGACGCTGCGTCCCAAGGGCGCGCTGGTCAAGGGCGTCGGCGCCGATGCGTCCGGCCCCCTGTCGTTCATGGATGTCTGGGATGCGATGTGCCGGACCATCATGAGCGCCGGCTATCGGCGCGGCGCCATGATGGCGACGCTACGCTGCGACCATCCGGATATCGAGGCCTTCATCGACGCCAAGCGCGAGCCGGGGCGCCTCAGGATGTTCAACCTGTCGGTCCTGGTGACCGATGCCTTCATGGCGGCGGTAAAGGCGGACGGCTCCTGGGATCTCACGTTCGGCGGCACGGTCTATCGCACGGTCGGGGCGCGGGTGCTGTGGGATCGGATCATGCAGGCGACCTACGATTATGCCGAGCCGGGCGTGATCTTCATCGACCGCATCAATCGGCGGAACAACCTCGCCTATTGCGAGACGATCTCGGCGACCAATCCCTGCGGCGAACAGCCCTTGCCGCCCTATGGCGCCTGCCTGCTGGGCTCGATCAATCTGGCCAGCCTGGTGACCAGGCCGTTCGAACCCGATGCCGGCCTGGATCTCGACCGCTTGGCCAAGCTGGTGCCGCTCGCCGTGCGCATGATGGACAATGTGGTCGATGTCTCGCGCTTTCCTCTGGCAAGCCAGGAGGCCGAGGCCAGGGCCAAGCGGCGGATCGGGCTCGGCGTGACCGGCCTCGCCGACGCGCTGATCATGTGCGGGCTGCGCTACGGCTCGCCCGCGGCCGTGGCCTTGACCCAGCAATGGATGGCGGCGATCCGGCGCGCGGCCTATGGCGCCTCGGTCGAGCTGGCGAAAGAGAAAGGGGCGTTTCCGCTGTTCGACAAGGATGCCTATCTGGCCGGCGAATCGATCGGCGAGCTGGAGGCCGACATTCGCGACGGCATCGCCCGGCATGGCATCCGCAATGCGCTGCTGACCTCGATCGCGCCGACCGGCACGATCTCGCTCATGGCCGACAATGTCTCTTCGGGCCTGGAGCCGGTGTTCAGCTTCCGCTACACGCGCACGGTGCTGATGCGCGACGGCGCGCGTAAGGACGAGGAGGTGAGCGACCACGCCTATCGCCTGTTCCGCACGCTCAAGGGCGAGGATGCACCGCTGCCGGATTGCTTCGCCGACGTGCAGAGCCTGACGCCGGACGATCACGTCGTCATGCAGGCGGCGGTGCAGAAATACATCGACAGCTCGATCTCCAAGACGATCAACGTGCCGGCCGACATCGCCTTCTCCGCCTTCAAGGACGTCTATCTCACGGCCTATGACACCGGTTGCAAGGGCTGCACGACCTATCGGCCGAACGAGGTGACCGGTTCGGTCCTGTCGGCGCCCGCGAGGGAGCGGTCGCCTGACATAAATTTGCCGGCGCCCCTCTTCGAGGCGCCGGCGCCCGCGAGGGAGCGGTCGCCTGACATAAATTTGCCGGCGCCCCTCTTCGAGGCGCCGGCGCCCGCGAAGGAGCGGTCGCCTGACGTAAATTTGCCGGCGCCCCTCTTCGAGGCGCCGGCGCCCGCGAAGGAGCGGTCGCCTGACATAAATTTGCCGGCGCCCTTCTTCGAGGCGCCGGTGCGCGAGCAGGGCGAACCGCCGGCGGCACCGATCGAGGAGGTGCGGCCGGCAGCGGGACCGTCCGAGCGGGCGGCGCGGCGGGCCGAGGGCGGCGACGTGATCCAGCTGATGGAGCCGCTGTCGCGCCCCGATGCCCTGCAGGGGCGGACCTACAAGCTGCGCTGGCCCGAAAGCGACCATGCGATCTACATCACGATCAACGACGTGATGCAGGACGGCCGCCGGCGCCCGTTCGAAGTGTTCATCAATTCCAAGAACATGGACCATTACGCCTGGACCGTCGGTCTGACGCGCATGATCTCGGCCGTGTTCCGGCGCGGCGGCGATGTCAGTTTCGTGGTCGAGGAATTGAAGGCCGTGTTCGATCCGCGCGGCGGCGCCTGGATGGATGGGCGCTATGTGCCGTCGCTGCTGGCCGCGATCGGCGACGTGATCGCCCGCCATCTGGTCGAGATCGGATTCATGTCGGGCGAGCGGGAGGAGATGCCGGTCCGCGCCCAGGTCGCGATCCCGGGCGAGGGTGCCGCACCGCGGCTCGCCCCGTGCCCGAAGTGCGGCGTGGCCGCGCTGGTGCGTCAGGAGGGGTGCGCGCAATGCACCAACTGCGGGTACTCGAAATGTGGATGATGCGGCGCGGCTGCCATCGCGCCGTCCGGACACGCCATATCGGCCGAAGCGTGATTGTCGTCGCGGCCCTGCTGGCCTCCTGCGCCCAGCCGGACCGCGGTCGCTGCCTGGCGAGCCACGTGGAGACGCACTACCATCCGACGGATGTGTTCCTGGGCGGCTCCGCGGGCTACACGCACGAATATTTCCGGAGCGAGGACCAGGAATGCGACCGCTGGGAATACCCCGACGGTCGGCCAAAAACATAAGCCAACCTCGCTGGCTATTTGCTGCCGCCCCCTGCTTTGCCCGAGCCGTTTTTCTGACCGGGCGAGTTCGGGTCGCCGTTCGATGGCGTCTTGTCGTCGGTCGCGGATGGGAATCCCGAACTGGTCGGCGAAATCGCCCCTGTGGCGCCTTCGCTCGGAAGCTTAGCCGGCGCCCGAACGCCTGTACCGTCGGTATCGATCCCCTTGCTGCCCGGGGGCGGGCTGTTCGTGGGTGCCATCGAAGCGGGCGGCGGGTTGGCCGTGCCCGCGCTATTCGTCTGCGCGATCGCGTTGGACCCCGTGACGGCCATGGCCGCCACCATGGCAAGGATGGTGGTCTTCATTATGTCCTCCGGCGTTGAGCCTATGATGACCGACAACCGATGGAGAGAAACTTGGTTCAGTTCGCCGGCTTGGCCCAACGCAGAAAGGCCTTTTCGGCTGCCTCATAGCTTACAATTGGAGACTATCCAGTCGTCTATACAGCCTAGGCGCGATCGAATTCTAAAGACATTGTTCCCGATATGTTCTAATATTGAATCGTGGGTTGGGAGGTCGACATGAATGGTCACGATGTCGTTGGCGGCATTCTCGCCGTGAAGGCTGGGGTCGATACGATCAAGTCCCTGTGCGGCCTGCTTCCCATCAAGAAGGCCGACACCGCCCTGATCCCGATCTACCGTCTGGTGCCGTCGACGGAGGTCGCCGCGGCGCGCGAACAATGGGCGTTGCCGCGTCAGGCCGTGGGAACCGAAATCTCGAAGACGGCCCCCGGCTCGTAGGTGAGCAGGCGGATGGAGCCGCCATGGGCGCGCAGCATCGACTGGACGATGCTGAGGCCCATCCCGGTGCCGCCGCTCTCCCGTCTGGTCGTGAACAGCGGATCGAAGATGCGGGCGCGATTGCGTTCCGAAACGCCGGTGCCGTTGTCCTCGACCGTCACGCGCAAATGATCCGGCGGCATCGCGTCGATGCAGATGCGAATGGCCGTCGCCCCATGCTGTACGGCATTGTCGATCAGATGCTGCAGGACGATGGTCGCATTCTCTTCGGACATCTCGATCTCGCGGCCGAGGTCGCCCGTCGCCTCGATTGCGATGGTGGGGTCGAGTTTGCCGGCCTTCGCGATCACCGGGGCCAGGCTCGTCCGGCCGCCGAGCTGTGGATTGTCGGCTTTCGCCAGTTCCCTCAGGCGGCGGACCAGCGCCGTCAGGCGCTCGGTATCGCCGATGATGTTGCCCAGGAACTTGTTGCGCTCGGTCTCGGTCATGCGATGGGCGTTGTCCCGCAGCAGTTCGGCGGCGCCCTGGATCGAGGTCAGCGGCGATTTCAATTCGTGGGAGACATGGGCGGTAAAGGTCGAGATGTAATCGGAGCGATCGAACAGGCTGCGCGCCATGGTGAGGAAACTCTCCGACAGATGCGCGATTTCCCTGGTGCCGTGATGGGTCAGCGGCCGGACCGCGTCGCGATCGCCGCGCTGGATCTCCGTCGTCCGGCGGATCAGTTCCTGGATCGGCCGCATCAAGGTGCGCAGGAAGACATAGCCGATCAAAATCGTGACCAGGAAGATCCCGAGTACCGCGAGGGCGATGTTGTGGCGTTCGCTGTACAGGCTTCGGGCGATGTTGTCGGGCGTGCGCGATAGATAGACGACACCGGCGACACGGGTCCGGACGATGACCGGCAATGCCACGAAAACGCGGACATGCGCGCCCCGGCTGATCGAGGCCAGCGACGGTTCGGGGCCGGCGGGGACGCGCCGCCGCAACACGCTCATGTATCGGCCCTGCAACGCGGCGGCGACTTCCTCGGTCCCGGCCAGAGAAAGACCGATCTCTTCGCGCCCCCCGATGACGCGTCCCTGCGCATCCAGAATGCGAAAGCCGGTCAGCGTCACCTGCTGCACTTCGGCCGCAAGCTTGGACAAGCGACGGCCGATCGCGATGAGGGCCGGATCGGGCGGTGTCGCGGCCGGCGTACCTTCCGGTCCGGCTGCCGGCAGATCGTCCCGGCTCAGGTCCAGGGTCGAGGGCGGCGGGCGAGGGGGCTCGTCCGGACGGGGGGCGGCGTCGCCCGGCTGCCGGGCGCCCAACGCCGGATCGCCTTCGGCCAGCCTGCCGGTAATGACCTCGTCGGCAAAGCTGGCCGCCAGGACCGTGCCCTGCGCGATCAATTCGCCTTCCGTCTGGCGGATCAGTTGATTGTCGTAGAGGCGAAACAGGAACAGCCCGACCAGCGGCAGCGCGGTCACCGTGGCGAGGACGGCGAAGATCACCAGCCCGAGCGTCGGCCGCCATTTGGCCCTCATCGGCTTGCTTCGCATCGGCCGATGCGGAAGCCCACGCCATGGACCGTATCGATCGCGCTGTCGCAACCTGCCAGGGCCAATTTGGCCCTGATGTTGCGGATATGGCTGTCGATGGTCCGATCCGAGACATGGGTGTTGGGGCTATAGGCGAGCGCCATGATCCGATCCCGATTGAAGACCATCTCGGGCCGCGAGAGCAGCGCCTTGATGATTTCGAATTCGATCGCGGTGAGCGAAATCTGGACCCCGTCGAACGTGGCCAGGTGGCTGAGCGGGTGCAGCGCCAAGGCGCCACGCAGGAGCGGCGTCGCCTCGGGCTCCGGCATCGCCGGACGCGGCGTCGCGCGCTTAAGGATGACATTGACCCGGGCGACCAGTTCCCGCGGGCTGAACGGCTTGGTGACGTAATCGTCGCCGCCGATCTCCAGTCCCAGCACCCGGTCGATCTCTTCGTCGCGGGCGGACAGAAACAGAATCGGGACGTCCGAGGTTTTGCGCACCTGCCGGCAAACTTCCAGCCCATCCGTCTCGGGCATGCCGATATCCAGGATGATCAGGTCGGGGCAGGTCTCGCCGAACCGGGCGAGCGCGTCGGTCCCGTCGTGCGCGGTCGTGGTCGTCATGCCGGCCCGGTCGAGCGCGAAGCAGATGACCTCGCGGATATGCGGCTCATCATCGACGACCAGGATGCGATGCGGCAATGTCCCACTCCTTGGCGCCAGGGCTCGCGGCACTGGCGTTCCGCCGTCGCGACCGTTGGGCTTGTCAGATATCGATGGGACGGCCGGCGGCGCAAGCACCAACCGGATCCATCGGCGCGGATGGCGTCACGGCCATCATACTATCGCCCGCATGGGTCGGTGCGAAAGCGGGGCCTGTCGGCCGGCTTTCGTCAGCGGTGCCTCTGGTGAAGGGGACGATGCACCCCGATGACTTCGGTGATTGCGGGCAAAGCCACCAACTGTCCTGCGTCAGGGTTCTGGGCAGATGGGGCGGGAAGGCCCATACCGACGGGGATCGCTTTTCCATTCGATTTTTATACGGCGCCGATTTGCAGACCGGGCGCCCGCGTCTTCTTAGTTTCTCAGGTTTTATGTGCAGATTCTGTGCAAGGCTTGCCGCGATCAGATCGATCCTCTGGCGCAAGACGAATATTGTGCACCGCACAAATAATCCCGAAGAATTCGTCCGACATCAGCAGTAATCTGAGAAGATCGCAAGATTATGCAGCTATAATTGCAAGTTAACGATGTTGATGGTCTTGACACGGGAAATGCGCATGTCACTCTAGACCGACCAGTCGGTTTTCAGGTTTGCCGCGTGCCCAAGCTCCTTCGCCCTTTGCAAGAAAGAAGTCGTCAGACCCGCGATCTGCTGGTCGATGCGACGCTTGATTGCCTGCAGGAGTTCGGCTTTCACGGCGCCAGCCTGTCGCGCATTTTGGACCGGGCCGGTATTTCCAAGGGGACCTGGGCCCATCATTTCGCCACCCGGAACGAGCTGATCGCGGCCGCGGCCGAAGTGATGATCGCCGAAACGCGGCGCGCCGCCGACGAGTTCGCGGCTTCCGAGCGCCGGCACGATCAGATCCTGATCGAGCGCGTGTGGGAGCGGTTCTATCAGAGCCGCTACCGGGACGTGCTGTTCGAGCTGACGGTCGCCTGCCGGACCGAGGCGGACCTGCGGGATCGTCTGCAGCCGGTGTTCGCCGGCCTGATCTGCGGCCTGCGCGAAGCCTGGCGCGGCAACGGCAATGACGAAAGCCGGGACATGGCGGCCAATATCGCCACGCTCACTGTCTATATGCTGCGCGGCATGGCGATGCAGGACATGCTGGCGAAGGAGCCGGTCGGCGGCGCCACCTTGCGCCGGCTCTGGTCGGAACTGATGACCCCGTATCTCGATGCGGATTGGGTCGGACGACAGGACAGCCCGGGCGGTGTCCTGGCCGAATTGGACGACGGGATGCGGCCGCGCTAGAGAGCCGCCGGCCCCGTCGCGATGAGTAGAAGAGCGTTAAAAAGCATTTGGGCGCGGTTAAACGTGTCTGGGCAGGGGGGGATAAGAAGATGGGCAGAGGGATTTGTCTGCGTTTGGCGTTGCTGGGGTCGGTTGCGGGCGGTGTTTTGCTTGGGGCGGG
>JAQGIC010000069.1 GCA_028288725.1 Rhodospirillales bacterium
AAAACCGCGAGCGTCGATTGGCATCGCTTGACGCGGCAATTGACCGGGGCATGGCCGCCATCGAGGCGGGCCGCCTGCATGATGCGAGAGACGTCTTTGACGAACTGAAGGCTCGCTATGCCAAGTCATTGGATCGATGAAGCGATTCGATTTCCTGTTCGTCGACACCTATAGCCGTCATTCCCGCGAAAGCGCTAGGGGATGTACATATCTGTTTTCGCCTTTTGAAATCAGCAGGTTACCCTAATGCTCCGTCATGCCCGGGCTTGACCCGGGCATCCACGCGCCTCCGCCTGAGCCCTGTTCGGCCGTGAAATCGCCTTGCCCAACCGCGTGGATGCCCGGGTCAAGCCCGGCCACGACGATGAAAAAGACTAACTCTCTGAAATGAAACAGAAAGATATGTATATCCCCTAGCGCTTTCGCGGGAATGACGATGAGGGCCTAAACGCCCAAAGCTGGCGTCCCCCGGCGGATGGTGCTATGCGAAACGACGCGCCCGCTCGCGGCGTCCTCCCAAGTCAGCAGTACGGGGACCATGCAGGAAATCTTCCGCCGGCTACAGGAAAAGCGCGAGGCCGCCCGGATCGGCGGCGGTCTGAAGCGCGTCGAAGCCCAGCATAAGAAGGGCAAGCTCACCGCACGGGAACGGTTGGACGTGCTGCTCGACGAGGGCTCGTTCGAGGAATGGGGCATGTTCGTCGAGCATCGCTCGTCGGATTTCGGCATGGACGAGCAGAAGATACCCGGCGATGGCGTGGTGACCGGCTATGGCACGATCAACGGCCGGCTGGTGTTCGTGTTCAGCCAGGATTTCACCGTGTTCGGCGGCTCGCTGTCCGAGGCGCATGCCGAAAAGATCTGCCGCATCATGGACCAGGCGCTGAAGGTCGGCGCGCCGGTCATCGGCCTCAATGATTCCGGCGGCGCCCGTATCCAGGAGGGTGTCGCCAGCCTGGGCGGCTATGCCGAGGTGTTCCAACGCAACGTCACCGCGTCCGGCGTCGTGCCGCAGATCTCGATGATCATGGGGCCCTGCGCCGGCGGTGCGGTCTATTCGCCGGCCATGACCGACTTCATCTTCATGGTGAAGGACAGCTCCTACATGTTCGTGACCGGGCCGGACGTGGTGAAAACCGTGACCCACGAGAGCGTCACCCAGGAAGAGCTGGGCGGCGCCATCACCCACACGACCAAGTCCGGCGTCGCCGATCTGGCGTTCGAGGACGATCTGGAAGCGTTGCTGGAGCTCAGGCGCTTCATGGGCTTCCTGCCGTCGTCCAACCGCGCGCCGGCGCCGCGCTATCAGACGACCGATCCGATCGACCGGATCGACCTCTCGCTCGATACGCTGATCCCGTCCAATCCGAACAAGCCGTACGACATGATGGAGCTGATCCGGAAGGTTGTGGACGAGGGCGATTTCTTCGAGACCCAGCCGGGTTTCGCAAAGAACATCATCACGGGATTCGGCCGGCTGGATGGCCAGACCGTGGGATTCGTCGCCAACCAGCCCATGGTGCTGGCCGGCTGTCTCGATATCGAATCCTCCAAGAAGGCCGCGCGCTTCGTGCGCTTCTGCGACTGTTTCGAGATCCCGATCGTGACCCTGGTCGACGTGCCGGGCTTCCTGCCGGGCACCGCCCAGGAATTCGGCGGCATCATCAAGCACGGCGCCAAACTGCTCTATGCCTATGCCGAGGCGACGGTGCCCAAAGTCACGCTGATCACGCGCAAGGCCTATGGCGGCGCCTATGACGTCATGGCGTCGAAGCATCTGCGCGGCGACGTGAACTATGCCTGGCCGACCGCCGAGATCGCGGTCATGGGTCCGAAGGGCGCGGTCGAGATCATCTTCCGCGGCGACATCGGCGACCCGGCCAAGATCGAGGCGCGTACCGAGGAATATCGCGAGAAATTCGCGAACCCGTTCGTGGCGGCCTCGCGCGGCTACATCGACGAGGTGATCCAGCCCCGTTCGACCCGCCGGCGCATCATCCGCTCGCTTGCCATGCTGAAGGACAAGCAGCTGACGAACCCGCCCAAGAAGCACGACAACATCCCCCTCTGAGATTCCGGTGTGAGCGATCAAATGTTCAAGAAGATCCTGATCGCCAATCGCGGCGAAATCGCCTGCCGGGTGATGCGCACGGCCAAGCGCATGGGCATCAAGACCGTTGCGGTCCATTCCGACCCCGACGCGATGGCGCTGCATGTGCGCGAGGCCGACGAGGCCGTCTCGATCGGCGGTTCGTCCGCGGCCGAGAGCTATCTCAAGATCGAGAAGATCGTCGAGGCCTGCAAGGCGACCGGCGCCGAGGCGGTCCATCCGGGCTATGGCTTCCTCTCCGAGAACCGCGCGTTTGCCGCGGCGCTGGACGCGGCCGGCATCGCCTTCATCGGCCCGGGCGTCCATGCCATCGCCGCCATGGGCGACAAGATCGAATCGAAGAAGCTGGCCAAGGCGGCCGGCGTCTCGACCGTGCCCGGCTATATGGGCGTGATCGCCGACGGCGACGAGGCGGTCAAGATCGCGGGCGAGATCGGCTATCCGGTCATGATCAAGGCCTCGGCCGGCGGCGGCGGCAAGGGCATGCGGCTCGCCAAGAACGACGCCGAGGCGAAGGAGGGCTTCCGCTCGGCCACCAACGAGGCGCGCTCGTCCTTCGGCGACGATCGCGTGTTCATCGAGAAATACATCGAGGAGCCGCGTCATATCGAGATCCAGGTCATGGGCGATGCCCATGGCAATGTGATCTTCCTGGGCGAGCGCGAATGCTCGATCCAGCGGCGCCATCAGAAGGTGATCGAAGAGGCGCCGTCGCCCTTCCTCGACGAGGCGACCCGCGCCGCCATGGGCGCCCAGGCCGTGGCGCTGGCCCAGGCCGTGCAGTACAAGTCGGCCGGCACCGTCGAGTTCATCGTCGACCGCGACCGCAATTTCTACTTCCTGGAAATGAACACGCGCCTGCAGGTCGAGCATCCGGTGACCGAGGAGGTGACCGGCCTGGATCTGGTCGAGCTGATGATCCGGGTCGCGAACGGCGAGAAGCTGCCGCTGACCCAGGCCGACGTGACGCTGACCGGCCATGCGATCGAGGCGCGCGTCTATGCCGAGGATCCGATCCGCGGCTTCGTGCCCTCGATCGGCCGATTGACGCGCTATCGTCCGCCCGAGGGCGTTGGCGTGCGCGTCGATACCGGCGTCTATGAGGGCGCCGAGATCACCATGTTCTACGATCCGATGATCGCGAAGCTGGTGACCTATGGCGCCGACCGCACCGAGGCGACCCATCGCATGGCCCAGGCGCTCGATGCCTTCGTCATCCGCGGCGTCAACCATAATATCGGCTTCCTGGCCGCGATCATGGGCCGCGACCGCTTCGCGTCCGGCCGGCTCTCGACCGACTTCATCCCGACCGAGTTCCCCGATGGGTTCCATGGTGCCGAACTGTCGGCCGAGCATGCCGACCAACTGGTCTCGCTGGCCGCGATCGCGCAGCATCGCCTGACGGCCCGGGAATTCGCCGCGGCGCCGGTCGCCCATCGGCCGTCGGTGCCGTCCGACTGGACCGTGCTGGTCGGCCCGCCGCCGCGCGCGCAGCGCCAGATCCATGTCCAGGCCGGCGACGACGGGGCCTATGCCGTGACGCTCGACGGCACGACCCGCCAGATCCTGACCCAATGGACGCCCGGCACCGGCCTGTTCGAGGCCAAGATCGACGGCGCGGGCCTCGCCATCCAGATCGACCGGAACGGCACGGCCCTGACCCTGTTCCGCGCCGGGGCGGCGACCGAGATGCGCGTCGTCAGCCGCGCGGTCGGCGCGCTTGCGGGTCTGATGCCGGTCAAGACGCCGCCGGACCTGTCGAAATTCCTGCTGTCGCCGATGCCGGGCCTGCTGGTCTCGATCGCGGTGACGGAGGGCCAGGAGGTCAAGGCCGGGGAGGAACTGGCCGTGGTCGAGGCCATGAAGATGGAGAACCTGCTGCGCGCCGAGCGCGACGGCAAGGTCAAGAAGATCGCAGCCGCCGCGCGCGAAAGCCTGGCGGTCGATCAGGTCATCATCGAGTTCGAGTGACGCCATGGCCCGGGCCGCCCTCAGATTGATCGTCCGGGGGCGGGTTCAGGGCGTGGGCTATCGCTGGTGGGCCGTGGGGCAGGCGAGCGCGCTGGGCGTCAGCGGCTGGGTCCGCAACCGCCGCGACGGCTCGGTCGAGCTTCTGGCGATCGGCCCGGCCGACGCGCTGGAAGCCCTCGTCGCCGCCTGCGCGCAGGGCCCGGCCGCGGCTTCGGTGACCGCGGTCGACCGGACGGCCGCGGCGGACGATGGCTCCCAGGCGTTCGAGCAGCGTCCGACGCTTTAGGCAGCCTGCTGCGCCGTCCAGGACTAAACCCATTCCGTTGCAATCGCATGGAAGTACGCCCCATGATGGCGTGTCGCCTTTTCCTGATCGCGCACCAGATCTTTGGATATGTTCACACCGTCCGATGTCCCCACGACCGTGCCCATGAGCGATCCGAACGTGACGCATCCGATGCTCGCGAACCTGCTGGCCTATTGGCACCAGAAGCGCGGGCAGCGGGCCATGCCGGCGCGCGCCGACATCGAGCCGGCGGAGCTCAAGGCGCTGCTGCCGCATATCTTCATGGTCGATGTCGAGTATGAGCCGTTCCGGCTGCGCTACCGGCTGGTCGGCTCGGCGCTGGTCGATGTGCTGGGCCAGGACATCAAGGGCAAGTATCTCGACGAGATGCCGCTGCTGTTCCGCACCTTCGCGGCCGGCGCCTATGAGGAGGTGCTGAAGGTCCGCGGCCCCTGCTACAAAGAGGTTAGGGGCATCGCCGCCTATTTCCGCGTCGCCTATAGGCGGCTGCTGCTGCCGCTGTCGACCGACGGCCAGACCATCAACATCATCCTGGGTGCGATCTTTCGCGATTAGAGCCTGATCCGATCAAACCGGCTCGGTTTGGCCGGTAAATCAGTCTCCAAATATTTGATTTAGAGCGCGGCCGAAATGGAGCGCGCCGATCGTCAGCCGCTGTCGGAAATAGAACCGATGAGCGGCAGCGTTGCCGACGCCCGAATCCAGCACCAGCCGGGCGCAGCCGGCGGCATGGCCGCGTTCGGCCAGGGCTCGGATCAGGTCGGCGCCCAGACCGTTGCCGCGCGCCGATGCAGTCGTGATCAGATCGTCGACATAGAGAAACCGACCATAGACCGTGTTTTCCATGAAGCGCCAACCCGCCAGCGCCAGCACCCTATCGTCCACCCCGACGGCGGCCAGCAGGCGGTAGCCCCCGGCCGCCTGCCGGGCGAGCTGGGCCACGACCTGGGGTTCGCTGCCCAGATGGGGACGCAGCTCGCGCAGGACCGGCAAGCAGGCGATGACGGCCTCCCGATCGTCCGCCGCGAGATCGGCCAGCCGATGGCTCACGATTTGACCGGGTGCAGGAAGCGATAGGCGACGGCGATCCTGTTCCAGGCATTGATCGCGACGATCGCCGAGGTCAGCTGGGCCAGTTCACTCTCGTCGAACTCGGCACTCGCCTGGGCAAAGGCTTCATCGGGGACGTGGCTCTGGGCGACGAGCGTCAGCGCCTCGGTCCAGGCGAGGGCGGCTCGCTCGCGCGGGGTGAAATAGGGCGATTCATGCCAGGCGGCCAGCACATGCATGCGCGCGTCGCTCTCGCCGCCTTCCCGGGCCTCGACCACGTGCATGTTCAGGCAGAAGGCGCAGCCGTTGATCTGGGACGCGCGGATCTTGACCAGCTCGACCAGCTTCGGCTCGAGCCCGCTCTGCTTGACGGCGTTCGAGATCGAGATCAGGGCGGCCGTGGTCGGGCCGATCATGGTTTGCAGCTTCGCGTAGTCGATCCGGGCTTTCATGACGGGGTGCCTTTGCTGGAGAGGGAGGCGCCTTGCCTCCCGACACCCGAGAGATACGAGCGGAACGCCCTAGTCAGAAGGTCCAAGTTTTGTTGAAATGGCTGGGCCATGTTTGAAGCCCTGCTCGACCGTGCCGCCGCCGAGCCGGCATATCGCCAGCTCTACCGCCGCATCAGCGGCGCGGTGCTCGACGGGACGCTTACCGAGGGCGAGCGGCTGCCGTCGGCCCGGGCGCTGGCCAGCCAGCTCGGCCTGGCGCGCGGGACGGTCGAGGCCGCCTACGGCCAGTTGGCGGGGGAGGGCTATATCCAGGGGCGCGGCGCCGCCGGCACCTTCGTGGCGCCGGTCGCGATACCCGCGGCGGCCGTCCCGGCGCCGGCGCCCCGGGCGGGCCGTCCGGCGGCGCCGGCCGGTCGGCCGCTGCCGTTCCAGATGGGCCTGCCGGCGCTCGACGCCTTTCCCCGCAAACTCTGGACCCGGCTCGCCGCGCGTCAGGCCCATGCCCTGTCCCCGCTGGGGCTGGTCGCCCCCGATCCGGCCGGCATCGCATCGCTGCGCCAGGCGATCGCGCGCTACCTGGCAGTCGCCCGCGGCATCGCCGTGCCGCCGGAACATGTCGTCGTCACCGCCGGCTTCCAGGGTGCGCTCGGCCTGATCACCCGCTTGCTGGACGTGGGGGATCAGCCGGTGTGGATGGAGGAGCCGGGCTATTTCCTGGCCCGGGCCGGCCTGGTCGCCGCCGGTGCGCGGGTCGTCCAGGTCCCGGTCGATGCCGAGGGGCTGGATGTTGCGGCCGGCATGGCGCTGGCACCGACCGCGCGGCTGGCGCTGGTTTCGCCGTCTCATCAATCGCCGCTCGGCATGGCGCTGTCGCTGCCGCGCCGGCTGCAACTGCTCGACTGGGCCGCCTCGTGCGACGGCTGGATCGTCGAGGATGACTACGACAGCGAGTTCCGCTATGTCGGCCGGCCGCTGCCGCCCTTGAAGAGCCTCGATCGGGCCGGCCGCGTGCTCTATGTCGGTACTTTCAGCAAGACGCTGTTTCCGGGCCTGCGCCTGGGCTATCTGGTGGCACCGCCGCCCTTGACCCAGCGGATCGCCGAGATCGCGGCGCTGCTCGGTCCCTTGCCCGCGGCCGATGCGCAGGCGACGCTCGCGGCCTTCCTGGCCGAGGGTCATTTCGGCCGGCATGTCCGGCGCATGCGGCAGCTCTACGCCCGGCGGCGGGCGGCGCTTGCCGTCGAACTGGAAAAAGCGTTCGGCGCCGACCGGGTGGCGCTCGGGGCCGGCGGCATGCAGATCTTGCTGCGGCTCGACGGCGCCGTCGATGATCTGGCGATGGTCGAGGCCTGTCGCTTGGCCGGCCTCGGGCCCAGCCCGCTGTCGCGCGCCTATGCCGGGCCGGCCAAGCGCCGGGGCCTGTTGTTGAGCTTCACCAATCTGGCGCCGGAACAGGCGCCGGCGATGGTTCAGCGGCTGGCGCGCGCGCTTTCGGTGCCGCTGCGGCCATAGAGCATGCCGATGAAGCCGACGAACAGCCCGGCGCTGACCGCGTTCAGCCGCAGCATCGTCGCGAATTCGGCTTCGGTGAACGGCACGAGGGGCGCACCCAGCCGGTCGATGCTCAAGAGGAAGACCGCGACCGGGAGCCAGACGAGAGGCAGCATGACCCAGCGCTCGCTCGACCGGAACGACAGGGCCGCGACCACAAGGCAAGGCACCAGGAACAGGGCGTTGCCCGACGCCTCGCCCATGATCTTGATGCAGAACAGCGTATTGATCGTGCCGATCAGCGGCAGCAGGGCGCGGCCGGCCAGGCTCCGGCGGCGCGAAATCCAGGGTATGGCGAAAAACACCAGGCCGATCGGCGCCTCCAGCAGCGAGGGCCAGCCGTCCCAGCCGATCAGGGCCAGGTGATAGACCGGGTAGAACGGCAGATTGCTGGCGACGATCAGGGCCACCAGGTTCGTGGTGGCGACCAGCGGGTCGTCGTGGTCGAGATAGGCGCGCAGGCGAGCCAGAAGTGACTTTAGGAACATGGCGCGATCATGCACCCAGCCCGCCCCCTTGTCGCCGCCCCATTGTCGAACGGTTCGAAAATCGCGACACTGGGTGGATCGTATGATGCAAGGAACAGATCCTATGAGTTCGTCCGACAATGCGCGCAGCCGTACCATCACCTGGGAATTGCCGGTGCTCGACCCGGCCGAGCTCGCCGGCATGAGCGGGCTCGACTATCTGCGGCGCGGCCTGGACGGCGAGAATTTCCGCGCGCCGATCGGCGCGCTGATCGGTTTCCGGCCCGTCCGGTTCGACGAAGGCGTGGCGGTGTTCGAGTCCACGCCGGCCGAATACCACTACAACCCGATCGGTTCGGTCCATGGCGGCTTCGCGGCCACCCTGCTCGATTCGGCGCTCGGCTGTTCGATCCACACCATGCTCAAGCCCGGCTTCGGCTATACTACCGTCGAACTCAAGGTTAACTATGTCCGGCCGTTGAAACTCTCGACCGGACGGGTCACCTGCGAGGGCAAGGTCATTCATGTCGGCGGCCGGATTGCGACGTCGGAGGCGCGGCTGACCGATGCCGACGGCAAGCTCTACGCCCATGGCACGACGACCTGCCTGATCTTTCCGCTGGGGGAGAAACGGTAAGGACACCCATCGCGGCTCGACGGAAAGGAGAGAATGCCGATGCTCAAGGGACTGGACCCGTTGCTGTCGCCCGACCTGCTCCAGGCGCTGGCGGCCATGGGTCATGGCGACGAGATCGCGCTGGTCGACGCCAATTTCCCGGCGACGGCGATGGCGCGCCGGCTGATCCGGCTCGACGGCGTCGAGGGGACCGCGGTGCTTCGCGCGGTCCTGTCGGTGCTGCCGCTCGACAGTTTCGTCGAGCGACCGGCCGCCACCATGCAGGTCGTGGGTGCAGCGGACACGGTGCCGCCTGCGGTCGCGGATTTCTGCAAGGTGCTGGCGGCGGCCGGCGAGACGGCGCCGATCGATCCGATCGACCGCTTTGCCTTCTACGATCGGGCGCGCGAGGCCTTTGCCGTCGTCATCACCGGCGAGCCCCGCGCCTACGGCAACATCCTGCTGCGCAAGGGCGTGATCTTCGGGTGAGGCTCAGCCCTTGTGCCCGGCCCGCCATTTCTCCAGTGCCGCCATGGTGTTCTCGACATGCTTGTCGGGATCCATCGCGCTGTAGCTGTAGAGGATCTTGCCGTCCGGCGTGATGACATAGGAGGTGCGGTCGGCGTAGCCCAGCATCTGGGTCAGCACCGCGTCGTAGGATTTCGCGACCTTCAGCTCCGGATCGGCGGCCAGCGCGAACTTGCTCTGGCAATCGGCCGTCGAGAATTTGTCGAGCACGTCGAGCTTGTCGGCCGAAACGCCGATCACGGCGGCGCCCAGCGCCTTGAACCGATCGGTCGACTCGGCGAAATCATGCGCCTCCACCGAACAGCCGGACGTGAAGGCGGCCGGGTAGAAATACAGCACGACCGGCCCGTCCTTGAGCTTGTCGGCGAGCGAGAAGGTGAATTCCTTGCCGGCGAGCGTCGCCGGCGCCGTGAAGGCGGGTGCTGCGTCGCCGGGCTTGAGGGCGGCGAAGGCGGGATTGGCAAGCAGGCCGGCGAGGAGCGCCGTGGCCAGGACGCGCTTCATGGGGAATCCTCCGGGGACGATGGGCAGGGGCTCTGTTGGTGGTGAGCGGCAATATATCTCAGGCCTTGCCGGCGGCAAGGTGGTGCTGGTGGTTTGACAGGGTTGCCGGATGCCGCTTTGATCGTGGGACACTGACTGGGGATGTCCCGATGCCTGCCGATCTTGCCGACCTGCGCCACCTCATCGACGGCATCGATGACCGTCTGCTCGACCTGCTGGCCGAGCGGATTGCGATTGCCGAGCAGGTTGCCGCCTACAAGCAGGCGACCGGCGTCGCCGTGCGCCTGCCGGATCGGATCGAGGCGGTCAAGGCGCGCTGTGCCGAACGGGGAGCGGCGCGCGGGCTCGATCCCGCCTACGTCCGGGAAATCTGGAGCCGCATCATCGAAGAGACCTGCCGGCTGGAGGAACGGCTGATCGGCGTGCGCACGGGCTGAGGAGCGACGGATCGCTCGCGAGACCCCATCGGGCCGTTCTTTTCTTTCGCAGCAGCCATGCGTCGCTTGGCACTTATTACGATTGCGGCGTATCTTCCCGAGCTTGATCGTAGCGGGGGCATGAAGCCCCGAATTTCCGAAGAGGTCCCGCGATGCCTGCCTATCGTTCTCGCACCAGCACCCATGGCCGCAACATGGCGGGCGCGCGCGGCCTTTGGCGCGCGACGGGCATGACGGACGCGGATTTCGGCAAACCGATCATCGCCATCGCCAATTCCTTCACCCAGTTCGTGCCGGGCCATGTCCATCTGAAGGATTTGGGACAGCTGGTCGCGCGCGAAATCGAAAAGGCCGGCGGCGTCGCCAAGGAATTCAACTGCATCGCCATCGACGACGGCATCGCCATGGGCCACGGCGGCATGCTCTACAGCCTGCCCTCGCGCGAGCTGATCGCCGACAGCGTCGAATACATGGTCAACGGCCATTGCGCCGATGCGCTGGTCTGCATCTCCAATTGCGACAAGATCACGCCGGGCATGCTGATGGCCGCCATGCGGCTCAACATCCCGGTGATCTTCGTGTCGGGCGGCCCGATGGAGGCCGGCAAGATCGTTCATAAGGGCGTCAGCAAGGCGGTCGATCTGATCAGCGCCATGGTCGCCGCCGCCGATCCCAAGGTCAGCGACGAGGATGCGGCCGTGATGGAGCGGTCGGCGTGCCCGACCTGCGGGTCGTGTTCCGGCATGTTCACCGCCAATTCGATGAATTGCCTGACCGAAACGCTGGGCCTGGCGCTGCCCGGCAACGGCACCGTGCTGGCGACCCATGCCGACCGCAAGCGCCTGTTCATCGATGCCGGCTGGACCATCGTCGATCTGGCGCGCCGCTGGTACGAGCAGGACGATGCGAGCGCGCTGCCGCGCACCATCGCCAATTTCAATTCCTTCGAGAATGCCATGACGCTCGACATCGCCATGGGCGGATCGACCAACACGGTGCTGCATCTGCTGGCGGCGGCGCACGAAGGCGAGGTTGCCTTCACCATGAGCGACATCGACCGCCTGTCGCGCCGCGTGCCGGTGCTGTGCAAGGTGGCGCCGTCCGTCGCCGACGTGCATGTCGAGGACGTGCATCGCGCCGGCGGCATCCTCGGCATCCTGGCCGAACTCGACCGGGCTGGCCTGATCCATACGGATGGGCCGACCGTGCATGCACCGACCCTGGGCGCGGCACTCGCCAAATGGGATGTGACCACGTCCAAGGATTCGAGCGTCGAGCATTTCTATCGCTCGGCCCCGGGTGGCGTGCGCACGACCGAGGCGTTCAGCCAGGACAAGCGCTATGACTCGCTAGATATCGATCGGGCCGCCGGCGTCATCCGCGACAAGGCCCACGCGTTCAGCGAGGACGGCGGTCTGGCCGTGCTCTACGGCAATATCGCGCTCGACGGCTGCATCGTGAAGACGGCCGGCGTCGACGAGAATTCCCTGAAATTCTCCGGGCCGGCCCGCATCTTCCAAAGCCAGGACGACGCGGTGATCGGCATCCTGGGCGACCGGATCGAGGAGGGCGACGTCGTGCTGATCCGCTACGAGGGCCCCAAGGGCGGCCCGGGCATGCAGGAGATGCTGTATCCGACGAGCTATCTGAAGTCGAAGGGCCTGGGCAAGGCCTGCGCGCTCGTGACCGACGGCCGCTTTTCCGGCGGCTCCTCTGGCCTGTCGATCGGCCATGTCTCGCCGGAAGCGGCCGAGGGCGGGGCGATCGGCCTGGTCGAAGAGGGCGACCTGATCGTCATCGATATCCCGAACCGCGCGATCCGCGTCGATGTGAGCGACGAGGAACTGGCCCGCCGCCGGGCCGCGATGGATGCCAAGGGCCGCGCCGGTTGGGTTCCGACCGGCCGCGACCGCGTCGTCTCCCCGGCGCTGCAGGCCTATGCGGCCCTGACGACCAGCGCGTCCCGCGGCGCGGTCCGCGACGTGACGCAGGTACAGCGGAAGTAGCAAGACCTCCTCTGCCGCCTTTCGCGGGAGAGCGATTGTCTGGCCAGTCAAGCTCGGGCGGGGATCAGGCGGTCAGCGGTGCGGGGCCCAGATCGGCACGCAATTGGTGCGCCCGCTCATCAGGCAATCTTCGAGCCGGCTCTGGGCCGCCAGTTTCTGTTCGAGAAAGATGCCGAGGACGATGAACAACAGGGTCAATGCCAGCGCGCCGAGGCTCGCCGTCACCCTGTTATTCTCCTGATCGCGGTCCGGATCGTACATCGCGAGGCCGGCATCGTTAGCGTTGAAACCAGGATACCATGGCACCCTAATTCCGCGAGGCGGAAAAATTGTACTCGGGTGATCGAACGCCTGACCGCAGCGGAAATACGCGCAGCCCACTGTGGCGGCGTATCGCTAGCGAGAGCCGGTCGGATCCGGATGGTTCGATGACGCGCGATTGAGGGCCACGAGGGCAGCGACGAAGCGCTCGATGCCGTCCTCGAGCGCGAAATCATTGGCGACGGTGTAAACCTCTCCCGACGCCGGGAGGGCAGGCGTCGCGCGGTGCAGGCGGTGATGAATGTCCTCGGCCGTTTCGCGGCCACGCCCCGCAAGGCGCGCGGCGAGCACGGCCGGCCGTGCCGTTACCACCACCACGCCGATCGGCGCCAGGTTGAGCCGGGCCGGCCCGACGACGCTGCGGGAGACATTAGCGACGACCGCCACGCCATCGCGGCGAAAGGCCTCGACCGCGCGCGGAATCCCATAGGCCAGACCATGCGCCCGCCAGGACAGCAGGAAACCGCCGGCCGCTTCGGTGCGGTGGAATTCTGCGGGCGAGACGCTGATGTGATCCTCCCCGCCGGCCGAGGCGGGACGGGTCAGCACTCGGCGGACGAAGTGGAACCGGCCCTCAGCGGCCAACCTTCGGCGGGCGCCGTCGATCAAAGCGTCCTTGCCGGCACCGCTGGGGCCAACGACCAGGATCAGCGGCGCGAGGCTCACCGGTCGTATTTCTCGACAAAGGCTGCGGTATCGAGGGCGCGGAAGTCGTCGAGCGCCGCCCCGATCGCACTATGCGGCCAATCCCACCACGCGATCCGCATCAGCTTCTCGATGATGGCCGGATCGAAGCGCGGTCGCAGGACGCGGGCCGGTGTGCCGACGACGATGGCGAATGGCGGCACGTCCTTGGTCACCACGGCGCCCGAGCCGATCGCGGCCCCGGTGCCGATGGCGACGCCCGGCATGACGATAGCGTTATGCCCGATCCAGACATCGGGGCCGATGCGGACCCGGTCTTTGGCGCGCCAGTCGAAGACCTCGCTGTCGTCGGGGCGATCGAAGCCATAGGAGCGCGAGCGATAGGTAAAATGGTGCAAGGTCGCCCGCCACCAGGGATGGTTGCTGGGATTGATCCGCACACCCGTGGCGATGTTGCAGAAATTGCCGATGTCGGCATGGGCGATCTGGTTGTCGCCCATGGCATAGCCGTAATCGCCCAAGATGCTGGTGGCGACGTGGGAGCGCGGCCCCAGATAGGTATAGCGGCCGAAATCGGAATTCCGCACGACCGCGCTCGGGTCGATTTCCGGCGCTTCGCCGAGGATGCGACCGGCGGTCCAGGGATCATGGCCGGTGCCGCAATTGATCAGCATGGAAACCTCAAAGGGAGAAAATTCGGGCGCGTGTTCCCGAAGCGGACGATGTCCCAACGGGCAGTGCCCCGCCGTACGAGTCCGTGCGCCTTGATCGATCGCCGAGCGTCGCGGCTTAGGCCATCAATCGTCTGAGAGCGGCCGAAATCTGTTCCGCCCCCACGACCAGCAGGAAGGTCACGATCAGCAGCATCGAGACTTCGCGATACTGGAACAGGTTCATGGCGGTCAGCATGTGGAACCCCAGACCGCCGGCCCCGACGAAGCCCAGCACCAAGGACGAGCGCAAATTCTCGTCGAAGCGATAGAGCGCGATGCCGAGCAGCGAGGGCAGCAGCGTCGGCACGACCGCGTGGGTGAAGACCTGGACCCGGCCGGCGCCGGTCAGCGTCAGCGCCTCGACCGGACCCATGTCCATGTCCTCGATCCGTTCGGCGAACAGGCGGCCCAGCATGCCGATCGAATGGACCGAAAGCGCCAGCGCCCCGGGGAAGGGGCCGAGCCCGACCGCGGTCACGAACAACAGCGCCCAGATCAGGTCCGGCACCGCGCGGGTGAGCGCGATCACGCCCCGGGCGAAGTAATAGAGCGCCTTGGACGGCGTCACGTTGCGCGCGGCCAGCACGGCGAACGGGATCGCCATGATCACGCCGCAGACCGTGCCGAACAGCGCAATGTCGAGCGTCTCCAGCGCCGGCCAGACGATGTCGGGCAGGCTGGTGAAATCGGGCGGGGTCGCGCGGCCGATGATGTCGGCCATGCCAAAGACGCCGGTCACCAGCTCCGACAGCCGGGCATCGACCACCCAGAGCGACTGGCCGAACAGGCCGATCCCGACCAGCAGGATCAGCGACAGCAGGTTCGAGCGTTTCACGCGGCGTGTCGCTGATAGAGCATGTCGACCATGGCGGCCGAGATCGCGTCGGGGCCGCCATCGAACACGACCTCGCCATCCTTGAGGCCGATGACCCGGTCGGCATAGGCCAGCGCCAGGTCGGGCTGGTGCAGCACGGTCAGCACGGCGAGGCCATCCTCGGTCGCGAGCCGACGCAAGAGCGCCATGATCTCGCGCGCCGATTCCGGGTCCAGGCTGGCGACCGGCTCGTCCGCCAGCAGCAGGCGCGGCCGTTGGGCGAGCGCACGTGCGATGGCGACCCGCTGCTGCTGGCCGCCGGACAGCGTGCCGGCACGCTGCTGCGCGAACTCGACCAGCCCGACCTCTTGCAGGAAGCCGTCGGCCGCCGCCAATTCGCTGCGCGGCAGCAGGCCGATGGCGGTGGCGAAGGTCCGGTGCCGGCCGAGGGCACCGGTCGCGACATTGGCCAGCACGTTGCGCCGGCCGACCAGATTGGCGTGTTGAAAGATCATGCCGCAGGCCATGCGGACCCGGCGCAGGCCTTCGCCGTCGAGACCGGCCACGGCACAGCCGTCGATCAGCACCTGCCCCTCGGTCGGTTCGATCAACCGGACGATGGAGCGCAGCAGGGTCGACTTGCCGCTCCCGTTGCTGCCCAGGATGACGACCAGCTCGCCGTCCCGCACGGTCAGGTCGACCCCTTTCAGGGCGACCCTTCCGTTCGGATAGCGTTTGGCCAATTGCCGGACGATCAGGCGCGGTGCGCTCGGGCCTTCATGCAGCATGGCTGGGCTCACAGCTTGGCCAGGTCGACCTTGAGGATCTTGACCATGTCGCGGATCGGATCGTAGGCCGCGTCCGTGATCGGCACGAAGCTCTTGCCGTCGCCGGCCAGCACATCGAGGTCGGCTTTGGGCAGGGCCTTCAGGTCCAGGTTCTGCAGGATCTGGGTCAGCTTGGCCTTCAGGCCGGCCGGCAGATCGCCGCGCACCGCGATCGGGTCCTGCGGGATCGGATCGGACTGCCACAGCGTGGTGAACATGCCGTCCTGCCAGAAGCCCTGGTGCTTGGCCGAGGTGATCTGGTCGCTGTTGAGCTCGCCCACTTCGACCTTGTGGTTGCGCAGCGCCTCGAACGTGGCGGTATGGCTGCCGGCATAGACCGGCTTTATGCCCTTGTCGGCATCGATGCCGGCCTTTTGCAGCGCATAGGCCGGGAACAGATGACCCGAGGTCGAGGCCGGGTCGGAGAAGGCGAAGGAATGGCCGACGGTATCCTTGAGCGAGGCGACGCCCGAGCCCGGCCAGGTGACGATGCTGGCGGTATAGGTCATCGGCTTGCCGTCGGCCTGGGAGAAGCTCGCGACGGCCTCGGCCTTGGCGACCTGATGGGCCAGCACATAGCCCAAGGGACCGAACTCGCCGATCTCCAGCTTGCCGGCGCGCATCGCCTCGATCTCGGCGTTGTAGCTGGTGGTGACTTGCACCTCGACCTTGCAGCCGAGCTTGTCGGCGATCAGCTTGGCGACGTCCTGGTAGACCGGCAGCAGGCGCGAGGCGGCTTCATAGGGTTCGACGCCGAAGCGGACGGTGCCGCCGTTCGGGCAGTCATCGGCGGCAAAGGCGGGGCCGGCGAGCGCCAGCAGGGTGAACGGAGCGGCGAGGCAGGTCCGGACGCGCATGATGTTCCTCCGAAGAAGGCGCGCGAGAACCGCGCTGCCGGATCGGCACGCTACGACCGGCTCATGTCAGTCCCGTTGCAGTTCGGTGCTCAATCCGTGTCTGCGGCGAAATCGCCTGGACAAGCCGAGGATTCGTCGGAGGCGCCAGCACAGGAAAGAGGGGATCGCGGTCTCTTGGAGCCGCCAGGTCCGGGCTGGCGCCCACACGGTTCCGTCCAGGGACCGCGTGGGCGCGCCGTCATGCCGCGCGGAAGGCGAGCGCGCTCGGGTGCAGGCCCTGCTCGGCCATGCGGTTCCAGAAGCGGTCGAACCGACGGAGCGTCGTCAGCGCGTCGGTGACCGCCGTCGCGTCGATCGGCCCCGCCGACAGCTCGACCAGATGCCGGTCGTGCATCGCGTCGATTTCGGCGCAGAGCGTCAAACCCCTCGGCGACAGGCGAACGCGGACCGAACGCCGGTCGTGCGCCGACCGTTGCTGGATCAGATAACCGGTCTCGACCAGCTTTTTGACGTTGTAGGAAACATTCGATCCGAGATAGCAGCCGCGGAGCGTCAGCTCGCCGACCGTCAGGTCGGACGTGCCAATATTGAACAGAATGTTGGCTTGGATCGAGTTGATGTCTTGGACGGAGTTTCTCTCGAGCTCGGCGCTTATCAGATCGAGAAACTGTCTATGTAGATGCTCTATGACAGAGATCATACTGAGATATGTGTGTTTCATTTTATGAAACCTTGTGTCGGGCGCAGCGAGGCTAATCGCCAACGCCACTGTTTCGGTGACGGTGGGATCTTTGATCGCCACCGTCGCTCAGCGTGCGGCCCCAATCGATAATTTATCTTAAAGATGGGAATGATTTCAGCGGCTTTCGCCAAATAGCTTTCTATGCTGCGGACACGTCCTAAAACGTGTGTGCCCGCTTGTCGAAATGCTGCCCAATCTGTCGGCCGGGGCGGCACGCGATGCCGGGGAGGGCGACGGGCCGTAGCGCGTGATTGAAGCGGGCGATCTGTCCCCCTGCGGCGGTCCGGCGGCGTCAGACGATGTTTCGGGCTTGGAGCCGTTCCACCTCCGCCGTCCCGAGCCCGAGTTCCCGCAGGATTTCATGCGTATGTTGTCCGCGCGCCGGAGGGGGGCTGACGATCGCGCCCGGCGTGCGCGTGAGCGTCACCGGCTGGCCGACGTACGGGACGCCGTCCAGTGTCTGCGCGATCCCCAGATGCTGCACCTGGGGTTCTTCGAAAGTCTGATCGATGGCGTTGATGGGGCCGCAGGGCACGCCGACCGCATTAAGGCGCTCAATCCAATTGGCGCTATCGTCACATTCGGTCCGGGCGTCGATTTCCTCCTGCAGGATATGGCGGTTGTCGCTGCGGGCGCCGCCCGTCGCGAAGCGCGGATCGGTCAGCCACGCCGTCGCGCCCAGCACGTGCGCCAGCCGCTCCCAGATGTGATGGCCTGCGGCGGCGATATTGATATGGCCATCGCGGGTCCGGAACACGCCGGTCGGAATGCTCGTCGGGTGGTTGTTGCCCGCCTGCGCCGGGACCTCGCCCCGCATCAGCCAGCGCGCCGCCTGGAAATCGAGCATGAAGATCTGCGCCTGCAGCAGCGACGACTGCACCCACTGGCCCCGACCGCTCGCCTCGCGTTCCAGCAGGGCCACCAGCACGCCCTGGGCCGCGAAGATGCCGGCGCAAAGGTCGGCGATGGGAATGCCGACCCGCATGGGTCCCCGTCCGGGCTCGCCGGTAATCGACATCAGCCCGCCCATGCCCTGCGCGATCTGGTCGAAGCCCGGGCGATCGGCATAGGGCCCATCCTGGCCGAAGCCTGAGATCGAGGCGTAGATCAGGCGCGGGTTTGCCGCCGAGAGCGCGGCGTAGTCGATGCCGAGGCGATGCTTGACGTCCGGCCGGAAATTTTCCACGACCACGTCGGCGGTCGCCGCGAGACGCTTCAGGATCGCCACGCCCTCCGGATCCTTGAGGTTCAGCGTCAGGCCCCGCTTGTTGCGGTGAAGGTTCTGGAAATCCGGGCCGTCGCGCGGGCCGCCCATCGGCTCGACCGTGTCCAATTTTTCCGGCAGCTCGATCTTGATGACGTCGGCGCCCCAGTCGGCGAGCTGGCGCACGCAGGTGGGGCCGGCCCGCACCCGCGTCAGATCGAGCACCTTGAAGCGGGCGAGAGCGGATGAGGCGGCCGGCATGATAGAATCCTCCCTTCGGCATCGTCGTGTTCGGCGAGTGTAGATTGTAGACAGTAGACAGTACAGAGTTGACAGCGTGGACCTTCGGCCGTCACCATGGCGCATGAACGAGCCGATGCTCAGCGCCCTCGAACTCCTGCGGACCCGCTCTCTCGCGTCCTTGGCGACGCAGGAGATCGAGCGGCTGATCCTGAACGGCGAACTCCAGGCGGGCGAGCGGCTGAACGAGCTTGCGCTGGCGGCGCGGCTCGGCGTCAGCCGCGGTCCGGTGCGCGAGGCGATGCGCGCGCTCGAGGGCGGCGGGCTGGTCGTCACGGTCGTCAACCAGGGATCGTTCGTCCGCAAGGTCAGCGCCGAGGAGGCTCATGAGCTGTACGAGGTCCGCGTGGTGCTCACGGGGCACGCGTGCGCTCAACTGGCCCGATCGGCGACCGACGCGCAGATCGCCGAATTGCGCGGGCTCACGCTGCAAATGGCCGAGGCCGAACGCCAGGGCGATGCGGGCGGATATTATGCGCTGAACCTGGCGTTTCATGCCGCCCTGATGCGCTGTGCCGGCAACAAGCGGGCCTTGCGCATCTACGAGGACCTCGGCAACGAGCTGAATCTGTTTCGCCGCCGATCGCTCGTCTCGGCCAAAGGCATGCAGGCGTCCAACGCCGAACATGAGGCCATCGTCCGCGCAATCGCCGCCGGCGACCCCGTGGCGGCCCGACAGGCCGGCGAGGTGCATATCGCGCGCGGCATGGCGCGCTTCGTCGCCAGCAGCCCGCCGACCGAAACGGCGGCGACCGGCGCGGGGCCGCCGTCCACCGGAACCAAAATTGCGGCCGAAAAGGCACCGCGAAGGCGCAAGGCCGCATCTTAACCGGGCATAGACCCGCGCGGCCGGAAGCCGAGAAACAGGGAGGAGTGCAAAATGAAGAAGGCGGATTGGGCGTCGCCGCTCATAGGGGCCATCGGCATGGCCATTCTCGCGGGGCCATGTGCCGCGGCACAGACGGCGCATGAGCAGGAGCTCTACGAGGCCGCGAAGAAGGAAGGCTCGGTGACCTGGTATTCCGGCATTCTGGACCAGCAGATCTGCGACCATATCGGCCAGGTATTTTCGGCCAAATACCCGGGCATCCAGGTCGGGGCCATCAAGACCACCTCCCAGGTCGCCTTCCAACGCCTGCTGCAGGACGTGAAGGCGGGGCAGGTCCAGTCGGACGTATTCACGACGACCGACATCGGCCACATGGTGTTCCTGAAATCCAAGGGGGAACTCGTCCAATACGTGCCCGAGGCCGAGGCCGGCCTGGTCAAGGCGCTGCAGGGCGTCGATCCCGACGGTTACTTTCACACCGGCTGGGTCGGCCTGGCCGCCATCGTCTACAACACCAACAAGGTGAAGGCGGCGGACGCGCCGAAGGATTGGTCCGACCTGACGGACGCCAAGTGGAAGAACCAGATCACGTTCGGCAGCCCGAACTACAGCGGCATGGTCGGCGTATGGACCGTCGCGATGGAGCAGCGTTACGGCTGGGATTATTTCGTGAAGCTCAACGATCTGGGACCCCAGATCGGCCGTTCGATCGACGACGCGGTGACCGTGCTGAATTCGGGCGAGCGCATCGTGGGCATGAGCAGCGTGGCGACGGCACTGCGCAGCGCCGCCAAAGGCAATCCGCTGGCCGTGGCCTATCCCGCATCCGGCACTCTCGCGGTGATTTCGCCCTCGGCCGTCATCAAGGGCACGAGCCATCCGAACGCGGCCAAACTATTCATGGAATTCCAGGCCGGCCCGGAATATTCGAAGATCCTGGTCGAGAACTTCGAGCAATCGCTGCGCGCCGATGTCCCGCCGTCGCCGGGCGGCAAGTCGCTGGCGGACATGAAACTGTTCGCGCCGACCGCCGAACAGATCGAGAAGGAACTAACGCCCAACAAGACCAAGTGGCGCGACACGTTCGGCATGTGAGGGCGCCATGAACCGACAGATCCTGGCGCCGGAATTGGACGGGCCCGACGTCGGCAGGGGCGGGGCGCAAGCGTCGCCGGGGCCGGTCGCGGCGCGCGTCCGGCGGCCGTTCCGTGTCGATCCCTGGTCGCTGATCTGGATCGGTGCGACGCTGATCCTGGTCTTCCTGGTGGTGGCGCCGATGCTGCGCCTGCTGATCTCCAGCTTTCAGTCGACCGAGACGGGCGCCTTCACGCTCGAAAATTACGTTACCGCCTACGCCAGCCAGCGACGGCTGATCGGGTTCGGCAATTCCCTGCTCTATGGCGCGGCCGTCGTGCTGGTTTCCATCGGCTTGGCCGTGCCGCTGGCCTGGGCCGTCGCGCGCACCGACATGCCCGGCAAGGGCGTGGTGCGGGCAACGGTCCTCGGCGCCTTCATCACGCCCTCCTACCTGGGCGCCATCGGCTGGATCCTGCTGGCCGGACCCAACGCCGGCTGGATCAATAGGGCCTGGATGGCGCTGACCGGCAGCAGCACCGGCGTGTTCGACGTCTACAGTTTCGCCGGGCTGGTGCTGGTCACGGCGCTCTATGCCTTTCCCTACATCTTCGTCTTCACCGCCGATGCGTTGGATCGCGTTTCGTCGGAGATGGAAGAGGCCGCGCACATCCTGGGCATGAGCCCGCTCAGGACCATCTTCAAGGTGACCCTGCCGCTGGTGTTGCCCGCCATCCTGGGCGGCTCGATCATCGTGTTTCTGGATACGGTCGCCTTGTTCGGTACGCCGGCGGTGATCGCGCTGCCGGCGCGCATCAACATCATGACGCTCCAGCTCTGGCAATTCTTCGAATTTCCGGTCAGGGCCGAGGCGGCCGCGGCCTATGCCGTGCCGCTCGTCCTCATCACCGTCGCGATGCTGGGGCTGCAGCGGCTGATCCTGGGGCGCAAGGGCTATGTCTCGCTGACCGGCAAGAGCGGCGGACGGCAGCCGATGCCGCTCGGCCGCCTCAAATGGGCGGTATTGGGCCTATGCCTGCTGGTCTGCTCGCTCGCCGTGTTTCTGCCCTATGCCGCCCTGGCGCAGGCCGCGTTCAGCCGGGCGTGGGGCCAGGGCTTTTCCTTCGCCAATCTGACGCTCGGCAATTTCGGCTATCTGTTCAACGAGGCATCGAGCCGCCAGATCATCCTCAATACGTTCACCTATTCGGCGGCGACGGCGTGCGTGGCCGTCGTGCTGGCCCTGATCGTCGCCTATGTGGTCAGCCGGCGATTGGTGCTGTTCGGCGGCGTGCTGGCCACCCTGTGCATGGCGCCGCTCGTGGTGCCGGGCATCGTGCTCGCCATCGGCTTCTACGCGGTCTATTCCTCGCCGCCGCTGGCGCTCTACGGCACGGCCGCCATTCTGGTCCTGGGCTTTACCACGCGATTCCTGCCGATCGCCTTCGCCAATTGCATGGCGGGGCTCCGCGCACTCAATCCGGAGATGGAGGAGGCGGTGCGCATCCTGGGCGGCAGCCGGCTGCTGGCGGTCAGGCGCGTCGTCGTGCCGTTGTTGAAGAAAAGTCTCGTCGGGACCTGGCTGCTGGTCTTCATCCCAGCGTCGCGGGAACTGAGCACGGCGATCTTCCTCGTCGCCGCCAAGACGCGGGTGATTGCCGTGATGATCCTCGATCTCAGCGAGAACGGCAGTTTCGAACTGCTGGCGGCCCTGGGCTTCTTTCTTTTGGGCGTCACCATCCTGATCGTGCTGATCGGCTACCGGTTGGTCGGCCGCGACTTCCTGTTGAGGAAATCATGAACCCGATGGCTCTCTCCGTTCCCCGGGACGAGGCGGCACAGCCGCGGCTCTCCCTCGACCGGATTACCTGCAAGTTCGGACCCTATGTCGCGGTCGACAACCTCGATCTCGATATCATGCCGGGCGAATTCGTCTCGCTGCTGGGGCCGTCGGGCTGTGGCAAGACGACGACGCTCCGCATGATCGCCGGCTTCATCAAGCCGACCGCCGGCACGATCGCGATGGACGGGGTGCCGATCTCGTCCGCGGCCGCGACGCTGCCGCCGGAGCGGCGCCAGATGTCGATGATCTTCCAGAGCTATGCGGTCTGGCCGAACATGACCATCGGCGAGAATGTCGCCTTCGGCCTGAAGCTGCGCCGCCTGGATCGGGAAACCATCGGGCGGAAGGTGCGGGAGGTGCTCGAGACCGTGCATCTGGCCCATCTGGAGGACCGGTATCCGGCCGAGCTGTCCGGCGGCCAGCAACAGCGGGTGGCGCTGGCACGGGCGATCGTCATCCGGCCGCGCGTGCTTCTGCTGGACGAGCCGCTCTCGAACCTGGACGCCAATCTGCGCGAGGAAATGCGCTACGAGATCCGCCGGTTGCACGACGCGTTCAACTTCACCACCGTCTATGTCACCCACGACCAGAGCGAGGCGATGGTCACGTCGGACCGGATCGCGGTGATGAACCGGGGCAGGATCGAGCAGATCGATGCGCCCTACATTCTCTATACCCGGCCCCGCACGCGCTTCGTCGCCGGCTTTATCGGCCGCACCAACCTGCTCGACGGGACCTGCGACGGTACTGAGGTCCGCTTCGACGGCTTCAGCCTGCCGCAAGGCGCGTTCGAGAATGCCGGGCGCCATCTCGATGGCAGCGTTCAGCTCTCGATCCGCCCGCAAAGCATTGCCTTGCGCCGCGTGCCTCCGGCCGAGGACGACACGCTCGCCATCCGCTGCGACCTGGTGGAACGGGCCTTTCTGGGTGAATCCTGGGATTATGTCGTTACCCCCGCCGGCAGCGGGCTGCGGCTGCGCGTCGCGGCGGTGCCGTCCGAGGTTTTTGAGGTCGGCGATGCGGTTTGGCTCGTGCTCGATCCACAGCAGATGATGGTGGTGGTTTGAGCCACCGTTCGAACGGCGACAACGACACGATGAGGAATTGACCATGGATATGGAAACGAAGGCCGAAGAACTGCTGTACGAGGTCAAGGACGAGGTCGGCTACATCACCTTCAATCGTCCCCAGGCGCGCAACGCGCTGACCTTCGCCATGTACGAGCGGCTGGCGCAGATCTGCGAGGAGGTCTCGGCGAACGGGTCGGTCAAGGCGCTGGTCCTGACCGGTGCCGGCGAGAAGGCGTTCGCCGCCGGTACCGACATTTCGCAATTCCGCGCGTTCAAGACCCAGCAGGACGCGCTGGACTACGAGGCGCGCGGCAACCGGGTCATGGGCATGTTGGAGCAATGCCCGGTCCCGACCATCGCCGCCATCGCCGGTGCCTGCACCGGCGGCGGCGCCGGCATCGCCGCCTGTTGCGACATCCGTATCGCCACATCCAGCGCGCGCTATGGCTTCCCGATCGCGCGGACCCTGGGCAATTGCCTGTCCATGGCGAACTATATCCGGCTCTATGCGCTGCTGGGACCGGCCAAGGTCAAGGACATCATCTTCACCGCCCGGCTGATCGAGGCGGAAGAAGGCCGCAGCATCGGCCTGTTCAGCGAAATCCTGCCCGATGCCGCGGCCCTGCATGCGCGCGCGACGGAACTGGCGCGGACCATCGCCGGCCACGCGCCCCTGACCTTGCGGGCGACGAAGGAAGCCATGCGCCGGATCAGCCAGAAGATGCGGATCGACGAGGAAAAGGACCTGATCTTGATGTGCTATATGAGCAATGACTTCCGCGAAGGAATGGAAGCCTTCCTCAACAAGCGCGAACCGGTCTGGCAGGGGAAGTAGGGGTATAGGGACGAGAGGCGGCGGTCAGAATACCCGGCCGTCCGCCGCGGAAAGGGTCAGGATCGGCAGCCGGACCCGTACTATCGTTCCATGCTCCTGAACGCTGTCGATCGTGAGCCTGCCGCCATGATGTTCGGCGACGCTCTTGGCGAGCGGCAAGCCCAGGCCGGCACCCTCCTGTTGACGGCTAAGCGAGCCATCGACCTGCCGAAACGGCAGCAGGGCGATCCCGATCTCCTCGGGGGTCATGCCGATGCCGCTATCCGAGACGACGAGCTCGACCGCGGAAGTGTCCTCCGCGACGGCGTGGGCACGGACGTCGACGCGACCGCCCCGGGGCGTGAACTTGATCGCGTTCGACAGCAGATTCACGACCAGGCGGGTCAGCATGGTCTTGTCGGCCATGGCGGGTAGGGTGTGCGGAAGTTCGAGGACGAGGTCGAGGCCGCGCATCTGGGCTTGAGCGCAGACGGTGCCATGGCAGGCGCCGATGAGACCCGCGAAATCCAGAGCCTCGAAGCGCAGCTCCATCCGGCCCGCCTCGAGCTTGGAGATATCGAACAGGTCATCGACAAGAGACGAAAGACGCCGACCGCTCGCGAGGATGGCGGCGACATAACCCCGGTACCCGTCGTCGAGCCGTTCCCCGGACCCGCTCATCATGAGTTCGGACAGGCCGATCACCCCGTTGAGCGGCGTGCGCAGTTCGTGGCTCATATTGGCGAGAAACTGCGATTTCAATCGGTCGGCCGCCTGCGCGCTGTCGCGCGCCAGGGCCAGTTCCCCGGCCGTTTGTTCGAGGGCGCGAGCCTGCTGCCCGAGCGCCTGGTAGGCATGCTCGAGTTCGATGGCATGCACGGCTGCGCGGGCGCCGATTGCCGCGTCATGCGCGCGACGCGCGGCCAACCAGAGCAGACCGAAGCTGACGAAGACGAGCGCCGTCGCAACATCATCGAAATGCCAGATCGGGTGCGCCCGGTCGAACGAGGCCACGGCTTCGAAGGGCTCGAAATAGACCGAACCCACAAAGCCCAGTACCAGCATCGCCAGGACGAGCGCGATGTCGCGCCTTGCCGTCGATCGTGGAAGAAGGAAGGGCGATGACGCCACGGCGAAGGTACTCCGAGCAAGGAAACGCCTGCCGCGTTCCTCTGTCATCGTAAGATGTCCGGGTAAACGAGCCGTCAGTAATCGGCCGCCGTTCCTCCGCCTCGCGCGCCCGTTTCGGCCGCGCCGAGGGGCATGCCCCTCCAATGCCACAGGAACCCCGTTCTCGCTCGCGGGTTTCTGCGCTCACAACGAGAAACAAAAAAGCGGGAGGCGGCAATGATGGAATCCACGCAACCGGCACACACGATGTGGCCCTGGCGCGCTTCGGTAGCGGTCGCGGCGCTCCTCGGCTTGGCCGCCACGCCGGGTGCCCACGCGGCAACGCCGTGTCAATCGTTTCTGGGAGCGAAATATCAGAGCGCGACCGTCACGTCGGCCGTCAGCGTTCCCGCCGGTCCGCTGACATTGCCGAACGGCACGAAGGTCGCGAATGCTCCGGCCTTCTGCAAACTGGGAATCCTGATCGCCCCGACGACGGACTCGACGATCAATGTCGATCTCTGGATGCCCTCGACCACCTGGAATCACCGCTTTCTGGGCATGGGCAACGGTGGCTATGCCGGCGATACGCAACTCTTCTATCCAGACATGCTGTTCCGCCTGCAAAGCGGCTACGCGGTCGCGGAGACCGATCTCGGGACCGCGCCCTCGGCCCAGAGCAACGGCCAGTCCCTGATCGGCCATCCGCAGAAATGGATCGATTTCGGCTATCGGGCGACCCACCTGATGACCACGGTCTCCCAGCAATTCGTCTCGGCCTTCTACGGGAAGCCGGCAAGCCGGTCATATTTCAGCGGCTGCTCCACCGGCGGGCAGCAGGCGCTGATGGAGGCGCAGCGCTATCCAGCAGACTACGACGGCATTCTCGGCGGCGACCCGGCGCAGAATCGCACGCACGTCCACACCAGCATCCTCTGGAACTACAGGCAGCTCTTCGCCAAGCCGGACAGCCAGCTCACCCCGACCCAGATCCAGCTTGTGACCAATTCGGTGGTGGCGGCTTGCGCGGCCGGCAGCGGCGGCCTCGCCAGCGATCCGTTCCTCACCGATCCGCGGCGATGCAAATGGGACCCCGGCGTCTTGCAATGCAAGAGCGCCACCGGCACGAACTGCCTCAATGCCGATCAAGTGAATGCGGTGCGTGCTCTGTATAACGGCCCGGTGGATCCGCGCGACGGGCACCAGATCTTCACCGGGTTCGTGCGCGGCGCCGAGAACGATGGCAATTTCGGGTTGAACAACCAGCAGACCCAGGCCGAGCCCGAGTACGACTCTCTGTTCTACTGGGTATTCGGCCCGAGCTGGAATTATCGGACGTTCGACTTCGACCAGAACATGGCCGAGGTCGATCAGCTGCTGGCCCCGATTTTAAACGCCAATAATGCCGATCTGAAGTCGTTCCAACAGGCGGGGCACAAGTTCCTCGCCTATCACGGATGGGCCGATCCGCTGATCTCGCCGCAGGACGATATCGACTATTATCTGCGCGCCGTTGCCAACCGTGGCAGCTATGCCGCCACGCAGAGCTTCTATCGGCTGTTCATGGTGCCCGGCCTGGGCCACTGCTATCAGGGCGCCGGACCGAACACGTTCGGCGGTGTCCTGCAGCCCACGGCGGGCGGCGCCGCGGAGCCGGGCTTGCCGACCGATCCCGCGCATGATGCGCTTGGGGCGCTGGTTCAGTGGGTCGAGAAGGGGGTTGCCCCGACCAAGATCATCGCGACGAAATATAACGGCGATGCGGTCGCCGGCGGTGTTGCGATGACCCGTCCGCTCTGCCCCTTCCCGCAAGTGCCGCACTACAAGGGCGTCGGTCCGACGACCGACGCCGCGAGCTTCGACTGTGTCGTGGACGACAGCACCAACAATCAGACGGAGGCGCCGGAGTACTTGCACTAGCCGGATATTGGCAAAGGGCTGCGGCGCTCAGCACCAGAAACGAAAAAACCCAGGGGAACCCTGGGTTTTTTCTTTGGCGTCCCCAAGGGGAGGGGACGATTGGACCAAAAAACGGCAGAAATTCTGAGATATTGCTGAATCGCCGAGCCAACTTTGTAGTGGCGGTTTGTAGCGGTTTTTGGCCCACATTCGGCGGGTGGTCACTTGGTTGACCCAGTCGGCGGGACTCGATCCTGCCTGAATGGTCCCGATCTCGACGATGATCCGATGCCGCGCATCACCACCATCAGGGTCTCCGGACAGTTGTAGCTTATCCATCATGAATCGGGCTTCGGACCGATGATATGACTTCTTAGAAGGCGCGCGGCGGCCGAGGGCCAAGCGCCCTACGTCCGCTCTCAGCCGCCTCGATTGATTTCGCTGAAATCGTATAAAACTGCATGTCCTTCGGCGGCTTTCCGATGGCTTCGGTTTTGCCAAGCTCCAAACCGTTATACTCACCGGATTTGATTTTCCCAATAAGTTCTGTCTCAAGTGCCCCGAAACAGGCGTAGATCCGTCGCGCATCCTTTCCGAGAATGGATCCCAAGGTAACGTCTGATATTTCTTTAATATCTGCTACGTGATCATTCAATATTTTCTCGAACTCATCGAAAGACGAAATCGTGGTGTCAAGCGATCCATCTGCTTCCTTTTCAAGAACGTAGATGGTCTGCATTAAGTGCTCGACTATCTTCAATGCCACGTTAAGTTGATTGCTTGTCGCCCCTTTGATGTCATGGGCAGCGTCGTTGCCCATAAACCTGATGGCATGCAGTCGATCTGCGTCTTTCTTAGAAATAAGGCCGCTTGCGGCAAGCTTAGATATGCGGATTTCAAGGTTCCTACCGGGAATTTTCCGTTCGTTACATATCGCCTCAATAGTACTCCTCAGACCGATGCCCGCGAGTATCGAAGCGCTTTCCCGGATTGCGATCAGCGACTGCGTATAAATCTCGGATACGATATTTGGAACAAACCAAATCCCATCTATCTCTTTGTGGCCCTGAATAAATCTTGGGTAGTTCTCGATCTTGGTGTCGTACTCAAACTCACCTTCGCTATTGTGGTAAGCTTGCTCAAAATCAAGGAACTCGTATAGGAAAGAAACTGCTCCGCAGCCTTTGCATCTTATTATGCGGTAATAGGTAGAGCAGTGATATGAATCATCTCCAGACTCGTGGTGGGAGTGAATTTCATCGTGATTAATTCTGGGTCCGCAGCTTTTACACGCAGATACAACTGATTCTTTCTCGCTAGACATTGAAACTTCCCGTCACGATCCAAAAGGGCGCTAACGATATAACCTTATAATCGACTGGCGAGAATCACTTATGCAACTTCGAGATGATCGAGCGCGGCCGACGCCGGTCCCCATGAGATGGTCTAGTGCTTGACCATACACAGCTTCATGTAGTTCCGGCGGTAGCTGGATCAACGAGCGCGTTTCGCCCGATGCGGTGCGATGCTGAGGCAGTAGATGGCTATGCCACCACCTGGAGCATAGCGCGAGGTGATCCGGCGCAATTCAACGGAGACACTAGCCGGTAGAGGTTCAACAGAGAATTACAGTACGCATGTATGAAATATCATCTGAATTCCGTGAGAGCGTAAATAGAACTGAGAGTACTCGTACATACCGGTACTCTGGATGGTATAAATGAAGGTGAAGAACGTGGCCTATGCAAATAGGATGAGAGAGAGAGCCGGCCTGGGGAATCTGGACAGTATGATGAGTGGATTATCCGCCTGAATGCGGCGACGATCGCTGCGGCTCAGGAGAGAAGATGACGAAGCGCACGAGACGAAATCACACGCCAGCGTTCAAGGCGAAGGTGGCTTTGGCCGCCGTCAAAGGGGACAAGACGCTGGCCGAGCTGGCGCAGCAGTTTGATGTTCACCCGAACCAGATCACGACGTGGCGCGGGCAATTGCTGGAAGGCGCTGCCGGTGTTTTTGGTGGCGTTTCGGAGGGGACGGCATCGCCGCCGGTCGATCTGAAGGAGTTGCACGCCAAGATCGGCCAGTTGGCATTGGAAAACGATTTTTTGGCCGGCGCGCTCAGCAAAGCCGGCATGCTGAGCATAAAGCGATGATCGACCGCGAGCATGATCTGCCGGTGCAGGGGCAAGCCCGTTTGCTTCGCCTCAGCCGGAGCAGCGTCTATTACCTGCCGCGCCCGGTTTCGGCGTCGGATCTGGCGATGATGCGGCGGATCGATGAGCTGCATCTCGACTTCCCGTTCGCCGGGAGCCGGATGTTGCGCGACTTCCTGCGGGTCGAAGGTGTCGAGATCGGCCGGGATCGCGTCATCACCATGATGCGGCGCATGGGCATCGGGGCGTTGTACCGGCGGCCGAACACGTCGAAGCCGGCGCCTGGCCACAAGATCCATCCGTACCTGCTGCGCGGCTTGGCCGTCGAACGCCCGAACCAGGTCTGGGCTATGGATATCAGCTACATCCCGATGGCGCGGGGCTTCGTCTATCTGGCTGCCGTGCTCGACTGGTGGAGCCGCCGCGTCCTGTCCTGGCGGGTATCGATCACCATGGAGGTCGATTTCTGCCTGGAGGCGGTCGAATAGGCGCTGGCCACGCATCCCAAGCCTGAGATCTTCAATACCGATCAAGGCAGCCAGTTCACCAGCGCGCCGTTCATCGGGCTATTGAAGGATAACGGCATCGCCATCAGCATGGACGGCAAGGGCGCCTGGCGCGACAACGTCTTCGTCGAGCGGCTGTGGCGCTCGGTGAAGTACGAAGAGGTCTACCTCAAAGCCTATGCCAGCGTCGGCGAAGCGCGCGCCTCGATCGGCCGATATCTCGGCTTCTACAACGGCAAGAGGCCGCATTCGAGGCATGGCGGGCAGACGCCCGACCGAGCATATTTTGACAATCTGCCGCTGGCGGCGGCAGCATGATTTTTGCCGCCATTTGTGGGCCTCCCTCCGGTCGGGCTACGCCCTCCCTGCGTGAGGCCCACAAATGGCATAGCGTGACGGTAACCGGCAGACGGTCCACTTATCGTTCGGCTCAAACTGTCCAAACGAACCCGGCCGGCTCTCTACCCTGCGCGCTGGAACCTCGCGCCGACTCAGCAAATCCCGATCATCAATTACGATCCTGAGGCCGGACATCGCGCCACCTGCATGATGCGCTGGGGCTGGTCCCGTACTGGGCTAAGGATATCAAATTCGGTTTCACCACGATCAACGCTCCTGCCGATGGATAGACTTGAAGTCGGCATTCCGTGAAGCGTTCAAGCTCCGCCGCTGCCTTGTGCCGATAGATTCGTTTTTCGAGTGGGAGGCGAGCTATACGCGATGACGGAGGGTTATCTCGATCTTTTGAAAATCGAGCTGGTCATCAATGACGTAAACGATGCCTCTCCGGACTCTTCCGTTTTCTGCATAGGTTGGTGAACTAGATAGCTTTCCATAGACGCTGTAATTGATCCTGACGCCGCGCATTTTAAGCTTATGAGGCTCTAGGTCACCGACGATAGTATCGATGAGTTTGTAGATGTCGTCTTCGGAATAATCGTCCGTTTCCACGCGGATTTCGGTGTCACCTTTGGCGTGGTAGGCGACACTTAAGATGGCTTTCGCCAATTCTACCACATCAACCATTCTGCTGTTCTCCTGTAATTCGAGATTTCACTCTCACATAGAGAACGAGCAAAATGCTATCGAGTTTCAACACATCGCTGCTCTTCAGGCGGTAATGGGGCCGGTGAGTGATCACCGGCCCCTTCTTCGCTCTGCCTAGGCGATCATGAAGCCTTCGGCTCAGGTTTTTCTTGGCCGGCTCGGTAAATCCGGTTCATGACCCGATCAAGCTCCGCACGTCGTAATTCCATAATCTCTTTGACCGATGGAAACGGGGACCGGAATGGGTACGACATAATAGACTCCTGTTACGCTATATTTGTTTGCGCGCCGAAATATTGTGGCGCGTAAGCCCAGGTGGTGACGCTCCATCAATCCGCCAAGCCCCCTGTCAGGCGGCTTTTTTCAAGAGGTGGTCGAACTTGATCTCTACGAACATGGTCTTCTTCATCACGTCCAGCAGGACTGGCAGCTTGAGAATGCCACCGTAGAATTTGCCTTCATGGCCGACGATTGACTCCGCTACCGACTCGTCACAGACCTGCCGGAGATGGGTCTTCGTGGTGTGTCTCAGGCTGTGATAGACGAGATCAGGGTCTACCAGATCGAGCTTGTCTAGCAGGCGGCCGAAGCGTTTCGAGAAGGCACCGGCCATCTGTCCGAGCTTGCCACGGCTGTATTCCGGGAATAGCTCCAGGCTGTTCCTTCGGCTGGCTACGAAGTCCAGAAAGCCCATTCGAATGAGAACGGGATGGATTGGAGTCTCTCGAACGGATGCGGCGTTCTTCAGGCTGAGCGATAGATGGTCATCGCGGAAATCGATGTAGTCGATTCCCTTAAGCACTTTGACGTGGCCGCTGTGAAGCTGGGCGAGTTCGCCGAGCCGGCCGCCCATGAATAGCCCGAGAAGCACCGTCCAAACGTCTGCCGGCCATAGGGTGCGATCGGCAGGAAGATCGGCGAATCAGATGGAGGCGAGAATCTTGCTGGCCTGATCATCTGTAAACGACCGGTCCCGCGTCGTACCGCCGCTCGCATTGATCACCTTGACCATGCTTGCTGGGTTCGCGCTCACCTTCTCATTCACCAATCCATAGGCAAACATCGCATGAATCGCTGTGAGGTGCTTATTCACCGAAGCGGGCGACAGGTTCTCGCGCTTGATCAGATCCTCATCGGTCCAGCGCTTCGCCATCAACTCGCCCAGGGGGAGCAGCCGATTGGCGTTGGACATATAGGAGGGATACTCCTGGAGGAGTTCCTTGAACGAGATGATCTCAGCGCGCCGGATCAGCTTCACCGGCCGATCACCGCCCAGGTGCTGCTTCAGCAGTTCGATAGAGCGAGTCCACTCGAATTCCGCCTTCGCCTTCGGTTTGGCTATCTTTCAGATAGAGCTTCCATAGCTCCGACAGGGGAATGCCATCGTCGGCAGGAGCAGCCACAGCCGGACCAGCTACAGAGCAGCCACAGGAGCGACACCAAGCCGCGCCAGGACGGGCTTCAGCTTGGCAAGCTCGACCCGTAGGCGGTCGGTTAGATCGGCTCTGCGCTCATGCGCGAGGGTGAAATCATCAAACAGGTCGTGGTGCTGCTGGATCGCCTCGCGCAGGATGCGCGGGTAGGCTTTGCCGTCGAGCTGGACCTGCGGATATGACTGGACCAGGAATGACCTCAGGGAGCGTTCAAGTGCGTCCTGATTGATGAAGCCGCCACCGACGATCTGGTCACCGTTCGGCTGATAGCCGGGTATAGCGACATCACGCAGACGATCTTCAACCGGCAGATCGGCGGGGAAGGTGGCTTGGCGTATCCAGCCGAAGGCGATCATCTCCACTGCTTCACCATGCAGGGGCGGGTAGTCGCCCGCAATGATGTCGGCGAACATCTGGCTGTCCCGAAGGATCAGCGGAACGGCAAGCCGCTTTGCCTCAGCTTCTGAACTCGTACCGAGGCGACCGAAGAGAAATTTCCTACCGAGCGCGGGTTGGCATTCGGGAGGGGTCGGGCGACGGTAACGCCACAGACCTTTTTCTTTCTGGAACTGGATGTATGAGGCCATCTTCGACATCGCTTTGTACCCCACTTTTGTACCCGAAGTGAGGAAGGAAACCCAGGCTATGCCTGAAACTGAGGGTTTCCTTAGCGTTTTTCGGTGATGGCGTCCCCAAGGGGAGTCGAACCCCTGTTCCCGCCGTGAGAGGGCGGTGTCCTGGGCCTCTAGACGATGGGGACCCGAAGAGGAGGCGAGAGATACCGGAGCGGCCGCTCCGGATCAAGCGTCTCGTTTTACAGCATTGCGCGGGACTGCCATGCGACCGGCCCCGGACAATACCCAAAATTAGTCGCGGAAATTCACGTATTGCAGCGGCAGTTCGATCTTCAGGCCTTTCACGAAGGCGATCGCCGCCTGCAGATCGTCGCGCGCCTTGCCGGTCACGCGCAATTCGTCGCCCTGGATCGAGACCTGGATCTTCATCTTGGAATCCTTCAGGTCCTTGACGATCTTCTTGCCCAGCTCCTTGTCGATGCCCTGCTTGACGATGATGGTCTGGCGCACGCTGTCGCCGGACGCCTTTTCCGGCTCCTTGAACTCCAGGCAGCCGGCATCGAGCTTGCGGCGCGTCAGATGCGTCTTCAGCAGCTCGTGGACCTGCTTCATCTTCAGCTGGTCGTCCGCCAGCAGCGTCAGCGTCTCGTCCTTGCGGGTGAGGCTGCACTTGCTGCCCTTGAAATCGAACCGGGTCTCGATTTCGCGCTGGATGTTGCCCAGCGCATTGTCGACCTCGGCGAGGTCGGTCTTCGAAACGATATCGAAGCTCGGCATGGCGAAGAATTCCCAGATAATGCGTCGGATGACGGGTTTTAGCCCCAAAAGCAAAGGCCCGCCAACCCCTCTTGGGGCTGACGGGCCTTCGTTCGGATTTAAGCGTTAGCTCGCGCGCTTCAGCGGACGGTCGCCACCGGGATGGTTGGCACCGGCCGGCTTCTGGCCCTGGGCATTGCTGTTGCCGGCGTAGGGACGCGGGGCCGCACCAGCGTTGCCGTTCCGGCCGCGATAACCGCCGCCTTCGCCGCCGCGACCGGCATAACCACCGCCATTGCCGCCTTCGCTACGACCGGCGTAACCGCCGCCGTTGCCGCCTTCGCTACGGCCGGCATAGCCGCCGCCCGAACCGGCCGGGCCGCCGAAGCGGCGCGGGCCCTTGTTGAAGCCACCCGGCTTGCGCGGGCCGCTGCTGCGCTTGTTGAAGTTCGCGGTCGGCTCCAGGCCCGGAATGACGTGCGGGGCGAGCGTGGCGCCGGTGTAGCGCTCGATCCGGTCGACCAACTGGCGGTCGGCGGGCGAGGCGAACGAGATGGCGATGCCCGAGGCGCCGGCGCGGCCGGTGCGGCCGATCCGATGCACGTAATCCTCGGCCTGGCGCGGCAGGTCGAAATTGATGACGTGGGTCAGGTCCTTGACGTCGATGCCGCGGGCGGCGACGTCGGTCGCGACCAGCAGGCGGATGCGGCCCTGCTTCAGCTTCTGGACCGTGTAGTTACGGGCCGACTGCGTCATGTCGCCATGCAGCGCGCTGGCCTGATGGCCCTGGTTGTTGAGTTCCTCGGCCAGCGTGTCCGCATCGCGCTTGGTCGCGGCGAAGATGATCGCCTTCTCGACTTCCGGGCTCGCGGCCAGATGGGCCAGCAGGCGGCGCTTGTGGCCGAGATCGTCGGCGAAATGCACGCGCTGCTCGATCTTGTCGACCGTCATGGTGGTCGCTTCGATCGCGACGCGCGCCGGGTCCTTCAGCATCTTGGAGGTCAGCTGGACCATGCGCTTGTCGAAAGTGGCGGTGAACAGCAGCGTCTGGCGCGAGGACGGGCTGGCCGCGACGATCGTCTCGACCGCGTCGACGAAGCCCATGTCGAGCATGCGGTCGGCCTCGTCGAGGATCAGCATCTCGAGGTCGGCCAGGCTGACCCGGCCGCGCTCGATATGATCGATCAGGCGGCCCGGCGTGGCGACCATCAGGTCGACCGGACGCGACAGCAGCTGCAGCTGCAGGCGATAGGGCATGCCGCCCAGGATCGACACGGTGTTGAGCTTCATGAACTTGCCGAGCTTGCGCGCGGTGTCCAGGATCTGGGTGGCCAGTTCGCGGGTCGGTGCCAGCACCAAGACCCGGGGGCCGCGCACGCGCGGCTGCTTGAAGTCGGACAGCAGGGCGAGCGCCGGCAGCATGAAGGCGGCGGTCTTGCCGGTACCGGTCTGGGCGCTGCCGATCAAGTCACGGCCGGCCATCACGAGCGGCACGGCCTCGGCCTGGATCGGCGTGGCCTCGGTGTAACCCTCTTGCTCGAGAGCCTTCAGGATGGGGGCAGGCAGATTGAATTCAGAAAAGGACAATGACTGTTCCTCGAACGGGGCGCGAAGGGTGACCTTATTTCCCCGCCGGACCCGTCCGCTCGGAAAAATACGGGGTACGCCGCAACCGCTCATGGGGTTCCGGAGCACCAACTATCTCTTCGCCGCCCGATGAATGGGTGCGAAACGAGTGGCGCTCAAGGGAACACATTCGAGGACCCGAACGATCGGATCTAATCCCAATGTGACGGCACTACATGAGCGGCCGTCACCAACCACTGCGGTGCACAATATGACCGCGGCGCGCCGAAAACGACAGGCTATTCTTAGCAGGGCAGCCGCGCACCCGGATCGGGGCACCGAACGTCGAACCTCATGCTATCAGACTGGCTGAAATACGAGATCATCCCTGACGAGGTGACCATGGCCGGGAAGTATCTGTTGGCGGCGGGGCTGGGCGGATTCGTCGCGGTCGCGGCCGGGGCCGCCGGAACCCACGCGCTGGCCGACGAGCATGCGCGCCAGCTGGTCGATCTCGCCTCGCGCTATCTTCTCCTCCATGCCGCCGCCCTGCTGGGGCTCGCGCATTTCGGCCGCGCCGGCACCGGCGGCTGGCTGGTCGACATGACGTTCTGGCTGTTCGCCGCGGGAATGCTGCTGTTCGGCGGCGGGCTGCTGGTGTCGGCCACGCTCGGGCTCGGGGCCTTCGGCGCCATCGTGCCGGTCGGCGGCACCGCCTTCATGCTGGGTTGGCTCATGGTGGCGGGGCTGGGGCTGCGCCGCTTCGGCCAATGAGCTCAGGCGCAGACGGACGGCTCGTCGTCCCCGTCGCAATTCGCGGCCTCCAGCGGCGCGCGGTGCAGTTCGAGCAGCGCCGCCATGATGGCAAGCGCGGTCCGGCCATTGAGCGCGTAATAGATCGTCTGGCGATCCCGGCGGGTGCGGACCAGCTTGTCCTGCCGCAGCTTGGCCAGATGCTGGGACAGTGCGGACTGGCTGAGCCCGATCAGGCTCTCGAGCTGTCCGACCGACAGTTCCTGTTCGGCCAGGAGGCACAGGACTTTAAGGCGCTGCGGATTGGCCATCGCCTTCAGCACGGTGGCCGCCGGCTCGATTGCGTTTTGAAGTTCCTGCATCATCATCTTAGAGACGCTAGGGCGCGCCGGCCGACCGTCAACCCCTCGATCCGGCGTTTTGCCGGATGACCGCGGCCGAACGGTCGCATAGCCAGCGGGTCGGCCTGGTCATGGCGCTCGCGGTCTTCGTCGCCTGGGGGTTGTTTCCCAGCTATTTCAAGCTTTTGGCCAGCGTGCCCCCGGCCGAGGTGCTGAGCCACCGGATCGTCTGGTCGGCGGCATTGATGGTCATGCTGTTGCCCCTGGGCGGCGGCATCGCGGATTTTCGCCAGGCGATCCGCGATCGGCGGGTTGTCGGCCTGATCGGACTGTCGGCCCTGCTGATCGCCGTCAACTGGCTGACCTATGTGTCGACCATCGCCGCCGGCCATGTGCTGGAAGCCAGTCTCGGCTATTTCCTGTCGCCGCTGGCCAATGTGGCGCTCGGCCGGCTGGTGCTGGGCGAGCGGCTGACGCCGCTGCAAGGGCTCGCCTGCCTGCTCGCAGTCGGCGGCGTGGCGGCGTTGGCACTGGGGACCGAGGGCGAGATCTGGCGCGCGATCGTGCTGGCGATCAGCTTCGGCTGCTACGGATTGGTGCGCAAGACCGTGCGGGTCGAGGCGCTGCCGGGCAATGCGCTCGAATGTTTTCTGCTGGTGCCGTTCGCGGCGGTCTATCTGGTCTGGTGTGCGGGCCAGGGCCAGAGCCATTTCGGCCAGATGGCTCCGGGCGTGTCGATCCTGCTGGTGCTGTCGGGCGCCATCACGGCCGTGCCGCTGATCGCCTTCGCGGCGGCGGCCCGGCGACTGAAGCTCTCGACGCTCGGCCTGGTGCAGTTCGTCACGCCGACCATAGTGTTCGTGCTGGGCGCACTGGTCTATGGCGAGCCGTTCGGCCCGGCGAAGCTCGCGTGCTTCGTCCTGATCTGGACGGCGCTGGCGCTCTATGTGCGCGAAACGATCAGGCTGGCAAGACTGCCAGCCTGATCCGCTCCAAACATATGATCTAGATCGATTCCGTGACCCACTCGACCAGCTTGCTCTTGGGCAAGGCGCCGATCTTCTGGGCCGCGACCTGACCGTTCTTGAAGATGATCAGGGTCGGAATGCCCCGGACGCCGTACTTGGCGGGCGTGCTCGGGTTCTCGTCGATATTGACCTTGGCGATCGTGATCTTGCCGGCGAACTGCTGGGCGATCTCGTCGAGGGCCGGTGCGATCATCTTGCAGGGGCCGCACCATTCCGCCCAGAAATCCACCAGGACCGGGCCGGGGGCCGAGAGCACGTCGGCTTCGAAGCTCTGATCGGAAACCTTGGTCGTAAGCGCATTGGCGGACATGGGATGAATTCTCCTGGGAGGGCGCGTCAGCACCCCAATACGCGTGAAGCGGATGGACTCCGTCAGACTGGAGAAGATTAGGGGTCGCGCAAATCCAAGGTCAAGGCCGCGCGCCGAATGGTTTGTTTCATGGGAGCCGTGCGGCACGCCCCCTTGCGCGCCTCTCCTGTCGCGCGCCGCGCAGACTCGCCTCGCAGTCGCAAGTTGTTGTTAACGCAATCGGCGCATTCTTAACAGGCTTTCAACAGAACTTTATGGGTGCCGATGAGTAGCCTTGGGACCAAAAACAGCACCTTGCGGGATCTCCGGTTTTCCCAAGAGCTGCTTGAAGGGCTGGCAGAGGCCCATCAGCGCTTCCTGAAAGGTCAGCGCGACGGTCGTCGCGCGATCCTGGTCAATTGCGATCTGTCGGGGCTCGATCTCTCCGAGCTTGACCTGTCCAACAGCGAATTCATCGGCTGTCAGTTCGATCTCTGCAAGGCCCAGCGCTCGCAGTTTCGCGGCTCCAATATGTTCGGCGCGGCCTTCAACGGCGCCAACCTGTCCGGCGCGAATTTCGAGAAGGCGGACCTGCGCGGCGCCAGCTTCGAGAATGCGGATTTGACCCATGTCCAGCTTACCGGGGCCGATCTGCGCGAGGGCGCCATCGCCGGGCGCAACGATTCCCATGGCGCGCGCTTCGCCAACGCCAGGCTCGATGGCACCAATCTCGCCAATACCAAATTGAAGGGCGCCGATTTCGCCGGCGCCATCATCCGGGGTTCGACCTTCGCGACCGCCGATCTTCGCCAATCGAACTTCCGCGGCTCGGCCATCCAGGCGACCAATTTCAAGAATGCGCAGATGGCCGAGGCCGATCTGGGCGGTGCCGACATCGACCGGGAGACGCTGGCCTATCTCGACTCGGTCGGCATCAAGCCGGAGCCGGCGATCACGCTGCCGGCCGGCGAGGTCGATCGCCGCCTGGCGGCCCATCTGCAATGGATCCTCAGCGGCGGCAGCGAAGGGCTGCGTGCGGACTTCCGCAATTGCGACCTGACCGGCTTCGACCTCTCCGGCAAGAACCTGAGCGCCGCCGACATGCAGCTGGCGATCCTGTCCGGTGCCCAGCTGAACGGCGCCTTGATGCTGGCGACCGACCTGCGCCGCGCCGTGCTCAACAAGGCCGACGTGACCAAGGCCGACATGCGCGGCGCCAACCTGCGCGGCGCCGCGACCCGGGCGCTGATCCGCTCCGACACGACGCTGGGGGAACTGCCGGGGACGGGGCTGCTGACCAAGCTGGACGAGTAGAGCGCCTTCTCCTCACGCCGCTTGGGCTTGGGGCGGAAAATCGAGCCGCGCCGTCGTACCCCGACCGATCACGCTGTCGAACGACAAATTCCCCCCGTGCAGATCCATGAGGCGGACGACGATCGATATGCCCAGCCCAGAGCCCGCGCCCTTGGGACGCGCCGTCATCTCGCTGCAGGTTCCGAACGGTTCAAACGCGTCGCGGAGACCGGCATCGCTCATACCGACGCCGTTGTCGGAGATTTCGATCAACGCACCACCGCTTGCAGTGACTAGACTGCGCACCACAATCTTGCCCCCGGCCGGAGTAAATTTCACCGCATTGGATAAAAGATTCAGCAAAACCTGGCGAAAGGATAGATCGTCTGCATAGATCCTTGCCGCCGGATCGATGGAGACGACGACATCGATCCGCTTCTCATCGATTTGTCTCTGAAGAAGCCTCAGGCACGCTTGCACCAGGCAAGCACCGTCAAGTTGGTTTGGCTCGAAGGTCCGCTTGCCCGCTTCGATCTTCGACAGATCCAAGATGTTGTTGATCAGGCTCAGTAGCAGGTGGCCGCTGACATGGATGTCTTCGAGATACCCGCGGTAACGTGGCTGGGTGATGGGTCCGAACGCCTCGGAAAGCATCATGTCGGAAAAGCCGATGATCGCGTTCAGCGGTGTTCTCAGGTCGTGGCTCATGGCCGCGAGAAACATCGATTTAATGCCATTCGCCTTTTGGGCCTCATCCCGCGTAAACAGCAGCTCGGCGGTGATGCGCCCATTGATTTCGATCTCCGCTTCGAGTTCGCCGTTGATCTTGGTGAGATCAGCGAAACGCTGGGCCACGCGCAGTTCGAGCAGGGCATTGGTGCGAACCAGTTCGCTCGCGGCTTCTGCCGCCTCGGTCAATTGCCGTTTCAGCTTTCGGATGGTGCATTGCGCCTGATCCGGCGCGGCGTTGGCCAGCAGGCGAGGCAGCAGGGGCCACAGCGTTGCCGCCGTCGCCAAGGACACGAGCGCGGTCGCAGCTTTCGCGCCCCCCTGAAGCGCGTACAAGGGCACCCAATAGGTTACGATCTCGATGACGTGCGTGACGCCACCCAGGACGACAAAAACTGCAAACAACGCGAACGGCCAGGGAAGGGTTAGATCCCGTCGTCGGATGAGAATGACGATCAGAAGGATCGGAATTGCGAAATAGGCGAGCGCGATTCCAAGATCGGACACCATGTTGAGCTCGATGATGCCATCATTCCCGTCCAGGCAGAAGCCGAGGGGAAGGAAGCTTTTTGTGGCGAAGAGCCAGTCGATGGTACGGGTGAGCATCGCCTTTTCCCTCAAGGTGGGGTGTGGCTGAGGTTTTGTTTGGCGCGACTTAGATGACTCAGTGACCGCCGCGACATTTCGCGCCAGAATGCGGCCGTTTCGGACTAATTTATTTGAGAAAAAGCAACTGCTTTCTCTACTTTAACGGTTGGTTTTCTGTCGTATCAATTTAAAATATAATAAAGATTGACGCAGATGGCCGCAGGTATGACGAAGAATTTTTCTTCGTTGCCTTTCCAGAAATATTTGCGATATCCAAGAAATCATCGAGTTCAAGTCGATTTTTTCCTCTGCGATATCCGCATAAGCCGGATGCCGACCCTATAGTGCGATTCAGATATGAGGCCCGCTCGGCCTCATATCAGGCTCTAGGTCAGCTCCATCAGCCGCGGCCCGTCGGTCCACAGCAGCAGCGTGCGCACCCGGCGGCCGGGATAGATCCGCTCCAATGCCGCCCGATAGGCGGCCAATTGCTCGACATAGGCCGGCGACACTTCGGCCGCCTCGGTCGGCGGCGGGCGGTTGGTTTTGTAATCGACGATCAGCACGGCGTCGTCGGTCACGACCAGGCGATCGATCCGGCCATTGAGCGCCCGGCCGTCGATCAGGCCCACGACCGGGACTTCCGCGCGGGAGCCGGACGCGAACAGGGCGGCGAATTCCGGATGGTCGAGCACCGCCAGGGTCTCCCGCGCGATCGCGTCCTGCTCCTCCGGCGCCAGGTCGTGCGCCTTCTGAGCCAGGAAGCGCCGCGCCGCCGGCTCGCGCGCGCCGTGGGCCAAGTCGGGCAGGGACTGCATCAGCCGATGGATCAGCAGCCCGCGCCGGAACCGGGTCGTGTCGCTGTCGGGCCCCAGCGGCGAGGTCGCGGCCGGTTCCGGCTGGCTCGGGCGCGAGGCGACCAGCGGGCGGGGCGGCGACGGCTCGTCGGGGCGCGGACGGCGCGCGAATTCGGGAAGGGCCTCGTCGCTCAGTCCTTCGGCGGCGGCCTTGTCGTCGAGCTTCGCCGGCACGCTCTGGGCCGTGTCATGGACCAGACTGGGTGGGAAAGGGTCATGGCCGGGCGGCGCCGGCAAGGTTTCGATCCGACCGATGGTCTGAAGCCCGGCATCGATCAGATCGTACCAGGACCCGGCCTGGTCGCGCTTGCCGCGCCAGCCGGCGACATAGAGCCGGTCCTCGGCGCGGGTCAGCGCCACATAGAGCAGCCGGCGATATTCTTCGTCGCGCTTGGCCTTGGCGGCGGCGCGGGCAGCCTCGCACAGCGGCTCGCCGGCACCCTTGGCCGGGCGCCACAGCATCAGGTCGCCGCGCTCGGGCCACAGCAGTTGCGGCATCTGCACCGGCGCCTGGACCGTGTCGGGCAGGAACACGATCGGCGCCTGCAGGCCCTTGGAGCCATGGACGGTCATGATCCGCACCTCGTCGCGGCCGCCCTGATCCAGATCGCGCTTGATGTCGGCCTCGCCGCGCTCCAGCCAATGCAGGAAGCCTTCCAGCGACGGCACATGGGCGCGCTCGTGGGCCAGGCATTGGGACAGGAACTCGTCGATCGCGTCGGCGGCGTCGGGTCCCAGCCGCCCGATCAGCCGCTGCCGCGCGCCGCCGGCACCCAGGAATTCGGCGTAGAGCCGATAGGGCGGCACGAAATCGGCGCGGCCCATCAGCCGGCCCAGCGTGTCATAGGCCATGACCATCCCGGGCTCGATCGCCGCCGCCAGCGCCTGCCACAGGCTGCCGGTGCGGCCATGGGCCAGGCGATAGAGCGCGTCCTCGTCGAGCCCGATCAGCGGGCTTTTCAAGACGCTCGCCAGCGTCAGATCGTCCTCGGGCAGCAGCAGCACGCGCCCGAGCGCGATCAGGTCCATGACCGCCAGCTGCGCGGTCAGCACCATGCGGTCGGCGCCGGCGACCGGCACGCCCAGCTGCTTCAGCGCGCGCACCAGCTCGGCGACGAAGCCGCCGCGGCGCCGGACCAGGACCAGCACGTCGCCCGCGCGGACCGGCCGGCCGCGCGCCGGCAGCATCTCGCCCGCCTGGATCCAGTGATGGATGGTCGCGGCGATGCGGCGGGCGAGCTTGCCGCGCGGCGCCTCGATCGGGCGCTGGTCGAGGGCGGGGGCCCAGGGCTCCTCGCCCTCGACCGCGTCCGGTTCCAGCGCCGGCCACAGCTCGACCCGGCCGGCATGGCCGTGGCGATGGGCGATGTGCTGGATGACAGCGCCGTCGAGCGCCACACCGTTGCGGGCCTCGTCGAGGGCGAAGACGGCATCGACCGCCTGCAGCACCGCGGCGCTTGACCGGAACGAGACCTGGAGCGGCACGGTGCGCCACTCGCGCCGGGCCCGGCTGACCCTGTCCTCGAAATGCTGCTGCATGCGCAGGAATTCCTGCGGATCGGCGCGCTGGAAGCTGAAGATCGACTGCTTGGCGTCGCCGACGGCGAAGATCGTGCGGTTCGGCGGCGCGGCGCCGTCGCCGACGAAGAATTCCGCCGCCAGCGCCTCGACCACCTGCCATTGGTCGGGGTTGGTGTCCTGGGCCTCGTCGATAAGGATATGATCGATGCCGCCGTCGAGCTTGAACAGCACCCAGGGCGCCACGCCCGGCTGGTCCAGCAGCGCGCGGGTCGCGAGGATCAGATCGTCGTAGTCGAGCAGCCCGCGCCGGCGCTTTTCCCGGGCATAGGCGGCGAGGAACGCGGACGCGAGGCGGACGAGGCCGGCATTGGCGCGGGCGACGACGATGGCCGCGCGCCGGGCCTGCAGCGCCAGCAGCCGCGCCTGTTCGACGGCCAGGATCTCGCCGATGCGGGGATCGGCCGCCAGCACCGCCTTGGTCGCCAACGCCTTGCGCGCCTCGCCCTCCGCGGTCAGGAAAGCGGGCTGATACGCGTCGAACCCGACCGCTCGGGCGTCCGGCGACCCGAGCCAGGCCGCCAGCAGGTCGCCGCGACCCATGTCGGTCTTGCTGCCGCCGAGCAGTGCCGCCGTCGCCAGGCGCAGGCCGGGGCCGTCGAACGCGGTCTCGTCGCAGGCCCGTCGGATCAAGCCGTCTTCGGTCTCGTCGGGCCGGACGCCCAGCCGGCGGTGCAGATGGGCCAGATAATCATCGAGCCCGCCGGTGCGCTCGATCAGCTGGGTCAGCCGGCCGCGTTCGGTCGTGAGATCCTGCATCAGCTCGCCGAAACTCTGTTCGCCGGCGTGACGGGTGACCTCGGCCAGCGCCTGGCCCAGTTCGCCTTCGGCGGCGCGCGCCGCGGTCAGCACGCCCAGACGCGCCTCTTCCAGCATCTCGGTCGCACTGCGGTCGTCCATCACCTCGAACTGCGGCGGCAATCCGGCTTCCAGCGGGAAGCGGCGCAGGACCGACTGGCAGAAGGCATGGATGGTCAGGATGCGCATGCCGCCCGGCGTGTCCAGCACGCGCGCGAACAGACGGCGGGCGCGGTCCAGCATGATCTGCTGCACCTCGCGTTCGTCGATCCCGGTCAGGCCGGCGATTTCCCGGCGCAGATTGATGTCGCCCTCGGTCACCCAGCCCGACAGCTTGGCGTTCAGCCGGTTCGCCATCTCGGCCGCGGCGGCCTTGGTGAAGGTCAGACACAAAAGCCTGCCCGGGGGCGTATCGGCCAGCAGCAGATTGAGCAGCCGGTCGGTCAGCACCTTGGTTTTGCCAGTGCCGGCCGAGGCCGCGACCCAAACCGAGGCGCGGCCGTCGGACGCCAGCTGCTGGATTTTGGTCGGGTCCAATTCGGTCATGGGCGGGCTCATTCGCCGCCGCCCGCGCCCCATTCGGCGACGCGTGCCAGATGGTCATAGTCGCGATAGCGGCCGGCGCGCTCGGGCCGGGGCAGCGAGCGGTAGGGCGTGGCCGGATCGTCATAGTGCTGGACCAGCCGCTCCAGGCCCAGCCGGGCGGCGCGGGCGAGCTCCGCCGGATCGGCCTTGTTGCCGCCGGCCGGGCTGACCTCGGCCGCCGGGTCGTTGCCGGTCAGGCGCCAGAACGCGAGTTCGCTCACCGGGCTCGCCGGTACCAGGGCGAAGCCGCCTTCGGCCAGCATCGCCGCCTCCAGCGGCAATTGCGGCGCGTAGCCGAGCACGACTTCCTCGGGCTTCGGAATGCTGCCGGTCTTGTAGTCGATCAGGGCCGCACCGCCCGCGCGCAGCAGGTCGATCCGGTCGGCCTTGCCCGTGAGCGTGAACCCGCCGCCCACCGTATCGAACCGCAACTCGCCCCGGCATTCGGTGAAGCTGTCGAGGATGAGCGGCCGGCGCGCCGCCTCGAATGCCACGAACCAGTCGGCGATGCGCAGAAATCGGGGCCACCAGAAGGCCCAGACGCCAGGCCGCGCCATGGCGTCGCCGAAGATTTCGCGTCCGATCCCGATCAGGTCGGCCGCCGGCCGGCCCTCGCGCACGAACCGGTCGAGTGCCGCATGAATGAAGGTGCCGCGTTCGGCCAGCCCCGGATCGGCATCGAGCGGGTCGAGCGGCCGCAGCTTCAGCACATGGCGCGCGTAGATCGCGTAGGGATCGCGCATCCAGGTCTCGATCTCGGTGACCGACAGCTTGCGCGGCCGGGCATGGACCGGCGGCGTCGGCGCCGGCGGCGTGCACGGCCGGATCGAGGCCGGCGCGTCGAGCCGGGCTTGCCAGGCCAGGAACGGCAGAATGCGCGGGCTGTCGAGCGCGCCGCCGACCGCGCGCAGCACCGTGTCCAGCCGGAGCAGCCAGCGCGACGGCACGGTGGGGGCGCCCTCGGCCCGGGCCGCCCGGGTCAGCACGACCTCGCGCGCGGTCACCGCCATGGTGAAGTCGTGGGCGGCCAGGCCGATCTGCGCCTCGGGCGACTCCAGCCCGAACTGCTGGCGCATCGGCCGCGACAGCCACGGGTCCGACGGCGCGTTGGGCGGCCAGACGCCCTCGTTCAGGCCGGCCAGGATGACCAGGTCGGCCTGTTGCAGACGGGCTTCGAGCGTGCCCAGGATCTGCAGGCGCGGATGCTTGCCGAACCGCGGCCGGACCACGCCGCCGGCCAGCAGCGCCTCGAGCAGGACCGGATAGTCGGCTCCGGCGATCGCCGGGAAGCCGGCGGCGGCGTCATGCAGTTCCGCGACGAAGCTCGCCAGGCTCGCGCCGGCCTCTTCGGCCCACAGGATCGCGGCGCCCCGCGTGTCGTCGGTCTCGCACAGCGCTTCTGCAGTCTCGATCTGGCTTGCAAGGGCCGCCTGGAGCTGCGTCTCGGGCGCCGCGATCACGGCCAGGAAGGGACCCAGCAAGCGGTCGAGCTGATCGATCAGCGGCAGCAGTTCCTCGATACCCTCTTCGGCGATCTGGCGCAGGCCGGCGATGCCGGGAGCCGGCCGGGGACCGCGCAGGCAATGGCGTTCCAGGCGGCGGACCCCCGCCCGGAACGCACCGCGCGCCATGCCCGCGGCGACCAGCGGATGCTTCAGCAGCGCCAACAGCGGTATCGGCGCCAGATCCTCGGACGCGGCATCGGCCAGCAGGCGCAGCAGGATGCCGGGCGGCGTCTGGTTGAGCGGCAATCCTGCGGAATCGTCGATGTCGATGTCCCAGCGCTTCAGCTCGGCCGCGACCCGGCGGGCGAGACCGCGGTCGGGCGTCACCAGCATGGCGGTGGCGCCGGGCATCTCCAGCCGGTGGCGCATCAGGAGCGCGATCGTGCCGGCTTCCTCCTGCGGACCCGGACAATCGAGCCGGGCCAGGCCCCGCGCGGCGTCGGACGGCAGGGTACCCAGCGCGCGCCATTGGTCGCTGACCGCGGCCGGCCGCATCATCTCGCGCACCAGCACGGCCCGCTCGGGCGCGCCGGGCTCGATGCCGGGCGCCGGCCAGACCGGCAGGGCCTCGTGTGCCACGCCCAGGCGGGCCAGCAATCGGGCGAGGCCATATTGCGGATGGGTCGGATCTTCGCCGATCGCGGTCCACAGCGCCGCGTCCGCCTCGGTCTCGACGCCGGGCAGCACGACGGCGCCCTGGGGCAGGGTCGCGATCAGGCCCAGCAACTCGGCCGCGGCCGGGATGGCGCTGCCGAAGCCGGCGGCGATGATCGGGCCGGCCGGCGGTGCCGACGCCCAAGCCGCCGCCTGGGCTCGGATCAGGCGGTTGCGCCGGTCGGCCGGGTCGATCGCGCCCTCGGCCTCGATCAGCGCCGGCCAATGCTCGGTGACGATCTTCAGGAAATCGACGGTGATCTGCCAATGGCGCGCCAACTCGTCGGGCACCAGCCGGTCTAGCCGGTCGAACCCGACATCCTCGGTCCAGGCCTGGTCGATCAGGCGGGCCAGATCGTCGGCCAGCGCCACCGCCTGGGCCGGCAGGATCGCGGCGCCGTCGCGCCGGGCACCCCAGCGATGGATCAATTGGGCCAGCAGCAGGCGCCGGCGCAGCGGCGCGATCGCCGGCGGCAGATCCAGCGTTCCGGCCAGACTGTCGCCCGCGACGAGCTCGATCTCGTCGGCGTCGATATCGCCCAGCGCCGCCAGACGCGGCAGCAGCATGGGCACGCCGCCGCCCGCCTTGAGGAACGCATCGCCGAGCGCGCGCACGGCGCGGCGGCTGGGCAGCAGGATGGTCGCTTCGGCCAGATCGAGCGGCGACCGGCCGAAGCGCTCGAACAAGCCCGCGACCAGCGCGTCCAGGAACGGCAGCGTCGCCGGGATGGTGAAGATCTGCGGCGTCATCAGCGCCGGGTGCGTCGTCGGTCGAGCTGGGCGCGGACCTCGGCCAGGCCGGCCTCGTCGCTCACCGTGTACCATTCGCCGTCATGGACGATGGTGCCGAGCCGTCCCGCCGCCAGCGCCTTGTCATAGATCCGGTTCAGCGAGAAGGCGCCGGCGGGCGCGTCGTCGAACAGCTGCGGCGCCAGGATCTGCAGGCCGGCAAAAAGAAAGGGCGCGATCTCGCCCGACCCGACCCGGCGCGGCTTGCCGGCCGGATCGACGAAGAAATCGCCGCGATTCTGGTCGTAGCCGACCGCGCTCACCGTCTTCTGCAGCAGCAGCATCGCGTCGTGCCGGGCCGGGTCGAACGCGTCGGCCAGGCGATGGAGTGCCGGGGTGGCGCCATCGAGCCACAGCGAATCGCCGTTGACGGCGAAGAAGGGCTGGTCGCCCAGCAGCGGCAAGGCCTGGGTCACGCCGCCGCCGGTCTCCAGCGCCGTCGCCTCCGGGGAGAGCACGATCTCCGGCCGGCCCGTCAGATGCGCGGCGATCTGCTCGCCCAGATGATGGGTATTGACCACGATGCGGGTGACGCCGGCGGCGAGCAGCCGATCGATGGCATGGTCGAGCAGCGGCTTGCCGATGATCGGCACCATCGGCTTGGGCACCGTGTCGGTCAGCGGCCGGAGCCGCTCGCCGCGCCCGGCCGCCAGCACCATGCCGACCGTCGGGCGGATCATCGGACGGCCTCGGGATAGAGCGCCCGCAGGGGCTCGGGGATGCCCCTCTGGTCCGCCGGTACGTTTCGCTCCATCCATTGCTCCAGCCCGGCGAGATCCGGGTGCTTCAGGCTGCGGCCGATCAGGCGCCACAGCCGCGGCAGATGCTTCAGATAGACCGGCTTGCCGTCGCGCCGGGCGAGCCGGCAGAAGATGCCGAGCACCTTGGCATGGCGTTGCGCGCCCAGGAACGCCATCGACCGGTCGAGCGCGGTCGGATCGACCAGGGGGCGAAGCGCCAGATAGCGTGCGCGCATCGCCGCCGCCAAATCGTCCGGCACGTCGCGCCGGGCGTCCTCCAGCAGCGAGACCAGATCATAGCCGATCGGGCCGATCAGCGAATCCTGGAAATCCAGCAGCCCGCAGGCCTTGAGACCGGGGCGGCCCTCGAGCAGCATCAGATTGTCGATGTGATAATCGCGCAAGGTCAGGCTCGGCGGTACCGCGCGGGCCAGCGGCAGCGCCTCGCGCCACAGCGCCAGATACGCGTCCCGCACCGCCGGATCGGTCGGGCGCCCCGTGATCTCCGGCAGGCACCAATCGACGAATTGCCCGGCCTCGCTCAGCAGGATCTCGTCGGAATAGGGCGGGATGCCGTGGGCGCCGGACGGCTCGAACCGGCCATGCAGATCGGCCAGCAGATCGATGGCGAGGCCGTAGAGTCTCGTCTCGTCCATGCCCCCGGCGATGAGCCGGGTGTAGGTGTCGTCGCCCAGATCCTCCAGCAGGATGAAGCCCGCGACCGGATCGGACGCCAGGATCATCGGGGCGGAATAGTCGAAGCCCTGGAGCAGGCGCGCCATATGCAGGAATTCCGCCGGCTTCTCGCGCGGCGGCTGGGCATCCATCAGCATCGCGCGGCGACCGCCGTCCTGGAGCCGGTAATAGGTCCGGGTCGAGGCGTCGCTCGGCAGCCGCTCGGCGCGCGCGCGGCCCCAGCCGGCGGCGAGCGCGAAATCCCGGCGCTGTCGCTCGCGATCCATCATGGGAAGACCCGATCGAGCCAGGGGGATTTGCCGGCGGCCATCAGCGTCGCGCGCCGGCTATCGGCGGTCACGCCGGGCGAGAGTGTCAGGTCGACCCGGTCGCGCGGCGCCAGACTGCCCAGCCGGTCCGGCCATTCGATCAGCAGGATGCCATCGATCAGCGCATCCTCGAATCCCAGTTCCCAGATCTCGTCCGGATGCTTCAGGCGATAGAGATCGAAATGCCAGATGGTGCCGCGCGGAGTCGGATAGGTCTGGACCAGGGTGAAGGTCGGGCTCGGCACCTCGTCCGTCCCCGGTGCCGCGCCCACGACGAAGCCGCGGGCGAGCGCGGTCTTGCCCATGCCCAGGTCGCCATGCAGCAGCAGCACGTCGCGCGGGCCGGCCGCGGCGGCCAGCCGCGCGCCCAGCGCCGCGGTCGCCGCTTCGTCGGCAAGGTCGATGGTCAAGGGTCCAGACACGAGGACTCTTCTAATGCGGCCGGAGGGGAGGGGCAACCG
>JAQGIC010000091.1 GCA_028288725.1 Rhodospirillales bacterium
ACCACGCCCGGCTCCCGTGGCGGGGGCGGCGGGTCGTGGGCGATCACGGCCCGCTGCGACAATTCGCTGATCTTCGACGCGAGATCGACCAGCTTGATGCCATAGACATAAAGCACGATGACATAGGTCGCGATGCAGCCGGCCAGCACCAGCGCGCCCAGGCGGAGATACCACGGGATCAGCTTGCGCGGCGGCGGCGGGGTCATCGGCGTTCTTTCGGTCACGAACTGGCGAGAGCCATCGCATATTCGCGGCCGGCGGACCAGCGCGTTCCGCCCACCGCTGCCCAATGCTACTGCAGCACGAATCCTGTCGGCTGCAGCGGCTCGGGCAGGGTCTCGTCGCCGAGCGCTTCGCCCGTGGCGATCTCGATGGCCCGCACGATCGCATCCAGCGGCAGGGCGTTCTGCGATCGACCGAACGGCTCCTCCAACTCCTCGCCCAGCGCGTCGAGACCGAAGAACGCATACGCCAGGATGCCCGTGAGGATGGGCGTGGCCAGCCCCAGGGCGCCGACCATGCCGAACGGCAGGAGTAGGCAGAACAGCCAGGCGGTGCGGTGCAGCAGCAGCGTGTAGGTGAAGGGCGTCGGCGTCGAGCGCAGGCGCTCGCACGCGGTCTGGATCGCGGTCATGGTGTGAAGCCGCTCGGAGAAGATCCGGTAGAGCATGTCCGAGAGCGCGCCCTGCCGGAGCAGGACCTGCAGCTCCATCGCCTGCGCCAGCAGGATCGCGTCCGGACGGCTGCGGCCCCGAGCGACCCGGCGCCATTCGCTTTCCGGCAGCCAGCCACGCGCCACGTCGTCACCGGTGCCGCGGAGCTGGCTGCGCAAGGCATGGGCGAAGGCGACGGCGCGATGGGCGCAGCGTCGGCGAAGCGCCGGGTCGTCCGGCAGGAGCGTGACCAACTCGCGCGCCAGGCTGCGAGTTTCGGCCAGCAACTGGCCCCATTGCTTGCGGCCTTCCCACCAGCGTTCGTAGCAGGCGTTGTTGCGGAACCCGAGGAAGATCGACAGGGCCAGCCCGAAAAGCGTAAAGGGCGCCGGGTTCACGTCGCGCAGATGCTGTGGAGCGAGATGGTGCAGCCACGCGACGCCGGCGGAGAGGACCAGCACGCTCAGCAGCTGCGGTGCGATGACCGGCAGGATCGAGCCGCGCAGGATGAACAGCAGGCTGAAGACGGTGGGGCGGGGACGGACGATCATCGGGCGAGACTAGCAACCTTCGCACACGCCGGCCAACGCAGACCAGTGCGTGCGGCGACGAGGCGCGGGGAGGCGTCGGTGGGTTGATCCCGCGCTCCGTTCCGCTAAGGTCATGCCCGTCGAGATTTCCCGGGAACCCGCTTCATGGCCGTCACCGTCCGCCCACAAATCCAGAACCTGAAGGCCTCGCTGATCGCCGAGGTGGCGATGCTCGGCATGGGGGATCCCGAGGTCCTGCCGCTCTGGTTCGGCGAGGGCGATCTGCCGACGCCGCGCTTCATCACCGACGCCGCTGCCCGGGCGCTCGCGTCGGGCGAAACCTTCTACACCTTCGAGCGCGGCATTCCGCCGTTGCGCCAGGCGCTGGCCGAGTACGAGACGGGGCTGCATGCGAAGCCGGTCGCGGCCGAGCGGATCGTGGTCACCACCGCCGGCATGCAGGGCATCATGCTGACGGTCCAGGCCCTGGTCGATCCGGGCGATAATGTGCTGGTCGTGTCGCCGGTCTGGCCCAACGTCGCGGCCGCGATCGAGATCATGGGCGGCGAGCCGCGCGCGGTGGCGCTCGGCCGGCGCGACGACGGCGGCTTCGTCCTCGACCTGGCCGCGCTCGACCGGGCGCGCGACGGGCGGACCAAGGCGATCTTCCTCAATTCGCCGTCGAACCCGACCGGCTGGGTCATGAGCCGGGACGAGGGCGCGGCGCTGCTCGCGTTCATCCGCCAGCACGGGCTCTATCTGATCGCCGACGAGGTCTACGCCCGCGTGATCTATGACGGCACCGTCGCTCCCTCGCTGCTCGACCTCGTCGAGCCGGAGGACCGGGTCGTCGTCGTCAACAGCTTTTCCAAGGCATGGGCCATGACCGGCTGGCGCCTGGGCTGGATCGTCGCACCGCCCGAGATCGTCGAGGTGATGGGCAAGCTGATCCAATATAATGTCTCGGGCGCGCCGACCTTCATCCAGCACGCCGCCGTCACCGCGGTGCGCGAGGGCGAGAGCTTCGCCCGCTCGATGACCGAACGCTATCGCGCCGGCCGGACCTTGGTGCTGGATGCGCTGCGCGGCCTCAACCGGGTTCAGGTCGCCCCGCCGGAAGGCGCGTTCTATGCCTTCATCAAGGTCGACGGCATCACGGATTCCGTCGCTTTCGCCAAGGAGATCCTGGCCCGCACCAAGGTCGGCCTCGCGCCCGGCGCCGCGTTCGGCCTGGGCGGCGAGGGGCATCTCCGCCTGTGCTTCGCCGCTTCGGCCGACCGGCTGGAGCCCGCGCTCGAACGCCTGGTCCCTTTCCTGCGCTAGAGCGCGATGATATGAGGCCTGCTCGGCCTCATATCTGAATCGCCCTCTAAACCAAATATTTAGAGACTGATTCACCGATCAAACCGAGCCGGTTTGAGCGGATCAGGCTCTAACCCTCAAAAGGAAACGACGATGATCTACGAGTTGCGCATCTATCGCACTCTGCCGGGCCGCCTGCCCAACCTGCTGGCGCGCTTCAACGACCACACGCTCGGGATCTGGGCCAAGTACGGCATCCGCCAGGCCGGGTTCTGGACCACGCTGGTCGGCGAATCCGCGAACGACCTGACCTATCTGCTCGCCTGGGAATCGATGGCCGAGCGCGAGGCGAAATGGACCGCGTTCACGACCGATCCGGAATGGCTGGCGGCGCGGGACGCCAGCGAGAAGGACGGCCCGATCAATGCCAATGTCAGCAATCAGTTCCTGATGCCGACGGCGTTTTCGGCGGTGAAATAACAGACCTGAGCATCGGCACGTCCCCACCCCGGCCCGACCCTGGTCAGAGCTTCATTCGATGGGGCGATGGCTTCGGCCGATAGCGGATGCGCCGCGAAGATGCGGTCAGCAGCGCCAGGCTGCCGACGAGGCCGCCGCTCACCAGCAGCCCGGTCATCAAGCCCAAGGACGCGAAGAACAAACCTTCCGGATTGAGCGGGGCGGCCGGGACGAAGTCCGCGACAGTCGCCTCGGCCAGCGGCCGGTCGAGATGGCGGACCAGAATGCCGAAGCGATGAATGAAGCCCGGCTGCTCCAGCTCCGCACGATCGTGCGTCAGGCGGGCGAGCCGCTCGAACGCCGTCTGCCGCTGGGTTCCTTCGGCGATGGCAACCGGATCAGGGTTCGCCTTCAGGCGGTCCAAAGCCTGGTCGCGCGTCAACGACAGGGCGCGTGCGTCCGCGTCGAACCTGTCGGCCTGCTGCTGCAGAACGCCGATTGCGCCGTCCAGCCGCTGCCGGTACTGCTGCTGAAATTCCGGTTCCTGGCTTAACACGGCCGCCATCGCCAGGCCGACGACCATACAGAATATGCCGCGCATGGCGGTCTCCGATCCGTCATCGCTCGGAATAGTTAAAGGATCGGCAGGCGCTCCGGTTCCGGGCGACGTCGGTTTCAGAAGCTGTGCTGCTCACGCAAGCGGATAATCCGAAGCGGTCTCGTAGATCGAGCCCGCCTTGGTCAGATAGCTCTGGACCAGCTGGAAGCGGTCGACCGTGATTTCGGGTAGGCGCAGCAGATTGTGGGTTTCCAGATAATGGCCGAGATCGGCCAGCCGCCCGGCGCGGATGTTGGCGAGCGTGACGTGCGGGGTGAATACCCGGCCTTCGGGCGGCACGCCGGCCCGGCCGAGCGCGGCCCCGACCTTGTCGCGCAGGTCGACCAGCGCCGTCGAGCGCTCGACCCCGGCATAGAGGATGCGCGGCTTGTCCTCGGTGCCGAACAGATCGACGCCGGCGATGCCCAGCGGGAAGCGCCGGGCGCGGATGCCGGCCAGCTCGGCATCGATATCGGCCGCCCGGCCCTCATCGACCTCGCCGATGAAACGCAGCGTCACGTGATAATTGCCCGGATCGACCCATTTGACGCCGGGCAGACCCAACGCGATGGTCGAGAGCGCGAGCTTGGTTTCTGGCGGCAGATCGATGCCGACGAACAGCCTCAACATGCCGACATGACACACCAGAAGCGGCGGGGTTGGAAAGTGTTTATTCCGTCATTCCCGCCTGCGCGCTAGGGGATGTACATAACTGTTTTCGTCTATCGAAATCAGCAGGTTACCCTAACGCTCCGTCATGCCCGGGCTTGACCCGGGCATCCACGCGCCTCCGCCTGAGCCCTGTTCGGCCGTGAAATCGCCTGCCCAACCGCGTGGATGGCCGGGTCAAGCCCGGCCATGACGATGAAAAAGACTAACTCTCTGAAATAAAACAGAAAGATATGTATATCCCCTAGCGCGCAGGCGGGGAATGACGGTGAGATTGGCCTACGGACAGGGGTTCGGGATCGCCCGGTGGATCGCCTCGATGCCGGTGAGCACCTCGTCCGACAGGCTGAGCTCGAAGCTGGCGAGGTCGGTCTTCAGCTGCGTCAGATTGGTGGCGCCGATGATGGTCGAGGTCACGAACGGCTGGCGATGGACAAAGGCCAGCGCCATCTGCGACGGATCGAGGCCATGCTCCCGCGCCAGTGCCACATAGCGGCCGATCGCTTCCACGCCTTCCGGCTTGTCGTAGCGGGTAAAGCGGCTGAACAGCGTCATGCGCGCGCCGGCCGGCTTGGCGCCGCCCAGATACTTGCCCGACAGCGTGCCGCCGCCCAAGGGCGAATAGGGCAGCAGCCCGCAATCCTCGCGCAATGCCGCTTCGGCCAACCCCTGCTCAAACGAGCGGTTCACCAGGTTGTAGGCGTTCTGGATGCTGGCGACGCGCGGCAATCCCAGATGCTCGGCCAGGGTCAGGAAGCGCATGGCGCCCCAGGGCGTCTCGTTCGACAGGCCGATGGCGCGGACCTTGCCTTCCTTGACCAGCTCGGCCAGCGCCGCGAGCGTCGTCTCGATCGCGACCTCGTCGGGGTCGATCTCGTGGGCATAGGTGGTCTTGCCGAAGGTGACCGTGTTCCGGTCGGGCCAATGCAGCTGATAGAGGTCGATCCGGTCGGTGCCGAGGCGCTTCAGGCTGTCCTCGACCGCGGCGCGGATGTTGGCGCGGTCGAGCCGGGCATTGCCGCCGCGGATATGCTTCATGTCGCGCGCGGCGCCCACGACCTTGGTCGCCAGCACCAGCTTGTCGCGCAGGCCCGTCGCCTTCAGCCAGGTGCCGATATAGCGCTCGGTCAGGCCTTGCGTCTCGGGCTTGGGCGGCACCGGGTACATCTCGGCCGCGTCGATGAAATTGATGCCGCGGTCATAGGCCAGGCTCAGCTGCTCATGGGCCTGGGCTTCGGTGTTCTGCTCGCCGAACGTCATCGTGCCGAGGCAAACGCGGCTGACTTCGATATCGGTTCGTCCGAGGCGGCGATAGTCCATGGGTATACTCGCGAATGGGGCTTGGGGGGATGCCCCAGACCATGCCCTTGGCGGCCCGCGCGGGTCAAGCCACGGCGAACCCCCCGTGGCTATCCGCCACCTGTGTGCGGCCTGATCCGATCACACGAACAGCGCCAGCACGCCGGTATAGCCGTAGATCCGGTCGCAGGCGATTTCGCCGTTGCCGAAGAACCCGACCAGCGGCACGTCCCCCAACTTAGCCTGGATCGACGCCATTTCATGGCCGTCGTCGCCGAAAAAGCCGGGGCCGCGGCCGACGCAGGAGAAATAGACGCCGGCCTTGGCCCGGCCGCCGGCGCGGCGCTTCACATCCTCGATCATGCGGGCCAGGTCGGCGGAAGCAGCGCCCCGATCGCGTCGGCAGAACAGGATCGGATCGCCTGGTGCCACCGCGCCGGCGATGGCGATCCAGCCCTCGTGCTGGTCGATCGCCAGCAGATTGCGCACCAGGTAGTCGGCCTTGTCCGTCCCCGGCACGGGCAAACCCGCGAAGATCAGGCCGCCGACCTTCTGCAGATCGCGCGACAGCAGTTCGCCGATGTCTTGCTTGAAGATTTCCAGCGCCGGGCGGCCGTCGATCTCGGCGATGATATTGTCGGCACCGGCGGTGATGCGCCGGACCGGCCCGATCGGCTGGCAGCCCTGGGTCATGCCGGTCACCAGTTCGACCCGGTCGTCGAACAGCACGCCCGAGATGCCGCTCTCGACCACCCGGCCCGCGACTTGCCAGGGGGCGGTGCGCGCGGAACCCAGCCCGCCGACCAGATAGGCCCGGGCGGCGCCGGCGAGGGCCGCGACCGCCTCCGCCACGTCGCCGAAGCCGGGATCGCCATGGATCAGGCCGGCGGCCAGCCGCTCGCCGCCCGGGGCCGGCAGCGTCAGGTCGAGCGGCGGTTTGACGCCATCGAGTGCGAACAGGCGGAAACTGCCGGGCGGCAAGGCGCCGACGAGCAGCGCGATCGCCGGCTCGTCGACATATTCGACGCCGGTGGCGCAGATGCCCATGCCGACCGAACCGACCCAGGCGACGATGCCGGTCTCGTGCCGCAGCCGATCGAGAATACCGGGCAATTCACCGGCGATCAGGTCGGTGACGTAGATCAGCCCGAAATTGGACCCGTCCGGCAGCGGCGTGATCTGCGCCAGGCATGTCGCATAGAGACGTTCCCAGTCGTCCCCGCCGGCATGGCCCAGACGGAAGCCGCCGGTCATGGCGCCCTGCTCATGACGCCCTGCTCATGACGGGGGCGCCGTGGGCGGGCCCAGCAGCTTCGTCACCGCCGGCAGGGTCCGGGCGACCAGCACATCGACGCCGGCCGGGTTCGGATGCAGCATGTCGGCCTGATTGAGCTTGGGATCGAGCGCCACGCCGTCGAGGAAGAACGGATAGAGCGGCAGGTGATGCTGCGTCGCCAGGTCCGGATAGATCCGGTCGAAGCGCCGCTTATAGTCGGCGCCCCAATTCAGCGACGATTGCATGCCGATCAGCAGCACCTTGACCTTGGCGGCATCGAGCGCCGCCAGGATCTTGTCGAGATTGGCCTTGACCTCGTCCGGGTCGAGCCCGCGCAGCATGTCGTTGGCGCCGAGTTCGACCAGGGCATAGTCCGGGTGGTCGCCCAGCGCCCAATCGAGCCGGGCGACGCCGCCCGCGGTCGTGTCGCCCGACACGCCGGCATTGATGATCGTCACGTCATAGCCCTTGGCCTTGAGCGCCGCCTGCAGCCTGGTCGGATAGGCCTCGTTCGGTTCCACGCCGAAGCCGGCGCTCAGGCTGTCGCCGAACGCCATGAGCTTGATCGGCGCCGCTTGCGCCGCGGCGCTCGGCCCCGCGGTCATCAGGATCGCGACAAACAGCAGCGCTGGATGCCGCAGCGCGTTGAAAAGCCTGGACGGCAAGCCATATCCCCACGTTCCACGGCCATCTCCGGCCCGATGCGATCCCGAAAGCCCCGGCATGAATTCGGCTCCCGCCAACAGCGACGCCATGATCCGTCTCGATGCGCTGATGCTCAAACTGACGAGCGCAAGCGGCGAGGTCAACATCCTGAACGGGATCGATCTCTCGATCGATCCCCGCGAAACGGTCGGCATCGTCGGTCCCTCCGGCTCCGGCAAGACCACTTTGATGATGGTCATGGGTGGGTTGGAGCGGCCGACCAGTGGCCGGGTCCGCGTCAACGGCGTCGACTACGCCGGGCTCGACGAGGACGGGCTGGCCCGCTTCCGTCGCGATCATGTGGGGATCGTCTTTCAATCCTTCCACCTGCTGCCGACGATGAGCGCGTTGGAGAACGTGGCGATTCCGCTGGAATTCGCCGGCCGGCGCGACGCGTTCGACCGGGCGCGGGAGGGATTGGCGGCGGTCGGCCTCGGCCATCGCCTGACCCATTATCCGAGCCAGCTGTCGGGTGGCGAGCAGCAGCGCGTGGCGCTCGCCCGGGCCTTCGCGGCCGAACCCAGGCTGCTGATCGCCGACGAGCCGACCGGCAATCTGGACCAGGCGACCGGCCGCAAGGTGATGGACCTGATGTTCCAGCTTCAGGCCAAGGCCGGCACGACCATGATCCTGGTCACCCATGATCCGGCACTGGCCGATCGTTGCGACCGGGTGATCGAACTGGCGGATGGCCGCATCGTCGGCGACCGTCGACGGCTGGCGGTCGCGGCCCATGGCTGAGCCCGGCACGCTGACCCTGGCGCTGGGGCTCGCCCGGCGCGAATTGCGCGCCGGCTTCGGCGGCGGCCTGCGCGGGTTCCGCATCCTGATCGCATGCCTCGCGATCGGCGTCGCCGCCATCGCCGGCGTGGGCTCGCTGTCGTCGAGCCTGGTGGCGGGCCTCAGGGCCGACGGCCAGGCGATCCTGGGCGGCGACGTCGAGTTCCGTCTGACGCAGCGCGGCATGCCGGCGGACGAGCAGGCCTATCTGGCGACCCGGGGCCATTTGAGCCTGGCGCGGGAGTTGCGCGGCATGGCCCGCACCGGCGACGGCAACGAGCGCGCCCTGGTCGAGCTGAAGGCGGTCGACGGTGCCTATCCGCTCTATGGCGCGATCGGGCTCGATCCCGCCATAGAGCTCGCCGACGCGCTCGCCCCGCGCGACGGGGTCTATGGCGCGGTGGTCGATCCGGCGGTGCTCGATCGGCTGGGGCTGAAGCTGGGCGATCAGGTCACGATCGGCGAGGCGCATTTCCAGATCCGCGCGCGGCTGACCCATGAGCCGGATGCCGGCGCCAATCCGTTCAAGCTGGGTCCGCGCGTGATGATCTCGACCGCGGCGCTGCCGTCGACGGGTCTCGACCAGCCGGGCACGGTCTCGGTCACGGTGGCGCGCCTCAGGCTCGATCCCGGCATCCGGGCGGCGTCGGTCATGGCGGCGGCGAACCAGGCGTTTCCGGAGGCCGGTTGGCGCGCGCGCGACACCAGCCAGGCAGCCCCCTCGGTCCAGAGCTTCATCGACCGGACCGGCCTGTTCCTGGGCCTGGTCGGCCTGACGGCCTTGTTGGTGGGCGGCGTCGGCGTCGGCAATGCCGTCTCGGCGCATCTCGACAGCAAGACCGAGACGATCGCGACGTTGAAATGCCTCGGCGCGCCGGGACGCGTGATCTTCGCGGCCTATCTGATCGAACTTCTGGCGCTGGGTCTGATCGGCGTCGCCATCGGCCTGGTGCTGGGCGCCGTCGCTCCCTGGGGCATCGTCGCGCTGGCGGGGGACAAGCTGCCGGTGGCGGCGCGGCTGGCGCTCTATCCCCGGCCGCTCGGCCTTGCGGCCCTGTTCGGCGCCCTCGTCGCCATCGCCTTCTCGCTCTGGCCCCTGGCCCGGGCGCGCGGCGTGCCGGCGGCGGCCCTGTTCCGGGCGGCGATCCTCGGCATCGAGGGGCGGCTCGGCTGGCGCGACTGGGCCGCCGGTCTGGTCATGGCGGTGCTCCTGGCCGGGCTCGCCATCGGCACGGCCGACGACAAGAAGCTGGCCGGCTGGTTCGTCGCGGGCGTGATTGTCGCCCTGGTGCTGTTCCGCCTGGCCGGTGCCGCCGTCATGGCGCTCGGTCGGCGCCTGCCGCCGATCCGGATGCCGACCCTGCGGCAGGCCGTAACCAACCTCTACCGGCCGGGCGCCGCCACGCCCAGCGTCGTGCTGTCGCTCGGATTGGGCCTGACCGTGCTGGTCGCGGTGGCGCTCGTGGAATCGAGCCTCGGGCGCGAAGTGACGGAGCGCCTGCCGGAGCGCGCGCCCAGCACGTTCTTCATCGATATCCAGCCGGATCAGGTCGCCGGATTCGAGGATCTGGCGACGCACGCCGCCGGCATCGACGGGCTGGAGCGCGTGCCGAACCTGCGTGCCCGCATCGTCAAGCTGAACGGCGTGCCGGTCGATCAGGCCCCGGTCGATCCCGATGCGCTCTGGGCGGTCAGGAGCGAGCGCGGCCTGACCTATACTTCGAAACTGCCGGCCGGCAGTCGCGTGGTCGACGGGACCTGGTGGGCGGCGGACTACCAGGGGCCGCCGCTCGTCTCGCTCGACGACGGGCTCGCGCGCGGCCTGCATCTCAAGCTGGGCGACAGCATCACCTTCTCGGTCGCGGGGCGCGAGGTCAGCGGGCAGCTGGGCAACGTCCGCCATATCGACTGGACCAGCCTCGGCATCAATTTCTTCACGATCTTCTCGCCGGGCGCGCTCGAACACGCGCCGCAGACCAATCTCGCGACCGTGCGCGCCGACACCCCGGCCGATGCGGCGGCGCTGGAGCGGGCGGTGACCGACAAGTTTCCGAACGTCTCGGCCATCCGGGTCAAGGACGCGCTCGACCTGGTCAACCGGATCCTGGGCGATCTGGCCGACGCGGTCCGCCTGACCGCCGGGATCACGCTGGTGGTGGGCGCGCTCGTGCTGGCCGGCGCCATCGCCGCCGGCCATCGGCGCCGGGTCTACGAGGCGATCGTCTTGAAGGTGCTGGGCGGCACGCGCCGGCGGCTGGCACTGGGCTTCCTGATCGAATACGGCCTGCTGGGCCTGATCGCCGCGGTGATCGCGGCCGGCCTCGGCACCATTGCCGCCTGGGCGGTCACGACCCAGGTGATGAAGGGCGAATGGAGCTTCGACGGGCTGCGCGTGGTCGAGACCATCGGGATCGCCGTGGTGCTGACCTTGCTGGTGGGATTTGCCGGCACCTGGCGCGCGCTGGGCGTAAAGGCGGCGCCGCACCTCAGAAATGAATAATCCTTAATGTTGGCGTCATCGGGTATATATTGAACTCGGGGCCGAAATCCCAATATCCTGGGATGCTGGGTTTACCCACAACATTTTCACGAGGCTTAAATGTCTTACGGTTCTCAGGATCCCTGGTCGGTAGGCCGCGGCGCGGCGGTCGGTGCCGAGTATGACCTCGGCCTGCGCACCTTCATGCTGCGCGTCTACAACTACATGGCCTCGGGTTTGGCGCTGACCGGCATCACCGCCTGGCTCGCCGCCGAGACCGGGTTCTATGCGCAGATCGCACACACGCCGTTGATCTATGTGGTGATGTTCGCCCCGTTCATCCTGGTGATGGTGCTGGGCTTCCGGATCCAGAAGATGAGTTTCGGCGCGGCGCAGGCGACCTTCTGGGCCTATTCGGCGCTGATGGGCCTGTCGCTCGCCGGCATCTTCCTGATCTATACCCACACCAGCATCGCGCTGACCTTCTTCATCACGGCCGCCACCTTCCTGTCGATGAGCCTCTACGGCTATACGACGAAGACCAGCCTGGCCAAGATGGGCTCGTTCATGATGATGGGCCTGTTCGGCATCATCATCGCGAGCGTGGTCAACATGTTCATGCACTCGACCGGGCTGCAGTTCCTGGTCTCGATCATCGGCGTGATCGTGTTCACCGGCCTGACCGCCTGGGATACCCAGCGGATCAAGGAACAGTATGATTACGTCGCCGGCTCCGACGGCCAGATGATCGGCAAGACGGCGATCATGGGCGCGCTGACGCTGTACCTCGATTTCGTCAACCTGTTCATGATGCTGCTGCAGTTCTTCGGCAACCGCCGCGACTAAGCGATCATTATCGCGCCTGATCGCGATCACAATCGCGTGCGGTCGCGAGTCGTTGCGAATGAGTTGAAATCGAACCGCCCGGAAGAGAGATCTTCCGGGCGGTTTTCTTTTGGCAGGCCGCCAAACTGTAATGCGGGTTTACGGCTTCTTATTGATTTCGCGACAATTTAGACTGCTGGTCCGCACTGGGCCGGCTTCGCCCGAACGGGCGAAAAGCGTCACGAGCGTGGGGCTGATGAGCCAAGCGAAGATCGAGACCATCGATAGCTTGCCTTATGCCAAGACCAACCTGGTTGGTTTCGGCGGGGCGGCACTCGTGGTCACGCCGACCGGGGATGTGAAGGGCGCCAACGATATGGGCGTCGAACTGCTCGGCAATCTCGACGAGGATACGCTGCACGAGATCGCGATCGCGGGGGCCCGCGCCATCGCGGCCGACGCCATGCGGCTCGAGCGTCTCAGCGGCCCTTTCCCCGGCGATTGCGCCGATGCCGTGGTTCAGCCGCTGGTCGGCCGCGGCCATGCTCCCTCCGGCGCGCTGGTGCTGATCGCGACCAATCCGGCCGAAAGCGCCTTGCGGCGCGCGCTGATCGAAAGCCGCCAGCGCTACCGCGATCTGGTCGAGGCGGCCAGCGACTTCGTCTGGGAGACCGACCGCCACGGTCGCTTCGTCTTCCTGTCCGGTCCCGGCGCCTTCGGCTATGCCACGCGCGATCTGCTGGGCCGGCTCGCGACCGATTTCGTCGTCGATGCCTCGCCCTTGCCCTATCCGGTGTTCCAGGCGCGCGACACGGTGCTGCAGACGGACGTCTGGCTGCAGCGCGCCGACGGGACGACCTCGTGCCAATCGATCACGGCCGTGCCGATCTACGATCCCGACGGCAATTGGTGCGGCACGCGCGGGATGGGCCGCGACGTCACCCTGTTGCGCGAGACCGAGCGGGCCGAAAAGCAGCGGGTGCTGCGCGACCGGCTGATGAGCTATCTGGGCGAGACGATCCGGACCGAGATCAATCCGGAAAAGACGCTGCCGGCGGCGCTCTCGGGCACCGGCCTCGCCATCGGCGCCGACGGCGGCATGATCATCGCCGGCCATCCGGCGGCGGCGAGCTACGATATCGTGTCCTGGGGCGAGCCGTTGCCCGACATCGACTTCCCCGAGGCGCATTCGGCGCTGGTCGAGCAGGGCGCGGTCGATCTCCTGCGCGGCGGGCTGCAACTGATCGGCCAATTGACCGAGGATGCGGCGGCCGGCGACGGACGGATCAACGGCGCGGTCCTGTTCTGGTGCCGGGTCGACGGCCGCGGCTTCGGCGACGGCGACCGGTCCGTGCTGAGCGACGTCGCGGCCCAGATCGGCCTCGCCATCGCGCAGCTGAAGAAATTCCACGAGATCGTGACGATCTCGAACACCGACAGCCTGACCGGCGTCTTGAACCGGCGTGCCTTCTTCGCCGATCTGGAGCGGCGGCTCGGCCGGCACGCCGTCGCCCAGACCGGCGGCGCGCTGGTCTATCTCGACATCAACAATCTGAAGGCGCTCAACGATTACGCGGGCCACCTGGCCGGCGACCGGGCGATCCTGACCTTTGCCGAGCTGATCAAGGCGGCGACCCGCGCCTCGGACCTGATCGCGCGCATCGGCGGCGACGAGTTCCTGATCTGGCTCGACGGGGTGACGGCCGAGGGGGCGGCGGTTCGAGCCGACGCGCTACTGACCCAGATGGGGCGGCTGGAGCAATTGTCCGTCGTGCCCGATCGTCCGCTGGGCGTGTCGATCGGCATGGCGCTTTACGAGGGTGCCGCGCCGGTGGCGCTCGATCGATTGCTGGCGGCGGCCGATGCGGCCATGTACAAGGCGAAGGCGCGTCGGAAAAGCGGTTACGAGATTGCAGCCGCGATCCCGCCGGAGGATACTACGGTGCCGGAGCCGCTTGACCCCCAAGCCGGCCCGGCCGGTGAGACCGTCCTCGCGGATGGGACGGTGGAATGAAGGGCCTTCTACAGCGCATATTTCATATCGGGGCGGGCTCTCCGAAGCTCGACTATGAGGAATCGAAACGGCTGATCCAGAGCCGGAATCCGGCGGATCGGCGGCTCGTCGCCGGCAATCTCCAGGTCCAGCCCGAGGTGCTGTATTTCCTCGCGACCGATCCTGACCATACGGTCAGGACCGCGGTCGCGGGCAACGAGGCGACCCCGGTCCAGGCCGACCTGATTCTCGCCAAGGACCAGCACGAGGCCGTCCGCGCGGATCTCGCCCGCAAGATCTCGCGCCTGGCGCCGACCCTGACCCAGCGCCAGAGCGACCGGGTCAAGGAAATGACCTACGAGGTCCTGGACGAACTGGTGCGCGATCAGGCGGTCAAGATCCGGCGCATCGTTTCCGAGGCCCTGAAGGACATGCCGGACGCGCCGCCCGAGATCGTGCAGCTGCTGGCGCGCGATACGGAATTGTCGGTCGCGGGGCCCCTGCTGCAATATTCCCCGCTGCTGCGCGACGAGGATCTGCTGGATCTGGTGCGCCAGATGCCGATCGTGGGTGCGGTCCGCGCCATCGCCCAGCGCAAGGGCGTGTCGTCCGCCGTCGCCGACGAGATCGGTTCGGGCGACGATGTCGATGCCATTACGGCCCTTCTGGGCAATTCCAGCGCGCAGATCCGCGAGGATACGCTCGACCGCCTGATCGAGCGGGCGCCGGCCCACAAGGCCTGGCACCGGCCCCTGGTCGAGCGGCCGCGCCTGTCCGACAGCGCGGCCAAGCGGCTGGCTCGCTTCGTGGCGCAGAATTTGATCCAGCGTCTGAAGGCGCGGGCGGACCTCAAGCTGGAAACCGTCAAGGCGCTGCAGGCGATCGTGCTGGAACGGCTCGAGGCCGAGGGTGGCAAATCCGAAGAGCCGGATGGGATGCCCGAGGAAGCGGCGTCCGACAAGCTGATGGAAGAGGCGCGCAAGCTGAAGGAAGCCGGAAAACTGACCGAAAATGCCCTGGTCGACGCGCTGATCGGCGGCAAGCCCGGGCTGGTCAACGCCGGCTTGGCCGTGCTGGCGGAGCAGCCGCTGAGCGTGGTCGAAAAGATCCTGTCGTCGCACAGCCCTAAGGGCATCACGGCCATCGTCTGGAAGGCGGGTCTGCCGATGCGGTTTTCGGTCCGCCTGCAGAGTGTCGTCGCGCGCATCCCGGCGGCGCAGACGCTGAAGCCGCGCGCCGACGGCGGCTTCCCCCTGTCCGAGGAAGCGCTCGCCTGGCAATTGGGTTTCTTCGCCGATATGGCGGCGGAGGGGGCACAGAAACAGGGAGCCGTCCAGTGACGGGTACGATCTCTCAAGAATTCTTGGTCTTCGTCGACGATTCGACAACGCTCTCGACCAAGCTCCTGGCCGAACGGGTGCTATCGAAGTGCCGGCGTCTGACCAACGCCGAGGCCGGCTCGATCTTCATCATGCGCGGCCAGGGGGCCAGTCGCCATCTGGAGGCGCTCAGCCTGCAGAACGATGCGATCAAGGCCAAACGCAAGCTGTTCGTGATCCCGATCACGCCCGCCTCGATCTCGGGCTATGTCGCGACCACGGGCGACATCGTGTTCGTCGACGATGTCGACCGGATGCCGGACGGCGTGCCCTATCGCTTCAACCGCGCGTTCGATCTGAAGAGCGGCTATCGCACGCGCTCGATCATGTGCTTTCCGCTGAAGACGCCCGAGGGCCGGGTGATCGGCGTGGTGCAATTGATCAACCGGCTGCAGGACGGGCAGGTCGAGCCGTTCCAGCGCGGCTTCGCCGACATGATCGGGGTCGTCAGCCTTTTGGTCGGCCGCGCGATCGAGCGGGCCGAGGCGCTGGAGCAGATCCGCGAACGCAACAAGCGCCTGACCGAGCGGAACCGCGAACTGAAGGCCGAGCGCACGCGCGTGCTGGAGCTCAGCAAACAGACCGAGCAGGCGCTGATGATGTCGGTCGAACTCCTGGCGCGCGCGGCCGAGGTGCATGACGCCGAGGTCGGCGGCCATATCCAGCGCGTCAATGAATACAGCTATCTCATGGCGACGCTCGCCGGCATGGACAAGGCATTCTGCGACGAGATCCGCTGGGCGGCCGCCCTGCACGACGTCGGCAAGATGAGCGTCGATCAGGCCGTGCTGCACAAGCCGGGCAAGCTCAACGAGCTCGAATGGGTCGAGATGCGGGCCCATACCGCCTATGGCTGGCAGATTCTGGCCGGACATCCGCGCCTAGCCATGGCGCGCGAAATCGCCCATTGCCATCACGAGATGTGGGAAGGCGGCGGCTATCCGCGGGGCCTGAAGGGCGAGGAGATTCCGATCGCCGCCCGCATCGTGGCGCTCGCCGACGTCTATGACGCGCTCCGGAGTGCCCGGCCGTACAAGCCGGCCTACAGCCACGAGCGCGCCGTCCAGGTCATGCTGCATGGCGACGAGCGCATGCGGCCCGAAACCCATTTCGACCCCAACCTGCTGGCGCTGTTCGGCTCGCATAGCGAGAAGTTCGCAGCCTTATGGACCCGGATGGCCGACGCTCCGAAGGATGAGGCCGAAAGCCGGGTGGCCTGAGCGATCGTCGTCCGGCGGCGATCGAGTGGCGCGCTTTCCAGTTTGGATCGATTGTTCCGAACGACAAGGGCGGAAGGCAACGCCCTCCGGGTGGTAATTCACGCCAGATCCACAATGTCTGAGCCTAAAGGACGTTCTCCGGAAACGCGTCGCACAGGAACTGCACGAAGGCATGAACCTTGCTGCTGGCGAGCCGGCGCGAGGTGTGCAATGCCCACATCGCCACGGTTCGGTCCGATTTTCCCCAGCTGACCAGACGTCCTGATGCCAGATCGTCGGCGATGATCGATGGTGGCAACAGGGCTGCCCCGGCCCCGGCGCGCACCGCGTCGCGCACCATGATCAGCGACGACAGCCGCAGCACCGGATCCGGCAGCAGGATCAGCCCGTCCGCACAGCGCCAGTCGTCTGTCTGGGGTGTGGTCGACAGCACGACGGCGCGCACCGGTACCGGCGCGCCCTGGTCGGGGAAGGGCCGTGCGAGCGATGCCGGCGCAACGATCAACAACTGATCGCGCACGAAGCAGCGCCCGACCAATGTCTCATCCGGACGCGGGTTGACGCGAATGACGACGTCATAACCTTCCTCGACCAGATCGACGAACCTATCGTCGGCCGTGACTTCCAGCCTGATTTCGGGATAGGCCGCGATGAAATCGGCGGCGATCCTGCCGAGTACGGTATGGGCGAACACGACCGGTGCGCTGACCCGGAGCCGTCCGCGGGGGCGGGTGAACCCGGCGGCAATGGTCTCGCCGATCTCAGCCACTTCGCTCAACAAGCCCTCGGTCCGGGCATAGAGCGCGCTGCCTTCCTCGGTCAGCCTCAGGGTGCGCGCGCCGCGTTCCAACAGGCGCACGCCCAGGCTTTCCTCCAATTCCATGACCCGGCGCGACAGCGTCGCCTTCGGCCGTCCACTGGCGCGGCTGGCCCGGCCGAAGCCGCCGTGACTGGCGACCAGATTGAAGTCGGTGAGGGCGAGTAGATCCATCAGTGATCCATCAGTGAGACGGTCTGTCTCAAATATACCATCTGACGATCGAAACTGGAACGGACTACCTTGCTGTTCATGGCAAGGAGAACAGCGATGAACACGAACCAAGCGTTACGCATTCACGCCTATGGTGGCCCCGAGGTCACGCAGCTCGACGACATGCCCGTGCCGACGCCCGCCGCCGGTCAAGTGCTGGTCCGGGTCAAGGCTGCCGGGGTCAACGGCCTTGACTGGAAGGTCCGCGACGGGCTGGTCCGCGACGCCTTCCCGCTGCCGCTGCCGGCGGCGCTGGGCATCGAACTCGCGGGGGTGGTGACGGCAACCGGCGCCGGTGCCGCCCGCTTCAAAGTCGGCGACCGCGTCATGGGCCCGCTGGCCGGTCTTGGCGCCTATGCCGACTTCGTCGTGATCGACGAGGCCAAACTATGCCTGACGCCGGCATCCTTGTCCGACGTCGAGGCGGCGGCCCTGCCGGTCGCGACGCTGACGGCCTGGCAGGTTTTGCGGGCGGCCGGAGAGCCGCGCCCTGGTCAGAAGATCCTGATCCATGGCGCCGCCGGCGGCGTCGGCAGCTTCGCCGTCCAGTTCGCCAAGGCCGCCGGGGCCATCGTGTTCGCGACCGCGTCCGGAGCCAGCCGCAACCATGTTCTGGGTCTGGGCGCCGACGAGGTGATCGATCGCCATGCCGAGCGGTTCGAGGAGCGGGTCGGCGGGATAGACCTCGTCATCGATCTGGTCGGCGGCGAGACGCTGGATCGCTCCTGGGGCGTCCTCGCGAATGACGGCGCGATCGTCAGCACGGCGGCGCCCGACATCACCCAGCGCGCGCCGGCCGGCCGGCGGGGCCTGTGGTTCATGATGAAACCCGATGCGGCACGGCTCGGCCGCATCGCCGAGGCGGTCGCGGCCGGCAGCCTCAAATCCACCGTCGCCGAAACCATCGGCCGGGCCGGTCTCGCCGACGCCATCGAGCACAATAAGCAGGGCCATGCGCCCGGCAAGATCGTGCTCGACCTCACCCGCTAGAGCCTGATCCGATCAAACCGGCTCGGTTTGATCGGTCTCTAAATATATGATTTAAACGGCGATTCAGACATGATGTCGGTCCGACCTCATGTCATCGCGCTCTAGATCAGAAGGAACAGGCGCCCGGCCGCCTGCCGCGCGAGACGATCGACTGGTCGGGCCGGACGCTCAGGTCGTACAAGGACTTCGCGGCCGAAACCGCGAAGTAGTGGCAGGCGGCCTGACGGTTATTGCCGATAGATCGTGAACTCGCCCGTCGGTCCCGACAGCAGGCCGGGCCCGCCGCCAAGCTCGCTCGCCGGCACCGGAAACGGCGCCGGCTTGGCGCTGCAGCCCGCCATCAGCAGCATCAGCGTCGCCACCGCCGCCCGCGCGATCAAAACCGCACCCGCGCGCCGGCGGTCACCGTGGTGATGTCGTAATAGCTGGCGAATGACCGGCTCAGGCTCTGCAGATGGCCGCTCACGAACAGCTCCAGCCCGGCGTCGTCGACATTCTGCACGAAGGCGATGCCGTAGGTGCGGGCCGTGTCGCCGGCGAAGTTCAGCTCGTCATTCTCGTTGTAATCGATCGAGAAGGCGCTCTGGCCGAAGTCCCAGAACCGGGTCAGGTAGCCGAGCTTGGCATAATACATCACCGGCGATAGCGGCCGGCCGGTCGGGTCGGTGTATTTCACGTCGCGCGTCCCGCCGGCCAGCGTCGCGTTCAGCCCGTTCGGCAGCAGGACCGAGGCGGAGCCGGTATATTGCTTGGACTCGTTGGCCGAGGTATCGGCGATCGACGCGGTCGAAAGCGGACCGGTCGCGATCGGCGTCGAGGCATAGCCATAGGCATTGGTAGGCGCCGAATGGTTGCGGCTGTCCGCGTCGGCGAAGCCGAAGGCGGCCGAGACCTTCACCCCCTCCCAGATCGCCCCATAGCGGACCGCCAGATCGAAAGCACCGCCATCGACCAGCGACGCGGCAAACTGCACCGGGCCGAACAACGGGCTGTCGTAGCGGATGCGATCGTCACGCACCAACCCGTCCATGTAATTGAAGACGGTGCCGACCGAGGGGCCGAAGGCGTTGGCCGGCGACGTCACGAAGCTGCCCCGGGTCGTGCCCGGAATGCGGGCGGCGCCGCGCTGGCGGAACGCGAAGCCGCCGTCGAGATCGGCGATGTTGACGTAGGACGCGACCGCCGTGCCGGACTGATCGACCTCGGTCGTCAGATAGCTGGCGGTCGAACCGAATCCCAGGCGCACCGCGCCCCAGTTCTTGTTCTGGACGAAGGTTTCGACCTGACGGGCGGTGAAGGTGCCGCCGACATTGTTGGCCGAGGAGCCGCCGGTCGGCGTGAAATTATTGATCGAGCTCGGACTGTCCTGAGTGAGCGAGGTATTGGCCGAGCTGTTCGGCGTGATCTGCGTCTCGATGTTGAACCCGCCGCTGGTGTCCTGATTGATCCGGCCTTCGCCGACGAACCGCAGGCGCGAGGAGGAATTGTTGTTGTCGACGTTGCGGATCGATGAATTGTGGCCGTCGTTGCCGTAGATCTCCATCCGGTCGACCTGGCCGGAGATGCTGACCTTGACCCGGTCGGCACCGGAGGACACCACCGCGGCGGGGATCTTGGGCACATTGTCGGGGGCACCCGGACCGGCGGCGGTATAGGGCGCAATGGTCGAGATGGCGTCCATGTTGCCCGGGTTCTTGGTGACGATCGTGCCCTTGGGCGGCGGGACGATGCCGCCGACCACGGTGGCGGACGGGCTGCCCTGGGTTGCCGCCAGCTGCGCCTGCAGCTGCTGAACCTGCAGGGTCAGCGCCTGGATCTGTTGATTGTTCTGCTGCTGCACGATCTGGAGCTGCTGGGCCAGAGCCTTCAACTGCGCCTCGACGGCCGGGTCGGTCGCGGCCATGCCGGTCGCCGGCAGAAGCGCGAGCGCGGCGCCGGCCGCGAGCAGGCTCGTGCGGGGCCGCCGGGCGGCCGTCTTCCCATCATTCACGCTCATTTACGGAACCTCCCCTTTTTTCCCCGCATCTGTGGTCCGATGAAAAGGTTCGTGATCGCCCGCAGCGCCCGTCGGAGATGATCGTTCAAAATTGATTTTATACAGAAAAGCGGAGGAAATTCATTCCCGGCGTACATGCGGGCGACACTCCTTCGATGATATTTCCGTGACACGGCTTCCGGGCGGTGCGCGGCCTGTAGCAATTGTCATCTGCTGCGGATTGACAGCCTGGGGCGAACGGCCTAATGCCAAACCCGTTCGGGGCGACCCGCCTTGGGACATCCATCGCCCCTCAGAGAATGAAATGGCCAGTCATAGTAGTGGCGCCCCGGTCGAGGCCGAGCCTCCGAGCCTGGGCACTGCGGAACATCATGGAAGTATCTCGCCGGCCTTGGGTGCTGGCGTGCGAGCCCTGATCATGTGACGGGCGTTCGTGCGTAAGCCTTGAGGCTGGGGACAAGTCCCGCTCGGAGGTAAAGCATGAACATCCCTTTCGGAAAGCCCCGCGTCCATGCGCGGTGAATCTTTTCTCTTCGCGCTCACGCCGCGGCGTGGCCTGTTGCCCAATCGCTGGGACCTCATCGCCTTTCCCCTGATCATCGGCCTGCTGGCCCTTACGGTGATCGGCGGCAAGCAGATGAGCGCGCCGCTCGCGGTGCTCGATGCCGGCGCGGTCACGCTCGACCCGGCCAACCTGCCGGAATATGCGCTGCGCACGACGCTGCGCATGCTGGCCGCTCTCGCGGCCTCGCTCGTGTTCACGCTGGTCTATGGCACGCTCGCGGCCAAGAGCCGGCGGGCCGAGCTGGTGCTGGTGCCGATCCTCGACATCCTCCAATCGGTGCCGGTGCTGAGCTATATCTCGTTCACCGTCGTGTTCTTCATGGCGCTGTTTCCGGGCCAGGTCGCCGGTGCGGAGCTGGCGGCGATCTTCGCCATCTTCACCAGCCAGGCCTGGAACATGACGTTCAGCTTCTACCAGTCGCTGCGCACGGTGCCGCACGATCTGGACGAGGCCTCGCGCGGGTTCCATTTCTCGGCCTGGCAGCGCTTCTGGCGGTTGGAAGTGCCGTTCGCCATGCCGGGCCTGATCTGGAACATGATGATGTCTATGTCGGGCGGCTGGTTCTTCGTGGTCGCGGTCGAGGCGGTCACCGTCGGCGATACCACCATCACGCTCCCCGGCATCGGCGCCTATCTGTCCAAGGCGATCGACGCGCGCGATCTGGGCGCGGTCGGCTGGACCATCCTGGCGATGACCGTGGTCATCATCCTCTATGATCAGCTGATGTTCCGGCCGCTGGTCGCCTGGGCCGACAAGTTCCGGTTCGAGATGACGGCCGCCCAGGCGGCGCCGGAATCCTGGTTCCTCGACATGATGCGCCGGGCCCGCCTGGTGCAGAAGCTGGGGACGCCGATCGCCTGGCTCCTGCACGGCTTCGTGCGCCTGCGCGTGCCGTTGCCCCAGGGCACCAAGCAGCTCAATACCCGCCGCACGCTGCTGTCCAGGATCGTCGATGTGGTCTGGTACGTCGTCGTGGCCGCCGGCACGATCGATATCGCCTGGCAGATCATCGACTTCGTTTCCGCCGAACTGGGCTGGAGCGATCTGTTGGAGGTGCTGACGCTGGGGTTCTACACGCTGATCCGCGTCGTCATTCTGATCGTCGTCGCGACGATCGTCTGGGTTCCGATCGGCGTTATCGTCGGGCTCAGGCCGAAGCTGGCCGAGCGGATCCAGCCGCTGGCCCAATTCCTGGCGGCGTTCCCGTCGAACCTGCTGTTCCCGATCGCCGTGGTGGCGATCCTGAAATATCATCTGAACCCGGATATCTGGCTGTCGCCGCTGATCATCCTCGGCACGCAATGGTACATCCTGTTCAACGTCATCGCCGGGGCCTCGACATATCCGAACGAGCTGCGCGAGGCCGCGGCGAACTTCAAGATCCGCGGCTGGCAATGGTGGCGGCAGGCGATGCTGCCCGGCATCTTCCCCTATTACGTGACCGGCGCCATCACCGCGTCGGGCGGCGCCTGGAACGCCTCGATCGTGGCCGAGGTGGTCAAATGGGGCGACGATACCGTCACCGCCCATGGGCTGGGCGCGTACATCACCCAGACCACGACGGCGGCGGACTATCCCAAGATCGTGCTCGGCGTCGCCGTCATGTCGTTCTTCGTGATCGTGTTCAACCGAACCGTCTGGCGTCCGCTCTATGCGTATGCCGAGCGCCGGTTGCGGTTGGATTGAGAGGGCAGAAAGCCATGTTGAATGCAGTACAGGCTCAAACGGCGCCGGGCGCCGAAGTGCTCTCGGTCAAGGGCGTCCGCCAGGGGTTTCAGAAGGGCTCGGGCGAGCTCTTGGTGCTCGACGATGTCGACCTCAGCCTCAAGGACGGCGAGATCGTCGCCTTGCTCGGTCGCTCGGGCTCCGGCAAGTCGACCCTGCTGCGCATCATCGCCGGCCTGATCAAGCCCAGCGCCGGCGACGTGATCTATCGCGGCGAGCCGGTCAAGGGGCCGGCCGACGGCGTCGCGATGGTGTTTCAGACTTTCGCGCTATTCCCGTGGCTGACGGTGTTGCAGAACGTCGAAGCCGGCCTCGAGGCGCTGGGCGTCGATCCCAAGGAATCGCGCAAGCGCGCGCTGGCGGCGATCGATCTGATCGGTCTCGACGGTTTCGAATCCGCCTATCCGCGCGAGCTGTCGGGCGGCATGCGCCAGCGCGTGGGCTTTGCCCGGGCGCTGGTGGTCGATCCGACCATCCTGCTGATGGACGAGCCGTTCTCCGCCCTCGACGTGCTGACGGCCGAGACGCTCAGGACCGACATGCTCGATCTCTGGACCGAGAAGCGGCTGCCGACCAAGGCGGTGCTGCTGGTCACCCATAATATCGAAGAGGCCGTGTTCATGGCCGACCGCATCCTGGTGTTCTCGTCGAACCCGGGCCGCGTCGCGGCCGAGATCAAGGTGCCGTTCCCGCATCCGCGCAACCGGCTGGACCCGGTCTTCCGCCAGATGGTCGACGAGATCTATGCCAAGATGACCGCGCGCCCGGCACCCGATTCCAAGGGAAAGATCAAGGGGGTCGAGATCGGCACCTGGATCCCGCGGGTGTCGACCAACATCATGGCCGGCCTGATCGAGACGGTCGCGGCCGCCCCCTACAGCGGCCGGGCCGACCTGCCGGAAATCGCGCGCAATCTGCAGCTCGAGGGCGACGAGCTGTTCCCGGCGGCCGAAGCGCTGCAGAATCTGGGCTTCGCCGAAATGCGCGAAGGCGATATCCACCTGACCATGCCGGGCCGGGTGTTCGCCGAGGCCGATACCCAGCAGCGCAAGCGCATGTTCTCCGACCATCTGCTGCGCTCCTTCCCGCTCGCGGCCCATATCCGCCGCGTGCTCGACGAGCGCCCGGGCCACCGCGCGCCGCGCGTCCGGTTCGAGCAGGAGCTGGAGGATTACCTGAGCGACGATGCCGCCGAAGAGACGATCGACACGATCATCAATTGGGGCCGCTACGGCGAAATCTTCTCGTACGACGATCAAGCCGAGATGTTCAGCCTGGAAAATCCCGAGGGCTGATCGGGCCGACCCGCGGGAACCGGCAGGCGGTGGGCGTCAGCGCGATTTTCGTCTGGATGGCTCCATCCGGACGGCAAGAAATCGCGCCAGCCTATTTAGAGACGCCGATGCGCCGCAGTTCGCCGGCCAGCGAGCGGAACGGGGCATCGACGATATCGTCGCGATCGCACCGCTGCCCGTCGGCATCGAAGGGATGCATCCAGTTCCGGCTGTCGAGCACGAACCAGAAGGTGTCCGCGTCCAGCCGGGACAGCGACGAGGGTGACGAGAACGCTCTTCACGCCCTCTTCGTGAAGCGCGCGGGCGAGATGGTGATGATCGATGATAAAGCATCGATCCTTCGGCCCCAGAATCACCGGGATCATATGCTGTCCCAGGAATTCGCGGTCCTTGTCGCCTGCTTTCTGGCGCCAGGTTTTCCGCTTGGCCTCGACCTCGCGCATGCCGACGGCGTCGGGCGGAGGTCCAGGATATCGACGGGATGGAGCAGCGGTTCGCGGTTCGGGATCATCGGAAAGCCTCCGTCTGATTCAGGTCAGGTAGGAATGCATGATGTCGATCAGCTCCTCGGCCGCCTGGCCCTGTGGACTGTCCCGGCGCTCCGGATCGATCACATGATCGCGGATATGGTCTTCGACCACTTCGGCGATGAAGCCGTCGAGCGCGCCGCGACAGGCCGTCGCCTGCTGCAGGATGGCAAGGCAGGTGCCGTCGCCCTCCAGCACGCGCTGAATCGCCTCGACCTGGCCGCGGATGCGACGCATGCGATTCAGGAGCTTCTGCTTTTCCTTATTTGTATGCGTCATAGCCCTTGATCCTATACCCCTCCAGGGTATATAGCACGTCCATCGCTCGGACGCATGCGGAGATGCAGCGTCCTGCCGATCCCGGTTTCGTTTCGACGATTGCCGGTCCCGTCCACCAGTCCAAGGGATCACATGAACCCGCGATCTAGCAGCCCCTCGATCGACTGTCACAGTAGACGCTCCGCGTCCGCTGCGCAGGGATCGCTGGGCCGTATCATCGCCCGGGCGCGCATGGTGACCGTTCTGGAGGTGTCGACGCCGAGGCGTTGACATCCGACAGGCGGCCTCTGCCTCCCGGGCTCGAGCAACGGCTTTGAGCAACAGGAGGCGCCGATGGCCGCCTTTCTCTCCCTCGTCCCCGTCAGGGGCTTCGCATCCGTGTCCGCCGTCCCGGTTCGGGCACGTCTTCGGCTCGTCCATCATCGCCCGCTGTCCGCGGCGGCGCGTCCCGTTGCCGCGTGGCATCGGGCAGCCGACGGCCGCCTGGTCTGCCATTGGCAGCCGGCCGATCCGGACCCGCTCCCTTAATTTCTGAGCGACCGCGGCCCTAGCGCGCTTTCCGTTCGGATGGGCTCATCCGAGCGAAAAGAAGTCGCGCCAGATTTTGCTCCAGGGCCCCCCGCGTTTCACCGCTGCCTCGGCAGCGGAACGCGGCTCCGCGCGCTTGCGCCCATCCGCCTCTCGTTAAAACCGCGTTCAAAAAGGGGACAGTCATGTCCGCAATCGAAATCGACACGTCACCGCGTTCGGCGGTGCTCGACGACGCCCATATCGGCGATATCAAAGGTGCCTTCGGCACGATCTGCCAGGGCGATGTCGCCCCGCGCACCGGTTGGGGGGCCCGGGTGAAGACCCTGCTCGCCATCCTCGGCCCCGGCCTCATCGTCATGGTCGGCGACAATGATGCCGGCGCGTTCGGCACCTATACCCAGGCCGGACAGAATTACGGCACCAGCCTGCTCTGGACGCTGCTGCTTCTGGTGCCGGTGCTCTATGTCAATCAGGAGATGGTGCTGCGCCTGGGCGCGGTGACCGGCGTCGGCCATGCCCGGCTGATCTTCGCCCGGTTCGGCCGGTTCTGGGGCGCCTTCAGCGTCATCGACCTGTTCCTCCTGAACGCGCTCACCATCGTCACCGAATTCATCGGCATCACCTTGGGGCTCGACTATCTGGGCATCAGCCGGGAAATCGGCGTGGTCGCGGCGGCGGTGCTGGTCGTGCTGGCGGCGGGGACCGGTGATTTCCGCCGGTTCGAGCGCTTTGCCCTATTCCTCTGCTTCGGCAGCCTGCTGCTCGTGCCGGTGTTCCTGGTCGCGCACCCGCCGATGGGTCAACTCGCGGCCGATTTCGTGACGCCGCAATTGCCGGCGGACGGCAAGCTCGCCGACGTCATGCTGCTGATCATCGGCATCGTCGGCACGACCATCGCGCCCTGGCAGCTGTTCTTCCAGCAGAGCTACGTGATCGACAAGCGGATCACGCCGCGCTTCATGCGCTATGAGCGGGCGGACCTGTGGATTGGCATCCTGCTCGTCATGGTCGGCGGCGTCGCCATGATGGCGTTCGCGGCCGCGACCTTTGGCAGCCAGGCGGAGTTCGGCAATTTCACGGACGCCGGCGGCGTCGCGGCGGGCCTCGAGAAATATGTCGGCAAGGCGCCGGGCGTGCTGTTCGCGATCGCGTTGATCGACGCCAGCATCATCGGTGCCGCCGCCGTGTCGCTGTCGACCGCCTATGCCATCGGCGACGTGCTGTCGCTCAAGCATTCGCTGCATCGCAAGGCGACCGATGCCAAGGGCTTCTATGCGATCTATGCCGGTCTGATCGTGCTGGCTGCCGCCCTGGTGCTGACGCCGGGCACGCCGCTCGGGCTCCTGACCAACGCGGTGCAGAGCCTGGCCGGCGTGCTGCTGCCAAGTGCGACCGTGTTCCTGCTGCTCCTGTGCAACGACAAGGCGGTGCTCGGGCCGTGGGTCAACGGCCGCTGGGTGAACCTGTTCACCGGTGCCGTCATCGCCGTGCTCGTCACCCTCTCGATCATCCTGACGGCGTCCGTCGTGTTCCCGGATATCGCGGGCGAGACGATCGTCACAATGCTGGCGGCGGGCATCGGGCTGGCGCTCGTGGTGGCCCTGGTCGGCTGGGCGATCCGGTCGAGCCGGGGCGACGCGCCGGTTGCGATCGATCGTTCAGGCCAGGCGACCTGGCGCATGCCGGCGCTCGATCTGTTGAAGCCGGGCCGCCTGACGACCCAGAGCAAGATCTGGATGTCGGTGCTGCGCTTCTATCTGCTGGGGGCCGGTGGCCTGGTGCTGTGGCGGATCGTCATGCTGGCGGTCGGCGGTGCGGGCTAGCGCCGTCGTGGTCGCTCACGCGTATCTGGTCGGCGCCACCCTGGTGCTGACCGGAGCGCGGTTGCTGCAGCGGGTCGGGCTGCTCGGGCCGGGGGGTGCCAGCATTGCGCTGGGCTGGTCCGATCGCCTGACGCGGAGCGGTATGCAGGCCTGGCGTCGCCGACGGGGCCGAAATGTCACCCGTTGGTAACCGAAATCGGCGACAGATAGTCTGGGACGGCTTCTGTTTTTGAGACAAAAAGAACCGGCCCCGGCGAGGGCGGTCGCGAAGATCGGAGACAAGTCGATGAAGTATGTTCTGCCCAGAGGTGCCCGGCGGGGCGATGCCGCCTGTCTGGCGATACTCGGTGCCGCCTTGTGCCTGGGCTTCGCGGCTCCGGTGAAGGCCCAGGAACAGCCCACCGATGACGCCGCCCCGGATTCCAAGGAGACGCCCAAGCCGACCGGATTCTGGGAACGGGACACCCTGACCGGCAATTGGGGCGGGGTTCGGACGAGCCTTGAGGATTCCGGTATCAAATTCGGGGCGTCGGAGATCAGCGAAGGATTGGCGGATGTCCAGGGCGGCGCCAGGACGGGGGCGGTCTATGACGGGCGGACCGAGCTAGACCTTGATCTCGATCTCCAAAAGCTCGCCGGCTGGAGCGGCGCCGTGATCCATGCCAACGCCTGGCAGGTCCATGGCCGCGGCGTGAGCGCCAACAAGATCGGCAACCTGCTGACCGCGAGCAATATCGAGGCGGATCGGGGCTGGAAACTGTTCGATCTCTATCTCGACCAGACCCTGTTCGACGGCGTCGCCAGCCTTCGCATCGGGCAGCAGGGCGCCGATGACGAATTCCTCGTCAGCAAGGTCGGCATGCTGTTCGTGAATTCGACCTTCGGTTATCCCGGCGTGCCGGCCATCGACCAGCCGTCCGGTGGTCCGGTCTATCCGTTGGCGACTCCGGCCGTGCGCCTGAAATGGACGCCGACGAACGCGGTGACGCTGCTCGCCGCCGCCTTCAACGGCGATCCGGCCGGTCCCGGTGTGGGCGATCCGCAGATGCGCGATGCCTCGGGCACGGCGTTCCGGACCGGCGACGGCGTGCTGGGTTTCTTCGAAGCGCAATATGCCGTCAATCAATCGAGGGACGCCCCCGGCCTACCCGGGACCTACAAGCTGGGCGCCTGGGTGCATTCCGGGCGCTTCGCGGATCAGCATTTCGATCGCGCGGGCCTGTCGCTGGCCGATCCGCGATCGAGCGGCATCGCGCGCCAGCATGACGGCAACTGGAGCATCTATGCGGTTGCCGACCAGATGCTGTGGCGACGTCCGGACACGGACGATCAGGGGCTCTCGGTGTTCATTCGCGCGATGGGCGCGCCGGCCGATCGGAACGTTACCGACCTTTATGTCGACGGCGGCTTCAGCTTCAAGGGGCCGTTCGAGGGGCGCGACGATGATCAGGTCGGACTTGCCTTCGCCTATAATCGGATCTCGACCGATGCCGGCAGGCTCGATGCGGATCTACAGCGCGGCCTGCCGGGCCGGCCGGTCCGCGACGACGAGAGCCTGATCGAGGCGACCTATATCGCCCAGATCACGCCCTGGTGGCAGCTGCAACCGGATCTGCAATATATCGTCCATCCGGGCGGCCATGTGCCGCTGCCGAACGATCCGACCCAGAGCCGCACGATCGCGAATGCTTTGGTTCTGGGGCTGCGGGCGACAATTACGTTCTGAGAGAAGGGCAGGGGCCGGCCAGAGCGCTTTCCGTTTGGATCGATTGATCCAAACGACAAGAAATCGCTCCAGATCAATAACGTTGGAGCGAGATCCGATTGCGAGTAATCGGATCTCACTCTACGCGGGCAACCAGGCCGGCCCCGCCCGGCAGGACGGCTTACGCCGTCTTGCCGGGTTGCTTCACGACGCGCAGATACGGCTTCAGCGTCTTCCAACCCTCGGGGAAGCGCACTTTCGCATCCGCGTCCGACAGCGACGGCACGATGATGACGTCATCGCCATTCTGCCAATTCACCGGGGTTGCGACCTTGTGCTGGTCGGTCAGCTGCAGGCTGTCGATCACGCGCAGGATCTCGGCGAAATTCCGGCCCGTAGACGGCGGATAGGTCAGGGTCAGGCGGACCTTCTTGTTCGCGTCGATGACATAGACCGCGCGCACGGTGACCGATGGATCGGCCTCGGGATGGATCATGCCGTAGAGCGTCGAGACCGTGCGGTCGCCGTCGGCCAGCACCGGGAAATTCAGCTTCTGGCCCTGGGTCTCTTCGATATCGTCCGCCCATTTGCCGTGATTGTCGGTGCTGTCGACCGACAGGCCGATGATCTTGACGTTGCGTTTGTCGAATTCCGGCTTCAGGCGCGATGCCTCGGCCAGTTCGGTCGTGCAGACCGGGGTGAAATCCTTGGGATGGCTGAACAGCACGCCCCAGCTCGACCCCAGCCAATCGTGGAAATGGATCTCGCCTTCGTTCGAGGCCTGCGTGAAGTCGGGGGCGATGGTACCCAGTTGGATGGACATGGTGGAAACTCCTGCTTTCAATGGGATGGGAGTTGGTCTGAACGAACGGAGGCCCGCCGCGACCGGGAAACGGTCGGGTGGAATGCGGTTCTCTTGGAAGACGTCGAACGCGATGGCGGGACGCGCCACGCCGGGCCTTGTCGGTCCATGACCAAACTCCAGGTAACAATCCTGGGCCCACGGGATCACCCCCGTGGCGCTTTAGCGTTTGATGTCGCGGCGCAAGCTGCCCGTCAAATCCCGCGGGTCCCGTTGCCAGGACCGGGGCGGACCCTACCGGGGGTCGGGGGCCCTGTCAATATACTGTCGGGACCGACAATATATTGTTGCGCTGGCAACGGATTGGCATGATCAGTGGCGCCGTCGGCCGGTCAGGGCACAAGTCCTGACCGCCGCATGGTCAGGTGCTTGTCTTCGGCGCTGAGCGCATCGAACCAGGCCTGCACCGCCCCGCCGTTGATACTGGGCTTCGCGTCTGGCGGAGGGGCTTCGCCCAAGGCCAGATAGATGGATTGCCATAGGCAATGGTAGTTCACCGTGACTTCGGGGCAAATCGCGTGCCGCAGCCCGCGTGCCGGCAAGACCTGGCGAATGATGCGATCGCCGATCGGCGCCAGCGGTTTCGGCATGATCCCGAGGTGGGGAAGGACATGGTACGAACCCGGAAAGAAGAAAAAGCAACTGGTGTCCACATGCCGTCCGAGTTCCTCACCCACAATCGGAAGGACGCTTTGGTCGGGACGGCACAGCCGGCGCTGCGCGATGACGTAATCAATTTGATTTGATTTCGATGCGGCGAGAAACGTCGCGGTGCAGAGCGCGACATGCCCTGGATCGAGCCAATTGTCGGCGTCGAGCAATCCAATGCCGTCATAGCGCTCGGAGATGGCCAACATCACGCCTATGCCGCGCGGCGTGTTGCCATAGTCGTCATGGGCACGGTCCAGTCGGAGATGCCGCACACCGGCATCGTCGATCCAATCCTGCGGATGCCCGTCTGCGACCATGATATGGTCGACCGCCCCCATGGTTTGGTTGCGCACGCTGAAAATGCAGCGCTCGAGCAACGCACGGGTCTCGCGGTAGTATGGGGTGATAATTGCGTAGCGCATCCGCTAGGATCGATATCTCAAGATTGAGCGAATAGGATTTACATCCTTCGACTTCCTCGGCGAATATAATCCGTTCATTTTAAATATCTAATTACAATCTATGCAGCATCGAGGCGTTGCGGGTCTCGGCCCGGCCGCGCCCCGTTGAACCGCGATCGTCCTTATGCCCTGTCGGTGCCCTCGTGCGCGCCATAGCACCCGGCCAGTCTGGCCCGCTCGCGCACCAGTGCCAGGACCAGGTCGCAGGCCGGTGTCGCCACCCCGGTCAAATCACCCAATTCCACGACCGCGCTCAGCAGCGCGTCGATCTCCATCGGCCGGCCGCGTTCCAGGTCCTGCAGCATCGAGGTCTTGTGGGCGCCCACCTCGGCGGCGCCGTCGATCCGCTTGTCGACATCGATCGCGAATTTGGCGCCGACCGCCAAGCCCACGGCCTGACCCTCGACCATCATCGTGCGGGCGACGGCGCGCAGGTCGGGCCGGGTGCCCAGCCGATCCAGCGTCGAGCCGGTCAGCGCCGACAGCGGGTTGAACGCGAGATTGCCCCACAGCTTGACCCAAATCTCGTCGCGGATGCCGGGACGCAGCGGTGCCTTCAGGCCGGCGGAAATCATCAGCTTGGACAGGATCTGGCCGCGTTCGCTGCGGCTGCCGTCCGGCTCGCCCAGACTGAAGCGGTCGCCGTAGGTATGCTCGATCACGCCGGGCCGGACGACCTCGGCCGCCGGATAGACCACCGCGCCGATCACCTTGGCGGGCGGCAGGGTCCGCCAGACGACGCCGCCCGGATCGACGCTCTCGATATGTTTGCCGCCCAAGGGGCCGCCCAGCCCGTGGAAATACCAGTAGGGCACACCGTTGATGCCGGTCACCAGCACGCTGTCGGTCCCCATCAGCTTGGCGATGCCGGATGCCGCACCCGGCAGCGAATGGGCCTTCAGGGTGACGATGACATAGTCCTGCACGCCGGCCGCGGCCGGGTCCTCGACCGCCTTGACCGGCACAACATGGGTTTCGCCGCCGCTGATCAGCGTCAGGCCATGCTCGCGCATCGCCGCCAGATGAGGGCCGCGCGCCACCACCGTCACATCGGCACCGGCGAGCGCCAGCTTGGCGCCGACCAGGCCGCCGATGGCGCCCGCGCCGAAGATCGCAATTTTGGTCATGCTTCGAGCCCGAGTTGTTTGGCGAGGCCGATGCGCTGCAGCTTGCCGGTCGGTCCCTTGGGGATCTCGGCCATGAACAGGATCTTGCGCGGCACCTTGAAGTCGGCCAGCCGTTCGGCCACGAAATCGCGCAAGCTCCGCTCATCGACGTTCATGCCGTCGCGCAAGACCACGGCGGCGGCGACTTCCTCGCCCAGCTTGTCGTGTTTGACCGCGAAGGTCGCGACCTGGGCCACGGCCGGATGGTCCATCAGGATGGTATCGACCTCGATCGGACTGATCTTCTCGCCGCCGCGGTTGATCAGTTCCTTCAGGCGCCCGGTCAGCCTCAGATAGCCGTCCTCGTCCAGATAGCCCTGGTCGCCGGTGCGGAACCAGCCGTTGGTGAAGCCCTTGGCGTTGGCCTCGGGATTGGCCTCGTAGCCGTCGGTCACGTTCGGACCGCGGATGACGATCTCGCCCGGATCGCCCGACGGCAGCAGCGTGCCGTCATCAGCCATGATGGCGATTTCGGGCCCGGCGGCGACGCCGACCGACCCCGGGAAGCGCTTGCGTGGCGGCAAGGGGTTGGAGGCCATCTGATGCGACGCCTCGGTCATGCCATAGGACTCGATCACGGGCGCGCCGAACGTCGCCTCGAGCGCTTCCATGACCTGGGGCGGCAGCGACGCGCTCGACGAGCGCACCAGGCGCAGGCGGCTGCGCGCGACCTCGTCCTTGTTACGCTCGGCCCGGGCGAGGATCGCCTGATGCATGGTCGGCACCGCCGTGTACCAGCTGGGCCGCACCTCGTCGAACCAACCGAAGAATCTGAGCGCGTTGAAGCCGGGGGTACAGCTGACGCTGGCGCCGCCGGCCAGGCTCGCCAGCACGGCCGCGATCAGGCCGTGGATATGGAACAGCGGCATGATGTTCAGGCACACGTCGGTATGCACCAGCGCCAGGGTCTCGCGGATATGATGGGCCGAGGCGGCGATGTTGCGCTGGCGCAGCGGCACGATCTTGGGCCGCGATGTCGTGCCGGAGGTATGGAGCACCAGCGCCACATCCTCCGCCGCGGCCAGACCGCCCCGGTCCGGTCGTGCCGGGGCGAGGGTGCCCGTGTCGAGCGTGAAATCGCCGGCGCCGGCGCCCTCGGTCGCCACCAGTTCGATCACCGCCACGCCGCGCCGGGCCGCCACGGCGCGGGCCGGGCTGTCGAAGCCGCGCTGGACCAGCAGCGCCTTGGCATGGAGATCGCCCAGATAGAAATCGAACTCGTCGGCCCGATAGGCCGGGTTCAGGGGCGCGCTGGTCGCGCCGGCCGCGACGGCGATGAAGGCCGTCGCCATCTCCGGCCCGTTCGGGAGCACGATCGCGACCCGGTCGCCGCGGCCGATGCCGACCCGGTTTAGGCTCTCGATGGTGCGCTTGGCCAACGCCTGCAACCCGCCATAGGTCAGCGCCGGACGCCCCGGCGCCCCGATCGCCGCATCGCCGGCGCGTCCCTGGGCGATCAGCTCCGCAATCGTCTCGAACGGATAGGACATGGGCCGGGCACCTCCTTACCTGATCACCGTTTCGCGCGGTGTCTTAAAGTCAGGGTTGCCCATCCGGGCCGGCGCGCGCAAGCCGTCTCGTGTTATCAGGCCCGATCCTCGCCGAACGGCTTCGGCCGGCGATCGGCGCCCTGGCGGGCTTCCATCCAGGCCGGATATTCCGGCGGCAGCGCGCTGACCTCGTCCAGCGCCTTCAACTCGTCGGCGCTGAGCGACAGCGTGGTGGCGGCGATATTGTCGTCGAGCTGTTCGACATTCTTGGCGCCGATGATGATGCTGGTGACATGCGGCTTGGCCAGCAGCCAGCCCAGCGCCACGCGGGCGACCGACACGCCGTGCCGCTCCGCGATGCCGCGCATCACCTCGACGCAGGCCCAGGCGCGATCCTGATTGACCGGCGGGAAATCGAAGGTGAGCCGGCGCGAGCCTTCCGGCCCGCCGTTGGTGCCCGGACCGTATTTGCCCGACAGCAGGCCGCCGGCGAGCGGGCTCCAGACCAGCAATCCCATCTGCTGGTCGCGCATCATCGGCACCAGGTCGCGCTCCAGATCGCGACCGGCGATGGTGTAATAGGCCTGCACGGTTTCGAACCGCGCCCAATCCTGCTTATCCGACAGGCCCAGCGCCTTCATGATGCGCCAGGCGGACCAGTTCGACACACCGATGTAGCGCACCAGCCCGCTGGAGACGAGATCGTCCAAGGCTCGCAGCGTCTCGTCGATCGGCGTCACCGGGTCGGTCGCATGGACCTGATAGAGATCGATATGGTCGGTCTGCAGCCGCTCCAGGCTCGCCTCGACCGAATCCATGATATGGCCGCGGGACGCACCGCGATCGTTCGGGCCGCCGGCCATGGTGCCGGTGAACTTGGTCGCGATGACCACGTCCGAACGCTTCACTTCCAGGTTCTGCAGGGCCTGACCCAAGATCTGCTCCGACACCCCGCGGGAATAGACGTCGGCCGTGTCAATGAAATTGATGCCGGTGTCGAGCGCGCGCCGGACCAGCGCGTCGGCCGCGTCCTGGTCCAATTGCCCGATCGCCGCCCAATGCCCCTCGGTGCCGCCGAAAGTCATGGTCCCGAGGCAAAGCTCCGAGACGAACAGGCCGGTCCGGCCGAGTTGGTTGTAGCGCATGGGAAGACTCCGGGAAGGAAGCGGGCAGGGGAGCGGACGAGGGACCTGCCTAGAAATGGGCATTTTGCATTCCAGAGCAATGGTCGTGCGCCGTTCTGCCGCGTGAAGTGTTGATGACGTGTGTGATGTCGATCGCGAGCCCGGGAGATGATGACGTGACCGGTGTGACGGACGTGAACGAAGACACGGTGCTCTATCGGGCGCGGCTGCACCGCCTGCTGTTCCTGCGGCCGTTCCTGTGGATCCTGCTCGGGCTGGTGCTGCTGGCGGTCGTGTGGGGCTGGCCGTCGCTCGCGCCCCGCTTTATGCCGGACGCGCCGCCGGGGCCGTTGACCGAGCCCTATATCTGGCTGCCGCTCGGCCTCGGCGGCCTGCTGCTGGTCTGGGGCCTGTTCCGGCTGGTCACCCATCTGGGCCGGGTCGGCACGACCGAAATGATCGTGACTCCGCGCAAGGTGGTGTTCCGCAGCGGCTTCTTCAGCCGCCAGACCATCGAGATGGTCAATTCCAAGATCGAGACGGTGCAGGTCGACCAGAGCTTTCTCGGCCGGATCTTCGACTATGGCACCATCGTCATCACCGGCACCGGCGGCAGTCTGGAGCCGATCGCCATGATCGCCCATCCGCGCCGCTTGCAGCAGGCGATTCGCGCGGAATAGGCCGGTCACAGCTTCTGGGGTGGCGGATCGTCCTTCGGCCGCGGCGTCGGGATCGGCTCGGGCGGCTCCTCGACGGGCACCGGCAGGTCCGGGTCGGGCGGCGGCATCGGCGGGTTGCCGACAGGCACTGTTGTGCCGGGCAGGCCGGCCATCACCTGGATATCGAGCAAGCTCATCTCAAACCTCGCGGAGGGGCGCGTAGGATTAACGCGGCCGCCGCGCGGTTGGTTGCCGATACGCTGTTCCGCCAAGCGGCAACGGTCCCTGAGTAGATTCCGAATCTCCTCGAACGCGCTCTCCAGGCGCAGGGTGACCGGCAAGTGCCTTGCCATCCCCGATCTGGAGAACCCGCCGTGAACATCGAAGCCTTTTTCTCTGCGATGAAGCCCAAGGCAGCATCGACCGCGACGCCCTTGGAACTAGCCCTGGCCTCGCCGTATGGCGGGGCCGCCGACGGCCAGGGCGTTGCGGAGCTGCTGCGGGCATTCGAGCAGCTGACGAAGCGCAATTCGCAGAAGCTCAAGGAGTCCATGAAGGCCCTCAAGGCGGTCAAGACCCCGCAGGCGTTCATGGAGCTTCAGCAGAAGTTCATGAGCGATAGCATGGCCGACGCGGCTAAGGACGGCGCGAAGATCGGTGAACTCGCCAAGACCGCGCTCACCGCCGCGATGGAGCCGATGCGTCAGAAGATCGGCGCCCTGCAGGCCGGCGCGAAGCGATAGAAGAACGCTCTGTGGCGCGGCGATCGATGCGGCGCCGGCTGTTGCCGCTCGCCGCCGCACCACACGATCCCGTGCCCCGTCACCCAATAGAAGTGCCGTCGCTCAAAACGGATGGTACTGGAACAGCCAGGTCTCGCTCGCGACCTTGCCGGCCACGGTTAGTTGCGCGCGCATTTCGACCGGATCGGTGCCCTCGACGCCGGCCAGGTCGAATTGCGCGCGCCAATGGCCGGCGACGCCGTCGGGTACGGCCTCCATCATCCGATAGTCGGTGAAGGTCCCGCGGGATGCCTGCAGCACCATTTCCGGCTTCACGCCGAACGGCAGATTGACCAGCGGGCCGCCCAGGAATTCGATCAGGAATTTGCGCACGTTCTTCGGTCGCGGCTGGCCCGGCTGGCCGCCGTTGCCGAGCCGGGTCGCCACCACGCGGGCGAGGTCGGTCGGATAGGGTTCGTCGGCCAGCCAATGCAGCTTGTAGGCAAGGTCGAACTGCGTGCCCGGCACCGCCGGCTTGTCCGGCACCCACATGGCGACGATATTGTCGTGGATCTCGTCGTCGGTCGGCAGCTCGACCAGCTGGATGGCGCCCTTGCCCCAACCGCCCTTGGGCTCGACCCACAAGCTCGGCCGCTTCTCGTAATAGACGCCGTCCAGGTAATGGTCGAACTGCCGGTCGCGCTGCAGCAGGCCGAAGCCCTTGGGATTCTCGTCGCCGAAGGCGGAGGCGACGATATGCGGCGGGTTATTCAACGGCCGCCACAGATGCTCGCCCCAGCCGGTCCACATGGCGAGCCCGTCCGAATCATGCACCTCCGGCCGCCAGTCGATCGCGGTCGGCTTCTTGGTGTCGGAGAACCAGTACATCGAGGTCAGCGGCGCCAGGCCGAAGCGGCTCACCGGCTTGCGCAGGAACAAGGACTGCTCGATGTCCATGATGACGCCCTTGCCACGCGCCATGACGAACTTGTAGGCGCCGACGACCGAGGGCCCTTCGAGCAAAGCCAGGACGGTGACCGCGTCGCTCGTCTCCGGCTTCTCGATATAGATCTTGGTGAAGTCGGGGAATTCCTCGGGCTTGCTGCCGACGGCGGTGTCGAGCGCCAGGCCGCGCGCCGACATGCCATATTGATACAGCTCGCCGATCGCACGGAAATATGAGGCGCCCAGAAAGGCGACCCAGTCGTTCTTGCGCCAGTCGAGCTTGCCGTCGCGCGGCTCCTGGATGCGGAAGCCCGCGAAGCCGGCGCCCTTCGGCAATTGCCGCGCGACCGAGTCCGGCGGCATGTCGAAATAGGACTGGTCGTAGATGATCTCGCGCGCCTCGCCGTTCTCGACCACATGCATGTCGACCGATTTCTGGAAGAACATGCCCAGATGGAAAAAGGTGATCGGGAAGCGTTCGTCGGCGAACAGGGCGTGATCGGTGTTGTAGCTGATCTTGCCCCAGGCGTCGTAATCGATCTTCTTCAGGACCTCGGGGGCGGGATGGGCCGGGCCGATATAGGGCTCGCCGACCATGCGGCGCGCCATTTCCTTCAGGCTGTCGAAGCTGAAGGGGAAGGCCTTGCTGAGCTTCAGGTTCTCCTGGGCCGCGAGCGCCCGCGTGCCGCCGCCGGCGACGAGGCCGACCGCCGTCGATGCGGCGATAGCCTTCAGGACGGAGCGGCGGTCGATGGGTTCGGACATTGAGTGGAATTCCCCGCAGTCGAAAAAACAGCCGCGACCTTAGCGGCTGTCGCGGGCCAGTCAATTGTTCGAAGGGCTTAAGTGATACGACGGTTGCAACCATAGGGAAATAAATGCGTTTATGGAAAAGTCAAAGTGGGCCCGCGTCGGTTCGGCCCCGCTCGGAAGTGCTAAAGGCCACCTTATGATTCGTCGGTTCTCGTTTGTCGTCGTTATCGGCCTGTCCGCTACCGGTTGTAGCCTGGGGTCGAACAGCACGCCGTCGCCGGAGGGGCGCGACGCGCTCGGCAAGCAGGTCTATTCGCTCGGCGGCGACCGGCTGGCCGTGCTCGAAGCCACGGCCAACAGCAATTGCCCCGGCGTCACGCGCCCCTATTTCCGTTCGGTCACCGGCTGGGGCGATCATACGAACGTGACCTATACCTGCGAGTAGGTGCCGGGAGCCTTCGCTGTCGTCCCGCCTGCGCGGGAATGACGGTCCAATACTTGGCTAACTCCTCACCTCCGGCGCCTCGTCCGGCCGGTTCCGGTGCGACAGGAAACTCGCATAGGACGTGATGAACAGCGCGTAGAACGCGGCGCCGACGAAGGCCACGAAGAACGGCAGTTCCGGCTTGCGGTCGGTCAGGATCGTCAGGAACAGCAGGAACGTCGGCAACGGCAGGATCGCACGCGGAATGATCGACCAGGCGCGCGGCACCGAACCCAGCACGAAGCCGAGGCACAGCGCCACCAGTGCTGTGTCCTCCAGCCAGGGATCCCGTTCGCCGGTCCGCTCGCTCAAGCCCCCGACCGAGAAGGCGGCGAAGCCGATCGCGAAGATCAGGGCATAGAGCAGCTTGCGCATATCTAGCTCTCGGGCGTGATGGCGGTCGAGAACAGCCGCGCCTCGCCGATCATATCGCTGCGATGGCGCTCCAACTCCTGGCTGTAGGATTTCAGCGCCTCGGCCTCGGTCAAATAGCCCAGCAGCTGCAGGTTGTCCGGCCCGTCTATCACCGGCAGGATCTCCAGCTTATGCTCGGAGAATTTCTTCAGCGAGCTTTGCAGATTGTCGGTCGCGAGCAGCCAGGCCGCGATCGGCACCATCAGATCGCCGGCGCTGACCTCCTCCGGGATGCCGCCCAGGTCTGGCGACCAGAGATCCGCCGGGTCGATCGTACCGACCAGCCGGCCTCCCTCGGTCGCGAACAGCTGGGGCACGCCGCCCAGGGGAAAGGCCTTGCGCATGGCGGCGACCGACATCTCGGTCGGGACGGTCTTGCCGTCGCGCCGCATGATCCGCCCGATGGTCAGGCTGTCGATCCAGCCGATATCCTCGGCGCCCTGGATCTTCAACCCGCGCAGATGGAAGCGCCAGGTCGCGAAGGAATAGCCGAACCAGCGCCGGACCGCGACGTTGGCGGCGATGACCCCGACCGTGACGCCGACGGTCGCGGCGAAATCGCGGGTCGATTCCAGCACCAAGAGGATCATGGTAATGGGGGCGCCGACGATGGCCGCGCCGACGGCGCCCATGCCGACCAGCGTATAGACCAGCGGGTCCGGGTCCATCGACGGCGCCACGCTGTTGAGCGCCATGACGACGGCCCCGCCGAACAGCGTGCCCAGGAATAAGGACGAACTGAACAGCCCGCCCCGGAATCCGACGCCGATCGAGATGGCGGAGGCCGCGATCTTGGCCGCGACCAAGCCGCTGAGATAGGGCAGCGCGAAGGTGAAATGCAGATTGGCGACGATGCCGCCATGACCGCTGCCCAGCACGCGGGGATAGATCAGCGCGATGATGCCGACGACCAGCCCGCCGATCGGCGGTCGGACCCAGGGCGGGATCGCCTGGCGCCGCATCCATTGCTCCGTCGCGGTCACGCCCTGCATCACCGCCATGCCGAGCGCCGCCGCCGCCAGGCCCACCGGCACGAACATGAGATAGTCGGTCGTGGTCACATGCACCGCCCGGCTGGTGGCGAAGGCCAGATCCTCGCCCAGCAGCTCGCGCGCGGTGAAGGTGCCGGCCAGCGCGGCCATCAGCACCGGCGCCAGGTTGGCGATCGAGTAATTGCCGATGATCAGCTCATAGGCATAGAAGGCGCCGGTCAGCGGCGCATCGAACGCCGCGGCGATCGCCGCCGCCGCCCCGCAGCCGACCAGCGTGCGCAAGTCGTCGCGCCGCAGCCGCAGGCGATGGCCGATGTTGGAGCAGAAGCCGGCGCCGATCTGGGTATAGGCGGCCTCGAGTCCGACCGAGGCGCCGCAGCCGCCCGACAGCACGGTCAGGATCGCGAGATTGACGCTGTCGGTCAGCGACATGCGCCCGCCATAGAGCGCGTTCGCCTCGATCGCGTCGATCGTCTCGCGCGGGCGCCGGCGCTTGATGTACCAGGCCGCGCCGCCCACGACCAACCCGCCCAGCGACGGCACCAGCACCACCGTCCACCAGTCGAGGCTGAACCCGTCGCTGAGATGCCCGCCCCAGGGAATGCCGAACAGCAGCGAATGCAGTGCCGTGACCGACTGGCGCAGGATCACCACGCCCAAGCCGGCGCCCAGGCCCAGCGCGCCGGCCAGCAGGATGAGCGCCATCTCGCTGTTGCGGAACCGGGTCCAGCCGGCCGAGGGCGCGGCGGGGCCGCCCCGTCGCCCGTTGAGACGGAGCCGGGCCGCGAGATCGCCAATGGTTCGAGCCCGAGAGACCAGGGTCACGATGCCAACGCTTCATGCCAGAGACCAGCCGAATCAGACCGGCAGTACCTCGATGGTGACCGAGGCCGGGTAGGGGTGGCAATCGCTATGATGCCGCGCGGCGGGATTTGGCGCGGAGTGTCGCAAAAAGGACCGGCGCCGCGCATTCACGCGGCGCCGGTTGCGATCAATCGCAACCGAGCCGGTTCCAGATCAATCCATCAGCTTGCGGGAGAAGTAGGTCAGCTCCAGCGCCGTGGTCTTGGCTTTTTCCTTGAGGTTGGCGCCCGAGCCGTGGCCGCCTTCGGTCACCTCGTAGAACAGGTACGGGATGCCCATTTCCGCCAGGCGTGCCGCGAACTTGCGGGCGTGCTGCGGGCCGACGCGGTCGTCCTTGGTCGTGGTCCAGACGAACGGCTCGGGATATTTCACGCCGGGCTTCAGGTTGTTGTAGGGCGAGATCCGGGCGAGGAACGCCTTCTCGTCGGGCCTGGCGACCGTGCCGTACTCGCCGACCCAGGATGGGCCGGCCGCGATCTTTTCGAAGCGCAGCATATCGAGCAGCGGCACCTGGATGTCGACCGCGTTCCACAGCTCGGGGTGCTGGGTGAACTCGACGCCCATCAAGAGCCCGCCGTTGGAGCCGCCCTCGATGCCGAGCCGGCGCGGGCTCGTCACCTTGTCGGCGAGCAACGCCTCGGCCACGGCGGCGAAATCATCGTAGATCTTCTGGCGATGGGTCTTCAGGCCCGCCTCGTGCCAGGCCGGGCCGAACTCGCCGCCGCCGCGGATGTTGGCCAGCACGAACACGCCGCCGCGTTCCAGCCACAGCTTGCCGATATTGGCCGAATAGAACGGCGTCTCCGACACCTGGAAGCCGCCATAGGCGTAGAGCACCGTCGGGTTGTTGCCGTCCATGGCCATGGCGGCCGGATGGATCACGAAATACGGGATCTTGGTGCCGTCCTTCGAGGTCGCCTCATGCTGGTCGACCACGTCCTTGGACGCGTCGAACTTGGCCGGCAGCGCCTTGACCGTATCGAGCGCGCCGGTGCCGGCATCGGCCAGCACGACCGAGGAGGGCGTCAGGAAGCCGGTGACGCTCAGGAACGCGCCTTCGCCGTGGCTCTGGGCATCGACGATGCCGATCGAGCTGTTGTCGGGCAGGTCGAGCTTGCGTTCGGTCCAGCTGTTGTTCGGGGCCGGCGTATAGACCGACGCGCGGCCGCGCACGTTCTCATAGCGCGTGACGATCAGATGCGACTTGGTCGAGGCGACCTCGTCGAGCGAGGCGCGCGGGCCCGGCGCATAGACCATTGTCGGCTTCAGATGAGCCGGATCGGCATTGACCGCGGCCAGGTCGAGCGAGACCAGCGCGCCTTGGCCGAAGCTCTGGCCGGCAACCGTCCAATCCTGGTTCAGCTTGACCAGCAGCCGGCCGGCGACCAGATCGCTGATCTGCGCCTTCAGCGGGAGAGCCAGCCTTACCGCCTTGCTGGCCCTGACCAGATAGGTCTCGGTCTCGAAAAAGCTGACGGCGCGCTGGATGAACACGACCTTATGGCCGTCGCCATCCTGCAAGGCGGCCGGGCTGACCTGGGTATCACCGGGCTTGCCGCGGAAGATCTCCCTGGCGGCCGCGAGATTCTGGCCGCGCTTCAGCAGCTTCACCACGAACGGATAGCCCGCCGTCGTCATGGTGCCCTTGCCCCAGTCGCGCGACAGCACCAGGTCGTCGGCATCGGCCCAGACGGCATCCTGCTTGCTCTTGGGCAGGGCGAAGCCGTCCTTGACGAACCGACCGGTCGCAAGGTCGAACTCGCGGATGGTGACCGCGTCCTCGCCGCCGTCGGACAGGCTGATCAGGCAGACCCGCTCGTCCGGCCGGCGGCAATCGGCGCCATGCCAGACCCAGTTGGCGTTCTCCGTCTTGGCCAGCTGGTCCAGGTCCAGCGCCGTGGTCCAGGCCGGCGCCGCCGTGCGGTAGGAGGCGAGATCGGTCTTGCGCCAGATGCCGCGGACATGGTCGGCGTCCTGCCAGAAATTATAGACCGCGTCGCCCAGGAAACGCGGCGTCGGGATGCGATCCTTGGCCTCGGCGATCTCCAGCGCCTGGGCATAGAGCGTGGGAAAGCGCGCGTCCTGTTCCAGCACGTCCAGCGTCTTGGCATTCTCGGTCTTGATCCAGGCATCGACGCGGGGGCTGCTGAGCTCCTCCAGCCAGATATAGGGATCCGGCGCATCCGCGGCACGCGCGAGCGTGCCGACCGCCAGCCCCATGAGGGACAAGGCGAGCGTGATTTTCAAACGACCCAAAATGGTAAGCCCCCGGCGAATTGATCTGGCGGAATTCACTGGCGGCGACGCTAGCGGCAAAGCCGGGGGCGGGCAAGATTGCGGGCGGGGGAAGCGGGACGGAAGCCGCGGCAGTTCCGACGGAATAATTACCCCGCCATTGCCGGCTGCCTCGACCAATCCGCCGGCGCTTGCGCGGCATAGACCGCCGGACGGGGCATGGCCGGTCGGAAACCATCCGCCGCCAGCCCCGGCGCGTAGATCGGCCGGAGGGTCCGGCGCGCCCGATGCGGCGCCAGGCCCAGCGCTTCCTGGATCTTGCCGAAGGCGCGTTCCTCGATCTGGCGGATGCGTTCGCGCGACACGCCGTAATGGGTCGCAAGCTCGTCGAGCTTCAGCGGCCGCTCGCGCAGGCGGCGGGCGGACAGGATGTGCCGCTCGCGCTCACTCAACTGGGTCATGGCCTGGCGCAGCAGGCCGCGGCGCTGGTCCAGCTCCTGGCGGTCGCCCAGCACGGCCTCCTGGTTCGGCGCGTGATCGACCAGCCGATCCTGCCATTCCCCGTCGCTCTCGGATGTCACCGGCGCGTTCAGCGATTTATCAGGCCCGGCGAGGCGCCGGTTCATGGTCACGACGTCGCCGGGCGACACGTCGAGCTGGTGCGCGATCCGGGCGACCATCTCGGGCGGAAGATCGCCGTCGTCGATCGCCTGCAGCCGGTGCTTGGCCTGGCGCAGCTTGAAGAACAGCCGCCTTTGCCGGGGCGTCGTGCACAGGCGGACCATCGACTGGGAACGCAGGATATAATCCAGGATCGCCGCCCGGATCCACCAGATGGCATAGGTCGACAGGCGGAAGCCGCGCTCGGGGTCGAAGCGCTCGATCGCCTGCATCATGCCGACATTGCCCTCGGCCACCAGGTCGGCCAGCGGCAGGCCGTAGCCGCGGAAGCCGTTGGCGATCTTGACGATCAGGCACAGATGGCTGGTCGCCAGGTGCGCGGCGGCGGTCCGGTCCCGGCTATCGACCCAGCGTCGGGCCAGGCTCTGCTCCTGCTCGGGCGCCAAGGTCGAATATTTCCGGATCTCTCGCAGGTAACGGGTCAGGCTGTTCGGGGAGGATCCCTCGCCAAGGGCCGCGCGCGTCGCCATCGTCTGCCATCCTTCGGACCGGGGTTGCTTCAGTCTTGGCAGGTTGAAGCAACACGGGCCCGGCCCGATTGTCGGATGCCGCTGCGATTTGTCAAAAATCACCGCCGCGTGGCGGCGGGACCCTCTATTCGGTGTATTTGGCCTCGACCATGTCCTGGAATTCCGGCTGGGCGTTGACCCAGGCGATGGCGTCCCACAGCCGCTCGGCATCCGCGGGCCGGGCGGCATAGAAGGTCTTGGACACCATCAGATAATACGCCGTGGTCCGGATGGGCGGCTCCAGCTTCACGATGGTGCGGAACTGCTTGGGATAGGCCCGGATCAGCCCGTCGACATGGGCCTGCAGCTCGGCATAGGCGTCGAGATCGCCGCTCTCCAGCTTGTGCAGATTGCGCAGGTGGTTCGGGTCGGTCACGACCTTCTGGCTCATCTTTTCCAGCAGCGGCACCACGGCATACCCCGTCGTGGCCGCGATCGGCGTATGGAGATTGGTGATGGTCTTGCCGTCCCAGCCCACGCCCGAATCCCGGCGGGTATAGAGCCAATAGGACAAGTCGGTCAGCTTGCGCGCGGCGTCGGGCTTGCCGTCGTTCATCGGATAGACGCCATAGCGCAGGCGATCTTCCGTGTAGCTCGCCATGAAGATGCCGTCGGCCTCGTGGGTCTCGACCATCTCAAGCCCGCGCGCCCAGGGCACGCGGTTGAAACTGACGGGGACGCCGGCATGGGCGGCGGCGGCCCGGATCAGTTCGATCACGAAGCCCGGCTTCTTGGGATCGGTATCCGTGCCGACGCCATAGGTGAAGGGCGGGTTTTCGTTGGTATCATAGACCAGCGCAAGCGCCGGGGTCTCGGCGGCCCGCGCCGCAGCACTGGCAAGACAGGCCGCGACTATGCCGGCCAACAACAGCACCAAACGCCGCAACGCCATCAATTCAGTCCAACGCTCGAATACCACCGTGCCACGGGACGCATAATAGCACACGAGATAGGATAACACCTTATCGGCGAATGATTTATGACTGAATCGGCGCGTGCGCCAAGCGCCGCATGAGCGAACCATGGCCGATCTGGTATGATCCGCCCGACGAACCTGATGGCCCGGCACGATACGAACCATGTCCAAGCACGATAGACGGTTGGCGGTAACGATGGCTGCTCGCCGGCGGCTCTGCTGGCTCGCGGCGCTCATTGCCGTTGCCGTGCCGGGCCCTGCCGATGCCGCCGCGACGGGATGGCGCGGCACCCTGTGGGGCGAGAGCACCGACGCGCTCGGCCGGGAATTCGGCGCGGCTGCGACGCGCCTCGATCGCCCGATCGACTTCGGCGATGCCTACGCCGACCTCGTGCTCAAGAATTACGACATCGGCGGCTATGGCTTCATCGTGTTCTTCCAGATGGACAAGCAGACCCACGGCCTGAAGCGCATCCAGATCGAGCGCGGGCGGCACGGTGCCGTTCCGGCGGTCGCCAAGGCCGCCTTCGATGCGCTGGTGGCGAGCTACGGTCCGCCGACCGTCGCCTGCGCGATCCGTGCCCACACCATCGACGCGCAGAATTTGACCGAGGAGGTCTGGCAGCGCGACGACACGACCGTGCGGGCCCTGTTTCGCGAAGCCAGCCTCAACACCCTCGACCCGTATCTGGCGCGGGCAGTCGGCGACTTCGTCTCCGGCTCGACCGCTGCCGGCTTGTCGCAACAGCTGCTCATCCGCATCGCGCCGGCCGGAACGGAACCCGAGGATTGCCGCGTGAGGAAATGAGAGGG
>JAQGIC010000125.1 GCA_028288725.1 Rhodospirillales bacterium
CGCCGTCGGTGATCAGCTGCTGCTTGACCGCGGCGGCGCGACGCTCGGACAGGGCCTGGTTGTACTTGGCCGAACCAACCGTGTCGGTATGACCCGTCACGTTGATCTGCGTCATGTGGCCGGCCTTGACGCTGTCGGACGCCTGCTGGATCACATGGGCGGCGGCGCTGGTGATGTCCGCCTTGTTGAAGTCGAAGAACACCTGGAACGCACGCTGCACTTCCGGTGCCTTGGCAACGGGTGCCGGCGGCGGCGGGGCGGCAACCGCCGGCAGCGGGGCCTGCGCCACGACCGGGGTCCAGAACTCGTAGCGCACGCCCAGGGTCACTTCCTGGTCGTTGAGCGACGTCCGGGTCACGCTACCGGTGCCCGTCAAACCCGGCGAGCTGTTGTAGTTGCCGTTCTGCGTGCCGAAGTAACGATAGTCGAGGTCGAGCTTGATCTGCGGCGCCAGGGCGTAGGAAACGCCGGCGATGCCTTGATAGGCCAGGACGTCGTCCTTGCCGCTCACGACATTGCCGTTATAGCTCGACGCATGGTCGAAGCGCGGACGGGCCCAGCCCACGCCCACGCCGACATGGGGCATGAAGCCGTAGGACTGCACGCCGAACATGCCGGGGTCGATGTCATAGAGACCATTGACCATCACCGACTCGGTGCCGAGCGCGCCGCCGTTCGGGTTGGTCGAATTGCGCACGCTGCGCAGATCATTCCGACGATAGCCGCCTTCGAGTTCCGCGCGGAAGCCGTTGCCGAAGCCCCAGCCGACGGTGCCGAGGGCGACATAGCCCGGATCGAATTCGCTCTTGGCATCCGCGCCGCCACCGTTCGGGCTGATGTCGTTCAGAAAGCTGCCACCACCGGCGATGCCGACATACGGCCCATAAGTGTAGTTCGGATTCGCGACGACCTGGGCCTGGGCGGCGCCGGCGCCGGAGAACGCCAGGACTGCCGCGGTGCCGAGCAGGACGGCAAGAGTACGTTGCTTCGTCATTATAGTCTCCAATACTAACCGGGCGGCAGAGCCTACCCTACGCAGCAGTCAACTCCGTACGATGTCGACCGTTGCACACGATTGTTTTCATTGTTTCGATGTGTTGCGCAGATAACACGCGACGTTTTGGCTCAGTTCGGTGAAAATCATTATTCACCGGTCGAGTAAGGTGGGTATCACGTCTGTCGGAACAAGGGCAATATTGTGGCGAATATGTGGCATGTCTTTATGTTATGGAACCCTACTCTTCGTTGAATTGGAGAGAGTCGGAGGCGCCATAATCGCCCTGGTGGTCGCGGGGGTGCTGCAGCGCCGAAGCCCAGAGGAGACAAGGCTTGCGCCATGACGGTGCCGGGCGGTTTCGCCATCGTCTTCCGCGTGTCGATCTGGTAGGGTCCCGCCGGGCCAAAAGGCTCTCCGCGTGCCGCGACCACGCGGCATGCGGGAAGCGAGAGAGTGGCTTGCGCCGACAGGTGTTGTGCCCTTTCGCTGTATCCCGCACGACCATGGGATAATTTTCGAGGTATCCTGCGATGCGGCGCGCGGCGTTTTTTCTGCTCGGTCTGGTAATTCTCGCGTCCGGCGCCGCGTTCCTTTGGCGCTCGAACCATAGTTCCGCCTCGGCCAGCCGTGCCGCGGGCGACCGTCCGGCGCCGACCGTCCATGTCGCCCCGGTGGAGCAGCGCGACGTGCCGGTCTATGTGCGCGGTATCGGACAGGTCCAACCCTTCAACATCGTGCAGATCAAGAGCCGGGTCGACGGCCAGATCGACAAGATCCTGTTCACCGAAGGCCAACAGGTTCAGGCCGGCGACGCGTTGATCCAGATCGACCCGCGGCCCTATCAGGCCGCGGTCGGCCAGGCCGAGGGCACCTTGGCCAAGGATCAGGCGCAGCTCGTCTCGGCCAAGGCGGACCTCGACCGGCAGTCGAGCCTGCTGCAGCACGGCTTTGCCTCACGCCAGGCGTTCGATCAGCAGCAGGCCGTCGTCGGCCAGCTTTCGGCATCCATCCGCGCCGATCAGGCGGCACTCGACGCGGCCAAGCTCAATCTGCAATTCGCCACGATCCGCGCGCCGATCACCGGCCGGATCGGCAAGCGCCTGGTCGATGCCGGTAATGTGATCCATACCGCCGACAACAACGACCTGGTCGAGATCGTCCAGGTCAAGCCGGTCAATGTGCTGTTCACCGTGCCGCAGGATGCGCTGCCCGATATCCAGGCCGGCCAGCGAGCGGGCTCGCTCGTGGTCGAGGCCCGCTCGGGCAATGATCAGAAGCGCCTGGCCGACGGCAAGCTGACGCTGATCGGCAATCAGATCGATCCGCAGACCGGCACGATCGAATTGAAGGCTTTGTTCGAGAATGCCGACGAGGTGCTGTGGCCGGGCCAGTTCCTGAACGCCCGTGTCGTGACCAGCATCCGCAAGGATGCGGTCACCGTGCCGATGGCGGCGATCCAGACCGGCATCCGCGGCAAGTTCGTCTATGTGCTGGACCGCGCCGTCTCGACCGTGGCGCCGCGCGACGTCAGCGTGCTGCAGAGCGTCCATGGCCTGGCCGTGGTCGCCGGGCTGAAATCCGGCGAGTTCGTCGTGACCGACAATCAGGACCAGCTGTCGCCCGGCATGGCGGTCAAAGCCGATCCGGGGACGGACGATCCGGTGGCGCTCGGTCCCCGGGCGGAGGCGACGCCATCATGAGCCCGGTGGATATGGGCTCGGGGGGCATGAACCCCTGCCGGCCGTTCATCCTTCGGCCGGTGGCGACCTTGCTGCTCGCCATCGGCCTGCTGATCTTCGGAATCGCCGCCTGGGCCATGCTGCCGGTCGCGGCTTTGCCGCAGGTCGAGTATCCGGTGATGAACGTCATCGCCAACCTGCCGGGCGCCAGCGCCGAGACCATGGCGACCTCGATTGCGGCCCCGCTCGAGCGGCAATTCGCCTATCTGAACGGCATCGTCTCGATCAATTCCAACTCGTCGCTCGGGCAAACCTTCGTGCGGCTGCAGTTCGATCTGGGGCGCAACATCGATCTCGCCGCGATCGACGTGCAGTCGGCCATCTCGAACGCTGCCGGCGACCTGCCGGCCGACATGCCGAACCCGCCGTTCTTCTTCAAGGAGAACCCGGCCGAGCGCGCCATGGTCGTGATGGCCTTCACCTCCGACGTCCTGCCGCTGACCAAGGTCGATCAGTTCGCCGACACGGCGGTGGTGCGCCGCATCTCGAACCTGCCCGGCATTTCGCGCGCCTTCATCGCCGACGAGCAGAAATTCGCCATCCGTGTCCAGATCAACCCGGCCTCGCTCGCGTCGCGCGGCCTGTCGCCCGAGGATGTGCGCAACGCGATCCAGCGCGCCACGGTCAATCGGCCCAAGGGACGGCTCGAAGGCGGCGACGTGGTCACCACGGTCGAATCCAACGATCAGATCTTCGACGCCGACGGTCTGCGCGATATCGTCGTCTCCTATCGCAACGGCGCGCCGGTGCGGCTGTCCGATATCGCCTCGGTCGAGGATGGCGTCGAGAACGACAAGGCGACCGGTTGGTACAATGGCCATCCGGCCATCATCATCGCCGTGCAGAAGCGGCCGGGCGCCAACACGGTTGCGGCGGTCGACGGCCTGCGCGCTTCGCTGTCCAGCTTGCGCGCCTCGCTGCCGCCGTCGGTCAATCTCAATATCGTGACCGACCGGGCCGAGACGATCCGCGCCTCGCTGGGCGACGTCGAACTGACGCTCGGTATCACCATCGCGCTGGTCGTCATGGTGATCTTCATCTTCCTGCGCCATTTCTGGGCGACGGTGATCCCGTCGATCACCATCCCGCTGTCGCTGCTGGCGACGCTGATCGTGATGCTGGGCCTGGGCTTCACGCTCGACAATCTGTCGCTGATGGCGCTGACCATCGCGGTGGGATTCGTGGTCGACGATGCGATCGTGGTGATCGAGAACATCGTGCGCCACATGGAAGAGGGCGAAGGCCCGATCGAAGCCGCGATCAAGGGCAGCGGTCAGGTCGCCTTCACCATCCTGTCGATCACCCTGTCGCTGGTCGCGGTCTTCATCCCGGTGTTCTTCATGGGCGGCATCGTCGGCCGGCTGTTCCGCGAATTCGCGGCGACCGTGTCGGTGGCGATCCTGGCCTCGGCCGTCGTGTCGCTGACGCTCTGCCCCATGCTGTGCGCGCGGCTGCTGACGCCGGTGAAGCAGGCCGCGAAGACGGCGCCGACCGCATTCCAGCGCTGGGTCCTGCGGGCGAACGACGCGGTGCTCGACGCCTATCGCCGCAGCCTGGTCTGGGTGCTGCACCGTCGCAAGCTGACCATGCTCAGCTTCGCGCTCACGCTGGCACTCACCGGTTATCTCTACGTCACGATCCCCAAGGGCTTCTTTCCGCCTCAGGACAATGGCCGCATCTTCGGGTTCGCCGAGGCGCCGACCGGCACGCCGTTCGCCGGCACCTCCCATCTGGTCGAGCAGATGACGGCGATCATCCGGTCCGATCCCGACGTCTTCTCGGTCACGAGCTATGTCGGCGGCGACGGAGACGAGAACACCGGGGCCTTCGTCATCAATCTGAAGCCGCGCGACGAACGGGTCGACGTCTATCAGGTCCTGGGCCATCTGCGGGAACGCGCGGCGAAGCTGCAGGGTCTGCGGTTCTTCATGCAGCCGGAGCCGGAGATCATCACCGGGACCAATGCCGGCCGGACGGAGTATCAATATACCCTGATCGACGCCGACCGGGGCGAGTTGGAACGCTGGACGCCGACCGTGCTCGAACATCTGAAACAGGTGCCTGGCCTGCTCGACGTGTCGCGCGATCTCAATACCGCGTCGAGCGTCAGGGTCGTGGTCAATCGCGATCTGGCGGCGCGCATGGGCGTCGATCCCAAGGCGATCGACGACACGCTCTATGACGCCTTCGGCCCGCGCCGGGTTGCCGAGATCTTTACCGACGCCAACCAATACTACGTGCTGATGCGGGTCGATCCGCAGTTCCAGGCCGATCCGGCGTCATTGCAGCTGATCCATGTCGCCTCGGCCACGGGCAAACAGATCCCGCTTTCGACATTCGCCTCGTTCGAAAACTCGGTGGCGCCGATCACGATCAATCACCGGGGGCAGTTCCCGGACGAAAGCCTGACCATCAACCTGGCGCCCGGCGTGTCGATCGGCGAGGCGGTCGACCGCATCCACAAGATGGAAGCGGACCTGGGCAAACCGATCACGCTCCAGACCAGCTTCGAAGGGGCGGCCCAGGAGTTCGAAAAGTCGCTGGCGAGCCAGCCCTGGCTGATCGCGGCCGCGACGCTGGTCGTCTATATCGTGCTGGGCGTGCTGTACGAGAGCTTCGTGCATCCGCTGACCATCCTGTCGTCGCTGCCGTCGGCCGGCGTCGGCGCGCTCCTGGCGCTCATCGCCTGCGGCGCCAATCTCGACGTCATGGGGTTGATCGGCATCATCCTCTTGATCGGCATCGTCAAGAAGAACGCCATCATGATGGTGGATTTCGCGATCCAAGCCGAGGCGGCGGGCAAGGGGCCGGAAGAGGCCATCCTCCAGGCCTGCCTGGTGCGGTTCCGCCCGATTATGATGACGACGATCGCCGCCATCTTCGGCGCGCTGCCGCTGGCCCTGGGGCAGGGGGCGGGATCGGAACTGCGCCGTCCGCTGGGCATCGCCATCGTCGGCGGGCTGATGGTCTCGCAATTGCTGACGCTCTACACGACGCCGGTCATCCATCTGGCGCTCAGGACCGGCTCGCTCCGGCTGCAGGCGCTCTGGTTCCATCTGCGCGGCCATCCGCTTTCGGCGCCGGCCGAATGACCGAAACGATCCGGACGATCGAGAGCTACCACGCGCACGTCTATTTCGACGGGCCCGAGGCGCGCGAGCGGGCGGCGATCCTGCGCGAAGCGATCGGTGCCCGCTTCCGGGTCCAGATGGGCCGCTGGCGCGATCAGCCGGTCGGCCCGCATCCGATGGCGATGTATCAGGTCGCGTTCGAGAAGGATCTGTTTTCGACCTTGGTGCCCTGGCTGATGCTGAACCGGCAAGGGCTGACCATCGTCGTGCATCCGAATACCGACCGGCCGAAGGACGATCACCTGAAGCACGCCCTGTGGCTGGGCGCGGTCTTGCCGCTCGACGGCAGCATGCTGGAAACGTCGCTGGCGGCCCTCGGCCGTGCCCAGGACGAGATCGTGCCGAACACTGCGCCGACGCTGATGGATATCTAACCTTCAGACAGATGGGAGGCGTGCGTGTTGGGCAGACGCAATTTCGGAAACTGCTCGGAATCGTCTGGGCCGCATCTATCCTCGGAAAACCGCGAGCGTCGATTGGCATCGCTTGACGCGGCAATTGACCGGGGCATGGCCGCCATCGAGGCGGGCCGCCTGCATGATGCGAGAGACGTCTTTGACGAACTGAAGGCTCGCTATGCCAAGTC
>JAQGIC010000127.1 GCA_028288725.1 Rhodospirillales bacterium
CGCACTCGCTCGTCGTCATCGAGAAGAACGAACGCGCCATCCTGATCCTCGTCGGTGGGTTTGAAGCTCTCCGGCCGGCGCGCCTTCAGCAGCAGCTCCAGCAGCCGGTCGGAATAATGGCGGACGGTGACCGGGTCGCCGCCGTCGTCGTGCACGGGCTTGCCGGCATACATCACCGGCTGTTCCACGCCCTCGACTGCGCGCCGGCGCGCCTCCAGTTCCAGCGCATCGACCGCCTGGCCCTGGGACTCGGCCCAGGCCAGCGCGAACTCCTCGTCGGCCAGACGGAGCGCGTAGGCGCCGGACCGCGACACGGCGGCCCAGCGCGCCGCCTCGCTGACATTGCCGGTCTCGGCAAGCCGGGCCAGAAAGCCCGCCCGCTGGTGGTCGGTCCAGCCCGCCATTGCCCCTCCTCCGCGGCATCAAAAGCGCGGAAACGAAAAGCCCGCCGCGGCAGATGCCGGGCGGGCGGAATTCGAACGATGGGATTTTTCTGCCAGATGTTTCGGATCGGGTCAAGCGGAATGTTCGTATTTTGTTCTTATCCAAATCCGCCCTTGAGCGAGGAGGGCGTGTTCCTGGCGGGACCGAGGTTCGCCCGCCGGAGAATGATATCGAGGGGGTCGCCGGTCATGAATTGTTCGCCGGACACCGGCTGGTGCCGGACTTCATCCGTGATCGGATCGGCGTGGACTGAGCGTCCCGCCGACCCGATCGGAAGGATCAACGCGGGAGCAGAGGGCGTTCGGCGCGCGCGATCCGGCGGCGGTCGTGATAATGTGCGTCGAGCGCCGCGAGCGCCGCCACAAGAATGCCGGTGGCGACCTCGTGGCGGAGCGGCCGGCCGCCCCAAACCTGGCGCAGCGACCAGTCCTTGAGCGTCAGTTCGGCGCCGACGACGTGCCATACGATCGAGCCGGCCGGCGCCGATAGGCCGCCCATGCCCGCGATCGCGTCGGCCAGGCGCTGGCGCGCATCCTCGACCCGATCCATGATCACGCCACGCCCGCCGCCCCCCCGGGCCCGCCCCAGATCGTTCGCCGACAACGGATCGAACGCCGCCAGCCGATAGTCGCGCCGGAACCGATCGGCCGCGACCGCCCATTCGGAGCGGACCAGTCCGCTGCGCACCAGGCGGCCAATCGTATCGATCGTCCGGCAATGGCGTACCGGCCATCCTTCCGGGTCCCGTTCTTCGACCAGCGCCACCGGATCATGCTGGCGCCGCTCCGGCGGCGGCAGCTCGGGCCCCAGCCGGTCGAGCTTCAGCGCCGCTCGGCGCGTCTTATGGTTGGGGATGTTGGGCAGAGCGGACATGTGCATCTCCATTTCGGACATATCGAGATGTAATTCGTACTTGTTTTGTTCACGTTCAGCAACGAGATTTGGCCAAAAAATTTTCACGCCTGACCTTGCCAGACATATCCATTTCGGATATATGTCGGACATGATGTCGAATCGACTCAGAGAATTCCGCGACCTGGCCGGCCTCAGCATGCAGGCCTTGGCCAACCGCGTCGGCACGACCGCGCCGCAGATCAACAAGCTCGAGAAGGGCGAGCGACGCCTGACGCTGGATTGGATGACCCGGCTGGCCGAGGCTTTGGGGATCGAGCCCAAGGATCTGCTGCCGCTGCCGTCCCGGGCACCGCCGACGGCTTCGCAGGACCGGCCGCTTCTGGGCGGCGAGGCAGCCCCCGGCCCGCCGGTTCCGGCACGCGATCCGCGGGATTTGATCCCCGTGCGCAGCGCCGCGCGGGGCGGGGACGAACAGGAAATGTTCCTGGAGGATGGGCCGATCGACTATATCGCCCGGCCGCACTCGCTGCTGCATGTCCGCGACGCCTATTCGATCTACATGATCGGCGACAGCATGACCCCGCGCTTTCGACCGGGGCAATTGCTGCACATCAATCCCTACAAGCCGCCCCAGGCCGGCACGGGCGTGGTCGTGACGAAGACCGACAACGTCGTGCTGATCAAGGAGTTCGTCCGACGCTCGGCCACGATGCTTTATTTGAAGCAATACTATCCCGCCGCAGAGTTGAAATATCCGCTGAACGAGATTCGCGACATTCACATTGTCGTTGGGCTCGACGAGCCCTGAGCCGAGGCCGATCGATGCAATTGCGCCACAGGTCCCGACGAAGGGGGCCTCGTGGCTTTAGCGGTAGGCCGAATGGGCCTATCCTGCGTTTATCGATGGCCAACCGGAAGGCCTGCCGGTCCCCACAATGCCCAGGCGTGTACTTTCGGCAACACCCGTAAAAAAAGCACAGAAATTCGATGAACCGGAGACATGCGCAGCAACCTCTGGCCGTATTATAGGTTCACGTGCAAGAAGACCAACGCATTCACTCCGCTAGACGACAATATGATGAGGATGATGATGAATAAACGTCTGTGCGTCCTGGGCGCGGTTCTGCTCTGCTCGGTTTCTTCAGCCGCAATGGCTCAGCAGCTTACCGGCCCGTATCTCGGCGGCGGCATTGGCGGCAGCTTCGCCCTGCCGGCGCAATCGACCGGTCCCTCGCCGCAGAATAGCAGCAGCGTGACCTATGATGCCGGCATCGCCAGCTACATCTCGGGCGGTTACGAGTTCGGCAACGGGTTACGCGCCGAACTGCAGATCGGCTCGTCGACGAACAACGTCGATCACTCCGCTCACGGCGCGCTCGCCGGCGGCGGGCATACGACCGAATTCAACATGTTCGGCAACGTGCTCTATGACTTCTACGGCCTCGGCCTGCCGGTCATCCCGCATGTCGGCGTCGGCGTCGGCGAGATGCTGATCCGTACGGCCGGTGTGACCACCGTGCCGACCTCCGCGGCATTCAACGGCCACAGCGCCGTCGCCGCCTACCAGGCCATCGTCGGTGTCGAATATCCGGTCGCCGAGAACCTGAAGGTTGGTCTCGAATACCGCTATATCGGCACTCAGGATGCCGATACGACCGGATCGCTCGGCGGGTCGCCGATCGTCAACCACTACAGCTTCAACTCCAACAACATCTTCCTGACGGTTCGCGTCGAGTTCGGCACGCTGCCGGCCGCTCCGGCTCCGCTGCCGGCCGTCGTGACCCCGCCGCCCGCCCCGCCGGCCAAGGCGCCGGAAGTGCAGCGCGCGTTCCAGGTGTTCTTCGACTTCAACAAGTCGGATATCACCGCCGCCGCCGCCAAGGTCATTCAGCAGGCCTCGGACAGCGTGAAGGCCGGCCACATGACGCAGATCAACGTGACGGGTCATACCGACACGGTTGGTTCGGCCAAGTACAACCAGGCCCTGTCCGAGCGTCGCGCCGCCGCGGTCAAGCAGCAGCTGATCACCGACGGCG
>JAQGIC010000009.1 GCA_028288725.1 Rhodospirillales bacterium
GCCCCTGCCGGACGGCATCCGCTCGTGGCTCGACGCCGAACGCGACCTGTCGGCGGCCCCCCATGCCGCGGTCGAGCGGCCGACGATCCATTGAGGAGGCTTCTTTACCCGTCATTCCCGCGTAGGCTAGGCTATGTACATCTCTTTCTGTTTTATTTCAGATGGTTAGTCTTTTACATCGCCATGGCCGGGCTTGACCCGGCCATCCACGTGGTTGGGCAAGCCGATTTCACGGCCAAACAGGGCTCCGGCGGACGGGCGTGGATGCCCGGGTCAAGCCCGGGCATGACGGAGCGTTAGGGTAACCTACTGATTTCAAACGGCGCAAACAGATATGTACATCGTTTAGCGCTTTCGCGGGAAATGACGGAAGAGGAATCTAATCCCGGTACTCGTCCCGAATCGCGACGATATCGTCGAGCGATTCGAACGTCAGATCGACCAGGTGCGGGTCGAAATGCTTGCCCTGTTCGTCGCGGAACAGCTGCAGCACCTTGTCGATCGGCCAGGCCGCCTTGTAGCAGCGCTCGCTCGCCAGCGCGTCGAAGACGTCGGCGATCGCCGTGATGCGGCCGTGCAGGCTGATCTCGTGGCCACGCTTGTTGAACGGATAGCCCTCGCCGTCCCATTTCTCGTGATGTTCGAGCGCGATGATGGCGGCGGTCTGCAGGATCTCGTGGTCCGAGCCCTTGAGGATGTCGTAGCCGACATAGGCGTGGGTCTTCATGATCTCCCACTCCTCCGGCGTCAGCTTGCCGGGCTTGTTGAGGATCGCGTCAGGAATGCCGACCTTGCCGATGTCGTGCATCGGCGAGGCATATTCGAAGATCAGCGCCTCGCGCTCGGTCATGCCGGCGGCCCGCGCCAGCAGTCGCGAGATCTTGGCTACGCGGCGGACATGGTTCGCGGTTTCCTTCGAACGCGTCTCGACCACGCCGCCCAGGCGATAGATGATCTCGCGCTGGGCGTCCTCGATCGCTTCCTTCAGCTGGATATTCTCGAACGATACGCCGACGTTGCGCGCGAAGATGTCGAGCTGCTGGCGGTCGAGTTCCGAGCGCGGGTGATAGCCGCGCAGATACAGGATCTTGTCGGCGCCGGCGCGGGCCTTGAACACGCCGACATATTCGTCGCCGAAATGGGCGCTGTAGGCGGCCTTGTGGCAGGCGTCGATGCGCTGCGCGGTTTCGGGCGGCAGGGCCTCTTCGATCGGCAGGCCGCGCAGATGCTCGTAATGCGGGGTGCCGGCCAGCACGGTCAGCTTGCCGACCATGCCGGTCGCGGTCAGCGCCTGGATGCCGTCCTCGGGTTCATGGCCGTGGATCTGGAGCAGCGAGCCCAGTTCGTCGAGCACGGCCCCGGTGAATTCCTCGAGGGATTGCAGCCGGAAGATCCGCTGCGAGGCGTCGATGATCCGCTCCAGCCCCTGCTTGCTGCGCTCGATCGTCATGATGTCGCGATAGCCGCGCAGGCAGGCATACATCAGCGTCGACAGCTTGCCGGCCGTCAGCTCGGTCTTTTCCTTGTAGTCGTTGATGTCGTATCGCGCGATGACGTCGACTTCGGGCGCCGCCCCCGGCTGGCCGGTGCGCAGCACGATGCGCAGCGTCGAATTGCCCAGCTCCTCGCGGATCCGGCGGACCAGTTCGAGACCGGCATGCTCCGATTCCATGACCACGTCCAGCAGCAGGACCGCGGCGTCGGGGTTGTTTTCTGCCGCCTCGAACGCCGCGGCGGCGGAATGGGCGTGGATGAACGCGAGCGGTCGGCCGTCGAAGCGAAAATCGACCAGGGCCAGTTTCGTGACATCGTGCACGTTCGGCTCGTCGTCGGCGACGATGACTTTCCAGGCAGTTACCGGTGCTTCGCCTTCAATATCCAGATCCTCGTCGATAAAGGCGAGTTCGTCGTCGTTCATTCGTCACCCCGTTCCGCGCTGCGCATCGGAATCGTAATCATGAATTCGGTGCCCACATCCGGCGCGCTGGTACAGAGGATCGTACCGCCCAGGGTCTTGGTCGCCAGATTATAGACGATGCTGAGCCCCAGCCCGCTGCCGCCCTGGCCACGCTTGGTCGTGAAGAAAGGTTCGAAAATGCGCCGGCGGACGTCGGGGCTCATGCCCCGGCCGTCGTCGCGATAGACGATGATCGCCGCATCCTCCGCCCGGGTCGCCGAGATGGTCAAATGGCCGTGCTGGCCCGGTTCGAACGCGTGCAGGATCGAGTTCATCACCAGATTGCTGACGATCTGCCAGATCGCCGACGGGGTCGTCTCCAGCTCGACCGGGTCCGGCGCGTCGACGGTCACGCCATGGCCGGCCTTGCGCAGTTCCGGCCGAAGGCTGGTCATGACGTCGTGGATATATTGGCCGAGCTCGACGACGCGGATCGCCTCGCTCGACTGATCGACCGCGACCTGCTTGAACGAGCGGACGAGCTCGGCCGCGCGGCCCAGGTTCGCTTCCAGAATATCGGCCGAGCGGGTGGCGATCTCGACATAGCTCATCAGGTCGGATTTCTTGAGTTCGCCGTTCTCGACCTTCTTCTGCATGCGCACGGTCGCCTGCTTGAGCGCGGTCGCGGCCGTCACGCCGACGCCGATCGGCGTGTTCACCTCATGTGCGACGCCTGCGACGATCGTGCCGAGCGAGGCGAATTTCTCGCGGTCGATCAGCTCGGCCTGGGTCGTCTGCAGCACTTCGAGCGTGCGGTTCAGCTCGACGTTGGCATGGGTCAACTCAGCCGTGCGCGTCGCGATGATCTCTTCCAGGTGGTCCTTGTATTGGGAGAGTTCATGCTGGGCGATGCGCTTGTCGCGCGCTTCGATCGCGGCCGAGGCGACGGCGGCTACGGCGCCGGCGAAGCCGATCTCGTCGGCGGTCCATTCGCGCGCGTCGCCCTGATGCTGAACCGACAGGAGGCCGCCCAGCTTGCCGTCGATCTGGAGGGCAACACCGATGAACGAGCGATAGGGCGGCGCCATGCCGTAACCTACCAGCAATTCGCGGCCGCGCGGATCGGCCCAGATGTCGCTGACCGCGATCACTTTGTCGCGGTGGACCAGCGACAGATATTCGGAGATCGTTCCGGCCACCCAGGGTTTGAGGGTGGAATGGCGCATGCCTTCGGGTTCGAAGCTGTCGAGGCAGTGCAATTCGCCCAGCGCTTCGTCGAACCGCCAGGCGCTCGCGCGCGATGCCTCCAACCCGGTCACCAGCGTCTCGGTCACCGATTGGAACACATCGACGACCTGCACGCCGCGCAGCGTGTCGTCGCGCAACAGGTCGGCCAGATGCCGGTTCTCACGCCGGATGCGTTCCTCGTCGCGTTTCGAGGTCGCGTAGGCTTTCGAAAGATTGATCCGCATCGTGTTGATCGACTGCACCAACTGATCGAGCACGTCGCGCCGGCGCCGGCGCGTCCGCTCCAGTTGCAGATCGGGCGCGTCGCCGTCGGCGATGTCCAGCCGTTGGGCGTAGGCCGCCATGCGGTGCAGATGGCGGGTCACGGTCAATTGGAACAGCACGAGCGCGAAGCCCGCGATCGCCGCCGTCTTGATCGCGTTTTCCAACAGCGCCGACAGCGCCTTGTCGACCAGGCGGCGATAGACATTGTCGAGACTGGCCGTCACCTCGAGCACGCCGATCTCGACCGCCTTGTCCCGGTTCTGCTGGATGAGCGGGACGCGGTCGGACAGGGGATAGCGGGCCCGGGTCGAACCGGACGACCATTTGACCTTGCCGTTCACCTCGACCGCCAGCCGTTCGATGTCGGGCAGGCGAGCCAGCCCGTCGAGCTGGGTCCGGATCAGCGCGTCGTCCAGGATCCAGACGCTGTTGGTCAGGATCGGCAATTGCGAGGTGCGGATCTCGGCGAAGCGCTCGTGGATCCCGCGCAGGTCGAGGTTATATTCGATGACGAGCTGGGTCGCGGTGGTCAGGAACGTGACCAGCATCGAAAACAGGATGATCGCGAAGGTCAGGCGGCTGGCGATGCCGCCGCCGGCGAGCACGGCGGCCCGCGTGCGTCCGGCCTGGCCGGTCAACCAGCCGGTGCTCAAGCTCCGGGAGGGGGGTGCGTCGCTCAGCATATGGCGTATACCTCACGTCGCCCGGGGCCAATAGCCTGCCTGACCTGCGGCGCGCCGGAGCCTAAGGCATTCGGTCGACCGTCAGGCGAAAGTGCGGATCTGGAAGTGCGGGCCCGGTCCATGACGCGATCATTGTGTACGGAGATTGTTCAACAAATGTTTACGCTAAGCCCCGTTTGGGATGTTTACGGAAAATTTCGGCCCGGCAACGCTTAATCCTTGTGCGCCGCAGCACGGGCTCGCAAAATGGCGCCCCGCACCCGCGCCAAGATTGGCGATTTGTCGATATGACTCTGGTCGTCTGTTCACGGAGTGCTAAGTGAAACGCAACGCATATAATCTGTGAGTGCAAGGGCTTTGGACGAAGGCTTGGTGATGCTTGAGCAGTACCGCGAACTGGTGAAGGGCACCACGATCGACCCGGCCACTTTGCTGTCGACGGATTACTTCAACCTTTTCAACGAGGTAATCATGCTGCTTGGCATGTTGGGCGACATGCCGGACATGCTGGACGAGGTGACGAGCTGGAAGTTCAAGACCTATCAGCAGCATTTCGCCGAGAGCGGGCTGGCATTCGGGCCGCTCGCCATCGAGGCCTATCCCCACGCACCGCCGTCGGCTCGTGAGCATTTCGAGCGAACGATCGAGCGCATGCACGATACCGTCGAAGAGGCGAAGATCATGCTGATCGATGCGCGCGATCAGGGCGATGCCGGGATGCTGGTCGATCTCGCGATCAACTATTCCATGATCCTGCAGCAGCTGGTCGATACCGGCTCCGCGATCATCCATGGCATCGACGGCATCATGGATCAGAGTTCGATCGACGACCTGTTCTAGGGGGCGATGGTGGGGGGCCGGCTTGGCCTCATCGCCCGCCAAATCATAAATTAAGCCGGTCGACCCTCGTTACGCGCGGCGAGGGCCGGCGGGGTCGTGACCAGTAGCAGACAAAGCCAGAAAGTACTTCAACCCAGATCCCGGTCTTCACGAAACCGATGACGGTTCCGGCATTCCGCGACGAATCCTCGCCCTCGTCTGTTTTCACGGGAGGGGAGGCGCCCGGGCAGCATGGCGCGTGCGGTGGCGGCTCAGGTCTTGTCGGGTTGGCGCACGAAAGCGGCGCCCCGCAGTTCCCAAGGTTTTTCGACGATGAAGTTCCGCGCCAGGAACCGGTAGAATTCCTTCATCAGCGCTTCGTTGTCCGGCGTGCGCTCGACCTGGATCACCGACCATTTCGCGATGGTCTCGTCCCACAGCATCATGCGCTGATGCAGTTCGTCGCGGCATTCGCGAATGAATTCGATCTGCCGCGTCATGTTCTTCAGCAGGCTGACGATTTCGCCCGACATGCCGTCGACCTGATCGAAGATGCTGTTCAGCTCGACCAGCGGTCGCTTCATCAGATTGGTGATGCGGCTCAGATCCTCGACGACGGTCCGATCGCGTCGATAGATCTTCTGAAATGCGCTGATGGTGTCGGCGATATTCTTGATGACGCCGGAACGTTCGCGCAGCGCCTCGATGTAGGACAGCTCGCGCGCCAGTTCGTCGATGCGGTCGACCACCTCCTGCTTGCGGTCGGGCGGCAGGCCCAGCTTGACCGCGATGTCGGAGAAGGCGGCGTTGACGCGTTGCTTGATCGCCGGATCCTCGGCCAGCTGCATCAGCGCTTCCTGATCGACGATCACCGTCTCCGACCCGGTCAGCCAGGACGAAATCTGCATCGTGATGCGCCCTTTGGCGATCTCGATATGCCGATCCTCGACCGCCCAGGACGCGGTGCCATCCAGAATCTCTCGCGGGATCGAATCGCCCGGCCGGATCGTTTTAACGAACTTCAGGCCCGCCACGACCTTATCGAGCATCGGGCCGTCGGCGGTCTTGTCGAGTTCGAACTCCATGCGCAGCGACTTGATCGGCACCAGCGCATCGAGATCGGCCAGTTCGACCACCAGCGACGGTTCGCCGTTGCTGGCGATTAGAAAACGGGGGTTCGGCGCCCGAAACACAGCATGTTCGAACGAAAAATGCGTACTGCGTTCCTGCGACGGCGGACTCTTCTGCGTCTCGTCAGCTGACATGCGGCGTGCGACTCCGAGGAATAAGCGTGGCTTACATGGAGTCTGCCATAATGTCCAGATGAGCGGCCGGATTCCGTGGGGTCTTCGCTTGCCGCGGACGCAATAGAAATGCTTCGCCGTTACTTATAAACGCAAGCAATCGGCCTAGTTTGACAACCCGACCGGCGGTCGGTGATGGAGCGAGTAACGTGATGGCAAATGAGTTGCGGGACCAAGCCTATCTCAATCGCGTGGCGACGGCAGTGCCCAAACATGACGTGCACGAGGCCTTCGTCAAGTTTGCCGGAACGCTGCTGGCCGACATCCGGCACGAGAAGCTGTTCCGCCGCATGGTCGATCGCGCCGAGATCCATCATCGCTATTCCGTGCTGGCCGCCGCCGAAGATCCGTCAGGCCCCTCGGTCGATGCGCATGGCTTCTTTCGCCGGGGTTCGTTCCCGACCACCGCGGCGCGCATGGGGCGCTATCAGGCCGAGGCGCTGCCCCTGGCGCTGACGGCGGTCGAGCGGCTGGGGCTGGGCCGGGACGCGAGCCGGGCCACTCACCTGATCGTCACCTCCTGCACCGGTCTCTATGCGCCGGGGCTCGATCTGGAACTGGCGGCCGCCCTCGGCATCGCGCCGTCGGTCGAGCGGACCATGGTCGGGTTCATGGGCTGCTACGCCGCGTTCAATGCGCTGAGGCTCGCCCGCCACATTGTGCGTTCGGACGCCGACGCCCGCGTGCTGATCGTCAATCTGGAGCTCTGCACGCTGCATCTGCAGGAGACGTCGGATCTGGAGCAGGTGCTGTCCTTCCTGGTGTTCGCCGACGGCTGTGCCGCCTCCTGGGTAACATCCGAGCCGACCGGGCTGGCGCTCGATCGGTTCCGCACCGTGCTGCTGCCCGAGACGGCCGATCTGATCACCTGGCAGGTCGGGGATCAGGGCTTCGACATGTACCTGTCCGGCAAGGTGCCCGGCGCCATCGGCAATGGCTTGCGGCCGGTCGCCCCCGAAATTCTCGATGGGGCGGCGATCGGCGACATCGATCTCTGGGCGATCCATCCCGGCGGCCGATCGGTCCTGGATGCGGCGCAGAACGCGCTGGAGCTGCCGCCCGGCGCGCTCGATGCCTCGCGCCGGGTGCTGGCCGATTTCGGCAACATGTCCTCGGCCACCATCATGTTCGTGCTCGAGAAGCTGCTGGCGACGGCGCAGCCGGGGCAGCGCGGGGCGGCCATGGGCTTCGGCCCCGGCCTGACCGCCGAAACCATGCTGTTTCACGCCGCATGAGCGTCGTCGTGCCGCTCGACTTCAGCCGGCGCTCGTCGCAGCTGGAGCTGATGGATACCGAGGATTGCGGCGTCGCGGAGTTCGAGGCCTGCCTGGCCGATCTGGCCAAGGTCAATCGCCTGACGTTCGCCTATCGGCCGACCTTTGCCTGGCTCGACCGGGTCGTGGACCAGCGTTCGTCGACCGAGCCGCTGCGCATCGTCGATTGCGGCTCGGGCTATGGCGACATGCTGCGCAAGATCGACGCCTGGGCGTTGCGACGCGGCATCGAGGTCGAGCTGACCGGCATCGACCTCAATCCCTGGTCCCGCGCCGCCGCCCTGAAGGCGACCGATGCCGACCGACCGATCCGCTGGGTCACGACCGATCTGTTCGACTATCGACCGGACCAGCCGATCGATATCGTGCTCAGCAGCCTGTTCACCCATCACCTGACCGACGATCAGGTCGTGGCTTTTATCAAATGGATGGAGGCGACGGCCCAGGTCGGTTGGTTCGTCAACGATCTGCATCGCCGTCCCTTGCCCTACTACGTATTTCGCCTCGGATCCCGTCTGATGCGCTGGCATCGCTTCGTACAGAACGACGGTCCGATCTCGATCACGCGCGCCTTCGTGCCGGCGGATTGGCGCCGGCTGCTCGTGCGGGCGGAAATTGCAGAGGGCGCCGCCCAGGTCGCGCGGGTCTTTCCGTACCGGCTCTGCGTCGGCCGGGTGAAGTGATCGGCGACCTGCTCATCGTCGGCGGCGGGCTCGCCGGAGCCGGCCTCGCCATTCCCCTGGCCGAGGCCGGCTGGCGGGTGACATTGGTCGAGCGCGAGCCGGGCCCGCACGACAAGGTCTGCGGCGAATTCCTGTCGGGCGAGGCGGGGCTGTATCTGCGGGCGCTCGGCATCGACCCGACGGCATTGGGGGCCGTGCCGATCGGGCGGGTTCGGATCGCCGGCCGCAGGCGCGATGCGGTCGTCGACCTGCCGTTCGCGGCCGCCAGCTTGTCGCGCCGCGTGCTCGACGAGGCGCTGCTGGCGCGCGCCGTGACGGCCGGGGTGACGCTGCATCGCGGCCGGCGCGTGATGGCGCTCGACGACGGCTTCATCGCGCGGCTCGACGACGGCACGCATTTGACGGCACCCCAGGTGGCGCTGGCGACCGGCAAGCACGATCTGCGCGGCCATCGGCGCCCGCCGGGCCATCAGAACGATCTGGTCGGCTTCAAGCGGCATTTCCGCCTGAGCCCGGAGCAGGCGAGCGCCCTCGCCGGCCATGTCGAGCTGATGCTGTTCGCCGACGGCTATGCCGGGCTGGAACCGATCGAGCACGGGCTCGCCAACCTGTGCCTGGTCGTGCGGCAAAGCCGGTTGGCCGCCCTCGGGGGGACCTGGCCGGCGTTGCTCGATCATGTGGCGGCCGCGGTGCCGCTGCTCGGCCGCCGCCTGGCCGGGGCGGCGGGCATCGGCGCCCGGGCCCTCGCGATTTCGACCATCCCCTATGGCTATGTCGCGGCACCGGCACAGCCGGGCCTATGGCGTCTGGGCGATCAGGCCGCGGTCATTCCGTCCTTTTCCGGCGACGGCATGTCGATCGCGCTGCACAGCGCCCGGCTCGCGGCCGACCATCTGATTGCCGGGCGGTCTTCGGCCGCGTTCCAGGCGCGTCTGGCCGCCGATGTCGGTGCCCAGGTGCGGCGCGCCACGACCCTGTCCCGGGCGCTGGTGCACCCGGGCGCCCAGGTCGGACTGCTGCTGGCAGCGCGGGTCCTGCCCGGCCTGATGGACCTGGTGGCACGGGCGACGAGGGTGCCGGACCGCGCGCTGCTGGTGCGCGCGCCGCGGGGCGGAACAGCCTGACCGCAATACCGTTCACGGTGCACACGGACCTTGCTGCAACGAGCGGAACGCCATGCGACAGCTATTGCTCCTTCTGGCGCTCGGATGCGCGCTTACCTCCTGTGCCTTCGCCCCGCCGGTCGACCGGGACACGGAACGGGCCATGACCGAGGCCGACGCGCCGGGCCGGTTCGCGATCTTCCGGCGCGAGGGCGAACGGATCGCGCTGACCAAATTCGTCGACGGCAATGCGGTCGAGCTGTTGAAAGATGGCCCGGCGACCTATCAGGCGATGACCGAACTGATCGGCGGCGCCCGGCGGCGGGTCGATATGGAAAGCTATGAATTCGACACCGAGGAAGGCGGCAAGTTCGCCGATCTGCTGATCGCCAAGGCGTCGCAGGGCGTGCCGGTCAATCTGATGTATGACGCCTGGGGCTCGTTCGAGACGCCCAAGGCATTGTTCGATCGCCTGCGTCAGGGCGGTGTCCAGGTGGTCGAATACAGCCCGTTCAATCCCCTGAGCGTGGCCGATCTCGACCTCAATCGACGGGACCACCGCAAGCTGCTGGTCGTCGACGGCGCCGTCGCCATCACCGGCGGTGTCAACATCAGCCGAGTGTATGAGAACCGCCGGCGTCAGCCGCAGGGCCAGGATCCGGACGACCAGCGCTGGCGGGACACGGACGTGCGCATCACGGGCCCGGTCGTCGCCGAATTCCAACGTCTGTTCGTCGATGCCTGGCACGATCAGAAAGGACCGGCGCTGCCGCCGACGCCGACGACCTCGCGCGTCTGGGTCGGCGATCTCGCGGTCCAGGCCGTCGACGGGGCGCCGGTCGATCAGCGTCCGTTGATCTATCGCACGCTGCTGGTCGCGATCACGCTGTCGCGAACCTCGGTCCATCTCACGACCGGGTTCTTCGTGCCGACCCCGGATCTGGAACGGGCGCTCGAGCTTGCCGCGGAACGCGGGTGCGATGTCCAGCTCATCGTTCCCGCCGAAAGCGACAGCCACATGGCGCTCGCCGCGGGGCGGTCGCGCTATGAGGATCTGCTGGATGCCGGCGTTCATATCGCCGAGCGCCAGGGGGCGGTTCTGCACGCCAAGACGGCGGTCATCGACGGCATCTGGTCCACGGTCGGGTCGTCCAACCTGGATTGGCGCAGCGTCGTCTTCAACGCCGAGATCAATGCGGTGGTGCTGGGCGGCGCGTTCGGTCAGCAGATGGAGGCGATGTTCCAGGCGGATCTGGCGGCCTCGAAGCCGATCGATCCGGCGGCCTGGCGCGACCGGCCGCTGGGCGAGCGGCTCGATGAATGGACCGCGCGCGTGATCGAGGTGCTGCTTTAGCGCGCGGCCAAACTTTCGAGATAGCTCGCGGCAAGTGCGGATTTCAGCACCTTGCCGACCGCCGAGCGGGGCAGGGCGGCGGCGAAAATGATGTGCCGCGGCCGTTTATGCCAGGGCAGGACCGACAGCACCAGCTCGATCAGTTCGGCTTCGCTCGCCGCCATGCCGGGACGCAGTACGACCTGCGCGATCGGAATCTCGCCCAGACGATCGTCGGGGACGCCGAACACGGCACATTCGGCCAATGCAGGGTGGCGCCCCAGCACCGCCTCGATCTCGCTCGGGTACAGATTCTCGGCGCCGGAGACGATGATGTCCTTGGACCGGCCGACCAGGGTCAGGAAGCCGTCGGCATCCAGGCGCCCCCGATCGCCGGTCGCGAACCAGCCCTCGCCCCACGGGAACAGCGCCGCCTTCCGCTGCTCGCCGATCAGGTCGCTCAACAGATGCGGCCCACGGGTGACGATCTCGCCGACCGTTCCCGGCGGCAGGACCGCCCCGTCCGGGCCGCGTACCGCCAGCTCGATCGGTGCCGGCGCACGGCCGACGCTCGCGCGCCGGTCCGGCGGATCATCGGCGCGCCGCACGGTCAACAGGCCGGTTTCGGACAGGCCGTAATGCTCCGAGATATCCACCCAGGGCAGCAGGGCCGCCAGCCGCTCCGCCAGGTCCGGTCGCATCGGCGCCCCGGCATGGCAGATCAACCGCAGCGAACCGAGCCGGTCCGCGGCCGGGGCGACCAATAGATCGCTGATCTGGGTCGGCACCAGAAAGGCGGCCGTCGCCCGATGCGTCTCGACCTGGGTTGCGAAGCTTTCCGCCGACCATTTGCCGCTCAGAATCACGGTGGCGCCCCGGCTCCAGGCCGGCGCCAGCCAGCAGAACAGCGCCGCGGTATGGAACAGCGGGGTCGAGACCAGCACCCGGTCCGTGGCCGTCAGGCCGAAACCGTCGGCCGAGACTTCGGCGGTCAGCAGGCGGGCATGATGATCGACCAGCACACCCTTTGCCGTGCCGGTGGTGCCGCCGCTGAACAGCACGGCCAGCGGCGCATCCGGCGGCAGATCGAGCGACGGCCGCGTCTCCGGCCCCGCGCTGAACCCGGCCGCACCCAGCTCTTCGAGGGTCATGAGGGCAGCGCCGGTCAGGGCCAGCGCCGCCGCGGTCTCGGCGGGGCTCGACCGGGTCGACAGATGAACCAGTACGACCCCGGCCCGTGCCGCGCCCAGCACGGCGACACCATAGGCGAGCCGATTGTCCGCGCTGAGCGCCACGCGGCTGCCCGGACCGAAGCCCCGCGCGGCCAGGAAATGGGCGCAGCGGTTGGCCGCGCGATCCAGTGCTGCAAAACTCAGCGTTCCGGTCTCGTCGATCAGCGCGGGCCGGGGGCCGGCGCCCGACGCCAGCGCCCGATCGATCAGGTCGCCGAACAGCATGAGCGCGCTAGACGCCCGACACCCGATCGAGCAGGCGGGCGAGCGTTTCCCGTTCCGCCGGAGCCAGGGGGGCGAAGATATGCGCCTCGTGTCGGGCCACGGCGGAGCGGGCGGTATCGAACAGTGCCGCTCCATCCGGCGTCAGGTGCAGCGCGTGGCTGCGGCGGTCGCGCGGGTGGGGGGCACGCTCGACCAGATGACGACGCTCCAGCTTGTCGATCAAGGGAACGACGCTGGACCGGTCGATGCCGAGCGCCGTGCCGAGCGCCGTCTGGCTCAGGCCCGGGTTGGCCGCGATCAGCGCCAACGTGCCGAATTGGCCCGGCGTCAGATCGAAATCCGACATGGTCTGGGCGAAATCGGCGAAGACGGCGACCTGCGCCCGGCGCAGGCGGTAACCCAGTAAACCATCGAGCACGCCGGGGACCGGCACGCCGTTTCCATCGTCTGCGACCGCCTGATCGGCCATCTCGCTCTCCGCCCCATCCCATTGTCGGTTGGTCACACGACCCCGTTGTTGTTTGATAGACAAACAACAACGGCGGCTGTGTCAAGCCGGGGATAACAGTCAGACGACCTTCGGCGAGGCGAGGCGGCAGAGCACGCCGTCGCCCTCTTCGACCTGGAAGGTCGCATGCGCGATGCCGAACCGTTGGTTCAGCGCATCGGCGGCGCCGTCGAGCAGCGCGTCGTCGAGACCGCTGCCCGGCCGGACCAGATGGGCGGTCAGGGCCGTTTCGGTCGTGCTCATCGCCCAGATATGCAGATCATGGACCGCGACGACGCCTGGCAGATCGCGCAGATAGGCCTCGACCCTGGCCGGATCGATGCGCGTCGGCACCGCGTCGAGCGCCAGATCGAGCGACTCGCGCAGCAGCGACCAGGTGCCGATGACGATGATCGCGGCGATGACCAAGCTGACCGCCGGATCGAGCCATAGCCAGCCGGTATAGCCGATCACCAGCCCGGCCAGCACGACGCCCAGCGAGACGACGGCGTCAGACGCCAGATGCAGGAAGGCTCCGCGGATATTGAGGTCGCCCTTGCTGCCGCGCATGAACAGGTAGGCGGTGAAGCCATTGACCGCGATGCCGGCCGCGGCCACCCAGATGACGATGCCGCTATCGACCGGCGTCGGTTCGCCCAGGCGCCGGGCGGCCTCGACCGCGATGCCGCCGACGCCGACGAGCAGCACCACCGCATTGACCAGCGAGGCCAGGATCGAGCTGCGCTTCAGCCCATAGGTCCGGCGCGCGCTCGGCGCCTTTCTCACCAGGCTGGTCGCCCACCAGGCGAGCACGAGCCCCAGCACGTCGGCGAGGTTATGGCCGGCGTCGGCCACCAGCGCCACCGAGCCGGCGATCAGGCCATAGGCCGCCTCGAGCAGGACGAAGCCGAAATTGAGCGAGATGCCGACCGCGAAGGCGATGCCGAAACTGGCTGGCGCATGGCTGTGCCCGTGGC
>JAQGIC010000030.1 GCA_028288725.1 Rhodospirillales bacterium
GCCGCCCTGATCTGCATCAGGAAATCCTCGACCTTGCGTTCGAGCGTGTCGGACTGGCGGGACAGTTCGTCGGCGGCATTCAGCACCTGGCCCGCGGCCGAGCCGGTTTCGCCGGCGGCCAGCGTCACGGCCCCGATCTTCCGGGCGACCTGCTCGGTGCCCTCGGCGGCGTGGGTGACGTTGCGCGAGATCTCCTCGGTCGCGGCACTCTGCTCTTCGACGGCGGCGGCGATGGCGGTCGCGATCTCGTTGATCTCGCCGATGGTCTGGCCGATGCCCTTGATGGCGCCGACCGCGGCGCCGGTCGCCGCTTGAATCGCCGCGATCTGCTGGGCGATCTCCTCGGTCGCCCGCGCGGTCTGGGCCGCGAGGCTCTTGACCTCCGAGGCCACGACCGCGAAGCCCTTGCCGGCATCGCCGGCCCGCGCCGCCTCGATCGTCGCGTTCAAGGCCAGGAGATTGGTCTGGCTGGCGATCTGGCTGATCAACGCCACGACCTCGCCGATCTTCTGCGCGCTTTCGGCGAGCGCGTTGACCGTGCCGCCGGTCGCCTCGGCCTGGCCGGCCGCCTGGCCGGCGATCGCGGCCGAGCGGCTGACCTGGCTGCCGATCTCGCGGATCGAGGCCGCCAGCTCGGCCGAGGCCGACGCCACGGTCTGCACGTCCTCGAGCGCGCCATGGGTCGCCTCGGCAACCTCGGTCGATTGCGCCGACGCCCGGGCGGCCGTCTCGCTCAGGGTCTCGGCCGAGGCCTGCAGCTCGACCGACGCCGCCGAAACCGCCGTCACCACACCCTTGACGCTCTCCTCGAACCCGTCGGCCAGCGATGCCAGCGCCGCCCGGCGTTCGCCCTCGGACAGCGCCTTCGCCGCCTCCTGCTCATGCCGCAGCCGGTCGGTTTCGCTGAGGTTCGTCTTGAACACCTCGACGGTCCGCGCCATGTCGCCGACCTCGTCCTTCTGGCCGACCGACGGGATCGCGATATCGTGGCTGCCGGCCGCCAGACTCTGCATCGCGTCGTTGAGGCCGATCAGCGGCCGGACGATGAACCAGATCATGCCGAAGCCGACCGCCACCAGCAGGACGAGAGCGGCACCAGCGGTCCAGCCCATGACGCTGCCGCCCCGGCTGGTCGCCTTGGTCACCGCCCCCATCTGATCGCCGGCGACCTGGGCGGCCCCCTGGGTGACGCCGCCCAAGAGCTCGACCAGCTTGGCGCGCAGCGGCTCGACCTGGGTTGCCGATTGATCCGCCGTCGCCTTGTTGAGCGCCACCACCTGATCGACCAGATCGACGTAGCTTTTGGCCTTGACCGTCGCCTCGTCGATCAGCTTGCCGAGTGGGCTGTCGCCGGCCAGCGTGCGGGCGGAATTCATATATTCGACGATGAAGCTCGTCGCCCGCTTGGCGAGCGCGATCTGCGTGACGTCGCCGGTCGCGAAATAGCGCATGACGCTGACGCGCTGCTCGCCGAAGCGATCGCGCGCGTCATGCAGGTTTTCGACCGCGACCGGGCTGTCGAGCTTCGCCTGGTTGAGCGCCTGCTGCAGCGCCTGGAGGATCTGGGTGTTGGAGGTCAGGAAGGGGCCGTTGCGCGCATCGAGCGCCTTGGTCCGGAAGTCGGCGAGCTTATCGAGCGCCGGACCCAGCTGGCCCCAGGCGTCCTTTGCCTGGTCGAGCGATTGGGCCAACGCTGCGTCGTCGGTGCGCGACCGGGCCCCTTGGATCGCCGTGGCGCCCTCGGCGATATGGCCCGCGACCGCCTCCCTGGCCTTGCCGACTTCGTCGGATTTCTGAGCCAGCATCATCTGCTGTTCGGCCAGCAGCGCGCCCCTGAGCGCCAGCAGCGCCTGATCGGTCGCCGTCGCCACCGCGAACGCGCCATCGATGCTGCCGATGTTGCGCTGGGCCGTCCCGAAACCGCTGAGACCCACGGCCGCCATGGCCGCGATAAGGACCATCGTGATGCCCAGACCCAGGATCATCTTGGTCCGGATTTTGAGATCGATGAGCCAACGGAACATGCAGCAGCCTCCCACGCCCCCGGGCGCGACGTTCGATCGTTATAGCTTCGGCGCAGGAAGCTTAAGGCTTCGTCACGTTTGAGGCTAGCGTCGCCGGTACGCCGGTATTTCGTGTAGAATGGAACCAATCTCTCACGAACTCTTGCCGCATGGGCGACAATCTTGATCGACAACCTGGCCGACCTGCGCATTTTCACCCGCATCGTCGCGACCGGCAGCCTGTCGCAAGCGGGACGCGAGTTGAACCTGTCGCTGGCCGTGGTCAGCAAGCGGTTGGCGGCGCTGGAGGATCGGCTGGGCGTCCGGCTGATCAATCGAACGACCCGACGGCTGAACCCGACCCGGGAGGGGGCGGAGTTCTTCGAGCGCTGCCAGCGCATTCTGCTGGATCTGGAAGAAGCCGAGGCCGCGGTGACGACCGGCCGCGAGTCGCCCAAGGGCCTGCTGCGCGTGACGGCGGCCGTCGCCTTCGGCCGGCGCCGGATCGCCCCGGCGATCGTGGGATTTGCCGACCGATATCCCGATATCCAGGTCGAGCTGGATCTGACCGACCGGACGGTCGATCTGGTCGATAGCGGCATCGACGTCGCGATCCGCGCCGGGGCGCTGCCGGATTCCAGCCTGATCGCCCGCAAGCTGGTCGGCAATTACCGGGTCGTGGTCGCCTCGCCCGATTATCTGGCCCGCTGCGGCGCACCGCTGGTGCCGGACGACCTGACCCGGCACCAATGCCTGAACTTCAGCGCGCTCGGCGATATCTGGACCTTCATCGGCCCGAACGGGCCGTTTCAGATCCGGATCGAGACCCGGCTTCGCACCAACGACGGCGAGGTCGGCCATGAATGGGCATTGGCCGGCGCCGGTCTGGTCATGAAATCGATCTGGGACGTCGGCGACGATCTGAAGGCCGGGCGCCTGGTGCGCGTGCTGGCGGACTGGCCCTCACCAGCGGCGGCCATCCACGCGCTCTACCCGACCAGCCGCCACCTGTCGGCCAAGGTGCGCAGCTTCGTCGATTACCTGAGCGAACATCTACGCGCGGCCGACACCTGGCACTAGACGCCGAGCCTGGGTTCAGTTGCCGAAGCGGTCCGGCACCGGCGGCAGATCCTGCATCCACCGGGTCAGCCTGATCGCCGGGAAGATCCAGACGATGCCGGTGACCAGATAGAAGATCGCCTGGACAAGCTGGTTCTCCGGCAGCACCGCGATCGCCAGCCGCATGACCAGCAGCGCGTAGAGGGCGAGCCCGAAGATCAGACCGAGCGTGCCGAACAGAATGCGCAGGCGCATGGAGACGTCTTACCGTTGCCGCAGGGAAGAGACCCAATAGCAGGTAAGACGTCCCGCACCAAACTCATATGTCCCGGAGACCGATTCACCCGCGGCCGTGCGGCTGGGTGAAATCGAGTGCCGGACCGACCGGCACGATCTGGCTGGGGTTGACCGTGCGCTGGCTGATGTAATAGTGCCGCTTGATATGATCGAGGCTGACCGTCTCGGCGATACCCGGCATCTGATAGAGGTCCCTGACATAGCCCCAGAGATTGGGGAAGCTCTGCAGCGTCTGCCGGTTGCACTTGAAGTGCCCGCAATAGACCGCGTCGAACCGGATGAGCGTGGTGAACAGGCGCCAGTCGGCCTCGGTCAACCGGTCGCCGAACAGAAAGCGTCCCTGGCCCAGCCGGGCTTCAAGCTCGTCGAGCATGGCGAACAGGGCCGTGTAGGCGGCCTCATAGGCGAGCTGGGCCGTGGCGAACCCGGCCTTGTAGACGCCATTGTTGACCGCGTCGTAGATCCGGGCGTTCAGGCCATCGATCTCACCGGCCAGATCGGCCGGATAATAATCGACGGACGCGTCGCCGAGGACTGCGAGCGGACCGTTCAAGAGCCGGATGATCTCGGACGATTCATTGTTGACGATGGTGCGCCGGCGCTTGTCCCACAGCACCGGGACGGTCACCCGACCGGTATAGTCCGGCACCGCCGCCGTATAGACCTGATGCAGGAATTGGGATCCGGTCAGCGGATCGGTGCCGTCGAAGCGCCAGCCCTGCTCCAGCATCAGCGGATCGACCACGCTGAGCGAAACCGCCTGCTCCAACCGCTTCAGCTTGCGGAAGATGATGGTGCGATGCGCCCAGGGGCAGGCGAGCGAGACGAACAGGTGATACCGCCCGGCCTCGACCGGGAACGCGTCGCCGATCGTATGGCGAAAGGCCGAATCGGCGCGCTTGAACGCGCCGCCGGTCTTGGCCGTGTCGTACCAGACGTCATGCCAGACGCCCTCGACCAGCATTCCCATGACTATCTCCCGCCCGGCAGGTCGGCCAGCACCAGATCGTACGCGTCCGGACCGCTGATGGTCAGCTTGGTCTCGTCCGTGATCGCGACCCCGGCCCGGTTGGGCACGGCGATGCCATTCAGCACGATCGAGCCGGCCGACGGCACCAGATAGACGATGCGGCCCGGTTCGATATCGATCTCCAGGCCTTTGCCGGCCGCCATGCTGGCGCCGAACAGCGTGGCGTCCTGATGGATCGGCAGCACGCCGTCCTCGGTCAGGCGGCCCGAGGCGAGCGGCAGCAGCCGCCCGGCCCGCTCGTCCTTGGGGAAGCTGCGCGCGGCCCAGGCCGGCGTGACCCCGCGCCGCGCCGGCTCGATCCAGATCTGGAACAGCTCGGTCGCCTCTCGCTCCTGATTATGTTCGGCATGCATGATGCCGCGCCCGGCCGACATGACCTGGACGTCGCCGGCTTCGGTCCGGCCGACATTCTTCAGATGGTCGGTGTGGGTGATCGCGCCGCGCCGGACATAGGTGATGATCTCCATGTCGCGATGGCCGTGCATGTCGAACCCGGTACCCGCCTCGATCCGATCGTCGTTCCAGACCCTGAGCGGGCCGAAACCCATGCGCTCGGGATCGTAGTAGGAGGAAAAACTGAAATGATGATGGGCATCGAGCCAGCCATTCTTGAACGCGCCCAGACGCTCGAACGGAGTGACATGGATCATGATGATCTCCTCAGATAGAGGGGGAATTTCCCTCCGCTGAAGATGGGCCGTTCCGACTTCCCGGACAATCGCGCGAATAAGGAACAGACTGTTCGG
>JAQGIC010000033.1 GCA_028288725.1 Rhodospirillales bacterium
GCTGGGCGTTCCACACGATGACCGGCGAGACGATCACCGCGGCGATCAGCGCCGCCACATAGGGCCCGGCGCGCTTCAGATGCTGACGGTCCGCGCGAGACGCCGCCAGGAAGATCACCAGTCCCGCCGCGTAGAGGATGGCCTGGTATTTGGACAGGCCGGCAAGGCCGATCCAGACCCCCGCGAGAGCCCAGGCGCGCGTGGACCCGCCTGCCCCGAACGCGGAAGGCTCGGGGAAGAGGATCTTCGCAAGGCAGTCAGCCGCGGCCAGCAGGCAGAAGATCAGCGGACCGTCCGGAAGCACCCAGCCCCCGGCGATGACGCTGAAGAAGGCGGAAAGGTTGAGCGCAGCCACCGCCCAGACGCCCGCTCGCGCCCCGAAGAGGTGGCGCGTGACACGGAAGAGCATCCATGACGACCCGGCGAACAGGAGGACGAACGGGACACGCGCCGCGCGTCCATAGCCCAGGAGACCGCCGAACAGATGGACGATCCACTGATGCAGCGGCGGGTGATCATAATAGGAGAGCGCGAGGCGCCGGCTGATGGCGAGGGTGTAGGCCTCATCGACTCCCAGGCCGACCGAGGCCGCGGCGACAAGCCGCAAGACCGTGAACGCCGAAATCATCGCGACCACGGCCGCGACCTGCGGATCCACGAGCCCCAGCCAGGTCGGGAGGTCGGCGAGACGCGGCCGCGGGAGGCCGACGCCTGGGGCGTAAGGGACCGCCAGGACCGCGCGAGGGGCCTTCTCTCGCCCTGTGCGGGAGGGCGGGGGGATCGCGTTCATGCCGTGGCTCCGGGTGGGGCTTGAAACACCGCCCGGAGTTCGAGGGCCGAGGTCCAGGGTGCAGCGCATCCCGTACGGTTGCGCTTACCCCGATCCGCTAGATTTCGGTGGCTTTTTCGAGACCCAGTGTCGCGCGAGCGCGCCGGCGCCCGGCATCTGACCTGCGCGTCCTATGCCCCCCTTCAACTGCCCAAAACCTGGGCGCGGCGCGGCGGCGAGCGGATCGCAGGCGCTCACGGCCATCGTTCGTCGAACGTTGACAAGGGAATTGCCCCCCGGCTCAATGCCGGTCGACGCGGCAACGAGATCCGATCAGGAACGTGCAGCAGCTGCCCAGTACCGTCGTCTCATCCCCGATCAATCTGATTGTCAGCCTGGCCCCGTGACCGACGTGGCGGGGCGGTTCTGGAGATGGACGCTGGCGGTTCTGGTGGCCGGCTGTGTCGTCCTTCCGGAGCACGCCCTCGCGGCAGACCCGGGCGAGGTCGAAGCCATGCGTGCGGAGTTGGCGACGCTCAAGGCCCGGATCGGGCAGCTCGAAAGCCGGCTGGGCGCGGCGACCCCGCCCGCCCCTGCCCCGCCGGTGATCACCACGCCGTCCGTCGAGCCCCTCCAGGCCAGCCCGGAGCAAGGCGAGCTGCCGCTCAATGCGGCGTCGCCGACCTACTGGACCGTGCCCGGCTCGGCGACCCAGGTCCGGTTCTCCGGCTACATCCGATTGGGCGCCTACAAGGACCTGGCCGACAACCTGAACAGCTACAAGTTCAGGGCCGGCGACATCCATCCGGCCGGCGATCCCCGCCGTGACCAGGCCGGCAACATCCAGGCCCAGCTGCGCCTGAGCCGGATCAGCTTCGACAGCCGGACGCCGACACGCCTGGGCGAACTGCGGACGATGCTGGCGATGGATTTCGCCGGGGCGGAGCCCAAGACCTACCAGCAGGAGGCCCTGCAGAATAACGGCTTCCATCTGCGGCTGACCCACGCCTACGCCAGTCTCGGCCCCTTTTCGGTTCTCGGGATCGCGTCCGAGGTCGCGGTCGGCCAGACCTGGTCCAACTTCCTCGACGATCCCGACCGGGCCGAATCCATCGATCCCAGCGGGCCCGCCGACGTGCCGAGCCAGCGCCAGCCGCAGCTGCGCTACACCGCCCTGTTCGGCGAACACGCCCTGTCGTTCGCCATCGAGAACCCGGTCGGGGAATACCAGGGGCCAGGGACCAGGGCCGCCTCGGACGTCAACAACACCAGCACCACGAATCGGTGGCCCGACCTCACCGTCAAATACGAGGTCGAGGCCGGCTGGGGCCGGGCGCAGGTTTCGGGCATCGCGCGGTGGTTCAACGTCTCGGACGGACTTGGTCACGCCGCGTCGGCGACCGGCTATGGCGTGTTGGCGGGCGGCACGCTCTATCTGGCGCCGACCGATCAGGTGGGCGGACAGGCCTGGTTCGGCGAGGGCATCGGCAAGTATGTGCCGGATGAGTTCGGCACGCCGAACGGGTTCGCGGTCGCCAACTACGGGTCCGGCCTGATCGAGGCGCGGACCCAGCAGACGGCCGGCGGCTCGCTCTGGCTGCGCCACTTCTGGAGTCCTGTCTGGCGCAGCAACCTCGCCATCGGCTATGGCCGGCAAAGCTACGCGGCCTTCGTCCAGCCCGCGCCCGACCAGGCGCCGGTCCTGGAGACCTCGCACCTGAACCTGATCTACACGCCGCTACCGATGGTCGATCTCGGCGTCGAGCTGGAATACGGGCGAAAGACCTTTCGGCGCGAACTTGGCCTCGAGGCCGCAGACGCCGTGCGCCTCGGCTTCAGTTCGAGAGTGAAATTCAACTGAGGCAGGCAGGCCGGGGACGAGACGCATGACCGATGCAGCACCGATTGGCGCCGACGCACTCCTGGACTTTGCAACCGCCACCCTGGCGGCGGCGGGGCTGACCCCGGAGCATGCCCGGCTGACCGCCGACACCCTGGTCCACGCCGACCTCTGGGGGCACCAGTCCCATGGGGTCATGCGGCTGCCCTGGTACGTCGCGCGGCTGAAATCCGGCGCCACCCAGCCGCTGGCTGCATCGGACTATGTGGTGGACCTTGGCGCGATCGGGGTGATCGATGGCCACGACGGCATGGGTCAGGTGGCCGCCGCCCAGGCGGCGCGCGATGCAATCCGGCGCGCGAAGGCCCATGGCGTCGGCGCCGTGGCGGTCCGGAACTCCGGCCACATCGGCACGGCCATGTACTACACGCTGATGGCGCCGCCCGAGGGCTGCATCATGTTCCTGTCGACCAACGCCAGCCCGGCGATGGCACCCTGGGGCGGGCGGCAGAAGAGCGTCGGCAACAATCCCTGGTCCTGGGCGGCCCCCGCCGGCCGCCATGCGCCGCTGGTGCTGGATATCGCCAACACCGCGGTCGCGCGCGGCAAGATCTATCTGGCTCGCCAGCGCAACACCCGGATCCCGGAAGGCTGGGCCGTCGATGCCTGCGGCGTGCCGACGACCGATCCGGAAGCGGCGCTCAATGGCATCATCCAGCCGATGGCGGGCCACAAGGGCTATGCGATCTCGGTCGTGATGGACATGCTGTCGGGCATCCTGACCGGCAGCGGCTGGGGCCCGGCCGTGTTCGGGCCCTATCAGGCCGAACGGCGCAGCGGTGCCGGCCATCTGCTGATCGCGCTCAATGTCGAGGTGTTCCAGCCGCTGGACGCGTTCAACGCGCGCATGGAAGCGATGATCGCGGGCCTCAAAGCGGCACCGCTCGCCGACGGCACCGAGGAGATCTTCTATCCGGGCGAGATCGAGGCACGAAACGACGCGCGGAACCGGCAGGATGGGCTGTCGCTGCCGGCCGACACGGTCGAGGATCTGGTCCGACTGGCCGACGCACTCGGCATCGGGGATCTGTGGCCGGGCGTTTGACCCGGACGATGCACCGCCACTGGTCCGACGGAGGTTGGTGGGCGGCCGGGCGGTACCTGCGACAGTTGCGCTCGCTGCCGCCCGCCCTCTTGGGGTGGGCGAGGCGCAGCATCACCTCTGTTGAAGCGCGATCTCGCATCCCCGATGCGTGAAGGACCTGATCTGCTGATCCGTCCGCGCCTCGCCCCGATCCAGCCCGGCGCGACGCGTCGGCGGCGGTTCGCGGCCTGACTTAGAGGACGGAAGAATGAAGGCAAATCTGGCCCAGACCGTGGCGATCGCCTTGATCACCACATTTCTCGAAGCGGGCGCGGCCGGAGCGCAGGTGCCGCCGCCGCCAGCCGACCAAGCTGCGCCGCAATCGACGGCGCAACTGGACCAGTTGCTGGCGCCGATCGCACTCTATCCCGATCCGCTGCTGGCTCAGATCCTGATGGCGGCCAGCTATCCGCTCGAGGTGGTTCAGGCGGACCGCTGGCTCCAGGATCCGAACAACGCGGCGATGAAGGGTGATCAATTGGCGGCTGCGCTCGAGCCGCAACCCTGGGACCCAAGCGTAAAGTCCCTGGCTCCGTTTCCGCAAATTCTGTTCATGATGGACCGGAATCTCGACTGGACCGAGCGCCTCGGCGATGCGTTCGCCGCCAACCAGTCCGCCGTCATGGATTCGGTGCAGCGCCTGCGCCAGCGGGCCGAAGCCGCGGGGAAGCTCGGCTCGACGCCCGAGGAGGCGGTAACGACGGCGGACCAGACGATCACGATCGAGCCGTCCGCCCCCGGGATCCTCTACGTTCCGGTCTACAATCCGACCGTCGCCTACGGCCCGTGGCCCTATCCTGCGTCGCCCCCCTGCTACTTTCCGGGCTACTTCGACGGCGTGAACGCCGGCGGCTTCGGATGGGTCGGCGTATCGATCGTGGCGCCGCTCTGGGGCTGGCATCATTGGGATTGGCACCACCACAGGATCGATATCGATCGCCAGCGCTTCGCAGCGCTCGACCGCTCGCGTCCGCCGATCCGCGGCGACGTTTGGGAACATGACGCGTCTCATCGCCATGGCGTCGCCTTGCAGGACCCCGTTGCGCACGGACGGCTCGCGGGCTTTTCGGGGGCGCCGGCGCCAGCACCGATCGGGCCTCATGTCTTCCACGGCAATCCGGTCTTCCACGGCAATCCGGGCGGCGCACCGGTTGCGCAATTCCATCCGACCCCGGTCCAACCGACCCTGGCCCATCCGCCCCTGGGCGGCGTGCACCCGCAGGTGATCCGGCCCCAGCCCATGCCTCAGGCACTCAATTTCCCCGGCCGTGGCATCGCTGGCAGCCCCCAATTCCAACACGGGTCCATCAACCAAACGGCGATGCCCGCCTTTCGACCGAGCAACGCCGGTCCGCATGTCGCACCATCGGGCGGTGCCGGTCCGACTTTCGCACCGTCGGGCGGCGGAATGGCGCACCGATGAACCGGCATCGACGATCGCCTCCCGCTCGGGGGCGCACGACGATCGGTTCTGATCTGTTTTCAAGGGGGGTTGACCCCCTCCCCTCAAAACCCTAGGAACTCAGCCGTCGAGCCCGTAGCTCAGCTGGTAGAGCATTCGACTTTTAATCGAAGTGTCATGGGTTCGAATCCCATCGGGCTCACCAAGACAGACGCCGGTCCGCCAAGGGCCGGCGTTTTTGCTTTCGGTCGTGCTGCGGCGCAATCGCCTAGCGCCCGCGACTGCAACAAAAACTTTATGGAACAAGGTCCGAGGTTCGCCCGTTGTGTTGCTGCAACGCAATATCGGAGACCAGAATGACCCAGCAGCCCGCCGTGATCGAACGCGAGAAGCCGCGCGACGCCGACCGCCGTTCCACGTCGCAGCCGCAGACCGATGCGATGCCCGTCGCGCGCCGCGTGGTCGTCGAGGCCCCCGCCGTCGAGCGCGTCCGGAACGTCGGCGGCCGCCTGATGGCCTGATCGGCCGTCCGCTCGAAGCCGGCGCATTTCACCCGCGCCGGCTTCGCTATGAGCGGTGTCACACCTGGGGTCGTCTTCTTCAGGCATGATCCGCCGGTCGAGAAACCGCGGGGATTTCGGAAATGAGCGACCTGGAAAGCCGGCGTGCCGCCGTCGCGTTCTGGACCTTGCTGGGCGCGGTCGCGGTAACCACGCTCGCGACCGCGACCGGCAATCTGGCGCCGGGGGTGCTCTCGCCCGATGCGCGCGACGCGCTCGGGTTCATCGCCCTCGGCTTGGCCTTCGCAGCGCACGCGCTGCCGCTGGTCGCCGGTTTGATACGCATCTCCCGGCCGGTCCCGCTCCAACTCGCCAGCGGCGGGGCCTGACGCTCAGGCTTTGATTTGTTCGGCGAAGCGCGCCTTCAACTGCGCCACGACGCGGGGCGAGACGAAATGGCTGACATCGCCGTCGAGCTTGCCGATTTCCTTGACGAAACGCGACGAAATGAACTGGTGCCGGTCCGACGACATCAGGAACACGGTCTCGACCGATGGGTTGAGATGCGAGTTCATGCCGGCCATCTGGAATTCATATTCGAAGTCCGAGACGGCGCGCAGGCCGCGGATGATGACCCTGGCCCCGACCGCGACCGCGAAATTCATCAGCAGCACGTCGAACGGCCGGACCTCGATCCGTGACGCCAACGTCCGATCGTCCAGATGGGCCAGTTCCGCCTGGACCATCGCGACCCGCTCGTCGGTCTTGAACAGCGGGCCTTTGCCGTCGTTGCGGGCGACGCCGACGATCAGGCGATCGACCAGACGGGCCGCCCGGACGATCACGTCCAGGTGCCCGTTGGTGATCGGATCGAACGTGCCGGGATAGACGCCGATGCGCGGTTGGCTCATGCGGGGACTCTCCCTTTCCGTCAGATCACGCCGTCGGCGTTTCGCCCTCGGGCGTCTCGGCCACGGGCGCCTCCCCCGTGACTTCGTCTCCACCCGCGGGCTCATCGCCCTCTTCGGCGCCGGCGGCATCGGCCGGATCCTTCATGGACGCGATCGATACCACACGCTCGGTCTCGCCGGCGCGGAACACGGTCACGCCCTGGGTCCGGCGCCCGGCGATCCGGATGCCGTCAACCGGGCAGCGGATGACCTGGCCCTCGTTCGACACCAGCACGATCTCGTCGTCATTCTCGACCGGGAACACGGCCAGCACTTCATCCTTACGCCGGGCGACATCCATGTTGTCGATGCCCTGGCCGCCGCGCTTGGTGATGCGGAAGTGATAGGCCGAGGTCCGGACGCCGAAGCCCTTGGCGGACACGGTCAGCAGGAACTGCTCGTGCGCCTCCAGTTCGGCAAAGCGCGCCTCGTCGATCTCGGCCGGGCCGGCGGCTTCGCCGTCCTCGGTTTCCGTCTCGGCCTCGGTTTCCACGATTTCGCCCTCGGCCTCGGCTTCGCCCGCCGCGGCGCGGCGCTTTTTATTGGCGAGGCTGAGATAAGCTTCCCGCTCGCCGGCCGTGGCCTCGACATGATCGATGATCGACATGGAAATGACCGCGTCGTCGCCATTCTTGTCCAGCAGGCGGATGCCGCGGACGCCGACCGAGTTGCGGCCGGCGAACACGCGCACGTCGTCGGCGCGGAAGCGGATGCAGCGGCCCCGCCGGGTCGACAGCAGCACGTCGTGCTCGGCGGTGCAGATGCCGACGCCGATCAGGGAATCGTCGGCATCCTCGCCCTCGAACTTCATGGCGATCTTGCCGTTCGACATGACGTTGGCGAAATCGGCCAGCGAATTGCGCCGGACATTGCCCTTGGCCGTGCCGAACATGACCGTGAAGTCGCCCCAGGTCGCCTCGTCCTCGGGCAGCGGCAGGATCGCCGAGATCGATTCGCCCGGCTGGATGTTCGGCAGCAGATTGACGATCGCCCGGCCCCGCGATTGCGGCGTGCCGACCGGCAGGCGCCAGACCTTGAGCTTGTAGAACTTGCCGCTCGAGGTGAAGAACAGCACCGGCGTATGGGTCGAGGCCACGAACAGCTGGCTGACCGAATCCTCGTCGCGGATCGCCATGCCCGAACGGCCGCGGCCGCCGCGGCGCTGGGCGCGGTATGTCGAGGCCGGCACGCGCTTGATGGCACCGTTCATGCTGACCGTGACGACCATGTCCTCGCGCTCGATCAGATCCTCGATGTCGGTCTCGTGCTCGACATCCTCGATCTGGGTCTTGCGCGGCGTCGCGAACTGCTCGCGGATCTCCTGCAGCTCGGCGCGCATGATCTCGTACTTGCGCTCCTTGGACCGCAGGATGCCGAGCAGTTCGGAGATCTTCTCGACGATTTCGCTGAGTTCGGCCGCGATCTTGTCGCGTTCCAGACCGGTCAGGCGCTGCAGGCGCAGTTCCAGGATGGCCTTGGCCTGCGGCTCCGACAGGTAATAGCTCTGGTCGGCGCCGACGCCGCGGCCGGGTTCGCTGATCAGCTCGATCAGTGGCGCCACGTCGGCGGCGGGCCAGGAGCGCCGGGTCAGCTGCTGCAAAGCCTCGACCGGATCGCGGGCATAGCGGATGACCCGGATGATCTCGTCGATATTGGCGACGGCGACCGCGAGGCCGGCCAAGACATGAGCGCGCTCGCGCGCCTTGCCCAGCTCGAAGATCGTCCGGCGGGTGATGACCTCTTCGCGGAATTCGATGAACAGCGCGATAATGTCCTTGAGCGTCATCAGCTCCGGACGGCCGCGGTTGAGCGCCAGCGTGTTGACGCCGAAGGTGGTCTGCAGCGGCGTGTGCCGGAACAGCTGGTTCATCACCACTTCGGGCGAGGCGTCGCGCTTGATCTCGATGACCATGCGCACGCCGTCGCGGTCCGACTCGTCGCGCAGGTCCGAGATGCCTTCGACCAGCTTCTCACGCACGACTTCGCCGATTCGCTCCATCAGGCGCGACTTGTTCACCTGATAGGGAATCTCGGTGACGATGATCGCTTCGCGGTCCTTGCGGACCTCTTCGACATGATGGCGGCAGCGCATCACGACCGAGCCGCGCCCGGTCTGGGCGGCGGCGCGGCTGCCGCTGCGGCCCATGATCAGGCCGCCGGTCGGGAAATCGGGTCCCGGTACGATCTGCAGCAGCTCGTCGATCGTGACGCCCGGGTTTTCGATATAGGCGAAACAGGCGTCGATCACCTCGCCCAGGTTATGGGGCGGAATGTTCGTCGCCATGCCGACGGCGATGCCGCCGGCGCCATTCACCAGGATGTTCGGGAATCGGGCAGGCAGCACCATCGGCTCGACGGTGCGCTCGTCGTAGTTGGGCTGGAAATCGACAGTATTCTTGTCGATGTCGGCCAGCATGTATTCCGACACCTTGGCGAGGCGCGCCTCGGTGTATCGCATGGCGGCGGCGCGGTCGCCGTCCATCGAGCCGAAATTGCCCTGGCCTTGAATGAGCGGCAGGCGCATAGAAAAATCCTGCGCCATGCGGACCAAGGCTTCGTAGATCGAACTATCGCCATGGGGATGGTATTTACCCATGACGTCGCCGACGGCGCGGGCGGACTTGCGGAAGGCCCGGTTCCACTCGTTGCCGGTCTCCTTCATCGCATAGAGAATGCGACGATGGACCGGTTTCAGGCCGTCACGGACGTCGGGGAGCGCTCGCGACACGATTACGCTCATGGCGTAATCGAGATACGAGCGCTTCATCTCGTCCTCGATGGTGACGGGGGTAATGTCGAAGGGCGTCGGGACGGGCGGTGTTGTGACCAAGGTCGGGGCAATCGTACTTTAGATGGGGGTCGCCGACGACGGGCGACACGGGTTGCGGCCGGACCCTAGCAAAGTTTCCCGGCCGCAACAATCCAGGGGTATCGAGGTATATCTGTCCTCCGTATGATGCAGGCGCCGACGCACCTTTCGACGCACCTTGCAACGCTCTCCGGCGGCCATCCATGGGCCGGCCCGCGCTGAAGGAACAATCGACACGATGAGTGCGCTCACGAATTTTTTCGACACGTCCGCCCTGCTGGCGCACGGCACGTGTCTCTTCTGGCGTCCCGACCTGTTATGGCTTCATGTGATCTCCGATCTGGCGATCGGACTGGCCTATTACTCGATCCCGATCGCGCTTGTGGTCTTCCTGGCCCGGCGCCGCAGCGTCGAGTTCACCGGGCTGATTTGCCTGTTCGCCGCCTTCATCATCGCCTGCGGCACCACGCATTTCTTCAGTGTCTGGACGCTGTGGCATCCGGATTACGCCGCCGAGGGTCTGGCCAAGGCGATCACCGCCGTGATCTCGGTCGTCACCGCCGTGCTGATCTGGCCGATGCTGCCGCGCGCGCTGTCGATGCCGTCGCCCAAGGTCCTGGGACAGCTCAACGACGACCTCTCCGTCAAGGTCCGCGAACGCACCCAAGCGGTCGAGGCCCTGAGCGTGTCGGAGGAGCGCTATCGCACGCTCTACAATCGGTCGCCGGCACCGATGCACTCGCTCGACGCCGGCGGCCGGCTGATCGGTGTCAGCGATTATTGGCTGACCATGCTGGGCTATCGGCGCGAAGACGTGATCGGCCGGCATCTGAGCGAATTCATGGTACCGGAGTCGGCGGTCCGGTTTCGCGAAAGCCATTGGGACGAATTCCTGGTCGTCGGCGAAGTCCGCGACGAGCCCTATCAGTTCGTCCGGCACGACGGCGCGATCGTCGATGTGCTGCTGTCTTCGCGCCTGGAGCGCGATACGACCGGCGCATTTCGCGAATCCTTCGCGCTGCTGGCAGACGTCACCGCCCGCAATCGGGCCGAGGCCGCGCTGAAGCGCGAGCGCGAATTCTCCGAACTGCTGGTCCGCAGTTCGCCGCAGGGCGTGTTCGCGTTCGACCGCAATCGGCTGTTGACCCTATGGAATTCGGCGCTGGAACGCATGACCGGCGTGACCGCGGCCGAGATCCTGGGCAAGTCGCCCGAGATGTTCGGCGTCGGCTATGGCGGCAGCGGCGTGATCGAGGCCATGGACCGGGCGATCGACGGCGAATCGATCACACTGTCGGACGAACCCTTCGTCTTCGCCAAAACCGGTCGGCGCGGCTTCTTCGAGGCGACCATCGCGCCGGTCTATGGCGAGGCCGGCACGATTCTGGGCGGCGTCGCCTTCCTGCATGACACGACCGAGCAGCGCGGGCTGGAGGAAGCCCTGCGCCAGGCCCAGAAGATGGAGGCGGTCGGTCAGCTCACGGGCGGAATCGCCCATGATTTCAACAATGTCCTGACCATCGTTGCCGGCAACCTCGAACTGCTGGAAATGCGGCTCAGCGACCGGCCGGACGTGAAGCGCCTGGCGACGGCGGCATCGATGGCGACCAGCCGGGCGGAACGGCTGACCCAGCAGCTGCTCGCCTTCTCGCGCAAGCAGCAGCTCCAGCCGGAGCCGCTCGATCTCAGCAGCGTCGTGAGCGGCATCCGCGATTTGCTGCAGAAGACCGTCGGCGAGCGGATCGAGATCGATTTCCGACCGGCCGAAGGGCTTTGGCAATCGCTGGTCGACCGAAACCAGGTCGAAAGCCTGCTCTTGAACCTGATTCTGAACGCCCGCGATGCGATGCCCGACGGCGGCCGGATCATCATCGAGACCGAGAATGCCCAACCCAAGCCCAGCCAGGTGCTGGGGCTGCCGGGCGGGCTCGAGAGCTGCGTGCTGCTGACCGTGACCGACACCGGCACCGGCATGCCGCAGGACGTGCTGGACCGGGTGTTCGAGCCGTTCTTCACCACCAAGCCGCAGGGACGCGGCACGGGGCTGGGCCTCAGCATGATCTACGGCTTCGTGCGCCAGTCCGGCGGTCATATCGCGATCGAGAGCACGGAGGGCGTCGGCACGTGCGTGAGGATCTATCTGCCGCGCGCGCTGACCAAGATCCTGCCCAACCATGTGGTGCCGCAACGCGAGTTCAGCCTGGGCCGCGGCGAGACGGTGCTGGTGGTCGAGGATGACGAGGCGGTCCGGCAATATGCCTGCGGCGTGCTCGACGATCTGGGCTACCGGGTGATCGAGGCGGAGACCGGCGACGCCGGGCTGCTCGCGACCGAGACCAATCCGGAAATCGACATCGTGCTGACCGACATCGTCATGCCCGGCCTGCTGGATGGCGTCATGATGGCCCGCGAGATCCAGAAGCGCCGGCCGGAGCTGAAGATCCTGTTCACCTCGGGCTATTCCGATACCCAACCCCAGGAGGGCGGGCTCGTCAGCTCGGCCAATTTCCTGAAAAAGCCCTATCGGCCGGTGGACCTGGCCGAAAAGCTGCGGTCGCTCCTGCCGCTGGCACCGGTCTGATCGGCCGAAATGGCGGAGAAATTCGATCGCGAGCGGCTAATCAAGCTGCTGGGCATGCTGGGCTCCGTCCATGATGGCGAGGTGTTGAATGCGGCCCGCCATATCGAGGCCATGGTGCGCGCCAGCGGCGGCGATTGGGACAAGCTGCTGAGCCCCGCCCCCGCCGCGGCTGTTCCGAAGCGCTCGCCCGACCGGGCCGACCTGCGCAAACTGGACGAACTGTTGGCCGCGACCCAGGTTTCCGACATTCTGAAGCTGCGGCTCGCCGCCATGCGCGAGGCGGTCAAAACCGGCCGCCTCGCCGATCAGGACCGCCACCTGCTGCGCATGCTCCATCGCAAGGCGGTGATCGAGGGGGCGCTCGTCACGGTGTGACTGGACGCGGACGCCGGAAACCTCTATATTTAGTTTCAAATGAAACAATAAATCGAGGGCGGATCGCGATGACCCAATCTGGTGATGCCGAGAGGACAGGCACCTATCTCTCCGGCCTCGGCAACAGCTTCGCGACCGAGGCGGTCGAGGGCGCCCTGCCCCAGGGCCAGAATTCGCCGCAGCGCGTGCCGCTCGGTCTCTATGCCGAGCAATTGAGCGGCACCGCCTTCACCGCGCCGCGCAGCGAGAGCAGGCGCTCCTGGCTCTATCGCACCCGCCCGACCGCCTGCCACCGGCCATACGCCCGCATCGACAATGGCCCGATCGGCGGCCAATTCTCCTCCCCGGCCTCGCCCAACCGGCTGCGCTGGGATCCGCTGGCGATCCCGCCGGCGCCGACCGATTTCATCGACGGCCTGGCGACGGTCGCCGGCAATGGCGATGCCGGGACCGGCACCGGCGTGTCGATCCATGTCTACCGGGCGAACCGGTCGATGGTCGACCGGGTGTTCTACGACGCCGACGGCGAGTTGCTGCTGGTGCCGCAGCAAGGCCGGATCCGGCTCTTCACCGAGTTGGGCCGACTGGACGCAGCGCCGGGCGAGATCGCGGTCGTGCCGCGCGGCGTGCGCTTCCGGGTCGAGCTGCCCGACGGGGCCGCGCGCGGCTATGTCTGCGAGAATCACGGGAGCCTGTTCCGCCTGCCCGACCTGGGGCCGATCGGCGCTAACGGGTTGGCCAACGCGCGGGACTTTCTGACGCCCACCGCCTGGTTCGAACAGGTCGACCGGCCGGTCCAGGTCGTGCAGAAGTTCCTGGGCAATCTCTGGGCGACGGACCTCGCGCATTCGCCGCTCGATGTGGTCGCCTGGCACGGCAACTACGCGCCCTATAAATACGACCTCGCCAAGTTCAACACGATCGGCACGGTCAGCTTCGACCACCCCGACCCGTCGATCTTCACGGTCCTGACCGCGCCCAGCGAGCAGCCGGGCACGGCGAACGCGGATTTCGTCATTTTCCCGCCGCGCTGGATGGTGGCCGAGCACACGTTCCGGCCGCCGTGGTTCCATCGCAACGTCATGAACGAGTTCATGGGCCTGATCCATGGCACCTACGACGCGAAGGCCGGCGGCTTCGCGCCGGGCGGCATGAGCCTGCACAATTGCATGTCGGGCCACGGTCCCGACCTCGCCAGCTATACCAAGGCGGTCGAGGCGTCCTTGCAGCCGCACAAGATCGACAATACGCTGGCCTTCATGTTCGAGACCCGCTGGGTCATCCGCCCGACCGACTGGGCCCTGGCCGCCCCCGAACTGCAGCAGGATTACGATGCCTGCTGGGACGGCCTCGGCAGCCATTTCCGGAAAGCATGATGACCTCACTGGACGAGACCCACGACCAGAACCGCCGCAGCTGGGTTGCCAGCGCCAACGGTCACCCGGATTTCCCGATCCAGAACCTGCCGTTCGGCATCTTCCAGCCCCATGGCGGTGCCCCCCGCAGCGGCGTCGCGATCGGCGACGAGATCCTGGATCTGAAGGAGGCGTTCAGCCTCGGCCTGTTTTCCGGCCTTGCCCGGGAGGCGGCCGAAGCCGCGTCCGGCGCCACGCTCAACCCGCTGATGGCGCTGGGATCCGCCGCGCGCGTGGCATTGCGTGCCCGGCTGTCGGCGCTGCTGGACGAGGCCGGCGCGGAGCGGACCAAGGTCGAGGGCTATGGCACCGTGCTGCTGCACAAGGCGGTCGATTGCATTCTGCATCTGCCGGCGCGGATCGGCGACTACACGGATTTCTATGCCGGCATCAATCACGCGACCAATGTCGGCCGGCTGTTCCGGCCCGACAATCCGCTGCTGCCCAACTATAAATACGTGCCGATCGGCTATCACGGCCGTGCCTCGTCGGTGCGCGCGTCGGGTGGTGCGGTCGTGCGGCCGAACGGCCAGCGCAAGCCCGCGACCGAGGAATTCCCGAGCTACGGTCCCTCGCGCAATTTCGACTATGAGCTGGAGCTGGGCATCTGGATCGGGCCGGGCAACGCTCTCGGCACCACCGTGCCGATCGCGGCGGCGGATCAGCACATCGTCGGCTATTGCCTGCTGAACGACTGGTCGGCGCGCGACATCCAGGGCTGGGAATATCAGCCGCTGGGTCCCTTCCTCGCCAAGAATTTCCACACGACCGTCTCGCCCTGGCTGGTGACGCCGGAAGCGCTGGCGCCGTTTCGCGCGGCCCAGGCGCCGCGCCCGGACGGCGATCCGCGCCCGCTGGACTATCTGTGGGACGATGGGGATCAGGCGACCGGCGCGCTCGACATCGCGCTCGAGGTGCTGCTGCTGACCGCCGGCCGACGCATGGCGGGCGAGGAGCCGATCCGCATCGGCGGCAGCAACACGCGCGAACTCTATTGGACGCCGGCACAGATGGTCGCCCATCACGCGTCCGGCGGCTGCAACCTCGGCCCCGGCGACCTGTTCGGCTCCGGCACCATCTCCGGCACCACGACAGACAGTTTCGGCAGCCTGCTCGAGATCACCGAGGGCGGCCGCAAGCCGTTGGCCCTGCCGTCGGGCGAGACCCGCCGGTTCCTGGAGGACGGCGACGAGGTCGTCTTCCGCGCCCAGTGCCGGCGCGAGGGCTTCGCCACCATCGGCTTTGGCGAATGTCGCGGGCGGGTCGTGCCGGCGGTGTGATTTCCGGAATGGCTCGACGTCACCCTTGGTGGCTCTCAGGGAGGGGGCCTCGACGTCTCAGTCGATGCGCGTGTCCGTCGCGATCCAGTTCACTTCCCAGGTCTTGCCGTCATCCGCCGAGAACGCCTGTTCGAAGTGACAGGTGTTCGAGGTGATGTCCGAAATGACAAATCGGACCAGGATGGGCCGACCGTTCAGCGTTTCCTGATCGTAAAACTCCCCACGGCCGTTCTCGAACGCGCCGATCGAGGGCGGCCCCAGGCTGCCGCCGCTGCTGTTGGCGAAACTGAGACTCCATTGGTGGGAGTCTGGATCGTAGAGCCGAAGAGACAGCGCCTCGATGTGGCCCATCGCGCCGTCGACTTCGAGCTCCACCAGGTTTGCGCGACCGCCCCAAACCTTTCGGACGGTCGTCGTCCCCTCATAGCCGACCCAGGTCGTCGACCCCGTCAGGGGGTGCTGCAGACGCGACAGGCTGGTTTTCCACCTGCCGATCTCGAAATCGAAATCCTTTTGCCCGTCGCGTGTCACGCCGGTCTGCCGCCCGCTTGACGGCGACGCGGCGGGGGTCTGCTGCGCCAAACCCGATACCGGGTGGGAGGCGGCGATCAGACCGCTCAGTAAAAGGCCGATCCGAGAAAGCTTTCCCATGCCGAAGGGCTCGCAATTCATTGAAAGGAAAGCGGCGAGGATCAGCCTATGCCGGGCGACCCTCGACCGTAGGAGCCACTTGGCGGGAAACCGCCGGGCCACTCTCAAAGACGCCACGACGCCGCCGCAGGCGGGACAGGCACCAGGAGAGCAGGCAGGTTACCGGCTCCCCTGTCATTTCTGACATACCCCTACGCAATATTCGGGCAGACTTGAGCTGTCCGCGCCCACATGCCAATATGTATGAGTTGTTTTTTATTCTGTTCATTTACAATGTTTTACACGAAGATAGCGGCGAAACTTTCAGTTTCCGCCCATAAGATGTCCGACCACAAGCACCTCCCCGTTCCGAGCCCTGCCGACCGAAGCGGCTGACGGAGAACGGAAATCCGCCGATTTATGACGCGGTGCTGATCATAAATAGCCAAGCCAGCCGGACCAACCCGGCGGCGGCAATGACGGGAGGAACGCGATGACGGCGAAATTTATGCTGACCGCCATGATGCTGGGCTCCGTGGCGCTCGCCAGCGCGGCCCCGGCGCAGGCCCAGGACACGATCGGCATCGCCATGCCGACGAAATCGTCGGCGCGCTGGATCGACGACGGCAACAACATGGTCAAGCAGTTCGAGGCCAAGGGCTACAAGACCGACCTGCAATATGCCGAAGACGACATTCCCAACCAGCTGTCCCAGATCGAGAACATGATCACCAAGGGCGACAAGATCCTGGTGATCGCGGCGATCGACGGCACCACGCTGTCGGACGTGCTGCAGCAGGCGGCGGACAAGAAGATCAAGGTGATCGCCTATGATCGGCTGATCCGCAAATCGCCCAACGTCGATTATTACGCCACCTTCGACAATTTCCAGGTCGGCGTGCTGCAGGCGGGATCGATCGAGGCGGCGCTGGGCCTGAAGCAGGGCAAGGGCCCGTTCAATATCGAGCTGTTCGGCGGCTCGCCCGACGACAACAACGCCTATTTCTTCTACGACGGCGCCATGTCGGTGCTGGAGCCCTACATCAAGAGCGGCAAGCTGGTCGTCGGCAGCGGGCAGATGGGCATGGACAAGGTCTCGACCCTGCGCTGGGACGGGGCCGTCGCCCAGGCGCGCATGGACAATCTGTTGAGCGCCTACTATGGCAACAAGCGGCTCGATGCGGTGCTGTCGCCCTATGACGGTCTCAGTATCGGCATCCTGTCGTCGCTGAAGGGCGTCGGCTACGGCAGCGGCAATCAGCCGATGCCGGTCGTGACCGGCCAGGACGCCGAGGTCCCCTCGGTCAAATCGATCCTGGCCAAGGAACAGCACTCGACGATCTACAAGGACACGCGCCAACTGGCCAAGGTCACGGTCGACATGGTCGAGGCGATGGAGAAGCACACGGAAGTGCCGGTCAACGACACCAAGACCTACGACAACGGCATCAAGGTCGTGCCGGCCTATCTCTTGAAGCCGGTCGTGGTCGATGCCAGCAACTGGAAACAGGTTCTGATCGACGGCGGCTATTACAAGGAAAGCCAGATCCACTAGCCGTCACGAAACCTGGAGACCGCCGGCAGCGTTGGCGGTCTCGAAGGGGAAGCCATGGACGCGATCCTGGAGATGCGCGGCATCACCAAGACGTTCCCGGGGGTGAACGCCCTCGACAACGTCAATCTCGCGGTGCGCCGCGGCGAGATCCACGCCATCGTCGGCGAGAACGGTGCCGGAAAATCGACCTTGATGAAGGTGCTGAGCGGGGTCTATCCGCACGGTTCCTACGACGGCCAGATCGTCTATCAGGGCGAAGAACGACACTTCCGCACCATCGCCGACAGCGAGAAGCTCGGCATCATCATCATCCACCAGGAGCTGGCGCTGGTGCCGCAGCTGTCGATCGCCGAGAACGTATTCCTCGGCAACGAGCAGGCGCGCTACGGCGTGATCGACTGGCTGGCCCAGATGGGCAAGACCAAGGCCCTGCTGGCGACGGTCGGCCTGGACGAGCCGCCGGAGACGCTGGTCACCCACCTGGGCGTCGGCAAGCAGCAGCTGGTCGAGATCGCGAAGGCGCTGTCGAAGGAGGTCAAGCTGCTGATCCTCGACGAACCGACCGCCAGCCTGAACGAAAGCGACAGCGACGTGCTGCTGGACCTGCTGCTGGCGTTCAAGGCCCAGGGCATCACCTCGATCCTGATCTCGCACAAGCTGAACGAAATCTCGAAGGTCGCCGACAGCATCACGGTGCTGCGCGACGGCGCCACGGTCGAAAGCTTCGATTGCCGGGCAGAGCCGATCAGCGAGGACCGCATCATCCGCAACATGGTCGGCCGCGCGCTCGACGACCGTTACCCAAAGCGCACGCCGGCAATCGGCGAGATGCTGTTCGAAGTCAGGAACTGGAGCGTCTATCACCATCGCCATGCCGAACGGCAGGTGGTGAAGAACATCGACCTGCATGTTCGGCGCGGCGAGGTCGTGGGCCTGGCCGGCCTGATGGGCGCGGGGCGGACCGAGTTCGCCATGAGCGTGTTCGGCCGCGCCTATGGGCGCCAAATCACCGGCACGGCCTATCTGGATGGCGAACCGGTCGATCTCGGCACAATCCCCAAGGCGATCGCGCGCGGCATCGCGTACGCGACCGAGGACCGCAAGCATCTCGGCCTCGTGCTGGACAGCAGCATCATGCACAACATCTCGCTGGCCAACCTCGACGGCGTGGCCCGCCGCCTGGTGATCGACGACGGCCGCGAGGCCACGGTCGCCACCGACTACCGGCGCCAGCTCAAGATCCGCAGCGCCGACATCCTGCAGATTACCGGTAACCTGTCGGGCGGCAATCAGCAGAAGGTCGTCTTGAGCAAATGGCTCTACGCCGACCCGCGATTGCTGATCCTGGACGAACCGACCCGCGGCATCGATATCGGCGCCAAATACGAGATCTACACCATCATCAACCGCCTGGCCGACGAGGGCAAAGGCGTGCTGATGATCTCGTCCGAAATGCCGGAGCTGCTGGGCGTGTGCGACCGGATCTACGTCATGAATGAAGGCCGGCTGGTGGCCGAGATGGATGCCGCCGACGCCTCGCAGGAAAAGATCATGAGATCGATCGTGAAGGCCGGAGAGATGGCATCATGAGTCTGAAATTCACCGCTCCCGCCGCCAAGGAAGCCCGACCGCCGCAACCGCCGGCCAGGACCTCGATGCGCGGGCACCTGCGCGAATACGGCATGATCCTGTCGCTCGCCCTGATCGTGATCTTCTTCGAGAAGATGACGAACGGCGCCTTGCTGCTGCCGCTCAACCTGACCAATCTTGTGTTGCAGAACAGCTACATCGTCATCATGGCGCTGGGCATGCTGCTGGTCATCGTCGCCGGCCATATCGACCTGTCGGTCGGCTCGGTCGCGGGCTTCATCGGAGCGATCGCCGCCGTGCTGATGGTGCAGTTTCATCTGAATATGGTGCTGACGTCGGTGCTGTGCCTGGGCATCGGTGCCGCGATCGGGGCGGCGCAGGGCTATTGGATCGCGTTCTTCAAGATCCCGTCCTTCATCGTGACCCTGGCCGGCATGCTGGTGTTTCGGGGGCTGTGTCTCGTGGTCCTGGCCGGCCAGTCGGTCGGCCCCTTCCCCGTCATCTTCCAGAAGCTGAGTTCCGGCTTCCTGCCGGATCTGGTCACGGGCGCCAAGCTCAACGTCACCTCGCTCGTCCTCACCATCCTCTTGACCGTCGCGATGATCGGCATGGGCGTGCGCAACCGCATCAAGCGGCAGCGGAACGGCATCTCGCAGGATTCGGCCCTGTTCTTCGGCCTGAAGAACGCCGTCATGGCGATCATCGTCCTGGGGCTGGGGTATCTGCTGTCGTCCTATCGCGGCCTGCCCAATGTGCTGATGATCATGATCGTGCTGATCGCGCTCTACACCTTCGTCACGCTGCGCACGACGATCGGCCGGCGCATCTATGCGCTGGGCGGCAACGAAAAGGCGGCGAAGCTGTCGGGCATCAGGACCGAGCGGCTGACGTTCCTCACCTTCGTCAACATGGGCGTGCTGTCGGCGCTGGCCGGGCTGATCTTCGCGGCGCGCCTCAATACGGCCACGCCCAAGGCCGGCACCTCGTTCGAGCTCGACGTGATCGCCGCCTGCTTCATCGGCGGCGCCTCGGCCTCGGGTGGCGTCGGCAAGGTGACGGGTGCGGTGATCGGCGCCTTCGTCATGGGCATCATGAACAACGGCATGTCGATCGTCGGCGTCGGCATCGATTGGCAGCAGGTGATCAAGGGCCTGGTGCTGCTCGCCGCGGTCTGTTTCGACGTCTATAACCGCAACCGGTCATAGGCCGGCATCGACCTCGAACGCGGCGATGATGCGCGCGGTCGTGCCGTCGCGCGCCATAGCGGCCAGGGCCCGATTGATCCGCCCCAGGATCTCGCCCGCGTCGGGCCGGTTTTTGGCGATGGCGATATAATTCGGATCGATCGCGACCGGAACCCGGTGGATCACCAGATCGTGCGGGTCGACCCCCGCCGCCGCGGCATTGAACCTGACTGCGGCATCCCCGCCGGACAGGATCGCGCCATCGATCCGGCCGGCGCTCAGCATCTTGATGCGTTCGCAATGGCCATTGTCGCGGACGACGTGAAACTGGCCGAGCGCCGCCTCCAGCACCTGGCCATAGCTGCTGCCGCGCTGGAGGCCGATCGAGCGGCCGTTGAGGTCGGACAGCTTCTCGAACGGGAAATCGGCGACGCGCCGGGTAACCAGGACGACCCGGTCATCGTAGACGACGTCGGAATAGGCGAACAGCTGGGCGCGCTCGGCCGTCCAGGAAAAGCCGGTGAGCAACCCCTCGCCCGTCTCGGCCGTGGCGATGGCGCGCGCCCAGGGCAGCGCCTCGATGTTGGCCACATAACCGGCGCGGTGCAGCGCTTCGGCCGTGATCTCGACCAGGTATCCGGCCAGCTTGTCGTGATCGAGATAGGTCTTGGGCGCCGTATGGGCGCTGGTGAATACCCGCAGCGGCGTCTGGGCTCGCGCGGCGGCGCCGGCGAGGCACAGGACCAGCGCGCCGAGGGCGACCATCCCGAAACGGCGAAAATTCTTCATAACGCGGCACCCACGCAATAACCCGACGCCGGGAAATCTGCGCCCAAGGGATTTACGAGAGCTGACCAAACGATCGGCGATTGCCGGCGACGGATCTGCGCAAATGAAAACGGCGGAATGCCGAAGCATCCCGCCGTCCCATTTGTCCGTACCGTTCAGCCCTAGAGCCTGATCCGATCAAACCGGCTCGGCCTGATCGGATCAGGCTCTAAATATTTGGTTTGGAGGCCGATTCAGATATGAGGCCAAGCAGGCCTCATATCATCGCGCTCTAGAACGGAATCTCGTCGTCCAGATCCGTCGCCGGGGCCGGGCCGCCGCCCCCGCTGCGGCCGCCACCGCCACCGGAGCCGCCGCGCGAGCCGCCGCCGTAGCCGCCCCCACCACCACCACCGCCGCTATAGCCGCCGCCTTCGTCGTCGCCGAACTCGGCGCCACCGCCACCGCCGCCGCCCTGGCGGCTATCGAGCATGGTCAGCTCGCCGCGGAACTTCTGCAGCACGACCTCGGTCGTATAGCGTTCCTGGCCGGAGTTATCGGTCCATTTGCGCGTCTGCAGCGCGCCTTCGAGATAGACCTTGGCGCCCTTCTTCAGGTAGCGCTCGGCGACCTCGACCAGGCGGTCGTTGAAGATCACCACGCGATGCCATTCGGTCCGCTCGCGCTTCTCGCCGGTGCTGCGATCTTTCCAGTTTTCCGAGGTCGCGACCGTCAGACTGGCCACCTTGGTGCCGTCGTTGGTCGAGCGGATCTCGGGATCCTTGCCGAGATTGCCGACCAGGATGACCTTGTTCACCGAACCGGCCATGAAACACCCCTATGAGCCATTGAAATCGATGCTCAGAGGTAGGACGGAAGCGCGGCCGGGCGCAAGCCCCGCGTTTACCCGACCGCACCGATTTGGTAGGCGATCGCGTTCGACAGGCGCAGGACCTGGCCATAGAGCGCCAGCAGCGGATCGAACAGGGTTTCATGCTCGCGCGCATAGCCCTGCGAGGCCTCGCCCTCGTAGGTCGACGGTTCGTCCTCGCCGGCCGATTCGAGCAGCGCGTCCTGGTCGACCTTGGGGAAGATCTCCTTCAGCAGCTGCACCGCGCCGGGCACGTCGAGCCGGATCAGCCGGGTCACGATATCGATCTTCATCAGGCCATGATGGGGCGAGAAATCCGGCACGTGCATGGCCAGCAGATAGATCCGATGGATCAGCGCCAGGCGTACGACATGCAGCAGCACCAGCGTGTTGTGGCGGTCGGGCTCCAGCTTGCCCTCCAGCCCGCCGCCATAGGCGCCGGCGCGGTCGGTCAGATCCAGGAAATCGGCCTGAAGGCGACGATAGAGCTTGATCAACGCCGGATGGATATCGAGCTGCTCCAAGGCGCTCGAAACGCCGCGCAGCTCCATCGCCCGGGCGGGCCGGCGCGTGCTCGCCGAGCGCGACAGCCACATGCCGGGATTGAGCGTGTCGATATGGGCGCGCAGCACATCCGGATCGCTGAAGCCCAGCGCGGTTTCGACCATGACCATGGCGCGGCGGAAGCGCGGTGAGCGCTGGCATAGGCTGTCGAAGAATTCCGGGTCCTTGGCCCGGGCCCGGCCGACGCCGAACAGCGTGTTCGCCAGCAGGCCCAGCTGCTGCAGGATGGCATTGTTCGGGATCGCGCGGATCTGCGAGACGTGGGTCACCTCCATCGCGCGCGCCGAACCGTCATGCTGGCGCTTGGTCGGGCGCGAGCCGGTACGCGGCACCAGATTGGCACCATAGGCGCTGAGCAGCACGGCATAGTTCGGGTCGGCGACCAGGCTCTGGAACTGCTGCTGGATGGTCGCGAAGAATTCGACCGCGTAGTCGTTCTCCCGATAGATCGGATCGTCGATCGCCTCCGGATCGGGCAGCAGCATGGTTTCCAGCACGCCGCGCATTACGGCGAGCGCGGAAGCGAAGCCCATGAACGGCAGGAAGCCGTCGCCGCCCTGGAAGCTCACCTCCTCCTTCACCGCGATGCCGAGGCCGGCGAAATTGGCGCGGGTCACCGGCGGGCTGACATAGCGTAGCCGGTCGGCCAGGCTCGACGGATGGCCGCCGCGGCCGATCGATTCGCCATGGGTGTTGAACAGCACGATCTGCACGTCGGTCAGCTCGTGGCGCGCCAGCAGGGCCGCCAGCCTGAGCCGCAGCCGCTCGATCATGAAGGTGGCCGCCATCTGGCCCAGATAGCGCCCGGAATCGGAAAAGCCGAACTGCACGGTCAGCCGGCCGGTGCGCTTCAGATACGCCTTGTAATGCGGGCTCCGGAGCGCTTCCTCGATGATGCCGTCGCCGCGCGCCAGCGCTTCGGCGGTCTCATACAGCGGCGAGATCTCGACCTGATCCTCGACGCCGAACAGCCGGGCGTAATAGAGCGCGGTCAGCAAGGTGAAGCCGGCCTCGGTCTCGGCGATCAGAAATCGGACCGGCGTGTCGCCGTCGACGTATTTCACCATCTGCTGGACGATCATGAACAGCCGCTTGGCCGTCGCCCGCTCCACCATCAGGTCGGCGAAATTGACCGACACCGGCCGGACCGATCCCAGCAGGTCGTTGATGGCGTTGTGATAGCTGCGCCGGTGGCTCGGATCGTTCGGCGCCGTCTCCATATCGACCTGGCTGCGGATCGCGTTGTGCAGCTGGGTCGCGTTGAGCCGGACATGGGTATGGGCCAGCCCCAGCCCGTGGGCCGCCAGGCTGGCATCGAACAGGGCGAGATCGCGCCGGACCACCCGGTCCGTCGCCTTCGCCAAGGCCGCGGCGATCGTCTGGCGCAGCGGTGCGGCACTGACCAGCCCCGCCTCGCGCCCGGTCACGAACAGATGGGAGAGGGCCGCGACCTGTTCCGGATGGCCCGCGACCTCGGCCAAGAGCCCCTGCTCGCGCTCGACCATGTCGACGGCATCGCCGAGCCGCCGGGCCAGCGGTGCCAGGTCGGCGGCCAGGCTCTTGTCGGCGGCGACGAGGCGCGCGACGGTCGCCTGATGGCGCCTCAACTGCAGCAGCTTGACGATCAGGCGCTTGGCGAACGTGTCGCTCCAGGCGATGTCGGTTCGGCCGTCGAGATCATAGCCGACCCACGATGCCGCCGTGATCAGGTTGGGCCTGAGTTCGGTCCAGCGCTCCGGATAGAGCTCGGCCGCGACATCGAGCACGATCGCATTGGTCCGGTCGAGCGCGTCCTGGATATGGCCCAGCGCCTCGACCGAGAAATCATGCTCGATGCCCAGCGTCAGATCCGTCGGCGGCAGATGCCCGGCATTCATCACCTCGCGCAGCGTGTCGGCGCCGCCGGCGGCGCCCAGCGGTCCGCCCGCCTCCCCCCGCCCCGTCGCCATGCGCATCAGCGCCCGCGACAGCTCGATCGTCATGCCGAAGGTCGGGTGCGCCGTCAGCACGATGCCGAGCACCGCGCGCTCGATGCGCGTGCGAAACGCGTCGAACGAGACCCGCGGCGTGCCCGCCACCGCGCGCACGACCGCGGCGATGGCGAGCGCGTTCGCCTGCGGGTCCGTATCGCCCAGATAGCGCACCTGGCGATCGACCCGGTCGGCGAAGGACTTGACCGACAGGCGCTGTACCAGCTGATCCATCGCCCCGGCCGAGGCCTGGCCGCCATCCATCATGCGCGAGATCTCGAGCGCCATCAGCAGAATGGGATTGCCGAACGGATCGACCTCGGCCTGCTCCGCCAAGACGAAGAGTCGCTCGCGCAACAGCCGTTCGAGCGTCGCGCCATCGGCGGTGGACGCGGTCGATCCCGCCAACAGCGCCCGAAGCCGCGAGGCGAGCATGCTGCGTTGCACGCGATCGAATTCAGCTCTTTCAGCCCCAGAATCCGCAAGCATCTGCTTCTCTCGACAGGTAAATTTGTAACTTTCGATCTTATGGCATTGTGCAGCGCACTTCAGCAAGTCTCTGGCGAAACCGCAGGCCTAAGATTGTTTTTCGCGTCGACGACCCAATGCGCTACCATGATCACGTTTTGTTCTTTCTGGGGGCGAAAGGGATTGAGTCGATTTTCCGGCCCGCCGCCCCATATAGTCGTGCGACCCCCAAACGGAAGAATTTCCTGATGCAGCAGATCAGCGTGCGCGGCGCCCGCGAGCATAATCTCAAGAACGTCGACGTCGACATCCCGCGCGACAAGCTGGTGGTCATCACCGGGCTCTCGGGCTCGGGGAAATCGTCGCTCGCGTTCGACACGATCTATGCCGAGGGCCAGCGCCGTTATGTCGAGAGCCTGTCGGCCTATGCGCGCCAATTTCTGGAGCTGATGCAGAAGCCCGACGTCGATTCGATCGAAGGCCTGTCGCCGGCGATCTCGATCGAGCAGAAGACGACATCGAAGAACCCGCGCTCGACCGTCGGCACGGTGACCGAGATCTACGATTATCTGCGCCTGCTCTACGCCCGCATCGGCATCCCCTACTCGCCCGCGACCGGCCTGCCGATCGAGAGCCAGACCGTCAGCCAGATGGTCGACCGCATCATGGCCATGCCGGACGGCGCGCGCCTGCTGCTGCTGGCCCCGGTCGTGCGCGGCCGCAAGGGCGAGTACAAAAAGGAGCTGCTGGAGCTGCAGAAGCGCGGCTTCCAGCGCGTCAAGATCGACGGCACGCTGCACGACATCGAGGACGCGCCCGCGCTCAATAAAAAGCTGAAGCACGATATCGAGGTCGTGGTCGACCGCATCGTGGTGTCGGCGGAGCTGGGCAACCGCCTGGCGGACTCGATCGAGACCGCGCTCGAGCTGTCGGACGGCCTGGTCGTCACCGAGAATGCCGACGGTGGCGAGCGCACGGTCTTCTCGGCCAAGTTCGCCTGCCCGGTCTCGGGTTTCACCATCGACGAGATCGAGCCGCGGCTGTTCTCGTTCAACAATCCGTTCGGTGCGTGCCCGGCCTGCGACGGGTTGGGCGCCAAGATGTATTTCGATCCCGACATGATCGTGCCGGACGAGCGCAAGTCGCTCGCGAACGGCGCCATCGCGCCCTGGGCCAACTCCACCTCGCAATATTATGCCCAGACGCTGGAGAGCCTGGCCAAGCACTTTCATTTCAGCATGAAGACGCCCTGGGTCGAGCTGTCCGAGGAGGCGCGCCGGGTCATCCTGTTCGGCTCCGACGGCAAGATCGTGCCGCTGACCTATGCCGACGGCCTGCGCAACTACACCACGTCGAAGCCGTTCGAGGGCATCGTGCCGAACATGGACCGGCGCTGGAAGGAGACCGACAGCGCCTGGATCCGGGACGAGCTGTCGCGCTACCAGAACCAGCAGACCTGCGAGGCCTGCGGCGGCGCACGCCTGAAGCCCGAGGCCCTGGCGGTCAAGATCGGCGGCCTGCATGTGTCCGAGGTGACCGCGCTGTCGATCGCCGACGCCGGCCGCTGGTTCGCCAACTTGACCCAGAGCCTGACGCCCAAGCAGGCGGAAATCTCGTACCGCATCCTGAAGGAGGTCAACGACCGGCTGGGCTTCCTCAACAATGTCGGCCTGGAATATCTGACGCTTGCGCGCGCGTCGGCGACGCTGTCCGGCGGCGAAAGCCAGCGTATCCGCCTGGCCTCGCAGATCGGTTCCGGCCTGACCGGCGTGCTCTATGTGCTGGACGAACCGTCGATCGGCCTGCACCAGCGCGACAACGAACGGCTGCTGCAGACGCTCCGGCGCCTGCGCGACATCGGCAATACCGTCCTGGTGGTCGAGCATGACGAGGACGCGATCCGCGCCGCCGACTATCTGATCGACATGGGCCCGGCCGCCGGCGCCCATGGCGGCCAGATCATCGCCCAGGGCACGCCCGCCGAGGTCATGGCCCATCCGGACAGCCTGACCGGCCATTACCTCAATGGCGAAAAGACCATCCCGGTGCCGACGGAGCGACGCCGCATCGACAAGAAGAAGGCGCTGAGCATCGTCGGTGCGCGCGGCAACAATCTACAGAACGTCTCGGCCAAGATCCCGCTCGGCACCTTCACCTGCGTCACCGGCGTATCGGGCGGCGGCAAGTCGACCCTGATCATCGAGACTCTGTATAAGGCGCTGGCCAAGCGCATGAACGGTGCGCGCGAGCAGCCGCTGGCCCATGACACGATCGAGGGGCTGGAGCGGATCGACAAGATCGTCGATATCGACCAGTCGCCGATCGGCCGGACGCCGCGCTCGAACCCCGCGACCTATACCGGCTGCTTCACGCCGATGCGCGATTGGTTCGCGGGATTGCCCGAGGCCAAGGCGCGCGGCTACGCGCCCGGCCGCTTCTCGTTCAACGTCAAGGGCGGCCGCTGCGAGGCCTGCCAGGGCGACGGGCTGATCAAGATCGAGATGCATTTCCTGCCCGACGTCTATGTCCAATGCGACGTCTGCAAGGGACGGCGCTACAACCGCGAGACGCTCGACGTCACCTTCAAGGGCAAGTCGATCGCCGATGTGCTCGACATGACCGTCGAAGACGGCGCCGAGTTCTTCAAGGCGGTCCCGGCGATCCGCGACAAGCTGAAGACCCTGGAACAGGTCGGCCTGGGCTACATCCATGTCGGCCAGTCGGCCACCACGCTGTCGGGCGGCGAGGCGCAGCGGGTCAAGCTCGCCAAGGAACTGTCGCGGCGCGCGACCGGCCAGACGCTCTATATCCTGGACGAACCCACCACGGGCCTGCACTTCGAGGATGTGCGCAAGCTGCTGGAAGTGCTGCATACCCTGGTCGACCAGGGCAATACGGTGCTGGTCATCGAGCATAATCTGGAAGTGATCAAGACGGCCGACTACCTGATCGATCTCGGCCCCGAAGGCGGCGCCGGCGGCGGTCGGATCGTGGCCGAGGGACGGCCGGAGGCCGTGGCCGAGGTGGCCGAGAGCTATACCGGCCGCTACCTCGCGCCCTACCTCGCCCGCGCCGCCGAGGGGAAGCGCAAACGCGCCTGATGCTCAACTTGTGGTCGTTTTCGGGAACGATGTGGCGATCTTTTGATCACACGGCAATACCGCGTAACGAGGTTTACATTGGGTTAATACAAATCGTATCAAATGCGGTGAGCGGGGCCTGCCGTGGGAATCCTATTTCACGATCAAGGCAGTCGCGACGTGAGGAGCTATGTCTAGGCCGGCCCAAGCGGACATTTCGACGAATCAGGAGTACCGCCTCCTCGAGCATATCGATCGCCTGTCGCGGCATAAGGAAGGCCGTCGGGCCGTCCATATCCATCTGTCCAAGCTGAAGTCGGAGAACCGGCGCGATCACCATTTGCGGATCGCGGCCAGCACCTTCGAGAATCAGGTCAAGTCATTCGAAGGCCAGCTGTTCCGCCTGGCCAATCAGGATCTGTTCTTCGTCTATCGCGACGTGGATCCGGTCGAGATGGACGAGGCGGTGATGCGCCTGCGCTATCTCTTCACCGACGATCCGTTGGTGCAGGACGCGGACGACGACGACCAGTTCAGCACCTGGTACGATCTGGAGCGGCAGTACCAGGACCTGCATAGCGTCGTTCAGGCGCTCTATGACGAGGTCCAGAAGCGCCAGAAGCGCCTGGCCCAGATCGCCGGCACCGGCGGTCCCGCCGGCGGCAAGCCGCCGATCAATCCGCATCGCCTGGGCGAACTGATCGACATCATCGCCAAGGCCGATCTGTCGAACCTGCTGCGCCGTCAGGCGGTTTTCGCCATTCTGACGACCCAGGCGCCGCAGCCCCTGTTCCGCGAGCTGTTCATCTCGATCGGCGACCTGCAGAAGCTGGTGCTGCCGAACTATGACATTCTGGCCAATCGCTGGCTGTTCCAGTACCTGACCGAAACGCTCGACAAGCGCATGCTGGCGATGCTGACGCGCAACGACGATCCGGCGATCTCGAATTCCTTCAGCCTGAACCTGAACGTCTCGACCATCCTGTCCAAGGAGTTCATGACGTTCGACGCCTCGCTGAAGGCCGGCGCACGCGGCACGATCGTGATCGAGCTGCAGATGCTGGACGTCTATGCCGACATCGCCGCCTTCACCTTCGCCCGCGACTTCGCCAAGGAGCGCGGCTATCGGCTGTGCCTTGACGGCTTGAACGAATTGACCCTGCCGATCATCGATCGCGAAAAGCTGGGAATCGATTTGGTCAAGCTGCAGTGGAAGTCCAACATGGGCGACGAGCGAATCCCCGAAAAAAAGAACAAGATCAAGGAAATGGTCGAGCGCACGGGCAAGGCCAAGGTCATCATGTGCCATGTCGACAACGAGGACGCGCTGCGCTTCGGTCACAGCATCGGGATCGCCATGTACCAGGGCCGCTTCATCGACCAGCTCGTCGCACCCCGCAACGCTGCCAACCGATTGCGCTGACGCTTTTGTGCCGCCGATGCTTGTGAGGCCGCTCCCGATCCCTTAGCTTCATAAGCATGAGCAGTTCGTCCCAAGCGGCCGCGGCGGCCGGCCTCACCTTCCCGCATGCGACACCGCCGGAACCCGGCGGTCTGGTGGAAATCGCGCCCGGCGTGCTCTGGCTGCGCCTCGCGCTGCCGTTCCAGCTGAACCACGTGAATGTCTATCTGATCGAGGATGGCGACGGCTGGGCCGTGCTCGACACCGGCCTGGGCGACGACGCAACCCGGGCCGCCTGGGAGGCGGCCTTGGCCGGCCCGCTCGCCGGCAGCCGCCTGACCCGCCTGATCGTGACCCATTTCCATCCCGACCATGTCGGTTTGGCCGGGTGGCTGTGCAAACGCTTCAATCTGCCGCTCCACATGAGCCAGACCGAATATCTGTTCAGCCTCTCGATCCTGCTCGACCAGGCCGGTACGGGCGAGGAGCAGCTGCGCGCGTTCCATCAATCGACCGGCCTCAACGACGACCAGATCGAGCAGGTCGTCGGGCGCGGCCATAGCTATCTGAAGCGCACGACCGGGCTGCCGCCGAGCTTCCTGCGCCTGACCGCCGGTGACCGGATCACGCTCGGCGGCCGCGGCTTCGACGTCTCGACCGGCGCCGGCCATGCGCCCGAACAGGTCATGCTGTTCCAGCCGGAAGCCAAGCTGTTCTTTTCCGCCGATCAGGTCCTGGCCAAGATCTCGCCGAACGTCAGCGTCTGGTCGATGGAACCGGAGGCCGACCCGCTGGGCCTGTATCTCGCGTCCCTCGCACAGATCCGGGCGAGCCTGCCCGAAGACGTCTTCGTGCTGGCCTGCCACAATCTGCCGTTCTACGGGCTGCACCGTCGGATCGACGAATTGGCGCTGCACCACAAGCAGCGCTGTGGCGAGATCCTGGATGCCTGCCGCGCCGAACCCAGGAGCGCGGCCGACATCATCCCCATCCTGTTCCACCGGCCGCTCGACGCCCATCAAACCGGCTTCGCCGTCGGCGAGGTCGTGGCCCATCTGAACTATATGATGCGCCGCGGCGAACTCGACCGGGAGACCGGGGCCGACGGCATCCATCTCTATCGCACCCGCTAAAAGGACCGCGCCATGGCGTTCCCGGGGCCGACCGAACTCGACAGCGCGCTGCGGCTGATAGAGGACGGCGCGCTGGTCGCCATTCCGCCCGACTACGCCGGCGTCGCCATGGCGGCGACCCGTGCGCTGATCCGGCGCGGCGTCCGGGGCCTGCGGCTGGTCTGCGTCCCCCAGAGCGGGCTGCAGGCCGACATGCTGATCGGTGCCGGCACCGTGGCCGAGATCGAGACCGCCGCCGTTACCTTGGGCGAATATGGCCTGGCACCGCGCTTCACGGCGGCGATCCGCGCCGGCACGGTCCGGATCAGGGACGCGACCTGTCCCGCCATCCATGCCGGGCTGCAGGCCAGCGAAAAGGGCGCACCGTTCAGCGCCATGCGCGGGTTGATCGGGAGCGACCTGCTCAAGGTCCGCCCCGACTGGCGGGTGATCGACAATCCGTTCGGCCCCGGCGACGATCCGGTGGCGCTGATCCCTGCCATCAGGCCCGATGTGGCGCTGTTCCACGCGCCGATGGCCGACGCGCACGGCAATGTCTGGGTCGGCAAGCGGCGCGAGCTGGTGACGATGGCCCATGCCGCGGCCGACACGCTGGTCACGGTGGAACGGCTCTATGACGGCGACCTGCTGGCCGACGAGACCTTGGCCGCCGGCACCCTGCCCGCCCTCTATGTCGGCCACATCGCCGTCGTGCCCGAAGGCACCTGGCCGATCCGGTTCGGCACGCGCACGACCGACGCGACGCATATGGCCGAATATGCCGAGATGGCCGCGACGGAGGCCGGCTTCCAACGCTATCTGGCGCGGGAGCTGGCCCGATGAGCGTCCGTCCCGAGGAATTGCTGATCGGCACCGTGGCCGAATTGATCGGCCGGGTGCGCCATGTCGCGGTCGGCGCGCTGTCGCCGATCCCGGCCGCCGCAGCCTTGCTGGGTGCCCGGCGCCATGACGGCATGCGCGTCTCGATCCTGAACAGCCGCCGCCACAGCTTCTTCACCGATGGCGGGCGCGAATTGTTCGATTGCGCGGGCCAGGGCCGGATCGACGCGTTCTTTCTGTCCGGCGGCCAGATCGACGGCGCCGGCAACGTCAATCTCGTGGCGATCGGCGACTATGACAGACCGAAGGCGCGCTTCTCCGGCTCGTTCGGCTCGGCCTATCTCTATTACGTCGTGCCGAAAGTCATCCTGTTCCGCCTGGAGCACACCAGGCGCACCCTGGTCGATCGGGTCGATTTCATCTCGGCGCCGGGCACCAGCCCGCCCGGGACCTATCGACCGGGCGGCCCGCATGCGCTGGTGACGGAGCTGTGCGTCTTCCAGTTCGACAAGCCGTCCGGCCGCTTTGCGTTGGCGAGCCTGCATCCGGGCGTGAGTTTGGACGAGGTGCGCGATCGCACCGGCTTTGCCTTCGCGACGCCGGACGTCGTTCCGACCACGGCACTGCCGACCGACGCCGACCTCGCTCTGATGCGGGGTCCCGTCGCCCGGGATCTGGCCGAAACCTATCCCGCCTTTGCCGCCGAAGTGCTCGGCTGGCGTGCAGAAGAGACCGTCCGATGAGCGTATCTCCCGAAGCCCACCCCGGCGCGCTCGCCGGCATCCGCATCATCGATCTGACGCGGGTACTGGGCGGCCCCTATTGCACGCAGATCCTGGGCGATCATGGCGCCGACGTGATCAAGATCGAGCCGCCGACCGGCGACGAGACGCGCACCTGGGGGCCGCCGTTCCGCGACGGCGATGCGTCCTATTTCATCGGCGTCAACCGCAACAAGCAGGCCATGGCGCTCGACTTCACCAAGCCCGAGGCGCGCGAGCTCTTGTTCCGCCTGCTCGATGATGCCGACGTGCTGGTTGAGAATTTCAAGGCCGGCACGCTCGAGCGCTGGGGCATCGGGTATGAGCAGACGCTGCGCGCCAGGTTCCCGAAGCTGATCCACGCCCGCGTCTCCGGCTTCGGCAGCGACGGTCCCTTGGGCGGCCGGGTCGGCTATGACGCGGTGATCCAGGGCATGGCCGGCCTGATGAGCGTCAACGGCGAGCGCGGCGGCCCGCCGCTGCGCTTGGGCATTCCGATCGTCGATCTCGCGACCGGCCTCAACACCGCGCTCGGCATCATGATGGCGCTGATCGAGCGCGGCAAATCGGGCCAGGGCCAGTTCGTCGAAGCCTCGCTGTTCGACAGCGGCGTGGCGCTGCTGCATCCGCACCTGGCCAACTACCTCCTGAACCACAAGACGCCCGGACGCACCGGCAGCGCGCATCCGAACATCGCGCCCTACGATTGCTTTCCGACCAAGACGGTGCCGATCTTCCTGGCGGTCGGCAACGACCGGCAATATGCCATCTTCTGCAAGCGCCTGGGGGTCGAGCCGCTGATCGCCGATCCGCGCTTCGCGACCAATCGCGACCGGGTCGCCAACCGCGACGCGCTGGCGGCCTTGCTGCAGCCGGTGCTGGATACGCTCGACGGCCATGCCATCGCCGAGCGGCTGCTGGCCGAAGGCGTGCCCTGCGGCCCGGTGCTCGATCTGCCCGACGTCATCGCGCACCCGCAGACGATCCATCGCGAGATGATCGTCAGCGAGGGCGAGTACAGCGGCTTCGGCACGCCGATCAAGCTGTCGCGCACGCCCGGCGGATTGCGCAGCGTGCCGCAGAAATTCGGCCAGGCGACCCGGGCCGTGCTGGCCAAGGCCGGCTATTCCGAGGCGGAGATCGATGGGCTGATCGCCGACGGCATCGCCTTCGGTCCGCGCGACGAGGCCCCGTGAGCGAGACCCGGATGAGCGAGATCCATCCGGACGTCGTTCTGACCGACCGCTCCGGCTTCACCTTCTGGCACGAGGACGTGCTGCGCTTTGCCGATCTCGACCGGCAAAATCACGTGAACAACGTCACCTTCGCTACCTTCTGCGAGGGCGGCCGCGTCCGCTTCATCGACACGGTCGCACGCCCGCTGCTGGGTCCCGGCGATCTGTTCGCCCTGGTCAAGATCACCATCGAATACCGGCACGAGATGCATTTCCCGGGCGTGGTCGAGGTCGGCACGCGGCTGACCAGGCTCGGCCGCAGCTCCGTCGGCTTCGGTCAGGGCCTGTTCAACGATGGGCGCTGCGTCGCGACGGCCCAGGCGGTGGTCGTGCTGATGGATGCCACCACGCGGAAATCGAAGCCCTTCCCCGAGGATGTCGCGATCGAGCTGCGCCAGCTGGTTGCTGTCAGGGGCTGAGCGGCGGCGCGACCCTCACTCTCCCGCCCTCTCCCCCTTGTGGGAGATGGGATGAGGGTCGCGCCGCCGACACCGTCAGCCGACCAACTCCGCTTCGACTTTCAAAAACCGCGCGGTCACCGTCGTTCCCACGCCGAGCCCCGAGGCGATCTCCAGCGCGCCGCCCTGCATTTCCATCAAGCGGCGCGACAGCGGCAATCCCAGACCGGTGCCATCGCCCTCGCGATTGCGGGCATTGTCGACCTGGCCGAACGGCTCGACCACCTTGATCAGGTCCTCCGCGGCGATGCCGATGCCGGTGTCGGCAACCGAGATGGCAGGCGAGCCGTCGGCGGCCGAACCGGCCGCCACCCGGATCTTGCCGCCGGCCGGCGTAAACTTGATGGCGTTCGACAGCAGATTGAGCAGCACCTGCTTGGTCCGGACCGGATCGCCAAGCGCCTGGGGCATTTCGTCCGCCACGGAGAAGGTGAGATCGATGCCCTTCTGCTCCGCCTTGCCCGCCATCAGCCGGCAGCTGGTCGCGACCAGCGCACCCAGCACGACCGGCTCCTGATGCAGCACCAGCGCGCCCGCCTCCAGCTTGGCGAAGTCGAGAATGTCGTTGATGATGCCCAGCAGGTGTTCGCCGCTCGTATGGATATCCTCGGCATATTCCCGATATTTCGGCAGGCCGAGCGGTCCTAGCGTTTCCTGGCGCATCAGGTCGGCGAAACCGATCACGGCGTTGAGCGGCGTCCGCAACTCGTGGCTCATGTTGGAAAAGAACGCGCTGCGCATGCGGTTCGAACGCTCGGCCTCCGCATGGGCGGCGCGCAGCTTTTCCTCATTCGCCTTCTGCCTGCTGTTGTCGCGCACCACGCCGACGACCTCGACCGGCGCGCCGGTCTTGGCATCGCGCACCAGCTTGAGCCTGGTCTCGACCCAGACCAGATGGCCGTCGCGGTGACGGACCCGGTATTCGACGGCGACCGCGTCGCGTCGTCCAGCCGCAAGCTCGGAGAACACTTCTGTGAAGGCGGGGCGATCCTCCGGGCAGATGATATCGCCCGCCTCGCCGATCCGCAGCTCCTCCGGGCTATAGCCCAGGATGTCGCGATAGGCCGGCGAGGTATAGAGGCGCCGCCCGTCGAGGCTCGTGCGGATGATCATATCGGTCGCGTTCTCGGCCAGCAGCCGGTATCGGCCCTCGCTCTCGCGCAGCTCGTCCTCGCTGTGCACGCGCTCGGTCATGTCGCGCAGCATGCTGATCAGCTCGATCGGCCGGCCGGTGATTTCATCCCTCAAGACGCGGTCGCGCGCTTCGAGCCAGATGGTCCGCCCGTCGCTATGCAGGGCACGGAAGCTGTAGGTACCGATTTCCGGCCCTTCGCCCTCGATCATTCTGCGGAACCGATCGGCGACCAGAGCCCGATCGTCCGGATGGACCCGGCGCAGCTCGTTGCCGCCGACCATGTCCGCCGGAGCGATACCCAGAATTTCACGCGCGGCCGGCGACACATAGCGCCGCATGCCGTCGGGGCCGATTCTGAGGATAATATCCGTCGCATTCTCCGCAATCGCGCGGAACCGCAACTCGCTCTCGCGCATTGCGCGCTCGGCCGCGATGCGGGCGCTGACATCGCGCACGACGCTGACCACCTCGCCGGTCGGGCGCCCCGTCGCGTCCTGCACGACCTGGGATTTGACCTCGACCCAGGCCCATTGGCCGTCGGGACGCAGGCTCCGATGACAGCTCATGGCCTGCTTGTCGCCGCTTCGCAACCCGTTCCAGATGGCCTCGACCGCCGGCCAATCGTCCGGATGGACGAACTCCCGGGGATTGGTCCCGATCAGCTCCGCCGGCGATCGGCCGTATATCGCCAATGATGCCGGCGATATGTAGCGCCGATCCAGCGTCGCCAGATCGTTCACCACGATCATGTCGCCGGCATTGTCGGCCAGCAGGCGATAGTCGGCCACCGCCTTCGCCGTCTCCCTTTCGGCCTCGCGCTGGCGCGCCCACAGCACGGCGATGCGCCAGGCCAGCAGGGCCACCACGATGGTGAGCAGGCCGATCCCGCCAAGATGCGCCGTCGTTTCCCGGCGCCAGCCGGCCAATGCCCCGTCCTCGGCAACGGCGATCAGGACCACCAGCGGCAACTCGCTCAGGCGTCGATAGGTCTGGATGCGGCGGACGCCATCGATCATCGAGTCTGCCGTGAACGAACCCCATGGCGCCTTCGCCACATGATCGCGGAACAGCGGCCCGTCCGCCACATTGCGTCCCAGGGCCAAAGCGACGACGGGCTTGCGGGCCAGCACGAGACCGTCGTCGCGAAACAGGACGATGGTGTCCCGTTTCCCCAGCGAGAGGCCGTTGTAAAGCGACTCGAAATAGCTGACATCCACCCCGGCGAGGACAACCCCGAGGAATCGCCCCTGGGCATCCTCGAGCCGGCGGCTGATCGCAATGCTGAACCGTTCGGAAATCCGGCTCAGGTAGGGCGCCGAAATCGCGATACCCCGGCCGGTCTGGTCCCGATGATCGAGAAAAAAGTCTCGTTCGCGGGCAATGATGTTGGAGGGGCGGGGGATCGAACCCGCCAACCATTCCCCGGTCTGGTCCAGCACGACCAGATCGCGCAATTGCGGAGTAATCCGTGCGAGCGCGCCGAGAAAATCATTGAGGGCTGGAACCTGCGCCGGCTCCAACCCATCGATCGCCACCCGGTCCTGCACCTCGCGCAGCGAGACGTCGATCAGATCGATCGAGCGGGAAACCTGCTGAGCCAGCGAGTCCGCAAGGTTCTGCGCCTGAACCCGAGAGACTTCGAGGCGAAGCGCCCGCGCGGTCCAGGTGTTCCAGAGATCGAGCCCGACCAGCAGCAGAACGACGGCGGCGACGAGCACGCCGGCAGTTGCCTGAACCGTCAGGTTGGGGCAGTGGCGGCGGATTCTGTCGAAAGCGGGTCCGAGCGCAAGGTTCATCAGCGGATCCAGTCCTCGTCGCGCGGGCACGATCTTACGCTTCAATCTCGGCCGAGCGCCATCGGCGCGGAGTCTTGCCGGGCCCTCGGCTTGACAGCCCATCCGCCATAACGGACATATCGCCCAACATATTTGCTTGGACGAGTGCCTTATGTGCCCTGAAACTGCCGAACCGACCGTCGTCGAGGCTAGGCCGGAAGCGCCGGGAGATCCCGTCATCGAGCTGGCCGTGATCGTCGGCCGGAACCTGCGCCGGCTGCGGACGCGGCAGGGACACTCGCTGGAGCGGCTCGCCAAGCTGTCGGGCGTCAGCCGGGGCATGCTGGGGCAGATCGAACTGGGCCGCAGCGCGCCCACCATCGGTCTGCTGTGGAAGATCGCGACCGCGCTCGATGTCACTTTCGCCACGCTGACCGCATCGGATGCCGGCGGCGGCACCGCCGTGCTGCGCCGGGACAAGGCCAAGATCCTGGCGTCGAGCGGCGGGCAGTTCACCTCGCGCGCGCTGTTTCCGTTCGACGGCGAACGGCGCGTCGAATTCTACGAACTGCGCATCGCGCCCGGCTACGAAGAGGCCGCCGATGCCCACGCGCCGGGCACGATCGAAAACCTGGCAGTGAGCGCCGGGCGGCTCGAACTCTACGACGGGGAAGAGACCCATTTGCTGGAAGCCGGCGACTCGATCCTGTTCGAGGCGGGTCGGCCGCACCGCTATCGCAATCCCGGCACCCAGGAAACCGTCGCCTACTTGGTTATGACCTATGACGAGGCGATCGGCTGAACACAGCCGATTGATCGGCTGAACACAGCCGATTGATCGGCTGATACGAAAAGGGCCGGCCTCCTTCGGGGCCGACCCTTCGGTTCTAAACCAAACATTTAGAGGCTGATTCACCGATTAAACCGAGCCGGTTTGATCGGATCAGACTCTAGCCGTGGGCGCGGATGAAGTCGCGCACGACCGGATAGATCTCCGTCGCCCAGCGCCGGCCGTTGAACACGCCGTAGTGGCCGACCTTGGGCTGCAGATGCTGCGCCTTTTTGCTGTTCGGCAGGCCGGTACACAGGTCGTGGGCCGCCGACGTCTGGCCGACGGCGCAGATATCGTCGTTCTCGCCCTCGACGGTCAGCAACGCCGTCTTCTTGATCGCCTTGGGCTCGACCTTGCGGCCGCGCGAGGTGTAGGTGCCGAGCGGCAGCGAATGCAGCTGGAACACCTCGCGGATGGTCTGCAGGTAGAACTCGGCCGGCAGGTCCATCACCGCGGTATATTCGTCGTAAAAAGTCTGCGTCGCCTCGGCGCTCTCGCCGTCGCCCTTCACCAGATGGTGGAACAGATCGACATGGGCGTTCACGTGGCGATCCAGATTCATCTGCATGAAGCCGGCCAGTTGCAGGAAGCCCGGATAAACGCGGCGGAAAGCGCCGGGGTAGCGGATCGGCACCGCGGTGATCACGTTGTGCTCGAACCATGTGAAGTCGCGCGTAGTCGCCAGAAGATTGACCTGGGTCGGATTGATGCGCGTGTCGATCGGGCCGCCCATCAGCGTCATGGTAGCCGGCTGGTTCGGCGCGCCGTCTGCGGCCATCAGCGCGACGGCGGCAAACACCGGCACCGCCGGCTGACAGACGGCGATGACGTGATGCTTGGGACCGAGGAAATTCATGAAGCCCACGAGCGTGTCGATGAAATCATCGAGATCGAACCGCCCATGGCGCAGCGAGACCGACCGCGCGTTCTTCCAGTCCGTGATGTAGACGTCATTGTCGGGCAGCAATGTCTTGACCGTGCCGCGCAGCAGCGTGGCGAAATGGCCAGACATCGGCGCGACCAGCAGGACGCGAGGCTGACTGGCGCCGCCCGGCTTAGCGAAATGCAGCAGATTACCGAATGGCGTCTCGACCACGTCCTCTTCGGTCACCGGCACTTCTCGGCCGCCGACCATGGTGGTGGGGATGCCGAACGGCGGGCGGGTATGGGACATGCCGGAACGCACGACCAGTTCGCAAGCGGCCACCACGGTCCGGGCCAACACATTGTCGCTCAAGCCCGGCCAAGGCTGCTTCAGCAGGGCGCCGGTCGACTGGGCCATGAGACGAAACGGCCCCATGAAATCGGCTTGCGCTTGATAAGCCTGGTACAGCATTTGCCGACACACCTTTCAAAGGTGACCTCGAAGCTCGGTTGCGGGACAAGCATTTGCCCCGCGCCGTCCCCCGCCGCCCAAGTCGTGAGCGGAACCGCGCGGTCTGGACACTCCAGAACAACCCGCCTCGGTCGGTCTTCGTTCCAAGACAACGCGCGAACATCGTCTTGAATTTCATCACACCGCAAAATGTGCGGACGCATTAATCTACGCGGCCGACCAGATCGGTCAAGCAATCATGTCCGCTACTTCCATAGACTTTGAGCCGGATTTTCGTTTGGCGGAAAGGACTGAGCCATCGCCAAACGGCTCGGCGCAAATACTGTGCATTTCGCAGCTGCGCATCTTTTTTTAGCGGTGCAAAATTTGACACAGCAGGAGTCGCGAGCGAATCGCCGCGGCGTGGCGCCTGGGCGCGAAGTGCGACTCGGCATCTCCCACGCGGCCGAGCATAGAGCCCGGCCGCTGAAAGCCAGATTAACGGCGGGTCGGCCTATTCGCCCGGATTGTCCTTGATGTCCTGCTCGATCTGTACGGCCAGATCCTTCAGCAGACGGACGATATCCTCGCGGCTGGTCGCCTCGGCGGCGGCGTTGACGGCCGCTTCGACCATCATCACGCCGACGAGATAGCCCAGCGCGCCGCCTTCTTCGAGCGCCGCCACCAGATGCTTGTCGGCGATGTCGGCTGCCTGGTCGTAAAGCGCTTCCATCTGGGTGTTTTCGTCGCTCATGTCGTCCTCGATTTAGTACGATCGATAATGCGGCGGGACCCTATCAGGATTCGGCGATACGCCCACCAGATTTCATCGGACGGCGCTTGCGCGTCAGAGGTATCTTCGACCAAAAGCATCCTATCCTCAGGGAGTCCCCGGCGGCGATGTCGATCAAGAAACTGACCCTGCTCCGCCACGCCAAGGCGGTGACGGCCCTGCCTGGCATGGATGATCACGCCCGCATGCTGAATAGCCGCGGCCGCGCCGCCGCCGCCCAGGTCGGGATCGAAACCGCCGGTGCGCGGCCGGACCTGGTGCTGTGCTCGGACGCGGCACGCACCCGCGAGACCTGGGAAATCCTCAGCCACACTTGGGAAATACTGCCGCCGGTCCTGTTCGAAAGCGGACTCTACCTGGCCTCGCCCGGCGCACTGTTGGGTCGCCTGCGCGGGCTCGCGCCCGAGATCGGCCATGCCTGGCTCATCGGCCATAATCCGGGCCTGGAGCAGTTGGCCAGCGAATTGTCCGGCCAGTTCACCGGCCTCACGACCGCCGCGCGAGCCCGGATCGAGTTCGACGGCGCTTGGCGCGCGCTGGGTGCCCCGACCGTGCGCCGGGCCGACTACTTCATCCCGGCGCGGGACTAGAGCGCGATGATATGAGGCCTGCTCGGCCTCATATCTGAATCGCTCTCTAAATCAAATATTTAGAGACTGATTCACCGATCAAACCGAGCCGGCTCGATCGGATCAGGTTCTAATCCACTTCCGGATAGAGCGTCCGCAGCACGTCGCGGGCGAGCGGGACGCTGACCCGGCGACGGGCGGCGAGCGAGGCCGTATCAATCGCCGACACCAGCCGGTTGGCCGCCTCGAACGAGCGCTCCATCCGCGCCGTCAGAAAATCGACCACATCGTCGGCGACGATCAACTGCCGGTCGGCGAACAGCTTGATCAGGACGGCGTGGATCGTTCGATCGTCCGGCGCGCCGATGGTCGCCACCGGCAGCGCCTTCAGCCGGGAACTGAGATCCGGCAGGCTGGTTCCCCAGCGCGCCGGTGCCCGATCGGCGGTCAATAACAGGCTGAGCCGGCGTTCCGCGGTGCCATTGTAGAGATGCAGCAGCGGCTGTTCGGCAGCGCGATCGGCCGCCTCGACGACGAGTGGACGGCCTGCCTCCAGCAATTCCGGCACGCTCGCGGCGTCGAGGGCGGCTCCGTCGATCAGACCGGCATCGGCGCGCGCGCGCCAGACGCTGGCCAGATGGGTCTTGCCGGCACCGGACGGACCTTCCAGCACCAGCGCCGGCATCGGCCAGGCCGGCCAACGGTCGATCCAACCGACCGCATCCGCGTTGCTGTCGGTCACCAGAAACGCATCGCGACCGAGCGCCGGACGATGGGCCAGGTCGAGCGGCAGCTGTTTCGTCGGCGATATCACGGCGCGCCGCCGACCGGCGGCTCGCCGCCGCAGGGGTTATGGACCGGCGTCGCGTTGGCCGGATCGTAGAGCGAGCTCAGCAGATAGCGCTTCAGCGCGAAGCGGACCAGCACGCCGATGACGGCAGCCATCGGCACCGCGATCAGCACGCCGACGAAGCCGAACAGCGCGCCGAACGCGAGCAGCGAAAAGATCAGCCAGACCGGATGCAGATTGACCCGGTCGCCGACCAGCTTCGGCGTGATGATATTGCCTTCGAGCGCCTGGCCGACGACGAAAAGCACCAGGATCGCGAGCGGCTTGTGCCAGGCGCCGAACTGGGCAAAGCCGAGCGCCACCGAGATCAGCCCGCCGGTGATGCCGCCCAGGAACGGAATGAAGATCAGCGCACCGCAGACCAGACCCAGCACCAGACCGAAATCCAATCCGACGATGGTCAGCCCCAGCCCGTAGAACAGGCCCATCAGCAGACAGACCGACGCCTGGCCGCGCAGGAAGCCGCTCAGGGTCTGGTTGATCAGGTGCGCCTGGTCGCGAATCGTGGCGGCATGCTCGCGCGGCAGCCAGGAATCGATCGTCGCCAGCAGCACTTCCCAATCGCGTAGCAGAAAGAACGCGACGATCGGCGTGATGAAGATGAGCGACAGCACGTTGGCGACCGCGACTCCGCCGGTCAGCAGCGAGGTAATCACCCGGCCCGCGCCGGCGAGGATATCGCCGATCTTGGCGCTCGCCGCATCGCGCAGCTTGACGACCTGGTCGGGATCGAGCCGATCCTGCAGCAGCGCCAGGAACTGGTCCAATTCGTCGCGCGCCAGCTTCAGATAGGCGGGGAAACGACCGACCAGCGTGACGATCTGCGTTTCCAGCAGCGGCACCAGCAGCAGAATGAAGGCGACGATCAGGGCCAGGAACGCGAACAGCACGAGCACCGAGCCGACCGAGCGCGGCACCCGCAGCCGATCCAGCCGATTGACGAACGGGTCGAGCAGAAAGGCGATGGCCGAGCCCATGACGAACGGCAGGAGGATGCTGCTCAAACGGTTGAGCGCGTAGGCGAAAATCGCCACGGCCACGATCCAGAACAGCGTACGGCCCCAAGCCTGGTTCATCGGCACCTCTTCCTTCGACCGCCGGACCCTTCCGGCGGTCGTCCCCTATTCGAGTATCGCAGATAGGGTATCCAGGTCGACTCGATCGTCTCCGTTCGCGTTTAGTCGTCGCTGGATCCGCTTTCCGTCGGCACGGGTGCCACCGTCTTCGCCGCGCCGATCGGCGTCCGCAGGGCGAGCGTCGCAAGCGGATCGCCCGGCTGGAACACCAGATCCTGCTGGGCAAAGCCGATTTTCAGCAGGTTCGCATCGCCGCGCACCCGCAGCCTGAGATGAACCTCGTTCCGCGCAAACAGATCGACCTGCTGGCCGCGCACGAACGGAATCCGGGTCAGGCGATCGCGCACGGCGCCCCAATCGGCGGCACTGGTGATCGGCACGTTGACCGACAGGATGGTTTCCTGATCGCCGCCGCCGAGCGTCAGGCTCTTCCATTTATCCTCGAGCGCCTTTTCGGTGGCGGCGACCGCGGCGGCATAGAGCGCCGCATCCGGCTTGCCGCCGGAGACCTGGCCGGAAACCTGGATGGTGACAGGATCGGCCATCCCGTCCGGGCTGTAGCGCGAGACCGTCACGTCGATCCCATCGGTACCCGGCACCGCGAGCGCCACGACCACGTCACCGCCGTCGTAATTCTTCGATAGTGCCTGCAGGTGTTCCGGCGTCGGTTTGGCGACGTCGGGGATGTCGAACGCCTGGACGTCGGCCAGATCGCCGGACGGAAGGATCCAGGGCACCAGTCCGGCTTTGCCGTCGGCGGCGGACCAGGCGGCAAGCCACGGATTGGGATCGTCCCACAACCGGGTCGTACCGCCGGCCTGAAGCGCCGGCACGATCACCACCGGCTTGCTGGCCAATTCCGTCACGTTCAGATGCGCGTCGCGCAGCAGTTTGCGCACGCCGTTCGGGCTGAAGCGGTAGGTGTAGCTGGCCAGATAGCGGACCGACGAGCTGTGCTCGTCCTTGACCTCGAAATCCTGCATCAGCTTGTTGATGGTGTCGTCGGGCGGCTGCGGTAGGCGCGCCCAGTCGGTCTTGGCGGTCAGCCGCTCGAGCAATTGGCGGAACGCCTTGTGCACGCCCTGGGCCCTGGCCGCCTCGCGTGCCTGGACCGAGCTTTGCGCGGTGGCGTCGACCGGCACGTCGGCGACGACATAGGCCGGAGGAAAGCCGGCAGCGGCCGACGGCTCTGCCCGCAGGAGAACGGCCAGCGCCAAAATGGCGGCGCTCAAAGCACCGAACCGTGTCATGCGCAAGCCAGGGAAGCGTCGCTCGATCATTGAAGTCCGTCCCGTTTCAAGTATGGTCGCGCCATCATGTTGCCCTATGGGTCAGGTCGCGCCCGATCCGATTTAACTGGCCGCTAAACTGGCCGCGCCGCCCGTATAACGCGCAAGGAAGCCATGAAGAGTCAAAGCTACCGTGACGCCGGCGTCGATATCGATGCCGGCAATGCGCTGGTCGAGGCAATCAAGCCGCTGGCTCGCGCCACGTCCCGCAAAGGCGCTAACGCCAGCCTGGGCGGCTTCGGCGCATTCTTCGACCTGAAAGCCGCCGGCTTCAGGGATCCGCTGCTGGTCTCGACCACGGACGGCGTCGGCACCAAGCTGAAGATCGCGATCGACTCGGGCCGGCACGACACGGTCGGCATCGATCTGGTCGCCATGTGCGTCAACGATCTGGTCGTCCAGGGCGCCGAACCGCTGTTCTTCCTCGACTATTACGCCACCGGCAAGCTGGACGTGGCGGCGGGCAAGGCGATCATCGCCGGCATCGCCAAGGCCTGCCAGGAAGTCGGCTGCGCACTGGTCGGCGGCGAGACCGCCGAGATGCCCGGCATGTACACCCACGGCGACTATGATCTGGCCGGCTTCTCGGTCGGCGCGGTCGAGCGCGACCAGGTCATCGACGGCACCAAGGTGGCCGAGGGCGACGTGATCCTGGGCCTCGCCTCGACCGGCCTGCATTCGAACGGCTTCTCGCTGGTGCGCAAGGTCGTATCCGACGCCAAGCTCGACTATGCCGACGCGGCCCCGTTCGCGACCGGCCTGTCGCTGGGCGAGGCGCTGCTGACGCCGACCCGGCTTTATGTCACCTCCTGCCTGGCCGCCGTCCGCGCCGGCGGCATCAAGGCCTTCGCCCACATCACCGGCGGCGGGTTGCTGGAGAATATCCCCCGCGTCCTGCCGGACGATCTGCAGGCCGAGCTCGACGTCGCCAGCTGGTCCCTGCCCCCGGTATTCCGCTGGCTGGCCGACACGGCCGGCATCGCGGCGCCGGAAATAGCGCGGACCTTCAATTGCGGCATCGGCATGATCGCCGTGGTCGCCGCGGCCGACGCCGACCGCCTGATCCGGATCTTCGCCGACAAGGGCGAGACGGTGAGCAGGATCGGCCGGATCGGGTCGCGCCCCGCCGGCCAGCCGGGCTGCGTGATCCCGAAGCTCGGGACGGCCGCATGGCCCGCCTGAAGGTCGGCGTTCTCGTTTCGGGCAACGGCTCGAATCTCCAGACACTGATCGATCTATGCGCGACGCCGGGTTTCCCGGCCGAGATCGCGCTGGTCATCTCGAACAAGCCCGGCGTCATGGCGCTCGAGCGGGCGGCCCGCGCCGGGATTGCGACGCAGGTCATCCCGCATCGGGATTTTCCGGACCGGCTGGCGTTCGACCAGGCGATCGATGCGGTCTTCCGGGCGAACGGTATCGAGTTCATCTGCCTCGCAGGCTTTCTTCGGGTGCTGAGCGAGATGTTTGTCGAGCTGTGGCACAACAAGATCATCAACATCCACCCGTCGCTGCTGCCCAGCTTCAAGGGCCTGCATACCCATGCCCAGGCGCTTGCCGCCGGCGTGCGTTTCCATGGCTGCACCGTCCATATCGTGCGCCCGGTGCTGGACGATGGTCCGATCCTGGTGCAAGCCGCCGTACCGGTGCTCGCCGGGGACGACGAGCAATCGCTCGCCGCGCGCGTGCTGAAGGCCGAGCATCAGGCCTATCCGCTGGCGCTCAAGCTGATCGCCCAGGGGCGTGTCCAAATCGACGGCACCCGCGCCCTGATCGACGGCAAGGCACCCGGGCCGGCGGCGTTGCTGATGAATCCGCAGGAATAGTGCCGGCCCCTCTTGCCAAGCCCGCCCGGTCGAGGGTAACACCCGATATCGGTTTTTCCCTTTATGGCTTCACTCGAGGATTTTGCGATGGCTGATACCGAACTCATGCGGCACCAGCAGATCTGGCACAGCTTCACCAACTTCGTGAAGTTCGGCACCGGCGCCGTGCTGCTTCTCGTCGTCTTCCTCTGGTTCGTCCTGGTCGTCTGACCCGGATCGTGCCGGAACCGCCGCCGGGCTCGCGCCCGCGCGGCGGTTTTCGTTTGAAGGCCGTTATTTTTGGCCGAAGCCCTCGGAGAGCGCAGCCTTAAGAACCCTCGAGAAAACCTCGTTTTCATCGTTCTGAAATTCCGCATCGAGCCGACGGGAGTCCTCGAGCATCGCCGCCATGTCCCGGCCTTGCCACACCAGCCGCCTGAACGAATTCCAGACGAATTCGGTCGCAGCCACGCTATCGGCTTGAATTTGAGAACTGTCGCCAAGCTTTGACAGCGATGTTGCGAACGGCACGATCACGTAGGCCTTCAATTTTCCCATCGCGATCAAATCTCTCAGCGCCAGATCATACGGGCGGTCGATCCTTTCCCGCTCCATCAGGTCCAGTATTTTTCGCTTCGCGTTCCTATGTACGATGTAGGATGTCGCTCCCGCAAATTGAAAATCGCCTTTTATTTCCATATAATAATGTTCGCTATTCTTTCTAGCCTTTCTTGCCAAAAAGAAAAAATTCAACATCGCCATTATTCCGGGAATGCATAAGTCTGAAAAAATTATATCCCAACCACTCTCTTCAAGATTCGCCCTCGTATTGTCGATTATGCCGATCGAATACTTCGAAAACAGCACATCGTCCTCCGCGATCAGAACATCTTCCTCGTGCGCGAGGGATGTTCTCAACGCCTTGAGATGACTGAGATAACAAGCTTTTTCGCCGGCACGAACATCGCCTTCGATGCCACGGGCCTCGACCGAGGCGATATCGACGGCCGGCACGCAATAGATAGAGCGATCGCTGCATTCGCCAAAATTACGCTCGACGAAAGCGCGACGGTCCGTGGCGTTTTCCAGATTTATGAAAAGATACTTCATGCGTTCGGGCGCCCGGCAAGCTGGTTCGATCGCGGCCCCTTGGCGCAACCGACCGCGATGCTAGTTCACGGCCTCGGCAAGCGCCATCCTCGCCAGCTTGCCGCCGCCTGATCCGGGGGGAGTTCGATCAAAGGTGCGGACAATCTGCCCCTTCGGGCGTGCTGAAATACCAGCGCAAGAAGCGGAACGCCGCCCGGGACGACAGATCCCAGGGTTTGCTCTCCCACACAGGAGCAGCCCCATGAATTTCCGCATCATCGGCCTTTCGCCCGAGCCCTTCCGCCATCTGTTCGGTCTGTCCGACGCGGACCTGGTCCGCCACAACGCCCGGCGCTACGTCGCCGACAACGCTACGGGCTATCCGGACCGGGTCGAAGTCCGCGACGCCGAACCGGGCGAAAGCGTTCTGCTGGTCAATTACGAGCATCAGCCGGCCCTGACGCCCTATCGCGCCAGCCATGCCGTGTTCATCCGCGAGGGTGCGGAGCAGACCTATGACCGGATCGGCGAGATCCCGCCGGCGCTGAGCGCTCGGCTGATCGGTCTGCGGGCGTTCGACGCGGACCATATGATCGTCGATGCCGATATCGCCGACGGCTCGGCGCTGGAGCCGCTGATCCGTCGGCTGCTGGCCAAGCCGGAAGTGGCCTATCTCCATGCCCATTTCGCCAAGCGCGGCTGCTACGCCGCCCGGATCGAGCGGGCCTGAAATAAGAAAACCGCCGCCGGAGCGATCCGGCGGCGGTTTCCCTGTCTTCAGATGATCGCCCGGGACTTAGGCGACGATCTCCAAACCGGCGAAGAAGAACGCGATCTCGTTCGCGGCATTCTCCAGGCTGTCCGAACCATGAACCGAATTCGCCTCGATCGACTCGGCGAAATCCTTGCGGATCGTGCCGGCGGCGGCGTTCGTCGGGTTGGTGGCGCCCATGATCTCACGATTCTTGGCGACGGCGTTCTCGCCCTCGAGCACCTGAACCACGACCGGACCGGAGGTCATGAACGAGACCAGGTCCTTGAAGAACGGCCGCTCGCGATGCACGCCGTAGAACTCGCCGGCGACGGCATCGCTCATCAGGATGCGCTTCTGGGCGACGATCTTCAGGCCGGCGTCTTCGAAGCGGGCGTTGATCTTGCCGGTCAGGTTCCGGCGCGTCGCGTCGGGCTTGAGAATCGAAAGGGTACGTTCGATGGCCATGGCCGGGTCTCCAGAGCATGGGGAAAGGGATCCGACGGCAGCACCGTCGTGAAAAGGTGGCGCCTTATAGCCGCAAGCACGGAGCGGGGCAACGGCTTCACCAGCAGGCAAGCCTTGCGTTCAAACCGTGCGTCCGGACCGGGCGTTCAGGCTTTCCGTTCCCAGGCGCCGTTCGGCTTCTGCTGCCAATAGGCCAGCTGATGGCCGGCGGCCTGATAGCGCTTCCAGCGCGCCCGGGCCGCGGTCAACTGGGCGTCGTCGCCCCCGTCGAACAGGTCGAGGCAGCGCTTGAACCCGGCGATCTCCGCCATCTCGGCGCCGCCGACCTGGGCCAGCAGGTCGGCGCCGTTGGGATTTTCGTCCATTGCGGTCAGGTAGATCGGCTGATCCGCCGCATGGCCGTCCTTGGCGCTGCCGTGCGGCAAAAACGCGCCGGCATCATAAAGCCAGAGCTGCTGCACCAGCCGTTCGACCTGGGCTTCGTCCGGCGCGCGGACGAGCGCCCGCATACCGGCGCCCAGCGCCTTTTCGAGGAGGCGCGGCAGCGCCTCCTCGAGCGGGCTTCGTTGCAGATGGTAAAAGCCGATCTCGGTCATGAGCCGGGCTTCCGGTCCTTAAGCTCAGTCTTCGTAATGGTCGGCGACGAAGCGCTCCAGCAGGCGCACGCCGTAGCCGGTCGCCCCCTTCGGCACGGTCGGCGCGTCTTTCTTCGACCAGGCCATGCCGGCGATGTCGAGATGGGCCCAGGGCACGCCGTTGACGAAGCGCTGCAGGAAGACGCCGCCGATCGAGCTGCCGGCGTTGCGGTCGCCGGAGATGTTCTTCATGTCGGCGACGTCGCTGTCGATCGCCCGATCGAACGCGTCGTTGAGCGGCATGCGCCACAGGTGCTCGCCGACGGCCCTGCCGGCCGCGGTCAGACGTTCGGCCAACTCGTCATTGTTCGAGAACAGGCCGGCATATTCACTGCCGAGCGCCACCAGGATGGCACCGGTCAGGGTCGCGAGGTTGACCATGAGCCGCGGCTTGAAGCGGTCCTGGGTGTACCAAAGCGCGTCGGCCAGCACGAGGCGGCCCTCGGCGTCGGTATTGTTGACCTCGATCGTCTGCCCGGACATCGACGTCAGGATGTCGCCCGGACGGATCGCGTTGCCATCGGGCATGTTTTCGGCAAGCGCCACGACGCCGATGACATTGACCTTGGCCTTGCGGCCGGCCAGCGCCTTCATCAGGCCGATGACGGTGCCCGAACCGCCCATATCCCACTTCATCTCTTCCATGCCGGCACCCGGCTTCAGCGAGATGCCGCCGGTGTCGAAGGTGATGCCCTTACCGACGAAGGCGATCGGCGCCGCCTTCTTGTCGTCGGCGCCGAGCCAGGCCATCACCACCAGGCGAGGCGGACGGACGGAGCCCTGGCCGACGCCCAGCAAGGCGCCCATGCCCAGCTTCTTCATCTTCTTTTCGTCGAGCGCCTCGACCTCGACACCCAGCTCGGCGAGCGTCATCGCCTGATCGGCCAGGCTTTCCGGATAGAGGATGTTGCCCGGCTCGGACACCAGATCGCGCGTGAAGAAGATGCCGTCGGCCAGCCTGTCCAGGTCGGCGAAGACCTTTTTGGCGGCCGTCGCGGCATCGCTCTGCACGGCCAGCTTCTTCAAGGTCGGCTTCTGCTCGGCCTTCATGCGGGTGCGGTACTTGTCGAAGCGATAGGTGCGGAGCCGGGCGCCGAACGCCAGGTTCGCGGCCGCCTCGGCCGGCGACAGCTTGCCCTCGAGCGCGCCCAACCGGACCGTCGCCTCGCTTTCGCCGGCGCCGTTCAGATGGGCGACCAGCGAGCCGCCCAGAGCCTGCAGCGTCAGCGCATCGACGTCGGCCAGCTTGCCCAGGCCCGCCAGCACGATGCCGCCGACCGTCAGGTTCGCCGGCGCCAGCACGGCCAGGAGCTGGCCCTTCTTGCCGGCGAAGCGGCTGGATGCCATGGCGCGGACGAGCGCGCCGCCGGCCTCTTTATCGAGGGCCGCGGCGATCGGGGTCAGCGCGCGGTCTTCGCCGACGCCCACCACGATCGTGCCGGCCTTCGGCGCGCTCAATTCGGCGAAACTGATCTTCATGATGTTCCTTCTCGATTCTCGAAGGGGATCTTCGGGAGATCCCGTGAGCCTAGCGGTCCCGTTGCGGGCCTCGTTATTTTTTCCGGTCTCGGCGACCGTGGCGTTTTGTCTATCACCCCGCTACGGCGACCGCTACCGGAGCGTGATCAGGCGCTTGGGCGCATCGAGAAATTGCCGATCAGCGGCCCAGGTGATCGGGTCAGACGGAAAACCGTCCAATCCGATCCACAAATCATTGATCGGGCCGGCCGATTCGCCTGACGCTTGGAAGCCAAGCGTCAGGATCGGACCGCTAGACGCAATTCGGTCTAGGTTTTGCCCGAATCGCCTTTGTATACTCCCGCCGCCATGAACCGCCTGACCCGCTACATCTTTCGCCAATGCCTGGGCGCGACCCTGTTCGTGACGCTCGGCCTGACCGCGGCCTCGTGGCTCATCCAGTCGCTGAAGCTGGTCGACCTGGTCGTCAATCGCGGCGTCGGCATCGGGCTGTTCGTCGAACTGGCCATCCTCAGCCTGCCGCAGATGCTGGCGCTGACCTTGCCGATCGGCTGTTTCGTCGGCGTGCTGTTCTCGTACAACAAGATGGTCAGCGACAGCGAACTGGTGGTGATGCGCGCCTGTGGCCTCAGCCAGGACCGGCTGGCGAAGCCGGCGCTGATCCTGGGCGGCGTCGGCGTGGCGGCGATGTTGGCGATGTCGGCCTATTTCCTGCCCGCGTCGAAGAATGCGTTCAAGGATCTGGAATTCCAGATCCATAACCAGATCGCGTCGGTGCTGCTGCAGGAAGGCACGTTCAACGTGGTCTCCGACACGCTCACCATCTATGTTCGCGCCCGCGACACTGCCGGCCGGCTCGAGGGCCTGCTGATCCAGGACAGCCGCGACAAGGCCAAGCCGATCACGCTCACGGCCGAACAGGGCCTGATCGTTCAGGTCGACAACACGCCGCGCGTTCTGATGATCAACGGGACCCGGCAGGTCTGGGATCCGGTCAAGCAGACCCAGGATGTCTTGACCTTCGATCGCTACAGCCTGGATCTGAACCAGTTCCGCGATGCGCCCGGCGCCCGCATGCTGCAGGCGGAAGAGCGCTATATCCCCGACCTGTTCTTTCCGACCGATGCGGATAATGACCCGGTGCTGCGCGCCCATCTGCTGGTCGAGGGCAACAATCGCCTGATCGGCCCGCTCTATTGCATGACCTATGTCCTGGTGGCGCTCGCCGCCCTGCTGACCGGCGAGCTCAACCGGCGCGGCCAGACCAAGCGCGTGCTGGTCGCCTTCGCCATCGTCGCCGGCCTGGAAGCGGCCTCGATCAGCTTCTCCAACCTCGCCAACCGCAATCCGGCCGTGATTCCCCTGATGTATCTGAACGCGCTGCTGCCGGCCCTGGTCGGGTTGGTGCTGGTGCTCTACGGTCATCGCTTCGCGCGGCGCCGCGCGCCCGCAGTCCCGGCCGGCGGAGCCGCCGCATGAGCTTTCCCACCACGCTCTACGGCTATATTTCCCGCCAGTTCCTGGTCTGGTTCACCGGCACCTTCGTCATGATCGTATTGTTGATCTTCGTCGGCAATCTGATCGAACTGCTGCGCCGCGGCTCCTCGCACCCCGAGATCGGGATGGGCCTGCTGATCAAGATGGCGGCGCTGCAATTGCCCTACACGGCCCAGCAGGTGACGCCCTTCGCGGTGCTGTTCGGCAGCATCTTCGCGCTCTCGCGCATGACCCGCAGCCAGGAGCTGATCGTCGCCCGCGCCGCCGGCGTCTCGGTCTGGCAGTTCCTGACGCCGTCGATCACCATCGCGTTCCTGATCGGCGCGGTCGGCGTCATGCTGTTCAACCCGCTCGCGTCGTCCATGCAGGCGACCTTCAAGCAGATGGAGGCGCGGCTCTTGAAGGGCCAGGCGGACTCGCTGCTGCTGTCGCCCTCGGGTCTGTGGCTGCGCCAGAGCGATTCGACCGGCACGCAGGCGGTCATCCATGCCCAGCACCTCAACCCGAACGACATGACCGCCGACGGCGTGACGCTCTATTTCTTCCGTGACGGCGACCGGATGCTGCGCCGAATCGACGGCAAGTCGGCCGTGCTGGACGACGGCCATTGGCAGGTGACCGACGCCTGGGAATGGCGTCCGGAGCGCAAACCCGAGTCGCAGCATCTGGCTCAGGTCACCGTCGCGACCAACCTGACGCCGCGCAAGATCGAGGATAGTTTCGCGACCCCCGACACCATGTCGTTCTGGGCCCTGCCCGGTTTCATCGATCTCTTGGAAAAATCCGGCTTTTCCGCGCAACGCCACAAGCTCTACCTCTATTCTCTGCTGGCGCGTCCGTTCCTGCTATGCGCTATGGTGCTGATCGCCGCGATCTTCTCTCTCCGCATGCAGCGGCGCGGCGGAACCACCACCATGGTCGTCGGCGGTGTCGCCGCCGGCTTCTTGCTGTATTTCCTGACGGATGTGGTATTCGCCCTCGGGCTTTCGTCGACGATCCCGGTAGCACTCGCCGCCTGGACCCCGTTCGGGATCAGCACGTTGCTGGGTGTCACCCTTCTGCTCCATCTCGAGGACGGCTGAGTTCTTCATGCGCCATCGGGTTCAGACGTTCGTTAGAGGTGGCCTGCGCACGCGCCGACGGGCCGCGCGCGCGGCATTGCTCGGGGTCGGCCTGTCGGCTTTCGGCCTGGCGCTCGATAGCCCGGTCTTCGCCCGTGAAAGCGCCAAGCCGTCGACGGGCAATGGTCAGCCGGTGGTGTTCAGCGCCGACGAGGTCAATTACGACGACCAATACGGGCTGGTCATCGCGCGCGGCAATGTCGAGCTGTCGCAGGGCAATCGCACGCTGCTGGCAGACACCGTCAGCTATAACGAACGCACCGACACGGTGACCGCGTCCGGCCATGTCAGCATGCTGCAGGACACCGGCGACGTGGTGTTCGGCAATTTCGTCGAACTGACCGACTCCATGCGCGACGGCTTCATCCAGGATATTCGCATCCTGTTGGCCGATCGGTCGCGCCTGGCCGGCAATGCCGGGCGACGGACCGACGGCAACCGCACGGAAATCCGGCGCGGCGTCTATAGTCCCTGCGACCTGTGCAAGGACGACCCGACCCAGGCGCCGATCTGGCAGTTGAAGGCGGACCGGATCATCCATGACAAGGAACAGTTGAAGGTCGAGTACGAGAACGTGGCGCTCGAACTGGGCGGCACGCCGGTGCTCTGGTCGCCCTATTTCTCGCACCCCGACCCGTCGGTGAAGCGAGCGAGCGGCTTCCTGCCGCCGACGCTCGGCTCCTCCAACACGCTCGGCTTCAATTTCGACGTGCCCTACTACTGGGTTCTGGCGCCGGACAAGGACCTGACGCTGTCGCCCCTGATCACGACGAACCAGGGCATCGACCTGTCGGGCGAATATCGCCAGCGCTTCAGCAACGGCTACATCGATACGCGAGCCAGCATCACCAGCGCGGATACGATCAGCGGCACGACCACCGATCCGACCACCGCCCATAATCAGACCCGCGGCCATATCGCCTCGTTCGGGCAGTTCGATCTGGACGAAAACTGGCGCGCCGGCTGGGCCGTGCGCCGGACGACCGACCAGACCTACGAGCGCCTGTATCATTTCGGCGGCTCCGAGAACTTCCTGACCTCGGACGCCTATGTCGAAAATTTCGACGGCCGCAACTACGGTTCGGTCTATACCTACAGCTTCCAGTCGTTGCGCCTGGGCGTCAGCGACCGCAGCCAGGCCTATGTCCTGCCGCTGGGCGACTACAACTGGGATTGGAAGCCGACCCTGTGGGGCGGCCATTTCACCGCCAGTCTCGATGCGGCCAACATCGTCCGGGAAACCGGCCCCAACAGCCGCCGCATCTCGGCTGGCGGCGAGTTCAACTTGCCCTGGCTCACGCGAGACGGCAGCTCGTGGAATTTCGTCGCCGGCCTGCGCACCGACGCCTATTCGGTCAGCAACCAGCCAATCCTCGGCACCAGCAGCACAAGCAACGGCTCCGTCGCCCGCGTGTTTCCGCAGATCGGCCTGGAATGGAAAGACCCCTGGGTCCGCACCGCCGACCATTCGACCTTGGTGATCACGCCACGCGCCGCGTTCTATGCGGCACCGGTCGGCGGCAATCCGCCCCAGATCCCGAACGACGACAGCGTCTCGTTCGACTTCAACGAAAACGACCTGTTCGTGCGCAACCGGATGGTCGGCTACGATCAGGTCGACGGCGGCCAGCGTGTCGATTACGGCGTGCAGGTCGATTGGAACAGCGACGACGGACAAAAGGCACGCGCCCTGGTCGGCGCCAGCTATCGCTTCCAGCGCCAGACGCCGTTCAACTATGGGCTCGGCCTCAATCCGGCGATCAACGGGGCCTATCAGCAGACGGTCGCCATCACGTCCGGCACGGGCGTCAATCGGCAGAATTCCGACTATGTCGGGCGGCTGAGCTACAGCCCGTCGGACTATCTGGAGGCGAGCTATCGCTTCCGCTTCGACCGCGTGGATCTGCGGCCGCAGCATCAGGAGCTGGGCGTCGCGGTCGGGCCGCCGGATCTGCGCATCGGCGCCAATTACCTGCAGCTGGGCGACAATCCGCGCGACGGCGAAACCCACCGACAGGAGCTTTCGCTCAGCCTCGCCTGGGTCTACAACCAATATTGGACATTTTCGACCCGGGCCACCCGCGAACTGTCGGGCGATAACGTGAACCAGGTCTCGTCCGGCTTCGCGGTGCAATATCAGGACGAATGCATGACCGTCGTGACGTCGCTGACCCAGAGCGGCATTCGCGACCGCGACATCAAGCCGGGGACCACCCTCCTGTTCCAGTTCGTGTTCAAGAACCTGGGCGAAATCGCGTTGCCGACACTTCAGGCGGGCAGCGCATCATTGCCGTGACGCGGGGCCGCGTCCGCGTTACAACTCCGCCCGGTCGTCTGATCGTGGCCGACTGATCATTCGGGACTTGACCTTGCAGCTTCTCCGCAGTGCTCGCAGCCGCTTCGCCGCTCTTCTGGCTTTCACGCTTCTGACCGCCGGCTGGCTCCAGCCCGGCCATGCCCAGGAGTTCCGAATCGCCGCCGTCGTCAATGACGACGTGATTTCGATGTCCGACGTCGACGACCGCATGAAGCTGGTCCTGGCCTCGACCAACCTGCAGAACGATCCGCGCGCCGTGCAGCAGGTCCGCGCCCAGGTGCTGCGGACGCTGATCGACGAAAAGCTCGAGCTGCAGGAAGCGAAGAAGGAGACCGTTTCGATCGGCCTCGCCGAAGTCTCCGACGCGATGAGCAACATCGAGGCGCAGAACAAGATGCCCAAGGGCGGCATCGACGCGTTCCTGAAGCAGCGCAACATCAATCGCCAGACCATGGTCGATCAGATCACCGCGCAGATCGCCTGGGCCAAGACGGTCCGGCGCCGCTTCTCGCATTCGGTCATCGTCAGCGACGAAGAGATCAGCGAAGAGCTGAAGGAAGAACAGGCGAATTCCGGCAAGCCGCGAAGCCGGGTCGCCGAAATCTACCTGTCGGTCGACAATCCGAGCCAGGACACCGAGATCCGAGAAACCGCGCAGCATCTGGTCGACCAGATTCGCAAGGGCGCGCCCTTCCCGGCAGTCGCCCGCCAGTTCTCGCAATCCTCGACCGCCAATCTCGGCGGCGACATCGGCTATGTCCAGCCGGGCCAGCTCGACCCCGAGGCCGATCGCCTGATCGACAAGCTGCAGCCGGGCCAGATGATCGGCCCGGTTCGCCTGACCGGCGGCTACTATATTTATCTGCTGATCGACCGGCGGCAGCCGACCGATCCGAGTTCGGCAATCCAGGTCAATCTCACCCAGGTGGTTTTCCCGATTCCCGAAGGCAGCGATCGCGCCGCCGTCATCGCCAAGGCCAAGGCCGCGACGGAAGATGCCAAGAGCTGCGGCGAGCTGTCCAAGATCGGCCGCGATGCTTCACCGGAACTGTCCGGCCCGATCGGCGACGTCAAGGCGAGCGATCTGCCGATCGAGATCCGGGCGACCATCCTCGGCGCCAAGGTCGCGACGCCGACCGAGCCGATTCCGGTGCGCAACGGCATCGGCGTGTTCATGGTCTGCTCGCGTCAGGGCGGCGATGTCGAAGAGGAACGCGACCGGGTCGCCGACAACATCACGCGGGGCCGTTTGGAAAACCTGGCCCGCGGCTATCTGCGCGATCTGCGGCAGGTCGCCTTCATCGACCTGCGCGTCTGAGGACCCAGGACATGCCGCCTCTCGTCCTGACGATGGGCGAGCCGGCGGGGATCGGCGGCGAACTCGCGTTCGCCGCCTGGTCCCGACGTGCCGCCGGCGTCCCCTGCTTCGCTTTGCTCGACGATCCGGCCCGGCTGGAGGCGCTTGCGCGCCATCTGGGCCAGAACATGCAGATCAAGCCGATCGCCAGCCTGGCCGACGCGCCGGCGGTTTGGAACAAGGCCCTGCCGGTCTTGGCCGTTCCGCTCGCCGGTCCGGTCGTGCCGGGAATTCCCGCTGCGGTCAACGCCGGCGCCGTCATCCGGTCGATCGAGCGCGCGGTCGAACTGGTCTCGTCGGGTGCGGCCTCCGCGGTCGTGACCAACCCGATCCAGAAGCAGGTGCTGATCGAGGCCGGTTTCCGTCACCCCGGCCATACCGAATTCCTGGCCGAACTGGCCGGCCCCGGCACGGTGCCGGTCATGATGCTGACCTGTCCGGGCCTGCGTGTCGTGCCGATCACCATCCATCAGTCGCTGAAGTCGGCGATCGCCGAACTCAGCATCGATAAGATCGTGACCGCGGCCCGGATCACGGCGGCGGCGCTCATCCGCGACTTCGGCATCAAGCGGCCGATCCTCGCTATCTCCGGCCTCAACCCCCATGCCGGCGAAGGCGGGGCGTTCGGACGGGAAGAGATCGATATCATCGCACCGGCGATCGAACAGCTGCGCCGCGAGGGCCTCGCGATCGAGGGTCCGCTGCCGGCGGACACGATGTTCCATGTCCGCGCGCGTCAGCGGTACGATGCGGCGCTGTGCATGTATCACGATCAGGCGCTGATCCCGATCAAGACGATCGATTTCGAGCGCGGCGTGAACGTGACCCTGGGCCTGCCCTTCGTCCGCTCGTCGCCCGACCATGGTACGGCGCTCAACATCGCCGGGACCGGCAAGGCCAGCCCGGAAAGCCTGATCGCGGCGCTGATGATCGCGGATCAGATGGCCCGCACACGCGCCGCGGCGCCCCGGTGAGCGACACGCCCACGCTGCCGTCGCTGATGGATGTCATCCGCAAGCACGGGCTCGATCCCAAGAAGAATCTGGGTCAGAATTTCCTGCTCGATCCGCGCCTGATCGACAAGATCGCACGCGCGACCGGGCCGCTCGGCGGCATCCATGTGGTCGAGGTCGGTCCGGGGCCCGGCGGCTTGACCCGCGCGCTGCTGGACGCCGGCGCCGCGCAGGTCGTCGCGATCGAGCGCGACCCACGCTGCGTCGCAGCCCTGCAGGACCTGGCCGCCGTCTATCCGGATCGCCTGACGATCCGGGCCGACGACGCGCTGGAGGTCGATCCGGCGATCCTGGTGCCCGCCCCGCGCCGTATCATCGCCAATCTGCCCTATAACATCGCGACGCCGCTGCTGATCGGCTGGCTGCGCAACATCACGGCCTATGACGCGCTGGGCCTGATGTTCCAGAAGGAAGTGGCGCAGCGCCTGACCGCCGAGCCCCGGACCAAGGCTTATGGCCGCCTATCGGTGCTGACCCAATGGCTGGCCGTCCCGGACATGGCGTTCGATATTCCGCCCGGCGCCTTCTACCCGCCGCCCAAGATCACCTCGACCGTCGTCCATCTGGCCCCGCGCCCGAAGCCCTTGGCCGAGGCCCGGATCGAGGATCTGGAGCGGATCACCGCCGCGGCCTTCGGTCAGCGCCGCAAGATGCTGCGCGTCAGCCTGAAGACGCTGGGCGTCGACACCGACCGGCTGATCCAACTGGCAGGCGTGACGCCGACGGCCCGGGCGGAAGAGCTGGCAATCGAGGAATTCTGCGCGCTCGCCCGCGCGCTTGCGACCTTCAGCGAACGCGGGGCCGTGCTTTAGGCCCGGCTGATCTCGCGGACGAATTCGCTGAGCCCGATCTGGCGGGTGCGCCGGGCCCGTTCCGCCGTTACGATGCCCTTCAGGATCTCCATGCTCTTAGCGAGATCGTGGTTGACCAGCACGTAGTCGTATTCCGGATAGTGATGGATCTCGTCCATCGCCTTCGCCATGCGCTGGCGTACCACGTCCGGATGATCCTGATTGCGCTCGGTCAGGCGCCGCTCCAGTTCGCCGATCGACGGCGGCAGCACGAAGATGCTGATGACCTGGTCGCGCGTCATCGATTCCGTCAGCTGCCGGGTCCCCTGCCAATCGAGATCGCTGACCACATCGCGTCCGCTGGCCAGGACCTTTTCGACGGGTCCGCGCGGCGTGCCGTAGGAATTGCCGAACACGGTGGCGTGCTCGAGCAGGTCGCCGGCGGCGACCATGGCGTCGAATTTGGCCTGATCGATAAAGTAGTAGTGCGTTCCCTCGATCTCGTTCGACCGCTTCGGACGCGTCGTCACCGAAATCGAGACCGCCAGACTGGGGTCCGATTCGAGGAGTTTGCGGGTGAGCGTGGTCTTGCCCGCGCCGGACGGCGAGGACAGCACGATGATGAAGCCGCGGCGGCTGATCTCGACCATATCGTCTCTACTCGATGTTCTGAACTTGCTCGCGCAACTGCTCGATCGCGGCCTTGAGATCGAGGCCGGTCCGGGTCAACCCCAGATCGGCCGATTTGGAGCAGACCGTGTTGGCTTCGCGATTGAATTCCTGGCACAGGAAGTCGAACCGCCGGCCGACGCCCGAGCCTTCCGACAGCAATTCTCGGGCGCCCTGGATATGGGCGGTCAGCCGATCCAATTCCTCGCGCACATCGGCCCGGGCCAGGATCAAAGCCAGCTCCTGCGCCAGCCGATCTTCGCTCACCGGCGAGGCACCCTCCAGCAGATCGGCGATCTGCTGCTTGAACCGTACGCGAATCGCGTCGGGCAGGGCCGCGGCCGATCGCTCCGCTTCCGAAACGAAGCCCGAAATCTCGTCGAGCCGGGTGCTCAACACCCGCCCGATCCGCTCGCCTTCCCCGTCGCGGGCCGCGAGCAGCGCGTCGGCGGCCTGGGCGAAACTGGCGATGAGGGCCGCCAGGCGGGCCTCGCGCGCCGCGGGGTCCGGCTGGTCGTCGACCAGTTCCATCACGCCCCGCATGCCGAGCAGCCCGTCGAGCCGCGGCGGGGCCGCATCGATGGCGCCTTCGAGCGACTTCAGGAGCGCGATCACCTGGCCCAACACGGTCTCGTTGATCTTGAGCTGGGCGGCGCGAGCGGCTTCGGTGATGTTGAGCGAGATATTGATCGAGCCCCGCTTGATGCGATCGCCCAGCAAGGCCTTGCACGGCGCTTCGAGCGCGTCATAGCCGGCCGGAAAGCGGAAGCGCAGATCGAGCGCCTTGCCGTTGACGCTTTTCAATTCCCAAACCCAGGCGAAACCGTCGATCTGGCTCTCGACCCGCGCGAAGCCGGTCATGCTCGATACTGCCACGCCTCAGTCCCTTCGATCGGAATTCCATCCTGGTATCGGCTTATAGCGCCGACGCGCCGCCCGCAACAATCGCCGCACGGGGGGACGCCATGCGATATAATGGGTCCATGGTTGAAAATTTCCGAAACATCCTCATCACCGGCGCAGGCAGCGGGCTTGGCGCCGCCCTTGCCCGACGCTACGCGGCGCCGGGCGTGCGCCTGGCCCTGATCGGCCGCAACGCGGTCCGGCTGGCCGAGGTCGAGGCCGATTGCGTCGCGCGCGGCGCCACGGTCGCGCGCGCCTCGATCGACGTGACCGAGCGCGCGGCGCTGGCCGCCTGGATCCTGGCATCCGACGAGGCGATGCCGTTCGATCTGGTCATCGCCAATGCCGGCATCTCCGGCGGCACATCGGGCCTGGGCGAGAGCAACGACCAGTCGCGTCTGATCTTCGCGATCAATCTGGACGGCGTGCTGAACACGATCGATCCGATCCTGCCGCGCATGCGCCGGCGCGGTACGGGCGCCGTGGCGCTGATGAGCTCGCTGGCGAGTTTCCGGGGCCTGCCGGGAGCACCGGCCTACGGCGCCAGCAAGGCGGCCGTCCGGGTGCTGGGCGAGGCCCTGCGGGGCGACTATCTGCCGAGCGGCGTCGTCGTCAGCGTCATCTGCCCCGGTTTCGTCACCACGCCGATGACGGCGCGCAACCGGTTCCACATGCCGTTCCTGATGGATGCGGAACGCGCGGCCGACATCATGGTGCGCGGCCTGGCGCGCGGCAAAGGCCGCATCGCCTTTCCAGGGCCGATGTATGCGCTGATCCGCCTGATCGCGGCCCTGCCCGGCCCGCTGCTCGATCGCTTCGTCGCGCGCCTGCCGCGCAAGGCGCCGCCGACCGCCCTCTAAGCCGAACATTTAGAGCCTGATCCGATCAAACCGAGCCGGTTTGATCGGATCAGGCTCTAGACCGGCGGCAGCCCGGTCTGGGCCTTGAACCCGTCGAACAGGGTGGCATAAGCCTCCAGCCGCGCCGATGGTCCGCGCTGGGACAGCAATCGATCCATCTCCTGCGCCATGGCCTCGATCGCCTCGACGATTTCCCGCGGACGCAGCAATTGTTCGGCCCGTTCCACGGCGCGGGCCGCGCCCTCGGCGACCGACCGAACCGCGCAGCCATCCTGGATCGCCCGGCCCAACCCATGCATCTGCACCAGCATCCGGAGCCGGGCGCCGAATTCCTCCGTCGCCATCGCCGGCCGTTCGACCGCGGCCAGGCAGTCGCCCAGCGTCTTGTGTTCGATCGCCAGCATGGCGGCGGCGAAGCGGCGCAGCGCGTCCATGCCCAGATCTTCGGCATAATGCTCGGCGGCCGGGTCGTATTCCTCGCCGACCCCCTCGATCACCCGGCGCGTCATCACCAGGAAATCATCGGCCGTCGCCAGCAGATCGAACCGCGCGCGCAACGCCGCATCGACGAGGCAGCTCTCCATCGTCGCCGTCACCCGGCGCAGGGCCGCGCGCGCCAGAATCCGCGAATGCTGACGGACCTGTTTGTCGCCGATCTCGTCGCCGAGCAGCTCCAATACGTCCAACATCGCGCCGATCTGGCGTTGATTGGCGGCCAGCAATGGCAGATCGACCAGCTCTGTGGCGTCGAGACGGTCGCGGATCCGGCGGCTATGGGCTTCGACACGCCGCACCAGTTCGAGCCCGACGCGGGCACTGCCGCGCGGCTGCTCGATCAGCCGGCCCAGCGCCATCAGGCAGCGGGCCAGATCGTTCGGCGTCGCCAGGCCGGGCGCCGAGGTCTCGTCGATGCTGTCCCGAAGGGACAAGGCCGCCAGCAGTTCGTCCTCCAGGCACGGCAGCAGCTGGGCGATCGCATGCCGGCGGAATTCGCGATAGGCGGCACGGCGGTGCAGGTCGTTGTCGTTGTCGTTGGACGAGGCCGGATCGCGCTGGAGATCGGTCGCCACCAGGGCGGCGGCGAACAGGGTGCCGACCGCCATCGGCGTCGGGCCGCTCGCGCGCATCGATTCGCCGGCATCGCGAATCGTCGCGAAATGCTCGGCCAGTTCCCGGGTCTCGGGCGATGACCGGGTCATGTCCCGGCTTCAGCGATGCGGTCGTTTGCCATGAAAGGTCCACCTCGTGCCGCAAACGAGGCGCCGGACAATCCGTTCCTGGTTCTACGCGCTCCCGCAGTGGGCCCCGGCGTCCGGGCCGGCGGCTGTGACCAGCCCGTGTCATCGAAAAGCGACGAACGGCGGCGCCTAGTCGGCGGCCGGCTTGGGCGCCGCCTGCAACTGGCGCCAATGCTGCACCGCCTTGTTATGGGCATCGAGCGTCGCCGAAAAGGCATGGCCGCCCGACCCGTCTGCGACGAAATAGAGCGCGTCGGTCGCGGCCGGGTCCAGCACGGCCTTCAGGGCCGCTCGGCCGGGATTGGCGATCGGCCCCGGCGGCAGACCCTTGGCGAAATAGGTGTTGTAGGGCGACGCCAGGTCGAGATCGGCCCTGCTCAAGCTGCGGCCGAGCGGATGGTCGCCCTGGGTGATCGCGTAGCTGACCGTCGGGTCTGACTGAAGTTTCATGCCGAGCTTCAGGCGGTTGTAGAACACGCCCGCGATCATCGGCCGTTCGGCCTCGATCCCGGTTTCCTTCTCGACGATCGAGGCCAGGATCACCGCCTCGGCCGGCGTATCGAGCGCCAGGCCCGGCTTGCGGGCCGCCCACAGCTCGGCCACCAGCTTGGTCATGCCGCGGTGCATCCGGTCGATCAGCGCCTGACGCTTGTCGCCCCAGGAATAGAAATAGGTTTCGGGTAGCAGCGTGCCCTCGTCCGGCCTCGCCGTCACGTCACCGCTCATCGCCTCGGCCTGGGTCACCAGGGCCACGATCTCGGCGCCGGTCAGGCCCTCCGGCACGACCAGGCGATGGACCACCGTCTTGCCGGAGCGCAGCAGATCCAATATTCCCGCCGGCGAGATCGCGGCAGGGAACAGATATTCGCCGGCCTTCAATTCGCCGCCGGTCAGCCGGGCCGCGAGCATGAACAGGCGGACATGGGTCAGGATACCGGCGCCCTCGAGCGTGCCGCCGATCGCCTCGCTCGTCCCGTGCCGCTCCAGGACGATGGTCTTGGCCTCGCTCGAAGGGCCCGGCGCCTCGTACCATTGAAGCGCCCAGCGGGCGCCCAAAATGCCGATCGCCGCCGCCAGGCAGAGCCCGACGGCGGCGATCAGAGGGCTGCGGCGCCTGGCCAACCGCTGTGCCGGGCTCAGGGCGCCGGCGCGAAGATCAGCGAAGCGTTGGTGCCGCCGAAGCCGAAGGAGTTCGAGAGCGCGTAGCGCACCTTCTTTTCCTTCGCGACCAGCGGCACCAGATCGATGTCGCAGCCTTCGGACGGATTTTCCAGGTTCAGCGTCGGCGGCAGAACCCCGTCGCGCATGGCCAGCAGCGAGTAGATCGCCTCGACCGAACCGGCGGCGCCCAGCAGATGGCCGATCGCCGATTTGGTCGACGACATGCTGAGCTTGTAGGCATCGGCCCCGAACAGGCGCTTCACGGCCGCAACCTCGATCACGTCGCCGACCGGCGTCGAGGTGCCGTGGGCGTTGATGTAGTCGATCTGGTCGGTGCCGAGGCCCGCGCGCTTCATCGCCATCTTCATCGAGCGGAACGCGCCGCTGCCGTCTTCGGCCGGTGAAGTCAGATGGTAGGCGTCGCCCGCCATGCCATAGCCGATCAATTCGCCATAGATATGCGCGTCGCGCTTCTTGGCGTGCTCATATTCCTCGAGCACGACGATGCCGGCGCCCTCGCCCATGACGAAGCCGTCACGGTCGCGGTCGAACGGGCGCGAGCCGCGGGTCGGCTCGTCGTTGAAGTTGGTCGACAGCGCGCGCGAGGCGGCGAAGCCGGCGATGCCCAGACGGCAGATCGCCGCCTCGGCGCCACCCGCGATCATCACGTCGGCGTCGTCGTACTGAATGATCCGGGCAGCGTCGCCGATCGCGTGCGCGCCGGTCGAGCAGGCGGTCACAACCGCGTGGTTCGGGCCCTTGAAGCCGTGCTGGATCGAGATATGGCCGGACGCCAGGTTGATCAGCGCCGAAGGGATGAAGAAGGGGCTGACCCGACGGGGCCCGCGTTCATGCAGGGTTATCGCGGTATCGGCGATGGCGCCCAGGCCGCCGATGCCGGAGCCGACCATGACGCCGGTCCGGTACTGCTGCTCTTCCTCGGTCGGCTGCCAGCCGGAATCCTTGATGGCCTGGGAAGCGGCGGCCAGCGCGAAGACGATGAACTCGTCCATCTTGCGCTGGTCCTTGTGCTCGACCCAGTCATCGGCATGGAACAGGTTGTCCGCGGTGGCACCGCGCGGCACCATGGCGGCGATCTTCGCCGGGAGGTCCGACACGTCGAACGACTGGATCAGCCCCAGACCCGATTTGCTCTCGGTCAGGGCCTTCCAATTGTGCTCGATACCAATACCGAGCGGGGTAACCAGCCCGATGCCGGTAACTACGACACGTCTCATCTCAATCCACGCGTTGTTTCATAACATTCTAGCGGCCCGGGGGCCGAGCGTGGTCGAAACCACGATCGGGATCGCCCGCCACGGACGATCCCGATCCCGAGTCTCAGCTGTGCGCGGTAATGAAAGTCACCGCGTCCTTGACGGTGACGATCTTCTCGGCCGCCTCGTCGGGGATCTCGCAACCGAATTCTTCTTCGAACGCCATGACCAGCTCGACCGTGTCGAGGCTGTCGGCACCGAGATCGTCGATGAAGCTCGCGTTCTCGGTCACCTTGGCCTCGTCGACGCCCAGATGCTCGACCACAATCTTCTTAACCCGATCGGCGATGTCACTCATGTCTCTGTTCCTTAGATGTAATGGCAATGATCTTACGCGGAAGGACCGCTCGGTGCATGTCTCGGCCTGAGTAGGCCACTGTCGGCACGGCCTTCGTGAGAGCTGTCAGCTTCCTTGATCGGTCGAACTACAAGACGACGCCAGAGCCGGGGCGATCTGCCTGGCCGTTGATCCGGACGGTCGCCGGGACCCGCCCGCGAGGCGCTTGATTTGCCCCGCCGGACTCGGCCCCGCGACCGAAGGTGGCGTGCCTTAACATAGATTATTCCGCAATGCCAGTGGACGCCGCATCGGCATCAGACCATCAGCATACCGCCATTCACATGGATCGTCTGCCCCGTGACATATGCCGCCTCGGCGCTCGCTAGGTACAACACTGCGGCGGCGATTTCGGTGGCATCCCCCATGCGGCCCGCCGGGATATTGGCCAGAATGCGCTCGCTCTGCTGTTGGTTCAACGCATCGGTCATCGGCGTGGCGATGAAGCCCGGCGCCACGCAATTGACCGTGATGCCGCGGGTGGCGACCTCGGCGGCGAGCGCCTTCGACATGCCGATCAGGCCCGCCTTGGAGGCGACATAGTTCACCTGCCCCGGATTGCCGGCGACGCCCACCACGGACGAGATCGAAATGATGCGGCCGTCGCGCCGCTTCATCATGCCCTTGAGGCTCGCGCGGGCCAGCCGGAAGGCGGCGGTGAGGTTGACCTCGATCACTTCGGACCAATCCTCGTCCTTCATGCGGACGGCCAGCCCGTCGCGCGTGAAGCCGGCGTTGTTGACCAGGATGTCGAGCTTGCCGAAATCGGCCTCGGCCTTCTTGATCAAACCCTCGCACTGGGCCGGATCCTTGAGGTCGGCCGTGGCCGCGACCGCGCGCCCGCCCAGTTCGGCGACAAGCTGGTCCAGCACCTGGGTCCGCGTGCCCGCGCAGATGACGGTGGCGCCCGCGGCATGCAGAGCCTTGGCGATGGCGCCGCCGATGCCGCCGGTCGCACCGGTGACGAGAGCGACCTTGCCGGTCAGATCGAACATTTTTTCCGTCCTTCGAATTATTTAGAGCGCGGCGAGGAAGGCTTCGACATCGGCCGGCGCGCTGATCGAGCGCGTGGCGATGTCCCGGTCGATCCGTCGCACCAGGCCGGCCAGCACCTTGCCGGCGCCCAGCTCGACGATTTCGGTGACGCCCTGGTCCCTCAGATAGAGCACGGTCTCGCGCCAGCGCACCAGACCGGTCACCTGACGCACCAGCAGGGTGCGAATCGTCTCGGTCTCGCGGACGGCGCTCGCGGTCACGTTGGCAACGAGCGGCGCCGCCGGCACCGTCAACGCAATGCTGCCCAGTGCCTCGGCCATGATATCGGCGGCCGGCGCCATCAGCGACGAATGGAACGGTGCCGAGACCGGCAGCATGATCGCTTTCTTGAAACCCTTCTCGGCGGCGATGGCGATCGCCTTCTCGACGGCGCCCTTATGGCCGGACAGCACGAGCTGGCCGCCGCCATTGTCGTTGGCGACGGCACAGACCTCACCGCTCGCCGACGTCGCTTCGGCGGCGATGGCGAGACCGATCTCCAGCTCGACGCCCAGCAGCGCCACCATAGCGCCGGTGCCGACCGGCACGGCCGCCTGCATCGCCTGGCCGCGCCGCTTCACCAGCCTCGCCGCATCGGACAAAGTGAACGCACCGGCTGCGGCCAGCGCCGAATATTCGCCCAGCGAATGGCCGGCGACGAAGGCGGCGCCCGACGCCAGATCGAAGCCGCCCTCCTTTTCCAGCACGCGCAGCACCGCGACCGACATGGCGAGCAGTGCCGGCTGCGCATTCTCGGTCAGGGTCAGGGTTTCGATCGGCCCCTCGGCCATCAGCGTCGACAGCTTCTGTTCCAGCGCGTCGTCGGTCTCCTGGAAGACCTCGCGCGCGATCGGGAAGGCGGCGGCCAGATCGACCCCCATGCCGACGGCCTGCGACCCCTGGCCGGGGAATACCAACGCGCGCTTGGTCACGATGCGGAAGCCTTTCGATGGCGAAAAATGGCGGCCAGTGATAGCGAGGGCCTGGAGCGTGTCAAGCGCGCTTGCAGCCAAAATCGATTTGTGTATAGTCCGCGCCCTTAACTCCTTGCCGGTCTGACCGGCTGAGGTCCGTTGGGCTTGGCCGAAGGTTCGGCCGGCTAGGACCAGGAATAGCCATAAGGGGTTCACGCTAGATGGCGTTATACGAGTGCGTGTTCATTGCACGCCAGGATGTGTCCGGCACTCAGGTCGAGGCACTGATTGAGACCTTCGCCCAGGTCATCGTCGACCAGGGCGGTCAGGTCACGAAGAAAGAGTACTGGGGTCTGAAGAACCTCGCGTACCGCATGAAGAAGAATCGCAAGGGTCATTATGGCCTCATGAATATCGACGCGCCCTCCGCCGCCGTTAAGGAGATGGAGCGCACGATGTCGATCAATGAGGACATCATCCGCGTCCTGACCATCCGCGTCGACGAGCTGGAAGAAGGCCCGTCGGTCGCGATGCAGAACAAGGGCCGGGCCGAAGAGCGTCCGCGCCGCGGTTTCGGTGATCGTCCGGGCTTCGGCGATCGCGGTGGCTTCGGTGGCGATCGCGGCGGCTTCGGCGGTGATCGTGGTGGTTTCGGTGGTGATCGTGGCGATCGCGCCCCGGCGGGAGTGGTGGAATAATGCGTAACGTAGAGCGTCCTGCCGGCCGCGACGGCGACGCCGCCGCCGGTGCCCGCCCCGCGGCGACCCGTCGCCCGTTCTTCCGTCGTCACAAGACCTGCCCGTTCTCGGGTCCGACCGCGCCGAAGATCGACTACAAGGACATCAAGCTCCTGCAGCGCTTCATTTCCGAGCGCGGCAAGATCGTCCCGAGCCGGATCACGGCGGTGTCGGCCAAGAAGCAGCGCGAATTGTCTCAGGCAATCAAGCGCGCCCGCTTTCTGGGTCTGTTGCCGTATCTGATTCAATAGGCCCGCGCGTAAAGCCAGACGGCAGTCGCATGTCGGTCGTCAGGTCGACCGCGTTTGCCGTGGCGGGCGGCCTCGCGGCCGCCCTGCTTTTCGTGTCGCTGGCCAAAGGCAATGCCGGCGGCGTCATGCTCATGAGCATGACGCCCCTGCCCTTGTTTCTGGCCGGGTTGTCGTTCGGCATCGTGCCGGCGGCGATTGCTTCGATGGTCGGCACGGTGGTCATTTTGGCCGCCGATACGCTTTACGGCGCGGTTTTCGTCGTCGAATTCGCGTTGCCGGTCGTGATTGTGGTGGCGTTGGCGCTCTGGCGCCGACGCGGTGAAACGAAATGGCCCTCGGCGGGCCGCCTGATACTCGGCCTCACGGCACTGGCCGCGGTCGTCTTCATCACGTCGCAGGTGAGCCTTTTGGGTCAGCCGGGCGGGATGGAAGGCGGCATGCGGTTGGCGGTCGGCGCCCTGTCCAAGGAACTGCGGAGCCAAGACCCGCAGGTCGGCGAACAGGCAGAGCAGCTGTTGCAGGCGGCGGTGCGCTGGATGCCCGGGTTGGGAGCGGTCGCCTGGATCGGGCTGATCGCCGTCAACGGGGTGCTGGCGCAGGGTGCGTTGGCCGGGTTCGGCTGGGCTCGTCGTCCGGCGCCGTCGCTGGCGAATGTCACGGTGCCCTGGTGGGTGCTGGCACCGCTGCTGACGGCGATCGCGGCGCTGGTGCTGGGTCCGGGTCTGGTGGGTTCCGAGATCGCGTTCGCGGGCTCGAACCTCACGGTCATCCTGGCCGTGCCGTTTCTGTTTCAGGGTCTGGGCGTGATTCACGCCCTGGCCGCACGGTCTTCGAAGCGAGCCTGGCTGTTGGCCGGGGTCTATAGTGCGGTTCTAATTTTTGGGTGGCCGATCCCGTTGATCGTCGCCCTCGGTGTGATCGAACAATGGGTCGGGTTGCGGCGCCGGTACGCCGCAACGGGCCAGGAGAAGAGTGATGGTTGACGTCATCCTGTTGGAGCGGGTCGAAAAGCTGGGCCATCTGGGCCAGATCGTTAAGGTCCGCCCGGGCTATGCCCGTAATTTCCTTCTGCCGCAGAAGAAGGCTCTGCGCGCCACGAAGGACAATCTCGCTTATTTCGAGACGCAGCGCGCTGTGCTCGAGGCGAACAATCTGCGCCTGAAGGCCGAAGCCGAGGCGATCGGCGCGAAGATGGGCGATCTGTCCGTCGTCGTGATCCGCCAGGCCGGCGAAACCGGCCAGCTCTACGGTTCGGTCTCCGCGCGTGACGTGGCCGACGGGATCGGCGAGGCCGGCTTCATCGTCGAGCGCGCTCAGGTCTCGCTCGACCATCCGATCAAGACGCTGGGCGTGCACAAGGTGAAGATCACCCTGCATCCGGAAGTCTCGCTGATCGTCAAGGTCAACGTGGCCCAGTCGGCCGACGAGGCCGCGGCCCAGGCCAAGGGCATGACCCATGCCGATATCGAAGCGGCACGCGATGCCGCCGATGACGAGGTCGAGGCCGCTCCGGTCGCCGAGGAAGAAGTCGAGGCGTAGTGGCGTAGGCCTTTGTCAAGACTGCGGTAACGGCAAACCACCATTGCCGCAGGCGAGGGTTGATCTACGCCCAGAAGCTTGATTGACTGATTCGCATCGGGGTATGCCCCGATGCGTGACGCCGCACGGGATCTCGGCATCCCGTGCGGCGTCTGTCGTTTTAGATTTTCGATCTGGTTGTGCCCGTACCTTACGGCTGGGCTGCCTTCCCGCCCCGCCACTCTTCCGAATGTTTCGACATACAGGACGGGGGTAGCGCATGCTGTTGGCCCATCTGTTACGTCACCTCGTCCGGCGCGGACGTCTCACCGTGATCGACCATGCCGGACGCAGCTATAGTTTCGGCGAGCCGCCGGGACCGGTCTCGACTATCCGAATCCATACCAAGGCGCTGGAGCGCCGCATGTTCTTCAACCCGCGCATGGCCGTGGGCGAAGCCTACATGGATGGATCGCTGACGCTCGAACAGGGCGACATCTACGATTTTCTGAGCCTGGTCATGGGCAATATCCAGACGGCACCCCGCTCGGCGGCGCTGTCGCCGCTCTACCTCGGCCTCGATCGCTGGGCGCGCTGGATGCAGCAGCACAATCCGGTCGGGCGCGCGCAGCAGAACGTCGCCCACCATTACGATCTGTCGGCGACGCTCTACGACCTGTTCCTGGACGTGGACCGGCAATATTCCTGCGCCTATTTCGAGCATCCGACCGATGATCTGGAGACGGCGCAGGCCAACAAGAAGCGCCATATCGCGTCCAAGCTCCTGCTGAAGCCGGGCCAGCGGGTACTCGACATCGGCTCCGGCTGGGGCGGGCTCGGCCTCTATCTGGCGCAGGAGACGGGCGTCGATGTCACGGGCCTGACGCTCTCGGTCGAACAGCACAAGCTGGCCGGCGAACGGGTGGCCCTGGCCG
>JAQGIC010000041.1 GCA_028288725.1 Rhodospirillales bacterium
CAGCGTATGGGCCAGCACCGCCTCGGCATCCGGCACCATCGAGCGGAACTTCCAGCAGCGGAAGCTCGTCCCGCCGACGCCGATCCGGCGATGGCCGAACAGGGCCGCACCGCCGTCGCACCGCACCGCAAGCGCGATCGCCAGCAGCAGCGGGCCGAACAGCACGATCAGCGCCGCACTCGCCACCACGTCGAACACCCGCTTGCTGCGCTGCTTCGCCGGGGCCGCCAGGTTCGGTCGCGGCACCTCATGCGGCCGGAAATTGATCCGACCGGCCTCGGCTTCGAACGATGACGCATCGCCGCCCGGGTACCGGTCGCTGAAACCGTCACGGCGCACAGAAGCGTTCAAATTCGAAAGCGAATTCTTCATGGCGATCCCTGCTAAAGTAAATCCACAGACAATGTTCGCGGATATTCTTGCAGGATCAATGATGGATGCCCGCAGCCAAGTTCGAATTCTCATTCGCATGCGCAGCATGCTAACGACGGAACGAATGGATGGTTCGGGGCAAAGTTAGGTCATTCGCCGCCTTTGGTTGATTCCCCCGGAAGTTCTTATAAAGTTCGGGGAGAATTTGCGGAGAACGACCGGACGGCGCGGAGCCGGGTAGCGCCCGAAGGTGGCTGGCGTCTTGCAACGCAGCATAGTTGTATCAGAAAACTTTCGTGCCGCTTCAGATTTTTTTTGAGGCCGATGGAATTTTTCCGAAGCAAAAACGTAAAATTGATAGTACCCGCTATAGATCGAACGCCAATGTTGCAATGCACAAAAATAAACCCGGTCGATCACGCTTCGGTCCCATCCGTTTCGTTGATTCCAAAGCCGGTCATCACATGGCGCCTCGTACCCTTCCATGGGCGTCTGAGCATGCTCCTGCTCTCCGGCGTCGCCGTGCTGGTGGCGGCGGGGGAGCCCTCATCCGTCAGGGCCCAAACCGCCAGCGCGACCCAGGCCATGGGCAATACGCCGCCCGATGATCTTCGCTCCGATGAACCGCTGCTGGATCGATTCAATCGGCGCATTACAATCCCAGGAACGCAGGTCGGCGCCGTGTCGTTCCAGGCGCAGGCTGTGGCAGATTTAGGCTTCAATGATAACGTCTTCGCCCTGCAAACCGGCGTGAAGTCGGACTTCTTCGTGGACTACGGCGCGCGCTTCGACGCGGACTATCACTATGACGGCTTCCGCGCCAACCTCAGCCTCAACGGCCAGGAACGCAGCTACCTTTCGCTGTCCAACGAGGATTTCTGGCAGGGGGGTACGCGCCTCCAGCTATCCGATCAGCTCGGCAGGGATCTGGGCGTGTTCCTGAACGGCGGCGTGCAGCGCCTGTCGGTGCCGCGCTCCGACCCGAACACGATCAACGGCTTCAAGCCGGCGACCTATCTGCTCTACGACGCCGAAGCCGGCACGTCGATCGGCAATGGGGCCCATAATCTGGTGACGCTGACGACCGGCTACAGCCAGACGATCTACGACCAGTCGTTCGGAGCGCAGGGGCTGATCATCACCAACGACCGCAATCGCCAGGAGATCTTCGGCGACGTTCGCTTCGACCATACCTTCTTCGGCAATCAGAAATTCTTCGTCGAGCTCCGGCCGGACGGACGAAGCTTCGGCCGCGACATCGATGCATCAGGCTTCCGGCGCGCCAGCAACGGCGTGCGCAGCGACACGGGCATCCAGCTCGACCTGGACAGCGCGTTCCTGGTCTCGCTCTCGACCGGCTATCAGACCCAGTCCTACGCCGATCCGCGCTTCGGCCAGATCGACGAACCGGACGTCACCGCCGAAATCCTGTGGTCGCCCACGCAGCTGACCCAGCTCGATCTGAAATATGTCCATGAATATTACGAGGATATCTTCTTCGATAGCCCGGGCTATGTCCATGACATGACCTCGGTGACCCTCAGCCACGAACTCCGGCGCGACATCCTGCTGAAGCTCGGTGCCAGCTACGACGATCGCCAATTGGAACGTTCGGTGCGCCACTACGATATCCTCACGACCGAAGCCCGCGCCGACTACGAAATCGCCCGCGGGATCACGATCGGCATCGACTATGTGAACCAACATCTCACGTCGAACACCACGCGCACCTTCGATGACAACATCGTCATGCTGAGCTTCAAGAAGCAGTTCTGAGGCCGGACCAGAAGGGAACCCGACCATGCCCCGTACCGTCTCTATCAAGTCTGCCCGCTCCCCCAAATTCGCCCCGCTGCTGGGCTTGGCCCTTGCGGGTCTGGTCGCCGGCTGCGCCGACGCGCCGCGCCCGGAGGCGGCGACACCGAGCGACGCTTCGCTGCTGCACACCGGCGACACGGTCAACATCACCGTGTTCGGCCAGCCGCAATTGACCGGCGAACAGATCGTCGACGACCATGGCGAGGTCTCGGTCCTGCTGGCCGGGCGCGCCAAGATCGCCGGATTGACCCCGACCGCGGCGGAAGGTGCCCTGAGGGAGCGGCTCGGCAAAGGTGGCATCGTGGTCACCCCGAGCGTCTCGGTCGTCGTGACCAAGCATCTGCCGGTCTATGTCGTCGGCGAGGTGGCGAGGCCCGGCAGCTACGACTGGTCGGGCGATCTGCGCACCATCAACGCGGTGGCGCTGGCCGGCGGCTATACCTATCGCGCCAAATCGTCGGGCCTCCGCGTGATCCGCCATGGCGACCCGCAGCACACCGAGTATGCCGCGGACCAGACGACCGAGATCGAACCGGGCGACACGGTGATCGTGCCGGAGCGCTGGTTCTAACTCTCTCATTTCGTCACCCCCGGGCTCGACCCCGGGGGCCTACGCGGTCGGCCGACGCGTCTTCATGCCCGAGAGCGCGCAGGCGGAGATGCGTGAATGCCCGGATCAGGTCCGGGCATGACGATCTCTAGATATCAGACCGCCCGCGACGGCGTTCCGGCCGGTTGCCGCGTGATCGCCGTCCGCCGCTCGGCGATCGCGGCGGCGTACAGGGCCTCGGTCTCCGCCGCGATGCGGTCCCAGCTCGGGATCGCCTGCACCAGATCGATCAGCCCCTGGGACATGCGCGCGCGCGTCGCCGGTTCCGCGACCAGGCGCGCGATCGCCTGGGCCAGCCCGGCGACGTCGCCGGGCTCGACCAGGAACCCGGTCTCACCGTCGGTCAGGAGTTCGGCAAAGCCGCCGATATTGGACGCGACCATGGGCCGCGCGGTCTTCAGCGCCGCCATCAGCACGCCGCTCATCTCGATCTCGCGATAGGGAAAGGCCAGCACGTCGGCCCAGCCGAACAGGCGCGGCATTTCCTCGTCGGGCACGAAGCCGAACTCGAAGCGGATCTGCGGCAAGCCGGCGGCGGCGGCTTCGAGCGGCGCCACATCCATGTAAGGCTTGCCGACGACCAGCACCTCGACGCGGGCGGCCATCTCGGGCGTGAGGCGCTTCACCGCCTCGATCATCAGATCGATGCCCTTGTAGGGCTTGATCTTGCCGAACAACAGGAACCGCACCGGACGATCGTCCGCAATCGGCGCGGGGGGTGCCACCGGCTCCGAATCGTCGAGAAAACCGTGGGCGATGCGTTGGACTCGCGCCGGATCGACACCATAGGCCGCCAGACGCGGTCGCGCCTGTTCGGTATGGATGATGACCCGATCGAACCGCGTCAGCACGGAGGTGGCGCCCAGCCGCTGGACGGCTGCGCCGGGATTGGCGTTGAACGGCTGGGAATCATGGCAGGTCACGACGATCGGGGCGATCCGGGCCAACCGGCCCAGAAACGCGCGATCGACCACCGGCAGGGGCAGCCATTGGAAATGGATGATGTCGGGCCGCTCCCGCGCCAGGGTGCGCACCAACGATGCCATGGCGCTGACATGGGACACGCCCTTCGCGATTTTGGCGAGCGGTCCGGGCCAGCGTTCCGTGCCGAGCATCCGCGCGGCGGCGTAGAAATGCTGCCGCAAGGGCACGGTCGCCGGCACCGGGTCGCGGGCGCCGAGCGCCTTGCCGAAGAAATCGATCCGATGCCCCCGGCGCTGCAGCGCCGCCGCCAGCTTCTCGTCATACGGCAGGGTGAAGAGCGACGGGTCGATCATCGCGACGCGCATGGCCATTCCCTTACTGTGCCGCAATCGACAGGCCGACCGGCGCCATCTTGGACGCGGTCTTGGGTGCCGCACCATAGCGGATCATGGCCGTGAACTCGCCGCCGCCGGTCCGCTTGATGCGATAGGCCGTGCGCTTGCCCGGCCCGGCCAGGTGCAGCGCCGAAATCGTGCGGTACGGCTGGTAGGGCCGGCAGAAGGCCCCGGCCTCGTCGTTCCACATCGGCACGCCCCGATCGCAGATCCAGTTGGCGCCGGCATCGAGCAGCCGGGTCGGCAGCCGGTCCTGATAAATCGCCTGATTGAGCGCGAACTGGTCATGGGGCGTGATCTTGCCGGTGCGCCGGATCGCGGCGTCATAGCGGCGCGCCCAGGCCGCCCAATGGGGCGCGCCCGCGCGGATCGCGAACATGCCGGCGTTCAGATGCGGCTTGGCCAGCAGCCAGGCGGCGCGAAAGGGGCCATAGCCCAACAGGAAATGCTTGGCCGTCCACAGGAACAGAAAGCGCTGGAAGCGGTAGGCGCGCTCGTTCTCGTGCGCGATCGCCATGCCCTCGCTCCGGGCGCCCTCGACCAGGGCCAGCACGGCTTCTTCGTTCTGCAGCCAGACGTCCGAATCGATCCAGCAATAGACCTCGAAATCGGGGAAATATTCCGGCAGGAACGGCCGGACCAGGAAGGCCAGTTCGAGCGGCTTATCGACCGACCCGGCACCCATATGGGGCCGGGGCGTCTTGATGATGGCATCGCGTTCGGCCAGCCAAGCCCGATTCTCATCGCTCAGGCCCAGATCCAGGATGCCGAGCGCATAGGACGGCAACGCGCTGGCCGGCAGACGCGCCAACCGTTCCAGCGACAGGATCATGTCCTTCAGCAGGCCGAAGAATTTCGTGTCGGACGAACTGACGATCAGAAGCTTGGCAGGCACGGGTTATCTCTCCTCGCGATCGATGCGAGGCACCAAGTGCGGCCCGCGATGGCAAGATTCTCGGTCCCGGCGCGGCGCAGCCGTGGTGGCGAACGGCAAAGCGCAAGATTCTGGAAGGATGCATTCTCGAATGCTGCGCTGCAGCATAAGGAGAATTCCGCGCCACGCCCACAAGTGAACGGCTGATCCTGCCGGTCGTTCCCGCGTTGCACGCGTGTCTTTAAAAGGATTTTCACCGCAATTGATGGAAACTTGCGCGACAGATCGGGACCGTTCGACTAGTCTTGGACGTTAACCAGCAGTACCTTGCCCCCTTCCCGCTGCTGGATGATCCATGATGACTGGCGCCACACCACGGGTCTCCGTCGTGATGCCGATCTATAACGGCGCCGAATTCCTGGCGCTCTCGATCGACAGCGTGCTGGCGCAGACCCTGCCGGATTTCGAACTGATCCTGGTCGATGACGGTTCGACCGACGGCACGGCCGAGATCATCCAGCGTTATGCCGCGCGAGATCCGCGCATCGTGCCGGTCGCCAAAGCCAATTCCGGCATCGCCGACACGCTGAACCGGGGCCTGGCGGTCGCCCGGGCCGAGTGGATCGCGCGGCTCGATTCCGACGACCTGATGCTGCCGCAGCGGCTGGAACGGCAATTGGCCTTCTTCGCGGCGAACCCCGACCTGATTGCCGCCGGCAGCTATTACGAGATCATCGATCCTGCCGGCGTGAGCCACGGCACCCGCCTGCCGCTGCCGCGCACGCGCGACGAGCTCGCGGGTTTTCTTGCGACGCGCGAACCCCTGAGCTTCCTGCATCCGAGCATGATGTTCCGCCGTCAGACCGCGCTCGATCTGCACGGCTACGACAAGCGGACCGAGCCGGCCGAGGATGCCGACCTGTTCGCCCGCATGCTGGCGACCGGGGCTCCGATCCTGATCCAGCCCGAGGTGCTGCTGCGCTATCGCGTCCATTCGAACACGGTCTCGGCCAAGTCGGCGACCAGACAGTTCATGATGGTGGCCTGGACCTATCATAATTTCCATGCCGCCCGGGACGGCGCTCCGACCTTGTCCTTTGACGCCTTCGTCGAGCATCAGCGGCGTCGGCCCTGGACCGAGCGGCTGGCGCTGCGCATCCGGCTGTTGTCGGACGGGCTCTATCGGCGCTATGCCGCCGCCCTGGTCGGTGGCCACAAGGCAACGGCCCTCGCCTATCTGGCGGCGGCCTCGGCGCTTCGGCCGGCCAAGGCGCTCCGCCGGGCGCTGCGCCGTCCGGCGCCGATCGGCGTGCGTTCCTGATGGCCCATTCCGTCAAGCTGGCGCCCTGCCAGATCGACTATCTCAACCTGGTCCGCGCGCTCGCGGCGCAGATCGTGCTGCTCGGCCATAGCACGGCCTATTTCCTGGCCGGCCACGATCGGGGCGGGCGCTGGGAAACCAGCGGCGTGCTGGTGTTCTTCCTCTTGTCGGGCTTCCTGATCGCGCTCAGCGTCCAGCAGAAGCGCGACCGGACCGACTATGGCTTCGGCCATTACCTGATCGACCGGTTCTGCCGGATCTTTTCGGGCTATCTGCCGGCACTGGTGCTGGTCGCGATCGTCGATGGCCTGATGCGCGACCAGCCCACCTATCCCTATGCCGCCAGTTCGACGCCGCTGCAGTGGCTCGGCAATCTGGCCATGCTACAGGAATATCCCGTGTTCCAGATCCTGCGCCGGCTGGGCATGGCCGAGCGGCCCTGGTTCATCGAGGCGTTCGGTTCCGGCCGGCCCTTCTGGACCGTGGCCATCGAATGGTGGATCTATCTGTTCTTCGGCTATCTCGCCTTCTTCGTCGCGCGGCGCAAGCGCTTGAATCGGCGAGATATTCTTGTCCTGGCCGCGGTCGGAATCGTGCCGATCTACAACGCCATGGGCGGCGTCGGCCAATGCCTGAGCTTCGTCTGGATGATCGGCGCCGGCGCCGCTTGGGCACAGGATCGCCTGATGCGCCGGGGCGGTCCGCAAGCCCTGCCCGGCCGGCGCCGCTGGGCATGGGGTATCGCCGGGCTGATCCTGTTGTCGACGGTGCTGCTCGCCGGCCGGCTGCTCGCGACCGAGGGACGGATCTATGATCTGCAGTTCGCCCTGTTCGCGGCCGGCGCGCTGTTCGGCCTGTTCTTCCTGCTGGGCCTGTCGCCGATCACCGTGCCCCGCTGGATCAGCCGTGCGATCGATCGGATCGCCGACTACAGCTATTCGCTGTATCTCATCCACTACACGGTGCTGATCTGGTTCGTCGTGCACCGGCCTTCAGCCGATCATTACGATATCGGAACATTCGTCGAGATCTTTCTGATCGCGAACGGCGCCGCCTGGGTCTTCTGGTTCCTGTTCGAACGGCACTACCATCGCATCGCCGGTGCCGCGAAGCTGCTGCTCGACCGGCGGCATGAGACCAGGGCCCTGTCGCCCAGAACCTGATCGCCCATTGCCCCGAACGCTCCGGGACCTAATTCGTGATAGGGTGCGTGCAATCGCCTCTCGCGGAGGGTGCCATGACGAAGCTTGGAAGCGTCGGAGTTCGCCTCGCGGGCGTGCTGATCGGACTGGTCTTGCTGGGCGGCTGCATGGACAGCCGGAAAATGCAGGACTCGCTCAAACTGTCGGGGCCCTGCGCACCCAATTACGTGAGCTTGGCTCTGCAGTTCTGATGGTCCGGGCGATCACGTCGCGCGGCCGGTTCTGCAGCACGACCAGCACCAGGATCAGCACCTGCAGGCGCGCATCGACCAGATTGCCGCCGAGCAGCAGATAGTTGATGAACAGGGCGGCCGCGAGCCAGGTCGAGCGCGCGCCGGCGAAAAAGCAATAGCCGACATAGGCGGCGAACGGCAGCGCGCCCAGGAAGCCATATTCGAAGATCAGCTTGCCCCAGGTCGGATCATGGATCAGGTAGGCAGTCTTCAAGCTATAACCTTCGATCGTCCCCGGCCCCATGCCGAACAGCGTCGTGGACGCGTCCGGATAGAGATAGTCCCGGAACAGATAGAACGGCGACAGGAAGCGGGCGAAGCCGCTCGACTGGTCCGAGCCGAATTCCTGCAGCCGCTCGATCAGCAGCGCGATTTTGGGTCCGGCCAGCAAGGCGCTCAGGGCGATCAGCGCCGGCACCACGACCAGCAGGACGCCGCCCCGGCCGCGGTTGAGCAGCATCAGCGGCACGATCGCCAAGAACAGCACCATGCCCGTGCCGGAAAACGACAGCGCCAGCGCGGCCGCCAGCACCAGGATGCGCCAGGACGGCTTGAAGAATTCCAGTTCGATGATGATCGCGATGGCCATCATCTGCGACAGGCTGGACGGTTCCAGCAGGAAGAAGCCGTTCGCCTTGTTGAGGCCGCCCAGGCCGGGCGCCGGAATGACATAGTTGAAGCCGTGGCTGATGACGGCGCGCGGGAACGTCGTGTCCCAGGTAAAGAGGAACGGCGCCTTGACCGCAATCTGGGCGAAAAACTGGACGATGCCGCAAAAGCCGATGATCAGCAGCAGCCGGCGCGTGAGCCGGACCGCCCATTCGAACTGGCGATCGTCCGGCACCACGAACATCCAGGCGGCATAGAGCAGCACGAGATTGGCGAACGACAGGTAGGACGGTTGGACGGCACCGCCCAGCAGCAGCGACAGCAGCAGGGTCGCGGCCGCGACCGCGAACAGGCCGGCGCGCGTCGGGCTGATCCGCACCGCACCGGTCAGCACCAGCAGCGCGGTTCCGACCAGCACCACGACCAGCGCAAGGGACAGTTCGCTATGGCCGAGCGTCAGCGCGAAGCGCGTCAGAAACAGGGTCGAGGCCAGCATGGTCGCGAGCACACCGGACACCAGGGACGAGCGATCCGCCGCGAGGCGGGCCCAACGGCGTTCTATGCCCGCGCTTGCAAACGTTGCATCCATCGATCCCGCTCTCGTCATCCGCTTAAGCCCTTGTCAACGTCTAGCGATGCAAACTCGCTCCATCATGGGTCAATTTTTTGATCGAAGCCTTTTCCGATGGATGGCCGATTAAATCGGCCAATGGGAGCCAGAAGCATGTCGTGGGCCGCCGAGGCGACTGTCATAGAAGGTCGGGCCGAATACCGAGCTGAACCGGAAGCGGAGATCCTGCTGCCGCAATCCAGCGATCTCGATCCTTTTTTCAAGGTTCTGGCCAACCGCTGCGGCCCGTCGATCGCGGGTTCGTTCACGCCCGGCCAGTTTGCCGCACTGAAGCGCGCCTTTGCGACCCGCGCGATCGACCCGCATCCCATCGATATCCGCGACAGCTATTCCTTCTTCGGCTTTTCCTTTTACATGGTCCTGCTGATGGGCCGCGAACATCGCTCGGCCGCCCGTCGCCGGTTCGAGGGGCCGACCGGCGTCGCCCGCGTGCTTCGAGGTGGCATGAAGGCGCTCTGGTGCGGTAGCGTATTCGCCGCCTGCGCCATAATTGTCATTGTGTGCAGCGCAACGAATTAGGGCTACCATCGTTTACGCGGGGTGAGTAGAAACAGCGCCCCGGCTCAGAGCCCGTCGTACCAAGCTCCTTCCGCTGTTGTCGAGATAGGAACTTGCGCATGACCGATGCGACCTCCAATGGCAGTGGGCTGCCGTCTGCCCCGATTTACCGTCGCGGCGCCCTCATCGAACATCCGGTCCTGGAAAGCTTCGCGCCGCCGCCGGCCGAAACCACGACCATCCTCGGCATGGGCGCCCTGTTGTGGCGCCGGCGCTGGATCATCTGCGCCGCGATCCTCGCCGCGATGGTTGTGGCCGTGCTGGTCGGCAAGATGCTGACGCCCAAATACGCCGCCGACGGCGCGGTCGTGGTCGCCACGCGCAAGATGTCCATCCCCGAGCTGGAAACCCTGGTGACGCCGACCGGCGATCAGGCGCTGGTCCGCAGCGAGATGGCGGTGGTGAGCTCGCGCCAGGTGCTGACCTCGGTCGCGGCCAAGCTGCACCTGGACCAGGTGCCCGAATTCAATTCGCGCCTGAAGCCCAAGGACGACAGTCTTTGGACCGAGATCAATCCCATCCCCTGGATCCAGCGCGTGATCCGTGGTCCGCAGCCGGTGGTCGGCGACGAGCGGGCGGCGATCGATGACGAGGTGCTGAACACGCTCGTCAAGAATCTCGATCTGGTCAACGACGGCCGCGACTACGTGATCAACATCACCTACAAGAGCGAAACGCCGGAAATCGCGGCCAACGTCGTCAATACGATCATCCAGACCTATCTGTCGCAATACGCGTCGGAAAACCTGGCGGCCACGATCGAGGCGAATCAGTCGCTCGACCAGCGCGGCGAGGAGCTGCATCGCCAGCTGCTGCTGGCCGAACAGAGGGTCCAGGACTTCACCAACAAGACCGGTCTGCTGGTGACGCCGCAGGGCACCATCGCCGGCCAGGCGGTCGCCGACCTGAATTCCCAGCTGACGACCGCGCGCGCCGACCGGGCCGCGGCCGAGGCCAAGTATAATCAGGCACTCGCCGCCAAGCAGTCCGGCATCGCCGCCAATACGGATGTTCTGGCCTCGCCGGTGATCCAGCAATTGCGGACCCAGGAAGCGGAGGCCGCGCGCAACCAGGCCGACCTAGCGAGCCGCGTGGGTCCGAACCACCCAGACCTGAAGGCGGCCAACCACCAAGTCGCCGGCGTGCGTCAGGCGATCGGCGGGGAAATCAACAAGGTGGTGAGTTCGCTCAAGGGCCAGGTCGACGTGACCCGTGCGCGCGAGCAAAGCCTGGTTCAGCAGATCGCCGAATTGAACGGCAAGGCCACCTCCAGCTCCGCGGCCCAGGACACGCTGAAACGCCTGAACGACGACGCCCAAAGCCGTCGCAAGGTCTATGACGAGTTCATGGTCCGCGTGGCCCAGACGGCGAAGCCGCAGGATCATCAGCAGACCAATGCCCGCATGATCTCGGCCGCGATCGTGCCGCTGCATCCGTCGAGCCCCAAGATCACGCTGATGGCGCTGCTCGCGGGCTTCGCCGGGGGCCTGATCGCCGTCGCCGGCGCCATCCTCTATGCCCAGTTGGATCACGGCTTCGAAACGCTGGAGCAGGTCCGCACCGTAACCGGCCTGCCCGGCCTCGCCGCGATCCCGCTGGTGCGCAACCTGGGCCGCAAACGCCTGCCGCACCGCTATGTGGTCGACAACCCGACCTCGCCGGTCGCCGAAACGCTGCGCGCGTTCCGCGCCAAGCTGCGCTGGGCGTCCGAGGGCCGGCCGTTGAAAACCATTCTGGTCAGCTCCGCCGTGCCGGCCGAGGGCAAGACCTCGTTCGCCCTCTCCTTCGCCAGGCTCGCCGCCCGGGACGGCTGTCGCGTGCTGCTGATCGAGTGCGATTTCCGCCGGCCGACGCTGGAGACCGTGCTGCCGTCACCGGTCCGTCCGGGCCAGCCGAGCTTCCTCGACGATCCGGCGAGCTGGCGCGACTGGGTCGGCGTCGATGGCCTTACGGGACTGAATTACCTGACGGCAAGCGGGGATTCGAACAGCATGGTCCCGATGCTCGAAGCCGACGGCATGGGCTCCATCCTGCGCGATGCGCGGCGCGAGTATGATTATATCGTCATCGACTCGCCGCCGATCATGCGCGTGCCAGACGGCATGCTGCTGGCCCGCTCGGTCGATGCGGTGGCACTGATCGTCTCGTGGAAGCGCACCCGCCAGACCGTCGTGCGCGAGGCGCTACGCCGCCTGGCGCTCGATCCGGACATGCCGACCGGCATCATCCTGACCAAGGTCGACGGCGCCCCCGCCCAGGACATGTATTCAGGCTACAGCCGGTAGGAGCGCGATGACATGAGGCCTGCCGACGAGCTTCGCTCGCGGCTGATCGGCCTCATGTCTAAGTCGACGACATCCTGTCGCGACCAATCGCACTCTAAATCATACGTCAGAGCCTGATCTCTTGCGTTCGTCGTTCCCGCCTCGGCGGGAACGACGTTCCAAATTCGCTTAAATCTTCTCGAAGAAATGAAAGTCCGCGAACGACGTCTCGTCCGGATCGGCCGGATCGAACGGATATCGGTTCGGTACCTTGCCGGCGTAACGCCAGTCCGGTCGATAGGTGGCGACCCAGGGCGTAAAAGCGCGGTGGCGGACATGCGGCGACGGGCCGGCCGCATCTTGGTCGCTGGCGTAGATCACCACATGGGCACCCGCATGCTCGAACAAGCCGTGCATATAGAGGTCGAAGGTGGTGTCTTCGACCAGATGATAGATGACGTCTAGCGACAGCGCCAAATCGAACGGTCCGAAAGGCTCCGGCAGATTGTCCGCCAGCAAAAACCGCTTGGTGGCCTCGCCCCGAAATTTTTCGCTACAGAGCGCGACCGCCGCCGGCGACACGTCGATGCCGACATACTGGGGATAGTCGGCCAGCGCCAATTGCGCCCCGTCGCCGCTGCCGAATTCGACGACCGAGCGGATCGCCCGCCTGCGCACGAATTCGTTCAGCACTTCGGCCTTGAAGGCGGCAAGCCGGCCATAGGAGCCGGCGCCGGAATTGCCCCCGGCCCGATAGCGCGCATCCCAATAGGCGGCGGAGCCCCTGAAGCCCAGGCGGCGGCGCATGCGTTCGACCAGGGGCGCGCGCGCCAGGCCGCGGGCGAGCGGGCCGATCAGGGGCGTATGTTTCACCAGAGTCGCGAGCGGACTTTTGGCATCGGTCATCGAGTAGCACCTGCTGTTGGGGACTGAGGACATTACCCGGAGAAAACGACAGGTCGTCGGTCGTCACCATCGATGCCCCATAGAAGCCACAGCCGGGGAGGCCGCATTCTGGTCACACACCAGACGGAACTGTTTGTTCTCCTGCTCCGTTCCCTGGGTTGAGCGAAATCCGCGAAAACACGAACCCGATCAAGTCGGTCGCGACCTTTGTTCCGCCGCAGATCTTGGGGCGCGGGGCGCCGCACCTTTCGAGGCCCGCCCCGCGGGCCGCCTCCAACCGGTGCCGAAGGATGCTCGACCCTAGATGAGCCTGCGCGTCAAAGCCCTGAAGTCGGTCCGTTGGACCGCGGCCACCACCGCGTCCAACATCGCCGCGCGCTTCGGCGTCACCCTGGTCGCGGCCCACATGCTGCCGCCGTTCCAGCTCGGCCTGTTCGCCATCGTCAATCTGGTGCTGGGCTTCGCCTATATCTTCGCCGATGCCGGCGTGACCCAGGGCATCATCGCCAAGCAGGATGCCGGTACCGAGCAGCTCTCGAGCCTCTATTGGTTCAATCTGCTGTTCGGCTGCGCCGTCGCGGCCGGCTTCGCGCTGCTGTCGCCGGTGCTGGCCTATGCCTATGGCCAGCCGGAGCTGACCGGCATGCTGCTGGTCGCCGCGGCCAATTTCGCCGTCGCCCCGATCGGCCAGACCTTCCAGGCGGTGCTGCAGAAGAACCTGCGGTTCGAACGGCTGGGCAAGGTCGAGCTCGGCGCCAATCTGTTGAGCGCCGCCAGTGCGGGCGCCATGCTATGGGCCGGCGTCGGCATCTATGCGCTGATCTGGTCGCAGCTGCTGACCGCGATGCTGCGCAGCCTGTTCCTATGGATCGCCGGCCGCGACCTGCTGCGACTGCAATTCCGCCTGCGCTACGGCGAGATCCGCCACTTCATGCGCTTCGGCATGTTCCAGGTCGGCGACCGGGCGGTGAACTACGTCAACCTCAGGCTCGACCAGTTCCTGATCTCGTTCCTGCTGGGCCCGCAGCCGCTCGGCTATTACAACATGGCCTGGATGCTGATCGTCGAGCCGGTCTATCGCATCAACCCGATCATCACCAACGTCGCCTTCCCGGTCTTCGCCAAGAAGCAGAATGATCCCTCGGCGCTGAAGCGCGGCTTTCTGGTCGTGACCAAGCTGCTGTCGACGACCAACGCGCCGCTGCTGTTCGGCTTTGCCGCGATCGCGCCCCACGCGGTGCCGCTGCTGCTGGGCGACAAATGGCTGCCGGCGGTGCCGCTGGTCGAGCTGTGCTCGATCATCGCCATGGCGCGCACGATCAACAATCCGGTGGGCTCCCTCGTGCTGGCCGTCGGCCACGCCGATCGATCGTTCTATTGGACGCTCGCGCAATTCGTCCTCCAGGTGCCGATCTATGCCGCGTGCCTGGCCTGGTTCGGACTGATCCCGGCGACCATCGTGCTGTGCGCGATCAACGTCGCCGTGGTGCCCGCGGTCTATCGCTGGCTGATCCGGCCGATCCTGGGCCCGGTGTTCGGCGAATATGTCGCCTCGTTCGCGCCCGCGATCGCACTGGCGCTCGGCATGGCGGCGCTGGTCCGGCTGCTCGATCACCAGGGGCTGCTGGCCGGCATTCCGCTGCTGGCGGCCGAACTGGTGCTGGGCGCCGTCGCTTATGCCGGCCTGACGCTCGCGTTCCGCCGCAACGACGTCGGCCTGATCGCCGGCATTCTCACCTCCCGCGCCTGAGAGAGACTCCGATGTCCGAAGCCCCCCTCGTCTCGGTCGTGATCCCGAGCTTCAATCGGCTGCATTGCCTGCCGCGCGCCGTTGCCAGCGTCTTGGCGCAAAGCCACCCGGCGATCGAACTGATCATCGTCGACGACGGCTCGACCGACGGCACCCGCGACTGGGCGGGCGGCTTCAAGTGCCCGGTGCCGTTCATTTTCCATCCGCTGGAGCACAACATGGGCGCCGCCGCCGCGCGCAACCGCGGCGTCGAGCTGGCCCAGGGCACCTATGTCGCGTTTCTGGACAGCGACGACATCTGGCATCCGGAAAAGATCGCGCGCCAGGTGGCCGCCATCGCCGCGGCAGGGCCGAAATGCGGCGCCGCCTACACCGGCATCGCCAGCCTGACCGAGGCGGGAGCGCCCTGCGGCGTCAGTCGGGCGACCGAGGCCGGGGACATCCGTCTGGCGCTGATCAATCACAACGTCGTCGGTTCGACCTCCTGTGCGCTGGTCCGACGCGATCTGCTGCTCCAGGTCGGCGGTTTCGTGCCGACCCTGAAATCCTGCCAGGATTGGGAGCTGTGGCTGCGGCTGGCCGCGATCACCCGGTTCGCCTGCGTGCCGGAGCTGCTGACGACGCTTTATATCGCGCCCGCTGGCCGCATCACATCGAGTGGCCGCAGCCGGCTTTCCGGCCATCTCTACATGTACCGCACCCATCTCAGGCCCCATTTCCGCGACGGCACGGTCGATGCCGGCCTGTTCACCGGAACGATGGGCGAGATCTTCATGCAGATGGGCCGGCCGGGCTATGCCGCCCGCCTGCTCGGCCGCAACTGGCGCGCCAAGCCGCGCTCGCTGAAACGGCTGGCGCTCTATCTGCTGGCGCGGGCCGGCGTCGGCAAGGCACGCTATTTCGCCGTGGCGGAATGGCTCAACAAGCTCGAGGAGCGGCTGCGGCCGACGGCGGTCAAGGCGCCGGATCCGGCCTTGCCCGGCGGCCTGCCGGCGACCGCGAGCCATTGATGCCGCGCGACGGAACCCAGCTCAGCATCGCCCTGCTGCTCGACAATTATCCGGCGGTGTCGGAGACCTTCATCGACAATCAGATCCTGTCGCTGATCGATCGCGGGATCGCGGTCACCATCCTGTCGTTCGGCCGGGGCACGCCCGATACCGGCAATCTGCACGAAACGACCCGGCGCATTCTGGCGGCAGCCACGCTCATCCGCGTGCCCGTGCCGCGCCCCAGCGCCCGGCGGCTGCTCGACCTGGCCTATCTGGGATCCCATCCGATCGCCAGCCTGCGCATCCTCGTCCGCGCGCTCAAGGCCGGCTCGTTGCCGTCGCCCTATGATTTCATCCGGCTGGTCATGGCGGCGGTGACGCTCGGCGGCCCGGCGCGGGCGTTCGACCATGTCTTGTGCCATTTCGCGCCCAATGGACAGTTCGGCACCTGGCTGCGCGACCTGGACCTGATCGGCGGCCGGCTCGTGACCTTCTTCCACGGCTATGATTTCTCCGAACGGGTCCAGGCCCAGGGGCCGGACCTGTATCGACGTCTGTTCGAGCGCGGCGATATTTTCATCGCCAACACCAACTACACGCGCGGCCGCATCCTCGACATCGGCGCGCCCGCGGCCAGGACGGTGAAGCTGCCGGTCGGGCTCTATCCCGATCGCTTCCCGTTCCGCGCCCGGATCGATGCCGTCGGCCGACCGGTCCGGTTCCTGTCGATCGGCCGCCTGGTCGAAAAGAAGGGCCATATCCATGCGATCGAGGCGCTGGCCCTGGTCCGGGCCGCCGGCGTGGACGCCGACCTCGCCATCATCGGCGAGGGGCCGACCCGGAGCGCGCTGGAAGCCGCGATCGATCGGCTCGGCCTCGGCGCCCATGTCCGCCTGCTGGGCCGCCGCACCCAGGAAGAGATCGCGTGCCTGGCCGATGCCGCCGACATCTTCGTGCTGGCCAGCACATCGGCCGCGTCGGGCGATGTCGAGGGCCAGGGACTGGTACTGCAGGAGGCGCAGGCGCTGGGCATGCCAGTCATCGCCAGCAATCACAATGGCTTTCCCGAAGGGCTGATCGATGGCGAGACCGGTTTGCTGGTGGCCGAGCGCGACCCGCCGGCGCTGGCCCGGGCGATGATCGAGCTGGCGCGGGCGCCCACGCGCTGGGGCCCGATGGGCACCGCCGGCAGCCGTTGGGTCCGCCGCCATTTCGACCAGGCCTATCTGACCGAACAATTGCTCGTCCTGCTGGGGGAGGTGCCGCATGCCGCCGTCAAACGCGCCTGACACCCGGAACGACAATCCGGCCGCCGGCAAGCTGGACGTCATCAACGGGCTGCGCGGCGCCGCGATCATCGCGGTCGTCTGGCATCACCTGTTCGGGCTCTATTTCAAGCCCGACAGCGTGATCGCGCTGGCGCCGGAGATCACGCACCGGCTGTTCTTCCTGTCCTACGGCTGGATCGGGGTGCAGCTGTTCTTCGTGCTGTCGGGCTTCGTGCTCTATCTGCCGTTCGCCCGTGGCAAGGCCGGGATGGAGACCCGCGCCGATTGGAAGCAATTCTATCTGCGCCGCGCCGCCCGGCTGCTGCCGCTCTATTACCTGGTGGCGCTGTTGTGCCTGGTGCTGAACCAGGTGCCGCCGGTCCATGACCTGCGCCTGCCGCTGGAACTGGTCTCGATCGCCGGCGCGCTGTTCACCTTCGCGCCCCACGGCTTTCAGCCGCATCTGAATCCGCCGCTCTGGTCCTTGGGCGTGGAGATCTGGTTCAGCATCCTGTTCCCCGCAATGATCCTGGCATTCCGCCGCTGGGGCCCGGTTCGAACCCTGCTGGCCGCGACCGCGCTCAGCTGGGTCTCGCGCGGCCTGGGTCTCGCGCTCTCGCCCGGCCACCAGATCCTGCCGCTGACCATGGGGCTGAGCGCCAATCTGGAGATTTTCGCGCTGGGCATGGCGCTGGCCCAGACTTATGTCGCCGGCGTCAGGGTGCGCTGGCCGCAGCTGGTGACGCTGGGCGGCGCGGCGCTGGTGGCGCTCTCTCTGATTACGGCCGAGGCGGCCGGCCGCTGGGTTCAGATCCCGTTCTCCGACATGGTGGCGCTGGGCTTCGCCGCCATGATCGCCGGGCTGTTGTCGCTCGAAGCCGGCTGGCTGCGCGCCGCCTTCGCCAACCGGCCGATCCAGGTGTTGGGCATGATGTGCTTCAGCCTGTACGTCTGGCACGAGCCGCTGCTGCGCCACGTGTTCGAAGCGGACGCCGCTCCCCTGGACGATCTGGCGCGCACGCTGCCGCTTTATCTGTTTCTGCTGCTGGGGGTGGCGGCCCTGTCCTACCGCTTCATCGAATTCGGCCGCAGTGCCAATTGGCGGGCCCTGTTTCTGATCGACCGCCCGGCCGCACCGGTTCCGGTGCCGACGATCACGGTCCCGCGCGACGCAGATCTCGGGTAATCACGGCCAAGACTTTGCGATGAAAGGGACGCTGCGTTCGGAGCGCTGCCAAATACGAGAATTTCTCTTGTCTGATTCTCGTAGAATAATATTTATACTATGTGATTTTCCTATAATGCTTCATATTTTAAGTATTATACCCGACTTAGAATTCAGAGTCCTTTAACCGGCAAAAGACATTTTTATCCCGCAAGTGATGGCTTGCGGTATTAGAGTATTTTATTGCGTTGACCCAGATAGAATCTATCGATCTGGCCGAGTGCGATCGACTCTTCAAGCCCGCAGGCCTCACATCTTTTTTTTGATGGGCTGACGCGGCATGAACAGCAAATTTCGCACGCTCGCGAGCGTGATCGCTCTTTCCTTGTCCGCACTTTCCGCATCGGCGGGGCTCAGCCCGGCCTCGGCACAAGGCGTTCTTTGGGGCGGTTTCGTCGGACAATATCAACCGGGACTGAGCGGTGTCACGGCGCCGAGCTTCCAGCGGCGCGATGCCCGCATCGATTTTTCCTGGACCGCGGTCGGACCCGGTGGTTCCCTGTCGCCGGAGTTCAGGACCGCCGGCTGGTCGACTTTTTCAGGCAGCTGGACCGGCCAGGTCATGCCCTCGACGACAGAGACCTATACGTTGACCGTAAAGACGGCCGATGGCGTAGCGCTCTATTATCGGCCGACCGGCACGACGAGCTGGACCCCGCTCTATACCAATTATTCGACCGGCAGCAAGACCGGACAGAAGAGCGTGGCCCTCGTCGCCGGGACCTCCTACGACATTGCCGTCCATTACTGGCAGCATGCGGCGAGCGGCCGGCTGCAGCTTGGTTGGTCGAGCCCGACCATCGCCTATCAGGTGATCGAGGCGGCGACGCCGGTCGGCATCAACGGTTCGCCGGCCCTGCCGGGCGAGCCCGGCAACATGTTCGCCGATATCGTCAAGCAGGGTCGCGCCTACACCAGCTATTCGAGCACAACGACCGCCGCGGCGCTTGATACGAATGGTGCGCCCCTGGCGGATGCCACCCTGCCACTCTGGTCCAGCGGACGCGAGCTGGATGGCGTCTATCAGGTGAGCTTCACCGGCCAGGCCAAGGTGACCGACTGGGCCACGCTCGGCAGCTTCTCGGTCGGCGGCGTCTCCTACGGCACGGTGCTGCCGGCGGGGGTCGGCTACGACGCGACCAGCAATACGACCAGCTTCCTCTGGACGGTCGCCGCCGCGTCCACGCCCACCGCGGCGAGCCTCGGGTTCGGTCAGACCCTCCGCACGGCCGCGTCGGCGACCGGCTCGGGCATCACCAATCTTTCGATCATGCGGCCGGTGGCCCCCGGCTCGACCACGACGCATGCGCCGGGCGAGTTGTTCAGCGCCCAGTACAAATCCTATCTGTCCTATTTCACCGGCGTCCGCTTCATGGACTACATGGCGACCAACGGCAACAAGCAGGCCCATTGGTCGGATCGGGTGACCCCGGCCGCCCCCAGCCAGTACCAGCCGGTGTCGGGGTATGGCTGGCAGGGCAAGGGCGCGTCGCTCGAATATCTGGTGGCGCTCGCCAACGAGACCGGCAAGGACGCCTGGATCAACGTCCCGCTCTATGTCGACGACGACTATGTGACGAAGCTCGCTCAACTGCTGGCCTATGGCAGCGACGGCACGACCCCCTATACGAGCCCCCAAGCGAACCCGGCCTATCCGCCGCTCAATTCCAACCTCAAGGTCTATCTCGAATATTCCAACGAGCTCTGGAACACCGCCTATCAGCAGAATGCCGGCAATCTGGCGCTCGCCCAGGCCGAGGTCGCGGCCGGCGGCTCGCCGCTCAATTATGACGGCTCGACCGACAGCGCCGTCTGGGCCAAGCGCCGGGTCGTCAATCGAACGGTGCAGATCAGCAATCTGTTCCGCACCACCTGGGGCGACGGCGGCATGATGACCCGCGTCCGGCCGGTCTTCGAATGGCAATATGCCAACTCGAACAATACGGCGGCCATCGGCCTCACCTTCCTCGAGAATTACTATGGCAACGCCGACGGCAAGAGCCATGTCGCGACGCCGCACCAGGCGAACTACTATCTCTGGGGCGGCGGCGGCGGCTGGTACGTGAGTGTGAAAAATTCCGGCGCCTCGACGATCGGCGCCATGTACGCCTCGGGCGAGACCACGCCCTCGACCGAAGGCGACGCGATCTGGGCCTATGGGTTCGGTCTGCACGAGATGGGCTACGAGGGCGGCTTCGAGGTCGGCGGCGACAATCCGTACAGTCTCCAGCTGGCGGCCAACCTCGACCCCGGCGCCCAGGCCGCCGAGACGACCGCCATCGACAAATTCTTCCAGCTGGGCGGCGGCACGCCGTTCGTCTTCAACGCGGCGGGCTCCTCCGCCTACGGCGTAGCGAGCCCGACCATCAACGACCAGGCGACGCCGAAGATGCAGGCGGTGCTGCAAGCCATCTCCACCCAGCGTCCGGCGAGCGCCTTCGCCTGGCCGCTTCCGATCGATGCGGGCAACATCCCGGTCTCCTTCTCGATGGGCGTCACGCCTTCGGGAACCGCGACCGGCACGCTCGCCAACATCGGCGACTATGTCAGCTGGACCGTATCGGTGACCCAGCCCTGCAACTTCACCATCACGACGGATGCGGCGACCCCGTCGGCGGTGCAGATCCTGGTCGACGATACTGTGGTCGGCACGGGCAGCTGGACCGGCCCCCTCACCGTCGGATTGCATGGTATCCGCGCCCGCAATCTCAGCTCGAGCGGCGCCACCCTCACCAAGGCCATCGTTACCAAGGCACCCTGACCGGGCCGATAAAATCGACGAGGCTGCCTCAATGCTAACCCGTCATTAATCCGTCGGGCGCAGCCTGTAGATCCTCCTCATCGACTTGAATGACTTCAGGCGGAGGGCCCAAAAGGCCTCTCCGCCTGTTTTTATTGTGCGGGACGCGCCTCAGCGCGAAACGCCCAGAATCTCGCGAATGCCTGGCCGACGATCGGAGGCGGATTGCCATGCCGCCCGATTCGCAGCGGCATGGCATCTCGCAGGAGGATCACCCGAGATTGAGGATGATCGTCTTCTTGGTGGTGAAATGCTCGAGCATGCTTTCGAGCGAGGCTTCCTTGCCCAGGCCCGACTGCTTCACGCCGCCGTAGGACATGTTGGGCTGCACCACCAGGTTCTGGTTGACCTGGACCAGGCCGGCCTCGAGCCGCTGGGTCGCATCCAGCGCGGTCTTGAGGTCCTTGGTCCAGATCGACGCGGCCAGGCCGTACTCGGTGTCGTTGGCCTGACGGATGACATCCTCGTAATCGGTGAACTTCACCACGGCGGTGACCGGTCCGAAGATCTCTTCCTTGCAGACGCGATGATCGTTCGAGAGGCCGACGAACACGACCGGCTGCACGAACAGGCCCTTCGCCAGCTTCGGATCGGTCGGCATGGCCGAGCAGCGCAGCGTGGTGGCGCCGGGTGCCGCCTCGCCCAGCTCGATATAGGACTTCACCTTGGCGAACTGCTCGGGCGAGATGATCGTGCCGATATCGGTCTTTTCGTCGAGCGGATCGCCCATGACCATCTCGTCGACCTTGGCCTTGAGCTTCGAGACGAACTCGTCATGGATCGAGGCATGGACGAACATGCGGCTGGCCGCCGTGCAGCTCTGGCCCTGGCGGGTGAAGCGCATGCCGGTGATGGCGCCGGCGACGGCCCGATCGACGTCCGCGTCGCCCATGACGATCATCGGGCTCTTGCCGCCCAACTCCAGCGTGACCGGGATCAGCTTTTCGGCGGCGGCGCGATAGACGATCCTGCCGGTCTCGACCGAGCCGGTGAAGGTGACCTTGCCGACCTTCGGATGCGAGACCAGCGGGGCGCCGGCGCCCGGACCGTCGCCCGAGATCATGTTGAACACGCCCGGCGGCAGCACCTGGTTCATGATCTGCGCCACGCGCAGCACCGCCAAGGGCGCCTCTTCGGCCGATTTCACCACGACCGTGTTGCCGGCGACCATGGCCGGCGCGATCTTGAGCGCCATCAGCAGGAGCGGCACGTTCCAGGGAATGATCGCGCCCACGACGCCGATCGGCTCGCGCTGGGTGATGGTGATGCTGTCGGTCTTGAACGGCACGCTCTCGCCCTTCAGCTCCGAGCCCAGGCCGCCGAAGAACACGAACACGTCGGCCAGCACGCCGGCCTCGACCCGGCTTTCGGTGCGGAGCGCCTTGCCGGTCTCGAGCGCCACCAGCTTGGCGATTTCCTCGACATGGGTGTTGAGCAGGCGGCCGCATTCGGAGATCAGCCGGCCGCGCTCGCGCGGGTGCAGTTTGGCCCAGGTTTTCTGGGCCTTGGCCGCAGCCTGCACCGCCAGATCGACGTCGGCGGCGATGCCGTCGGCCGCCTGGCCGATCGCCTCGCCGGTCGCGGGATTGATCACCGGGAAGCGCTTGCCCGAGAGCGCCGGCACCAGCTTGCCGTCGATCAGCAGCTTGTTCGACAGCGCGTCGGCGAGCGCGAAAGGATCGAGATTCTGTTCGAGGGACTGGGTCATGACGAACTCCTGATCAGATTTCATTTCGTCATTCCCGCGCAGGCGGGAATCCAGGGCGGCCGGCCAAGGTGCCTGTTGCTCTGGATCCCCGCCTCCGCGGGGATGACGGTTGGGGCCTTACAAAAAGTCGCAGAGCCTGCCCGCGAGATAGGGCAGCACCACCGAGAAGTCCTTGGCGCCGCCGCCGGCGGCCGACAACAGCTGATAGACGGTCATCGCCTCCGCGCCCAGCGGGGTCACGGCGCCCGACGCCTGGGCCGCCTGCTGCGACAGCTTCAGGTCCTTCAGCATCATGTCGGCGGTGAAGCCCGGCGCGTAGCCGCGGTTGGCGGGCGAGGTCGGCACGGGCCCGGGCGTCGGGCAATATGTCGTGAGCGACCAGCATTGGCCGGACGATTTCGAGCTGACGTCGTAGAGCTTCTGCGCGTCCAGACCCAGCTTCTCGGCCAGCGCGAAGGCTTCCGATACGGCGGCCATCGAGATGCCCAGGATCATGTTGTTGCAGATCTTGGCGGCCTGGCCGGTGCCGGCGCCGCCGCAATGGACGATGGTCTTGCCCATCTGGGCGAGATACGGGTTCGCCCGTTCGACCGCCGCGTCCGGGCCGCCGACCATGAAGGTGAGCGTGGCGGCGGCGGCGCCGCCGGTACCGCCCGAGACCGGCGCGTCGATCATGGCGAAACCGCGATCGCTCGCGGCGGCCGCGACCGCGCGGGCGCTGTCGACGTCGATGGTCGAGCAATCGATCATGAGCGCGCCCGGCCTGGCGCTGGCCAGGATGCCCTCGCCGTCGAGATAGGCGCCGCGCACATGCGGGCCGGCCGGCAGCATGGTGACGACCACCTCGGCATCGGCGAGCGCCTCGCCCGTCGACCGGGCGGCGATGCCGCCGTTCTTGGCGAAGGCCTGGACCGACGCCGCGGCCATGTCGAAGCCGGCGACCTCGTGGCCCGCCTTGACCAGGTTCTCCGCCATGGGGCGGCCCATATTGCCGAGGCCGATGAATGCGATCTTGCTCATGATGTCAGGCCTTTTCCAGCAGGCGGCGCGCGATGATGACGCGCATGATTTCGTTGGTCCCTTCGAGGATCTGGTGGACGCGCAGATCCCGCAGGTACCGCTCGATCGGATATTCCTTGATGTAGCCGTACCCGCCATGGAGCTGCAGCGCGTCGTTCACCACCTTGAAGCCGACATCGGTCGCAAACCGCTTGGCCATGGCGCAGTGGGTCGTCGCTTCCGGATGCTTGGCGTCGAGCGAGGCGGCGGCACGGTGGATCATCAGCCGGGCGGCCTCCAATTCCGTCGCCATGTCGGCGAGCTTGAACTGCAGCGCCTGGAAGTCCGACAGGGTTTTGCCGAACTGCTTGCGCTCGCCCATGTAGGTGCGCGCCGCCTCCAGACAGGCGCGCGCGCCGCCCAAGGAGCAGGCGCCGATATTGACGCGGCCGCCGTCCAGCCCGGCCATGGCGATCTTGAAGCCCTCGCCCTCGGCACCGATCCGGTTGGCGACCGGCACGCGGGCATCCTCGAAGATCACCTGACAGGTCGGCTGCGAGTTCCAGCCGAGCTTCTTTTCCTGCTTGCCGAACGAGAGCCCGGCCGTGCCCTTCTCGACCAGCAGGCACGAGATGCCCTTGGGGCCGGGGCCGCCGGTGCGGACCATGACCGCATAGACCTCGCTACGCCCACCGCCCGAGATGAAGGCCTTGGCGCCGTTCAGCACATAATGGTCGCCGTGGCGCTCCGCCTTGGTCGAGAGCGAGGCCGCGTCGGAGCCCGAACCCGGCTCGGTCAGGCAATAGCTGGCGAAATGCTCCATCGTCACGAGCTTGGGCAGGAAGCGTCCGCGCACGCCATCGTCGCCGAACCGGTCGATCATCCAGGCGACCATGTTGTGGATCGAGAGATAGGCCGCGGTCGACGGATCCGCCGCCGCCAGTTCCTCGAAGATCAGCGCCGCGTCGAGCCGGGCCAGGCCGGAGCCGCCGATGTCGTCCCGCACATAGATGCCGGCGAAACCCAGAGCGGCGGCCTGGCGCAATTCAGCCTCGGGAAAATGCTTCTCCTCGTCCCAGCGCGCGGCACCGGGCAGCAGCACGTCGCGGGCGAACGCCCGCGCGGTTTCCTGAAACGCCTGCTGGTCTTCCGAAAGCTCGAATTCCATCCCTTGTCGCTCCAAGCATATTGGTCTTTTTCGCAGATCCTAGCGCGTTCACCATCCTGTTGTCATTCCCGCGTAGGCGGGAATCCAGCAAGAGCCGCGTCCGCGGCGATATAGCTCTTTTCCGCGCTGGCGCGCGTAATGCCGGATTCCCGCCTGCGCGGCAATGACGCGGAAAGGTATTGTCCCGACGTCAACTCACCGCACGAATGTCATCTTCCGGCCGGTTCTGGTATGTGGATTTCTGCAGAACCAATGTGCCGAGTCTCGCATGGCCATCGAAGACGGGTTCGACTGGGATCATTTGCGCTATTTCCTGGCGGTGGCGCGCACCGGCCGGCTGACCGCGGCCGCCGCCCGGCTGCGTCAGGATCATACCACGGTCAGCCGACGCATCGCGGCGCTGGAGCGCGCGCTGTCGACCGCCTTGTTCGAGCGTAGCCCGCAGGGCTATGGCCTGACCGCGTCCGGCCGGCGCCTGCTGGTCACCGCCGAGGCGATGGAGCGCACCGCGCTGGCCGCCCACAAGGAGATCCAGACCGACGGGCCGCTCGTCTCCGGCACGGTGCGGATCGGGGCGCCCGACGGCTTCGGCAGCTATTTCCTGGCCCCGCGCATCGGCGGGCTCTGCCGGGAATATCCGGAACTTCGGCCGGAACTGGTGACCATGCCCCGCGTATTCAGCTTATCCAAGCGCGAGGCCGATATCGCCATCAGCCTGTCGCGCCCGACAGAGGGCCGGCTCTATGCCCGCAAGCTGACCGACTATCGCCTGGGCCTCTATGCGACGCCGGCCTATCTGGCGGCCCATCCGCCGATCGGGGCGCCGGACGATCTCAAGGCCCAGGTGCTGATCGGCTATGCCGAGGATTTCATCTTCACGCCGGAGCTGGATTATCTGCCGCTGATCGCGCCCGGCGTCGTGCCGCAGTTCCGCAGCTCGACCCTGGTGGCCCAGCTGCAGGCGACCCTTGCCGGTGCCGGCCTGTGCGTGCTGCCCTGCTTCATGGCGGCGGCCCATCCGGGCTTGGTGCCGGTGCTGGGCGCGGTCTCGATCGAGCGGACTTTCTGGCTGATCACCCATGCCGACCTGCACGACCTGCCGCGCATCCGGGCGACCAGCGATTTCATCGCGCGGGAGGCCCGCGTAGCGCGCGCATTGTTTCTGCCGGAGTAGTCTTAGCGGTTGTGAGGGAATGACGGGAAATTGGTCTATCCCGCCGTCCCATCTGCCAGGTGATGCAGCACGATCCCGCTGGTCGTGGCCACGTTCAGGCTGTCGAACCCACCCGCCATCGGGATCGCCACCGTGCGGGTCCGCGCCAGTAGCGCCGCCGGCAGCCCCGGCCCCTCGGTGCCGAACAGGGCGGCGACGCGGGGCGGCCGATGGAGGCTGGATAAGGGCGTGGCACCGGCCGGGCTGAGCGACAGGGTCTCGAACCCGTGGCGCGCCAGCAGGGCGACCGCATCCTCGCCGAGAGCCAGCCGGGCGAAGGGCACGATCAGGCTGGCGCCGACTGAAACGCGGATCGCCTTGCGGTAATGCGGGTCGCAGCATTCGCCGTCGAGAATGACCGCATCGGCGCCGAACGCGGCGGCATTGCGGAAGATGCCGCCGATATTGTCGTGGTTGGTGATGCCGAACAGCAGAACGACGAGCGCGCGGGGCCCCATGGCGGCCAGCAGACTCTCGGCGGATCGCGCGGCCTCGCGCCGGCCGATCGCCAGGATGCCGCGATGCATGGGAAATCCCGCGATGCCGTCGAACACGGCCTGTGGCGCGCGATAGAGCGGGATGTCGCCGGGCAGATCGGCCAGCAGGGGCCTGAGCCCGTCCGCGCGCTTGTCGACCACGAGAACCGACACCATGCGGTGCCGCGCGCTGGCGGCCAGCACTTTCAGCACCACCTCGCCCTCGGCGATGAAATGACCGTCGCGGCCGACCAGATCGCGCTCGCGGATATTGCGATAGGCCGCGATGCGGGGGTCGTCCGGGTCGTCGATCGGGATGAAGGTGGCCACGCCCGATTTCTAGCGCGCTTTCCGTTCGAATGGAATCATTCGAACGACAAAGAATTCGCGCCGGACTAGAGCGCGATGATATGAGGCCTGCTCGGCCTCATATCTGAATCGCACTCTAAATCAAATATTTAGAGACTGATTCACCGATCAAGCCAAGCAGGCTTGATCGGTGAATCAGTCTCTAGTGATGCCTGAGCATGGTTCGATTGCTCGCAATCGAACCTTTAAGGGCGACGGGTCGCGGCACTTCGTACCGCCCGTTCGACGAGGCCTCACTATTGCATGAAACGCCTGGTGCATGAAGCGCCTGGTGCATGAAGCGCCTGGCCGGCCGACCGGACAATCCACGGCATTTTGAGGAGCATCGTTCCATGAACCGAGCCGATCTGACCGAGAAGATCCTGGACATCAAACGCGACCGCGGCCTGACCTGGGCCGGGATCGCCGAGGCGATCGGCGGCTATTCGCCGATCTTGATCACGGCCGCGTGCCTCGGTCAGATGAAGCTGACCAAGCCGCAAGCCGCCAAGGCGGCCGCGCTGTTCGGCCTGACACCATCCGAGGCCAGGCTGCTGAACGAACCGCCCTATCGCGGCTCCATCCCGGCGATGCCGCCGACCGATCCGCTGATCTACCGCTTCTACGAGCTGGTCATGGTCTATGGCACGACCTTCAAGGAACTGATCCAGGAGGAATTCGGCGACGGCATCATGTCGGCGATCGATTTCGACATGACCATGGAGCGCCAGCCGAGCCCGAAGGGCGACCGGGTCAAGCTCAGCATGTCGGGCAAGTTCCTGCCGTATAAATATTACGGCAATGACGAGGAAACCCCGGAATACGGGTTCAAGAATCCATAGGTCTTTCCAGCCCTCTCCCGCAAACGGCGGTAGAGGGCAAGAGCGCGTCACCGATACCGGAACGAGCCCTGGCCCATGGCGAGCAGTTTTCCGGCCTCGTCGCGCACCTCGGCCCGGGCGAAGAAGATCTTGCGGCCGCCGCCGCTGACCGTCGCCACGGTGGTCAGCCGCCCGGCGAGCGCCGGGGCCACGAAACTGGTCATGAGGTCGAGCGTCACGCATAGGCGCGCGCCGTCGGTCGCCTCGGTCCAGGTGCCGGCATAGCCGCAGGCGACGTCGAGCAGGGTCATCAGCACGCCGCCATGGACGACGCCGCTGCGGTTCAGATGATCGCCGGTTACGTCGAGTTCGACCGTGGCCCGGTCGAGGACCCAGTCGACGAGCCGGATGCCCAGCGCCTGATTGAACGCCGACGGCCGGGCGACGATGGTCTCTCTGGTCTCACCGGTCATCGATCTTCGCTCCGCATCCATTTCTTGGGCGAGGCATCCTCGCCCACCGGCAGATCAAATGCCATCCCCGCGGGGCGGCGCGACGTCGCTCGATAACCCGATGGACGCGTCCGCCTATTCCATCGATAAATTCCTTCGACGGACGCCAACCGCCCAAAGGGGAAAAGCCATGCCGGTCGAACGGTTCGAGTTTCCAAGCGCCGAGGGCCATCCGCTGGCCGCCCGCCTGGACCTGCCCGAGGGGCCCGTGCGGGCCTACGCGCTGTTCGCCCATTGCTTCACCTGCGGCAAGGACATCCATGTCGCGGCCCGGATCGCGGCGGCCCTGGCCCAGCGCGGCATCGCCACCGTGCGCTTCGATTTCACCGGCCTGGGCGGCAGCGGCGGCGATTTCGCCAACAGCGATTTCAGCTCCAACATCGCCGATCTTCGGGCGGCGCTGGCCCATATGCGCGACAAGAACCAACCGGCCGGCCTGATGATCGGCCATAGCCTGGGCGGGGCCGCGGTCCTGGCCGTGGCCGGCGAAGCTCCGGAAGTGCGCGCGGTCGCGGTGATCGCGGCGCCGTTCGATGTCGCCCATATCGTCGAACAGTTCCATGACCAGGTCGGCGAGATCGAGGCCGCCGGCGAGGCCAGGGTCAATCTGGCCGGACGCCCCTTCACCATCCGCCGCAGCTTCCTCGACGATGCCCGCGCCCAGGATCAGAAGCAGCGCATCACCCATTTGGGCCGCCCGCTGCTGGTGCTGCATTCGCCCGTCGACCGGATCGTCGATGTCGATAATGCGCGCCAGATTTTCACCGCCGCGAGGCATCCCAAAAGCTTCGTCTCGCTCGATCGGGCCGACCATCTGCTGACCCGTCCCGAGGACGCGCGCTATGCGGCAGCCCTGATCGCCGAATGGGCGGCGCGCTACCTGCCCGACGAGGCCCCGACCTCCCCCGCAGCGCCAACCGAGCTCGGCCTGGTCGTGGTCGAGGAAACCGGCCACGGTACGCTGGAACAGCGCATCGCCGCCGGTAGCCATACCTATCTGGCCGACGAGCCGGTCGCGGTCGGCGGCGGCGGCGCCGGACCCGGCCCCTATGATTTCCTGCTGTCGGCGCTCGGATCCTGCACCTCGATGACGCTCCGGCTCTATGCCCAGCGCAAGCAATTGCCGCTGACGCGCATCCGCGTCGCCCTGCGCCACCGCCGGGTGCATGTCGAGGATTGCGTCGGCTGCGAAACCAGGGACGCCCGGCTGGAGGTGATCGAGCGCGAGATCACGCTGACCGGCGACCTCGACGCGGCGACCCGTGCCCGCCTGATGGAGATCGCCGACAAATGCCCGGTGCATCGCACGCTGATGTCGAAGCTCGAGATCCGGACGGTGGAGGTGTCCTGAGCACGCGGGTCGTCGCGACCGAATTGCACAACTTCGTCTCCGGCCGGCAGCGCCGGGAGATCACCGGCGCGGAAGCGCCTCGCTATCGGACGGGCTGAGGCCCCAGAAGCGGGCGATATGGGTCACGGCGGGGACACCGGCATCGAGCACCCACGGCCCCGGCCGACCGCCGCCGGGCGCCTTGGCATCGACCGGGAAGCCATGGCCCATCTCCGCGAGGGTCCAGAGTTCGACCGACGCCCGGCGCGCGGTGCCCCACAGACGGCGGCGCAGGCCCGGCGCCGGCTCGGTATCGGCGAGCGGCGGCGGGGCGAGGCCGTTTACCGCGCTCCATTGCGCCGCCAGCATCTCCGCGTTGACCGGATCGACGGTGCGGTCGCCCGCGCCGTGCCAGATCGACAGGCGCGGCCAAATCCGGCTTTGGCTTACTGGTGCTGCGCGGCGAACGGCATCGGCGAGGGCGGTTCGGCTGCGGCCGGGGTCGGCCCGGCGCATGCGGGCCAACGCCTGCAGCGACCCGGTGGCGGTACCGAGCGCCATTCCGGCCGACACGGCGCCGGCGGCGAACACGGTCGGGTAGGCCGCGAGCAACGCCACGGCCATGGCACCACCGGCCGACAATCCGGCGACGAAGACCCGGCGCGGGTCGGAGCCAAAAAGCTTGCTGGCGGTCCGCACCATCTGGCGGATCGACAGCAATTCGCCGCCACCGCGCTTGACGTCCGCCGGCTGGTACCAGTTGAAGCAGCGGCCGCGATTGTTCGCGGCGACCTGCTCCGGCAGCACCAGGGCCGCGCCGATCCTTCGTGCCAGCGCCAGCCATCCGGCATTCTCGGCAAAGCCCGCCGCATCCTGGCCGCAGCCATGCAGCACCACGATCAAAGGGGCGCGCAGGGGCAAGGGTTCCGGCGGCGCATAGACGAACATCCGCAAGGCGCCCGGGTTGGAGCCGAACTTCGCGATTTCGCTGATGCGGCCGGACGAGCCGGCCCAGGTGGTGGTCGCCAGACGGCTGGGCGTCCAGGCGAGCGACAGCAGCGCCGAACTCGCCGTGGCCGCGAGACGCCAGCCGGCCGACGATCGCGCGCGGCGCAGCCGCTTGACCGCGGTCGACAGTTTCACCGCGACGACGCCCGCTACCGGGCCGCCTTCCGCGGATCGATTCCGGCGCGGCGCATTTCGGCCGGCAACTCCTCGACGTTGCCGCCGCCGCCATTGCCTTCGGTCGCTCCGGTCGCCGCGATCCGGTCCGCATCGACATCGAGATCCATGATCTTGGCCCGGTCGCGCATTCCGGCCTCGTAAGGCGCCCGGGAGCCGGCATCGACACCGTCCGGCGCGCGTCCGGCCACGATCGCCTTCTGCTTTGTATCGTTCGACATGCCGGCTCTCCCGAAAGTGATCGTCGAGAATAGAAATACTTGAGGGGGCGCGGGGTTCCGGCGGAGGGCATTCTGTGAATAAACTCTCGCCCTCCTTCGAACGCCCCTCCGAGACCTGTCCCATGCCCTCCAAGCACGCCATCACCACCGAAGATCTTTGGGCCCTGAAGCGGATCGGCCCCGCCGCCGTCTCGCCCGATGGCCGCTGGGCCTGTGCCGCGGTCACGCGCTACGACATGGAGGGCAACGAGGGATCGAGCCAGCTGTGGCTGCTGTCGACCGACGGCAAGACCCAGAAGCAGTTGACCCGCGGCAAGTCGGACGGCGAGCCCGTCTGGTCGCCCGACGGCCAATGGATTGCCTTCGTCTCCAAGCGCGGCGAGGGCAAGGCGGCGGACGAGACCGGCCAGATCTATCTGATCGCGGCCGATGGCGGCGAAGCGCGGCGCCTGACCCAGATCGCGACCGGAGCATCCGGCCTGCGCTGGTTTCCCGACAGCCGCCGCATCGCCTTTTCATCCTGGGTCTGGCCGGAGCTCGATAGCGAAAAGGCCCAGGCCAGGCGCCTGAAGGAAGACAAGGACGACAAGGTCACGGCGACGGTGCTCGAGCATAATAATTATCGCTATTGGGACCATTGGCTTCCGCGCGGCCGCCAGCCGCATCTGCATGTGGCCGACATTGCGACCGGCAAGACCCGCGACCTGTTCGCCGGCATGAAATTCCATCTGTCGATGCAGGAACCCGGCCCCCATGGCTATGACATCAGCCCGGACGGCAAGGAAATCGTGTTTTCCTACGATTTCGATCCGGACCCGAAGCTGGGCGCGCCGGACATCGTCGCCCTGGAGCTCAAAAGCGGCAAATGGACCAAATTCACCGACGATCGCGGCCATGCCGACGAGGCGCCGCACTATTCGCCGGACGGCAAATGGATCGCCTTCGTGTCGTCCGACATCGGCAAAGCCTATAACGAGCAGGCGCGCCTCTGGCTGATCGAGCGGGCGACCGGCAAGGTCACCGGCCTGACCGACAGCTGGGATCGGGGCGTCAATGCCCCGCTGGTCTGGGCGGCCGATAGCCGGGCGTTGTATTTCACCGCCGAGACCGAGGTGGCCCAGCCGATCTGGCGTCTGGGTCTGGACGACGCGGTGCCGACGGAGCTGATCCGCGGGCCGGGCCATGGCGGCACCGCCGGCGATCTGCGCCTCAACGCCGACGGCACCACCCTGGTCTATTCGCGCGCGGCCCAAGCCCATCCGCCGACCCTGCTGGCGGCCGCGATCGACGGCACCGGCGAGCGGCCGATCGAGCGCTTCAACAAGAAGCTGCTGGGCGCGCTGAAACTGGGCGCGTCCCAATCGGTCACGATCAAGGGATTCGACGGCAATCCGGTCCAGATGTGGATCCTGACGCCGCCGGATTTCGATGCCGACAAGCCGGGCAAGGCCAAATGGCCGCTGATGCAGGTCATCCACGGCGGGCCGCACACCTGCTGGAACGACACTTGGCACTGGCGCTGGAACATGCAGCTGTTCGCCGCCGGCGGCTATGTCGTGGCGGCGGTGAATTATCACGGCTCGACCGGCTGGGGGCAGCGCTTCGTCTCGTCGATCAACGGCGACCTGGGCCGGCGCGAGCTGGCCGATGTCGAGGCCGGCACCGACCATATGCTGGCGACCGGCTATATCGATCCCGGCCGCGTGGTCGCGACCGGCGGCAGCTATGGCGGCTATATGGTCGCCTACATGAACGGCAACGTGCCGGGCGACCGCTACAAGGCCTATGTCTGCCACGCCGGCTGTTTCGACTGGGTCGCGATGATGGGCTCTGACGGCTATTTCTGGATCCAGCCGGAACTGGGCGGTTTCGCCTGGGAGGACGAGGCGCGGGTCCTGAAGCAGTCGCCGCATCACTATGCCGCCAATTTCGCGACGCCGACCCTGGTGATCCACGGCGAGTTGGACTACCGCGTACCCTATTACCAGGGTCTGGCCTATTACAACACGTTGCGCGCCAAGGGCGTGCCGTCGCGCCTCGTGTTCTTCCCGGATGAAAATCACTGGATCTTGAAGCCGCAGAATTCCGTGCTCTGGTACAAGGAATTCATGGGCTGGTGCGATCGACACACGCTGCCCAAAAAGGCGAAGCGCAAGCAGGACGGGACATGATGCAGCTCGACCTGGACGGCGGCCCCGTCAGCCTGCGCCGGATCGCGGATCTGGCGCGGGGACCGGCCGAGATCCGCCTGTCCGGCGGCGTGCGGGCGCGGCTCGCCCAGGCCAGGACGGTCGTCGAAAGCTATCTCGCCGACGGTTCGGTGCCGGTCTATGGGCTCAATACCGGCCTCGGCGGCAACGTCAAATATCGCTTGAAGCCGGAAGAGATCCAGCCGTTTCAGGAGCAGATGATCGTCGGCCGCTGCATCGGCATGGGCCCGCCGCTGGCCGAACCCTTGTGTCGCGCCGTGCTGGCGGCCCGCATCGTCGGGCTGGCCCAGGGCGGTTCCGGCCTGTCGCCCGCCCTGCTCGACCTGCTGATCGCCATGCTGAAGGCCGGCGTCACGCCGGTCATCCCGTCCCGGGGTTCGATCGGCGCCGGCGACCTGGGCCTGGTCGCCCATCTGGGCGCGGTCGTGATCGGCCGGGGCGAGGCCTGGTTCGGTGGGACGATCCTGCCGGGTGCCGCGGCGCTCGCGGCCGCGGGACTGGCGCCGGCGACGCTTGGCGCCAAGGACGGGCTGGGATTGCTGAACGCGAGCCCGGTCACCACGGCCCATGGCGCGCTGACGCTCGCGGCACTGGAAGACCTGCTGCTGCAGGCGGCCGCGACGGCGGCCTTGTCGATGGAGGGCTATGCCGCCAATCCCGCGATCTTCGACGCGCGCCTGGCGGCGGCACGGCCAGCCGGCGGCCAGGTCGCGGCCACGGCGCTGTTCCGCGCGCTGCTGGCCGACAGCGCGCTCCAGGCGCCGAATGCCGCCCGCGCGATCCAGGACGCGCTGTCGTTCCGCACGCTGGGACCGATCTTCGGCGTGGCGTTCGCAGCACTCGCCCGGGCCGCGCGCGAAATCGAGGTCGAACTGAACGGCGCCGTCGACAATCCGCTGGTGCTGATCGACGACGGCGTGATCCTGTCGACCACCAATTTCCATACACCGGCGATCGCACTCGCGTTCGACGCGCTGGCGATCGCGCTCAATCACCTGGCCAGCGCCGGGGTGCAGCGCATCCAGAAGCTGATGACGCCCCATCTCAGTGGCCTGCCGAAATATCTCTCGCCGATCGGCGGCGCCAGCAACGGCTTCAACAGCCTGCAAAAGACCGCATCGGCGCTCTATGGCGAGATCCGGCTGAAGGCGGGCCCCGCCAGCCTGGATGCGGTGCCGGTCTCGGAAATCGTCGAGGACCATGCGCCGCAAAGCCTGCTGACGATATCGAAGTTGGCCGAGCAGATGGATCTCTTCCGCATGCTGGTCGCGATCGAGGCCATGGTCGCGGCCCAGGCCGCCGACCTGCGCGGGTTCCACCCGCTGGGCGCCGGATCGGGCCTGATCCATCAGGCGGTCCGAAGCATCGTGCCGGCGCTGGACACGGACCGCGAGACCGGCCCGGACGCGATGAAGGTGCTGGCGACATTGACGCCGGCGCTGGCGGAGCGACTGAGGCCGTTGGCACAACCGACCGGGTGCTTGTTCTAGAGCCGGATGAGATTTAGCTGAATCGCTTTCTGCGGTTTTGGCTTTTCAAGATGTTGTGTTTCTGATTCAAGAATCGAGCTGGATATGGAGGCCAGCTCGCATGGGACGACCTTATTCCATGGA
>JAQGIC010000046.1 GCA_028288725.1 Rhodospirillales bacterium
TCGAACACGGTTCGCAGCAGCAGACCGGCCTCGTCCGAATTGATGACCGTGCAACTGCCATCGCGCCGCTCGACCAGCGGATAGCGCGGCCCGAGCGACGCCCCGTCGTCATCGACGATCAACCCGATGGCGGCCGGCCCGCGATCGTAAAGCCTCCGTCCTTCACCCGCGAGATTCGCCAGCACGCCGCCCTCCGTACCGATTTTGGGCGATACTGGAACAAAACAGGAACTTTGGCAAACTATCCGGCACAATTCTTCGGGTGCGCCCGTCTCACGCCCTTCGGAAATACAGGCCGCTGTAGAATGGGGCGGAGAGCGCGGGATGGAGCGGGATTTCGAGCGCCATGTGATGGATCGACCATTGGTCGACCAGCGCGTAGCCCAGCGCCCGCATGCCGTCGGTCAGGCCGTGCCGGTCGTGGATCACGCAGGCGGCGAGTCCGAAGCCCGCGTCCTGCACCGTGGCGACGCTGGGCCCGTCGTTGAGTGGCGTGCGGTTGACCAGTACATGGGCCGGCCGGCGCTCCAGCGCCGCCAGCATCTCGGGCAGCGGCCGTTCGAAATAATGCAGCGCCCCGGAGGCGAGCCAGACCTCGGCCCCGTCGGCCGCCCCTAGGCCGTCGGCGAATTCCAGCCGGTCCGCGACGCCCCGGCGCCGGGCGAGCCGACGCCCGAGCCGGACCGTCTGCGGCAGATCGAACACCGTCCAGCGCATCCGCCCGGCATTGGGCAGATAGTCGCGAAAGCAATAGAACAGGGTGCCGGCATTGCCGCCCAGATCGAACACCCGGAAATCGCCCTCGACCCGCGCCAGATGGAACAGCACCGGATAATCGCTGATGCGCGGGACCCTGGAAAAGCCGAGATGCTGGCGCCGGTTGGTCTTCGTCTGATGCACGCCGGGCAGATAGCGCGCCGCCGTCGCCGTCGCCATGGCGAGGCTCGGGAACGGGCGCCGGAACCCCAGCAGCCAGCCGGCCGCCATCCGTCCGGCCCGCGTGGCCGGCGGCCGGCCCAGGACCGGCCGCAGCCGCGGCACCCGCGCGAGCCGGAGCAGCAGGGCGGCACAGAACCTGACCCGGAACAGCGCTGCCCGTCGGATGGGATCGTACATCGTCGTGGCCTTCGGGAAACCACCGGTCAGAGTGGCGCAAACCCGCGCTTTTGATCCGTGTCAAATCAGCCGGCTCTAATATTGTCCCACGGGCCCGAGCGACCCCGCGTCGCCGCGACCATCGCCCGGCCGCGCTTGCGCAATCTTAGATTATTCCACAGACTTATAGAACAACCCTTCGTTTAGTCGCCTCGCGTTATCTGGAAAATCAAAGTTCCTAAGGTTGCCCCCCTCGCGCCCCTGCGCTACATCCTCTCCCCTCGGCCCCGGCCACCGTTCGGGCGGCGCCGCTGAACACGAGGAGCAGTCATGTCGGTCACGGGCCCCCTTTCCGGCGTCGTCATCGCCGATCTCTCGCGCATTCTCGCGGGCCCCTATTGCACCCTGTTGCTGGCCGAGATGGGCGCTAGGGTCATCAAGGTCGAAACCCCGGGCACGGGCGACGACGCGCGGCATTACGGCCCGTTCGTCAATGGCAAGTCGGCCTATTTCGTCTCGATCAACCGCGGCAAGGAATCGATCGCGCTCGACCTGAAGAAGCCCGCGGACAAGGCGATCTTCGAGGCGCTGCTGTCCAAGGTCGACGTACTGGTCGAGAATTTCCGGCCGGGCACCATGGAAAAGCTGGGTTTCGGCTGGGATCGGCTGAAGACCATGTATCCCAAGCTGATCTATGCCGCAGCCTCGGGCTTCGGCCATACCGGGCCTTATTCGCAGCATCCGGCCTACGACATGGTGGTCCAGGGCCTGGGCGGCATCATGTCGATCAACGGCCATCCGGGCCAGCCGCCGGCGCGCGTCGGCGTGTCGGTCGGCGATCTGGGCGCAGGCCTCTATACCGCCGTCGCGATCAATGCGGCGCTCTATCACCGCGCCATGACCGGCGAGACGCGCAAGGTCGATATCGGCATGCTGGATTGCCAGATGTCGCTCTTGGAAAATGCCATCGTCCGCTACAACACGACCGGCAAGGTGCCGGGCCCGCTGGGCGCGCGCCATCCGTCGATCACGCCGTTCGAGCCGTACCAGACCGAGGATGGCTTGCTGATCATCGCCGGCGGCAACGACACCCTGTTCGCCAAACTGTCGGACGCGCTGGGCCTCGCGGCCCTGCCGGCCGATCCGCGCTTCCTGACCAACGATCTCAGGAGCCAGAATGCCGAGGCGCTGAAGGTGGCGCTGGAATCGGTGCTGAGGACCCGCCCGATGGATCATTGGGTGGCCGTGCTGGAGCAGGCCGGCGTGCCGTGCGGGCCGATCAACACGATCGACCGCGCGCTCCAGCACCCGCAGGTCGCGGCGCGCAACATGCTGGTGACGGTCGACGATCCGGTCACCGGGCCGATCAAGGTCGCCGGCAACCCGCTGAAGATCGAGGGCTTCCCCGATCCCGCGACCCGGGCCGCGGCACCGGAGCTGGACGGCGACCGCGCGCGGATCCTGGCGGAGCTGGGGCTGTAGTTTATAAAAATCGTCATGGCCGGGCTTGACCCGGCCATCCACGCGTCCCCGCCTGAGCGACGTCGGTGAAAAGCCCGCGCGGCCCAAAGACGTGGATACCCGGGTCAAGCCCGGGCACGACGTTTAGAGAGATCGTAACCGCGACGGAGTCCTATGCATGCGCTGGCTGAAACGCACGTCGCTGGTTCTGGTGTTGTTGGTCGTGGTGGCGCTGGGCGGCGGCTGGGCGTTCCTGGCGGCCTCGCTGCCGCAGATCAAGGGCGAACTGATGCTGCCGGGCCTGCGGCACCCGGTCAGCGTGGTGCGCGATGCGGCCGGCGTGCCGACCATCCGGGCCGACGACAGCCATGATCTCTATCTGGCGCTGGGCTTCGTCCATGCCCAGGACCGGCTGTGGCAGATGGATCTGCAGCGCCGGGTGACCCAGGGCCGGCTGGCCCAGATCTTCGGCCGGGCGGCGATCGGCACCGACCGGTTCATGCGCACGCTCGGGCTCTATCGCCGCGCCGTCGCCAGCGCGCCGTTCATGTCGCCGGACTTCAAGGACGTGCTCGACGCCTATGCCCAGGGCGTCAACGATTTCATCGACAGCGGCAAGACGCTGCCGATCGAGTTCACTCTGCTGAACTATCGGCCCGATCCGTGGGTCCCGGGCGACAGCCTGGTGGTGGGCAAGCTGTTCGACCTGCAGCTGGCCGGCAATTTCCGGACCGAGCTGCTGCACGCCAAGCTGGCCCAGACGCTCACGGCCGACCAGATCGCCCAGCTGTTCCCGGAATATCCCAAGGACGGGCCGGTGGCGCTCGCCAAGCTGGCGGAGCTCACGCGCGGGCTGCCGATCGACCATCTGCTGGCGGCGCTGCCGGACGATGTCGGACCCCGGCGCGCGTCCAACAACTGGGTCGTCGACGGCGCCCATAGCGTGACCGGCAAGCCGCTGCTGGCGAACGACCCGCATCTGGATTATTCGGCGCCGCTGATCTGGTATCTGGCCCGGCTGGAGGCGCCGAACCTGACCTTGGCCGGCGCCACGGTCGCAGGATCTCCGGCCCTGATCCTCGGCCATAACGACCGGATCGCCTGGGGCTATACGACGACCGGCGCCGACGTCGAGGATGTGTTCGTGGAAAAGCTCGATCCGGCCGATCCGACCCATTACCTGACGCCCGACGGCTCCGCCCCGTTCGACAGCCATCAGGAGCAGATCCCGGTCAAGGGCGAGGCGCCGGAGACGCTGACCGTGCGCACCACGCGCCATGGCCCGGTCATCTCGGACCTGGCCGAGGTGCCGCTCGCCAAGCCCGGCACCGGGCTGGTCATGGCGCTCGAGACCAGCTACCTGATCGACGACGACCGGTCGAGCGAGGCGCAATGGCGCATGGGGCTGGCGCGCGGCTGGCCCAGCTGGGTCGAGGCGCTGCGGCTGTTCACCGCCCCCATGCAGAACATGGTCTATGCCGACCGCGACGGGAACATCGGCTTTTTCGCGCCGGGTCAGCTGCCGATCCGCAAGGCGGGCGACGGCGAAAGCCCCGTGCCCGGCTGGACCGGCGACTATGACTGGAACGGCTGGGTGCCGTTCGAGGAACTGCCCCAGGCGTTCAATCCGCCCTCGGGCCATTTCGCCACCGCCAACAACAAGATCGTGCCGGACAGCTATCCCTATCTGGTCAGCCACGATTGGGACGGGCCCTACCGGGTCGAGCGGATCGAGGCGGGCTTGGCCGAGACGCCGCGCCAGTCGATCGATAGTTTTGCCGCAATCCAGGCCGACGTGGTCTCGCTCAGCGCCAAGCATCTGTTGCCGTTGATGCTTGGCGGCGAGCCGGCCGACGCGCGCGCCAAAAGCGCCATGGATCTGCTGGCCCATTGGGACGCCAGGATGCTGGCCGACCGGCCGGAGCCGCTGATCTTCATCGCCTGGCTGAGGGCGCTCAACAAGCATCTCTATCAGCCGGCGCTGGGCGATGCGTTCGAGCGCTATTGGGCGATGCGGTCGCTCGCGACCGAGGGCGTGCTCGCCAGCCATCCGCAATGGTGCGGTGCCGGCGGCTGCCCCGCGGCGCTGCAGGCGTCGCTGAAGGACGCGCTCGACGAGCTTTCCGCCCGCTATGGCGCCGACATGGGCGCCTGGCGCTGGGGCACGGCGCATCCGGCGCTGTTCACCCATCCGATCTTCCACCGGCTGCCGGTGCTGCGCCAATTGTTCGACCGCCAGGTGCCGGCCGACGGCAGCGCCGACACGGTCGAGGCCGGCGCGTTCCAGTTCGGCAATCCGGACGGGCCGTTCACCGACATCCACGGCCCGGCGCTGCGCGCGATCTATGATCTGAGCGACCTCGACAAGTCGGTGTTCTTGACGGCACTGGGCCAGTCGGCTCATGTGCTGTCGCCGCATTACGCCGATCTTCTGCCCCGCTGGCGCACGTTCGACTGGCTCCGGCTGCCGCACGATCCGCGGGGCGACACTCTCACGCTGGTGCCCCCCAAATCATGACGACGCCCCCGCTGCCCGCGCTGCCCACTCTCGCCGATATCCAGGATGCCGCCCTGGTCATCCGCGACGCGGTCGCGCGCACGCCCAGCGTGGCGGCACTGGCGCTGGGCGCCGCATTGGGACTCGACATCGTCCTGAAGCTGGAGACCCAGCAGCGCACCGGCTCGTTCAAGGAGCGCGGCGCGTTCTACAAGCTCTCGAGCCTGACCGCGGACGAGCGCCAGCGCGGCATCATCGCCATGTCGGCCGGCAATCATGCCCAGGGTGTGGCCTATCACGCCCAGCGCCTGGGCATCCCGGCGACCATCGTCATGCCCCAGGGCACGCCCTTCACCAAGATCGAGCGCACCGCCGGCTATGGCGCGCGCGTCGTGCTGCGCGGCGAGGGCTTGAGCGAGGCGCGTAAGGCGGCGTTCGAGATCGCGGCCACCGAAAAGCTGGTGTTCGTGCACCCCTACGACGATTTCCGCATCATCGCCGGCCAGGGCACCATCGCGCTGGAAATGCTGGCCGACCATCCGGACCTGGACGTGCTGGTGGTGCCGATCGGCGGTGGCGGCATGATCGGCGGCGTCGCGATCGCGGCCAAGGCGCTGAAGCCCTCGATCCGGATCGTCGGCGTGCAGACCGACAGCTATCCCTCGATGCACCATGCCTTGAAGGGCCTCCCGGCACCCACGCCGGGCCAGACCGTGGCCGAGGGCATCGGCGTCAAGGACCCGGGCGTGCTGACCGAGGCGATCGTGCGCGCCCATGTCGACGAGATCGTGCTGGTCAACGAGGACAAGCTGGAACGCGCGATCGAGATGCTGCTCAGCCTGCAGAAGCTCGTCGCCGAGGGTGCGGGTGCCGCCGGCGTCGCGGCCTTGCTGCTCGATCCGGAGCGCTACAGGGGCAAGAAGATCGGTGTCGTGCTGTGCGGCGGCAATATCGACGCGCGCATCCTGGCCTCGATCCTGATGCGCGGCATGGTCCGCAGCGGCCGGCTGGTGCGGTTGCGCGCCGAGATCACGGATTCCCCCGGCGCGCTCGCCAAGGTCGCCCGCATCATCGGCGAGGCCGGCGGCAACATCGTCGAGATCTTCCACCAGCGCCTGTTTCACGACGTGCCGGTCAAGCTTGCCGACCTCGACGTCGTGATCGAGACCCGCGACATCGTCCATGTGCGCGAGATCATGGCCAAGATGGACGAAGGCGGCTTCAAGACGCGGCTCTTGTCGAACTCGGCGCTGGAGAGCGGGCTTTAACGATGGCGAAGTTTCCGAAGAACGAGATCATGTCCCTGGTCGGCGCCGCCGCGCGCTACGACCTGGCCGAAAGCTATGGGCCGGATCTGCGCCTGGGCGATCTGTTGGATGCGCAGACGCTCGGCGAGATGTCGCTCGGCTATGGCACGCCGGCCGGCGATCCGCGCCTGCGCCAGGCCATCGCCGAGATGGTCGGCGTCGGCCCGGACGAGGTCGTGGTCACCGTCGGCGGCATGCAGGCCCTGTTCCTGGCGGCCTTCGTGCTGCTGGGTCCCGGCGACGAAGCGGTGACGACCGCGCCGCTGTTCCCGCAGGCGCGCGCCGTGCTGGAGAGTGTCGGCGCCAACGTCCTGGCCGTGCCGGTCCCGTTCGCGCAAGGCTACCGGCCCGATCTGGCCGACTTCCGCCGGCTGCTGTCACCGAAGACAAAGCTGGTCAGCCTCGCCTCGCCGCAGAACCCGTCCGGCGTGGCGCTGTCGACCGCCTTCCTCCAGGACCTGCTGGGCCTGATGGCCGCGATCTGCCCCGCGGCCCACCTGCTGATCGACGAAACCTATCGCGAGGCCGCCTATGGCCGGGACCCGGTCGCCCCCAGCGCGGTGCGCTTGAGCCCCAAGGTGATCTCGACCGCGTCGCTATCCAAGGCCCATGGCGCGCCGGGCCTGCGCCTCGGCTGGGCCGCGACGCGCGATCCGGATCTGCGCGAACAGCTCGTGCTGGCGAAGTTCAATACGGTGATCTGCTGCTCGGCCGTAGACGAGGCGCTGGCGCTGGCATTGCTCGACCGGCGCGGACCGATCCTGGAGGAGCGGCGCCGGCGCATGGCGGACGGCTTGGCGCGGACAGCCGCCTGGGTCGAACGTCACGGGAACCTAGTCGACTGGGTCCGGCCCGACGCCGGTGCCATCTGCTGCCTGCGGCTGAAGTCGACCCGGTTCGACGATGCCGCCGTCGCCCGCTTCCCGGCCGAACTGGCCCGCGACGGCGTCCGCCTCGCCGCCGGCTCCTGGTTCGGCGACGAGGCGCGCGTGTTCCGCCTGGGCTTCGGCCTGCTGTCGATGCCGGATCTGGACGCGGCGCTCCAGGGGCTGTCGGCGGCGCTCGCCCGGCTTTAGAGCCTGATCCGATCAAGCCTGCTCGGCTTGATCGGATCAGGCTCTAAATATTTGATTTAGAGGGCGATTCAGATATGAGGCCGAGCAGGCCTCATATCATCGCGCTAAGGCAGCCGGGCGATCTCGACCGGATCCGGCACGCCTTTCAGCGCGTGCCAGCCGGCGCTGAGCCAGGGGCGCCCCGTGGTGCGGGCGAAGTCGGCCGACATCAGCATGGGCGTGCCCAGCGCCTTGGTCAGGGTCTCGATCCGGGCGGCGCGATTGACCGCGGGGCCGACCACGTTGAACGACAGGCGCCGGAGCGAGCCGACATTGCCGTGAGTCACCTGGCCGATATCGAGGCCGACGCCGCATTTGATTTCGGCCACGCCGCGCGCCCGTCGTCCCTCGTTGGCCGCATCGAGCCCGACCAGCGTCTCGGCAACCGCATCCAGCACGCCCGCGGTCACCTGACCGTCGGTCGAGCCGTCGGGAATGGTGAAATAGATCATGATCGCGTCGCCGATATGCTGCACGACCTCGCCGCCGCGCTTTGTCGCGGCACTGCCGACCAGATCGAAATATTCGTTCAGCAGATCGAGCAGCTCGCCCGTCTCCATGGTCTCGGTCAGGCGGGTGAAATTGCGCAGGTCCGAATACCAGATGACCGCGCGCATGCGGCCGCCGTCGCCCCGCTTGATCGAGCCGTCGAGAATGCTGGCACCGGCCTGCGGGCCCACATAGGTCTCCAGCAGGTTGATCGCGATATGGCGCAGCAGGCGCACCTCCAGCGTGGCGCTGATCAGAGTAGCGATGATCTCCAGCTCGTTCACGTCCTCTTCGGTGAAGCCCCCCGGCGTATCGGTCGTGAAGCTCAAGCCGGCGCTGCGGCGCCGATCGATGAAGGCGAGCGGCACGATCATATAGTCGGTGCCGCCCTCCGCCCTGAGCTCCTCGAACAGCGGCAGGGACAGGACGGAGCCGTCGAGCCGGGCGCGCAGCGTGTGGCCGGTCTCGTCGACGATCTTGAGCGGGCTGCGGGCATATTGCGCGCTCATGTCCAGCGTATGCGGATTGAGCGTCAGCGCGAGCTCCTCGATGCCGTCGCGCGACCAGATGGTCCGGCCGCCGCTGAATTCCGGATCGAGCGTTTCCAGCAGCAGGCCCGATTTCCACAGTCCGTAGCCGAGATTGTTCAGGAGCCGGCACAGCGCCTGATGCAGCTCACCGATATCGGCGGCAGACCCCTGGCGTTCGGCCAGCCATTTGACGAAGGGCTTCAGACGCTCCTGGCGCATCGGCTCAGGTCCCGGCGGACGCGTCGGGCGGCGGCAGATCGGACAGATTGCCGTAGAGCCGGGTCAAGAGCCGCCGCAACGCATCGCCATCCGCGGCCGACATGTCGGCCAGCGCCATCGATTCATAGTGGAGAGCCATGGGGACGATCCGCTCCGCGATCGCCCGGCCCTCCGCCGTCAGATCGACTTCGACCGCGCGGGCATCGTCGGTGCAGCGCGTGCGGCTGACCAGCATCCGGGCTTGCATGGTGGTGATCAGCCGCGACAGGGTCGATACCTCGATGCTGGTCGCCTCGGCCAAGGCACCCAGCCGCATCGCGCCGTCGTGCCACAGCACAGCCAGAACGCGCCACATGACGACCGACAGGTCGTCCTTGCGCAGCTCGCGCTGAAAGGCCTCGGTGATGCGAATCGCCGCGCGATTCAGAAGGTAGGGCAGATAGCGCTGAAGATCGAAGGACGACAAGGGACGCCTCACATTAGATTTATTCCGTTATACTCGGGGGCACGCCCGAGTGAAGCGCCAAATTCCGCATCGGGCTAAGTCACCGCACACGACGCCCCCGGCATGAACTTGGGCCTCGGAACATATCATCAGACCTGACGGGTCGCCTTTGCACGGGCGAGACCCGCGGGACGGCCGCTGAAGACGACCCAATTTGAACGGTCGATTAGGCTCTGCGGCGGATGCTGCTTAAGCGAACCCGGCAAAAAGAACAGGGAGAATGGGCATGGCTCAAGCGGAAGATGCCGGAGCGATGGTCGCCAGCGTCGCGTCCGAGGTCGGTCGCCTGAGCGTCGATATCGCCGACGTGGTGAGCGATGTCGAACTGGTCAGCGGCCTGATCGACGGCCAGGCACAGCGCTGCGGGCAGATCGGCCGCACGACCAGGGACATCATCGACAGCAACCAGCGCATCGCCGATATGGCGGCGGAAACCCGGAACGTCGCCGCCAAGGCGCGTCAGGACATGGTCAATTCCAACGCGGAAATCCGCAATTCCTTAAACGCCATCCAGGATCTCGTCGCCTCGGTCAGCACGATCGGCAGCCAGCTCGCCGCGCTTGAAATCGCGATGCAGCGCGTCGGAAAAGTGACGGACGGGATCGACCGGATCGCCCGGCAGACCAACCTGCTGGCCTTGAACGCGACGATCGAGGCGGCCCGCGCCGGCGAGGCCGGCAGGGGCTTCGCTGTCGTGGCGACCGAGGTCAAGGCGCTGGCCCGCGAGACGAGTTCGGCAACCGCCGAGATCGGCGCCACGCTGGCCGGCCTGACCGAGCAGGTCCGCCGCCTGGTCCAGCAGAGCGCCGAGGGCTCGCGCCGCGCCGAGACCGTCAGCGCCAGCACCGTGACGATCGGCTCGGTCATGGCGACCGTCGGCGACGCCGTCGTGCGGGTCGACGAGAATGCCGGCCGGATCGCCGAGGCGACCGAGGAAATCGCCCGCCGCTGCGACGGGTTCGCCAGCACGGTCGACGAAATGAACGGCGGCGTCGTCCAATCCAACACCAGCCTCAGATTGGCGGCGGAGCGGAGCCAGCGCGTGCTGGGCGCCAGCGAGGCGATCATGGCGCTGACCGCATCCTCCGGCTTCGAGACGGTCGACACGAAATTCATCGAGGCGGCCGTCACGGTCGCGAAACGGATCGAGGACCGGTTCGCCGCCGCGCTCGGTGCCGGCGAGGTCACGCTCGACGATTTGTTCGACAAGCAGCTCGTGCCGATCGCGGGCTCCGATCCGCCGCAATTCATGACACGCTACATTCCGTTCCTGGATCGGACGCTGCCGCCCCTGCACGATCCGGTGATGCAGCTCGACGAGCGCATGGTCTTTTGCGCGCCGCTCGACCACAACCAGTTGATCCCGACCCATAATCCGCAGTTCCGCAAACCGCAGGGGCGGGATCCGGTCTGGAACGCCGCGAACAGCCGGAACCGGCGGCGCTATCTCGACAAGACCGCGGCGGCGGTGATGGCCAATACCAAGCCGTTCCTGCTGCAGACCTATCGCCGCGACATGGGCGGCGGGGTCTTCGCCTTGATGAAGGACGTCTCGGCCCCGATCCGGGTCGCCGGCCGGCTCTGGGGCGGATTGCGGGTCTGCTATCGGGTGTGAACGGCCGAGAGCGGGTGACGGATCGGGGGCTCTTGCTTTAGGCTGGCGCGACTTTTCCCCGCTCGCTCCGAGGCATGACCCTTGACCGCATCCGCCTATTCGACGCGCCCGCACCGCGCGGCGCTCCGCCCATGACCGGCCGCTGGGTCAAGATCGCGACGACCGACGCGATCGCAGACGACGACATGATCGCCGTCGAAATCGAAGGCAGGCAGATCGCGATCTACCATGTCGGCGACGCGTTCCACGCGACTGCCAACATCTGCACCCATGCCTACGCGCTGCTGACCGACGGCTTCCTGGATGAATGCGTCATCGAATGCCCGCTCCACGCCGGCCGCTTCGACATCAAGACCGGCAAGGCCCTGGGCCCGCCGGTCAACCGCGACCTGAAGGTCTACAGGCTCAAGGTCGAGGGCGACGACATCCTGGTCGAGCTGGATTAACGCTTAGGCGTAGCAGCGTTCGTACAGCTCGACCATTTCCTCGATGGTCGGCACGCGCGGATTATTGCCGGGCGAGCCCGACGCCAGCGCCTGCTGCGCCATGGTCGGCGCCAACTCGTGATAGCGCTTGCGATCGATGCCGTAGCGCTCGGGCGTCGGCACCGACAGGTCGCGGTTGATCCGGCGCAGCGCGTCGATCAGCCGGGCGACCGCGGCCTGGTCGCCCTCGGCCGGGTCGGACAGTCCCATGGCATGGGCGCATTGGGCATAGCGCGGCATGGCCGCCGGTGCCGAGAAAGCCGTGATCTCGGGCAGCAGCATGGCGTTCGACAGGCCGTGCGGCACGTGGAAGAAGGCACCGATCGGGCGACTCATGCCATGGACCAATGCCACCGACGCGTTCGAGAAGGCGATGCCTGCCTGGGTGGCGCCCAGCATCATCGCCTCGCGCGCCGGCCGGTTGTCGGGCTCGGCGCAGACCACCGGCAAATGGGTCCAGATCAGCTTCATGGCCGAGAGGGCCATGCTGTCGCTGAACAGGTTGGCGCGCTTGCTGACATAGGCCTCGATCGCATGGGTCAGCGCATCGATGCCGGTATCGGCCGTGAGCCTGAGCGGCATGGTCAGCGTCAGCTCGTAGTCGACGATCGTCGCGATCGCCGACGCGGGCAGCCCGGCGATCAGCATCTTCTCGTCGGTTTCGGTATCGGTGATGACGGTGAAGCGCGTCACCTCCGACCCGGTGCCGGCCGTGGTCGGAATCGCGACCAGCGGCAGACCCATGGCCGGAATCGGCGCGGGCACCTTGTAGTCGCGCATCTTGCCGCCGTTGGCCGCCAGGATCGCCATCCCCTTGGCCGTGTCGATCGGGCTGCCGCCGCCCAGCGCCAATAGGCCGTCGAAGTCCCCGGCCGCGATCGCCTTGGCGCCGGCCTCGATCACGTCCGTGGTCGGATCGGGCACCGTATCGGCGAACACGCCCCAGGCGATCCCGGCGGCGTCGAGCAGGTCGGTCACGGCGGCCAACCGTCCGGAGTCGCGCATGAACGGGTCGGTCACGATGAGCGGTTTCACGATACCGACTCGTCCCAGCAATCCCGGCAGCTCTTTCAAGGCGCCACCGCCGATGACCATCTGACGCGGCAGGGTGATATTGGCGATCATCGGACGGGTTCTCCCATTTCCTAGTTCGTTTCAGCCGGTTATAGCGACTGCATCGGGCGTGCGACAGAGATTGGTCGGCAATGGACCGTCGCCAAGGGCCGAAAATTCGTTGGGTCGAGGAATAGAATGGTTCGATCGATCGTTCGTTCATCAATGAGGTCTTAGGTTTTTCGGCCGACTCTCTTTAGGCTGCTCAGTGCAGTGGCCGAAGGACACTGGTCCTTGGCCGACAGGGCATCTCCCTCGCGCTCCTGGAGCCGGCGATGAAGCGTTCGCAACCCGATCCGATTTCCCGCCCCGCAGCGGCGGGCGATCGATTGGCGGCGACAACTAGTCGCCGATCGACGGCGACAATTAGTCGCCGCGGATTGCTCCGGATCCTGGCCGGCGGCACCGCGGTTCTGGCCTTTGGCCTCGGCCGGCGCGTATGGGCCGCCAGCACCGACATCCGTTTCTTCCGCATCGGCACCGGCGCCCCGAGCGGGACCTATTTCCCGTTGGGCGGCGAGATGGCGAATGCGTTGTCGAACCCGCCCGGCTCGCGCGATTGCGCCAAGGGCGGCGCCTGCGGCGTGCCCGGCGTCATCGCGGTCGCGCAGGCGAGCCAAGGCTCGGTCGAGAATGTCGAGGCGGTCGAGAAAGGGCAATTCGATTCGGCCCTGTGCCAGGCCGATGTCGCCAGCTGGGCCTATGCCGGCAGCAACGCCTTCGCCAAGGCCGGCCCCCAGCCGCAGTTGCGCGCGCTGGCCAATCTCTATTCCGAAAGCCTTCACATCGTCGTGCGCGCCGACGGACCGATCCATAGCCTGAAGGATCTGAAGGGCAAGCGCATCTCGCTGGGCGAGCCGGAGTCCGGCACGCTGGTCGATGCCCGCCTGGTCCTCGCCGGCGTGGGTCTCGCCGAAAAGGATCTGAAGGCGAGCTATATGAAGCTGGCCCCGGCGGCGGCCGGCCTGGCCGACGGTTCGATGGACGGGTTCTTCCAGATCGCTGGCTGGCCCGTCCCGGCGATCGCCGAACTGGCCCAGAACACCAAGCTGCGTCTGCTGCCGATCGCGGCCGACACGGCCGAGAAGCTGCGCAGGAAATGGAGCTATTTGGCCGCGGACCGGATCCCGGCCGGCAGCTATGATGGCATCGACGAAGATGTCGAGACGATCGGCATCGGTGCCGAATGGATCACGACCGACAAGATCGAGACGGATTTCGCCTACCGCCTGGTCAAGGCGCTCTGGCACGAGAGCAGCCAGAAGATGATCGAGAACGGCCATCCGATCGGCAAGCGGATCAAGCTTGCCCATGCCATCGACGGGCTGGCCCTGCCGCTGCATCCGGGCGCCGAGCAATTCTACCGCGAGGCCGGCCTGCTGGTGCAAGCCTCACAGAACTAATACAACTAAAAGTCCATTTAATTCGTGATATTGGCGAATACCTGCCAGTAGAACAATCTTCATCTGACAGATTTTCGACACAGACGCAGTTGAAATTCACCGGGCTTTGTCCCGAGTAAGTACTATTTTCGCCCAAAAATGGTCCTGGATGAATTAATCCGGGAACAAATCTTTGGTGCGATGCGTATCACCTTCGGCACAAATGCGGAGAGCTATTGTAGCGCCCGAGCACCTTCACCACCGCGACTTTACGTTGGGGAAGGCAGAATGCGCATGCGATCGATCCTACACACGCTGACAATCCTGATTGTCGGCGCCGGCTTCGGCCTGCCGGCGTCGGCACAAGGCGTGCTCAACGGCGGCTTTCTCGGCACCTACTATGCCAACGCCAATCTCTCCGGCGCGCCGTCGTTTCAGCGCCGCGACGTCCGCCTCGATTTCACCTGGGGATCCGCCGGCGCCGGCGGATCGAGCTCGCCGGAATATGCGGCGGTCGGCTCCAAGGGCCTGTCGGTCTCCTGGAGCGGCAGCGTGGTTCCCACGACCAGCGAGACTTACAGCTTTGCCGTAAAGGTCAGCGGCGGCAGCCTGAACCTGTCGATCCGGCCGACCGGCGGCTCCAGTTGGACGAGCCTGATCGCCGACAGCGGCGGCACGAGCCAACGGACCGATCGGGCCTCCTTCGCCATGGCCGCCGGTCATTCCTACGATCTGCAGATCCGGTATGCCCAGCCGGCGGCACTCGGCGGCATCCACCTGAGCTGGAGCAGCCCGACCGTCGCGACCCACGTGATCGAGCCGGCGACGCCGCTGGGGCTTAACATCGGCTATGCCGGCCCGAACGACCCGAACCTGATCTTCGCCGACGCGATCAAGCAATCCTACGGCTTCCAGATCTACAACGACCATACCGACGCGAGCCATCCGGCCAAGGTCGATGCCAACGGCTGGCCGATGCAGGATGCGACCCTGCCGATCTGGACCAGCCATAGCGAGCCCGGCGGCACCTATAACCTGCGCTTCAACGGCCAGGCCCAGGTGGTCGACTGGCTGGGCGCCGGCAACTTTTCCAGCGGCGGTAAGAGTTACGGCGCCATTCTGCCCTCGGGCGTGGGCTTCGATCCGACCACCAACACCACGTCGGTCAGCTGGACCATCGCGGCCAACGCGCCGCCGAAGGCGATCTGGTTCGGCTTCGGCGCCACCCGGCGCGTGCCGGGCAGCGCCGGCGGCACCGGCATCACCAAAGTGGCCCTGCTGCGCCCGCTCGCGCTGAACGGCACGACGAGCCATGCGCCCGGCGAGCTGTTCACCTCGGAATTCAAGACCCTGCTGGGCCGCTTCTCCGCGATCCGCTTCATGGACTACCTGGCGACGCTCAACAATGAACAGGTCACCTGGGCCGACCGGATCAAACCCACCGACTGGAGCCAGTATCAGCCGACCAACGGCTATGGCTATCAAGGCAAGGGCGGTGCCTGGGAATATCTGGTCGAACTGGCCAACGAGACCGGCAAGGACGTCTGGATCAACATCCCGCTGAACGCGAACGACGATTACGTGACCAAGGTCGCGCAACTGCTGGCCTATGGCAGCGACGGGACCAATCCCTACACCGCCCCGCAGGCGGCACCCGTCTACCCGCCGCTGAATTCGAACCTGCGGGTCTATATCGAATATTCCAACGAGATCTGGAACGCATATTTCCTGCAGCATCAGCAGTTGCGCAACAGCGCGAACGCCGAGGTAAAGGCCGGCAACTCGCCGCTGAACTATGACGGCACGACCGACGCCAGCATCTGGTTCAAGCGCCGGATCGCCGAGCGTATCAAGCAGATCAGCGACCTGTTCCGCGGCGTCTGGGGCAGTCCTGCCATGTTGACGACGATCCGCCCGGTCGACGAATTCGAATATGGCGATGCGGGTGCCTATGGCCAGGTCGGGCTGAACTTTCTCGACGCGTATTATAACAACGGCGACGGCATCGCCCACGTCCCCAATCCGGTCCCGGTCAACAGCTACATCTGGGGGGCCGGCGGCGGCTGGTACACCACGATCAACAATGACGGCGCCACCAGCGTCTCCGCCATGTATGGCTCGGGCCTGAGCATGTCGGTGATCTCGAGCACGATCACGGACGCCAATCTGGCACGGGCCTTCGGGCTGCATGTCGTCGGCTACGAAGGCGGCTTCTCCATCGGCAACACATCGGGCAGCACGTCGGCGACCCAGCAGGCGCTGCAACTATCGGCGAACTATGCCTCCGCCGCGGCCGGGATGGAAAGCCAGACCATCAACCTGTTCTATCATGACGGCGGCGAGCTGCCGTTCGCCTTCAATTCGGTCGGCGGCACCTACGGCGTCGCCGGCCCGACCCTGCACGAGCAGAACACGCCGAAGCTCGCCGGCATCGCGGCGGCGATCGCCCAGGGGCCGGCGGCCCCGCTGATCGGACAGGCGGCACCCGCGACCCTGCCGGTCTCGACCGCGGCGCTCGCCTCCGGTTCGACCGCCAAGGGCGGCACGCTGGCGCAGCCGGCACAATATATCGATTGGACGATAAACCTGGCCGCCCGCGGCAATTTCACCGTCGCGACCGACACGGCGACGCCGGCCGCCCAGGTGATCTATGTCGACGGCGTGCCGGTCGGTTCTGGCCCCTGGACCGGACCTTTGACCAAGGGATTGCACGGCATCCGCATCCAGGACGTCGCGTCCGGCGGCATGACTCTGCGGAATCTGAAGGTGACCGCCGCTCCTTGAGCCAAGCCTGGTTAAACCAAGCGGCGGATCTCGATGCGGGCGTGATCCGCCAATTGCTCGACGCCGACCAGCTCGCTGCCGGTCGTGGCGCAGAAATGCTCGAAATCCTTGGGCGCGCCCGGGTCGGTCGCCAAGACGGCCAGGATCTCGCCGACCGCGACATTCTTCAGCGCCTTGCGCGCCTTCAGGACGGGAAGCGGGCAGATCAGCCCGCGGGCATCGAGTTCGGTCATGCGGGGAACATGGCGCGCGCGGCCGACCGGCGCAAGTCGTCGACCGGCTTAGCCCAGGTGCCCGGTCCGCATTTCCAGCGCCGCCAGGACGGCGGCCATGTCGGCGTGGCCGAGCGCCAGCGTTTCGCCATAGAGGATCGACGCCGGGGTGCGACCTCTCGACCGCAGCAGCCCGTTTGACCCCGCGCATCCGGCAGTCCATCATCGGGTCGGACGAATTCTCGACCGCCTCGGGGGAAGCGCCAGCACTTCATGACAGCCGAAACCGAGCCAACGGAAGAAGCGCGGACCGTCACCACCACCTGCTACATGTGCGCCTGCCGCTGCGGCATCCGGGTGCATTTGCAGGGCGGGCAGATCCGCTATATCGACGGCAACCCCGACCATCCGGTCAACAAGGGCGTGCTGTGCGCCAAGGGTTCGGCCGGCGTGATGCAGCACCTGTCGCCGGCGCGCCTGACGGCGCCCCTGAAACGGGTCGGCCCACGCGGGTCGGGCGAGTTCGTCACCATCTCGTGGGACGAGGCGCTGGAGACCGTCACCGAGCGGCTGCGCCATATCCGCGCGACCGACCCCAGGCGCCTGGCGCTCTATACCGGCCGCGACCAGTCCCAGGCATTGACCGGCTGGTGGGCAAGCCAGTTCGGCACGCCGAATTATGCCGCCCATGGCGGCTTCTGCTCGGTCAATATGGCGGCGGCCGGGCTCTATACCTTCGGCGGCTCGTTCTGGGAATTCGGCGAGCCGGACTGGGAACATTCCAACTATTTCCTGCTGTTCGGCGTGGCCGAGGATCACGGCTCCAACCCGCTCAAGATCGGCCTGTCGCGGCTGAAGGCACGCGGCGCCAAGATCGTGTCGATCAATCCGATCCGCACCGGCTATTCGGCGATCGCCGACGAATGGCTGGGCATCCGGCCCGGCACCGACGGGCTGCTGGTCGCCAGCCTGATCCGCGAGCTGCTGCGGGCCCAGGCGATCGACAAGGACGCGCTGACCCAGACCTCGAACGCCGCCTGGCTGGTGATCGACGCGCCCGGTGCCGCGGATGACGGACTGATCGCGCGCGACGAGGCCGGTCATCCCCTGACGCTCGACGCCGCCGGCAAGGTGGGGCGGGCGTTCGATCCGGACCGCACGCCGGTGCTGGGCGGCACGGCGACCCTCGCCGACGGCCGCCGCGCCGTACCGTCGTTCCAACTGATGGCGGCCCGCTTTCTCGACGATCGATACGATCCCGAAACGGTCTCGGCCGAGACGGGGATCGAGGCCGCGACCATCCGGCGGATCGCGGCGGAGTTGGCCGCGGCGGCGTTCTCGTCGCAGCTCGAGCTGCCGATCCCCTGGACCGATTGGCGGGGCGTGCGCCACGAAACCATGATCGGCCGGCCGGTCAGCATGCATGCGATGCGCGGCGTGTCGGCCCATTCCAACGGCTTCCACACCTGCCGCCTCATCCATTTGCTGCAGATGTTGCTGGGCACGATCGATGCGCCGGGCGGTTTCCGCTACAAGCCGCCCTATCCGAAGCCGGCGCCGCCGATGGTAAAGCCGGCCGGCAAGCCCGCCGGCGTGGTGCCGAACTGGCCTTTGACCGGACCGCCGCTGGGCTTTCCGACCGGTCCGGAGGATCTGCTGGTCGAGAAGGACGGCACGCCGTGCCGGCTCGACAAGGCCTATAGCTGGGAGGCGCCGCTCGCTGCCCATGGCCTGATGCATCTGGTGATCCGCAACGCCTGGGCCGGCGATCCCTATCCGATCGACACGCTGTTCATGTTCATGGCGAACATGAGCTGGAACTCGTCCATGGCGCTGGGCGAGACCATGCGCATGCTGACCGACAAGGACGACGCGACCGGCGAGCATCGCATCCCGTTCATCGTCTATTCCGACGCCTATGCCTCGGAAATGGTCGCCTATGCCGATCTGGTGCTGCCGGACACGACCTATCTGGAGAGGCACGACTGCATCTCGCTGTTGGACCGGCCGATCTCGGATGCCGACGGCGCCGCCGATTCGATCCGCCGCCCCGTGGTGCCGGTCGAGCGCGACGTACGGCCGTTCCAGGACGTGCTGATCGAGATCGGCGCGCGCATCGGTCTGCCGGGCCTGGTCCGGGAGGACGGCAGCCCGCGCTATCCCGGCCTCTACCCGGATTACATCGTCAATCACGAGCGGGCACCGGGCCAGGGCCTGCTGGCCGGCTGGCGCGGCCGGGATGCCGAATGCGAGGCGCTGGGCCCGCCCAACCCGAACCAGCTGGAAGCCTATATGGCGAACGGCTGCTTCTGGCGGACCGAGATTCCATCGGAAGCCCGATATTTCAAGCACGTCAACCAGGCCTATCTCGATTGGGCGACCGGCATGGGTTTCATCGCCCGGCCGGAGCCGGTGATCCATCAGCTCTATACCGAGAGCCTGCAGCGCTTTCGCCTGGCAGCATCCGGCCATGGTCCGATCCAGCCACCGGACGCGCATCGCCAGCGCATAGAGACCTATTTCGACCCCCTGCCCTTCTGGTATCCGCCGTTCGAGGCGGCGGCACTGGGATCCCTCGAATTTCCGCTGCATGCGCTGACCCAGCGGCCGATGGCGATGTACCATTCCTGGGGCTCGCAGAATGCCTGGCTGCGCCAGATCCATGGCGAGAACCGGCTCTATGTTTCGCGCGCCCGCGCCGAGGCGCAAGGCATCGCCGACGATGATTGGGTGCGGCTGACCAGCCATCACGGCACGATTACCGCCCAAGTACGGCTGATGGAGGGGGTCAATCCCGACACGGTCTGGACCTGGAACGCGATCGGCAAGCGCTCGGGCGCCTGGAACCTGGCACCGGACGCGGCCGAGGCCACGCGGGGCTTCCTCATGAACCATCTGATCAGCGACCTGCTGCCGCCCAAGGCCGGCGGCTATCGCTATGCCAATGCCGATCCGGTCACCGGCCAGGCCGCCTGGTACGACCTGAAGGTCCGGATGGAAAAGGTCGCGGCGCCCGACGCGATGCTGCCCGCGCTGGGCCTGCCGCCCGGCTTGGCCCAGCGGCCCGGAAAGCTCGGCTATGGCGGCTGGTTCGCCAAGAAGAAGGTGCCCGCATGACCACGCTGCCCACCCCCGGCGCCGTCCGCCTCGGCCTGGTCATCGACCTCGACATCTGCGTCGGCTGTCACGCCTGCGCGGTCAATTGCAAGGAATGGAACACCGGCGGCAATGCCGGCCCGCTCTCCGACTACCAGCCCTACGAGGCGCAGCCGGACGGGGTCTGGTTCAACCGCGTCCACAGCTACGAGGTCGGCGACGGCCCGGCCGGCCAGACCGTGCATTTCCCGCGCTCGTGCCTGCATTGCGACAATGCCGAATGCGTCACGGTCTGCCCGACCGGCGCCTCGCTGAAGCGGGCCGAGGACGGCATCGTGCTGATCAACGAGGATGTCTGCATCGGCTGCAAGCTGTGCAGTTGGGCCTGCCCCTACGGCGCGCGCGAGTTCGACGAGGACGTCGGCGTCATGCGCAAATGCACGCTGTGCGTCGATCGAATCTATGACGAGGCCCGACCCGAGGCGGAACGGGTGCCGGCCTGCGTCTCGACCTGCCCGGCCTCGGCGCGGCATTTCGGCGATCTGGGCGATCCCGCCTCCGACGTCTCGCGCATGGTGGCGGACCGCGAAGGCATGGCCCTGATGCCGGAGCTGGGCTATCGCCCGACCAACCGCTACCTGCCGCCGCGCGCCAAGGGCAGCGGCTGCTCCGCCCACGCCAAGAGCCCCGCCCTTGAGCCGGTCATGCCCGAGGGCACCGGCTTCCTCGGCTGGCTCGATCGGCTGCTGTCCGCCTGATGCATCCCGCGCTTTCGGTCATTCTCTTCACCGTCGCCTCCGGCATCGGTTATGGCATGCTGATGCTGCTGGCGCTGTTCCTGCCCCTGGCCGCCGGTCCGGCCGACCGGCTGTTCGGCGCGGTCTCGCTGGGATTGGCGCTTGCGTGCATCGGCGGCGGGCTCCTGTCCTCGACCGCGCATCTGGGCCGGCCGGAACGGGCCTGGCGCGCCTTCACGCAATGGCGCAGTTCGTGGTTGAGTCGCGAAGGCGTGCTGGCGGTCCTGAGCCTGGTTGCGATCGCGCTCCTGACCCTGGCCTGGCCGATCCTGGCGGCACCGGTGGAATGCATCGAAATGACGGCGGCGATCGCCGGCCTGCTGTCGGCTGCGACCGTGGCGGCGACGGCGATGATCTACCGCTCGCTGAAGCCGATCGCGCGCTGGCATAATCGATGGACCGTGCCGTGCTATCTGACCATCGCGCTGGCGTCCGGCGGCCTGTGGCTCGATTGGGCCGGCGCCGCGACCGGCGTCGACTTCCTGCCGCGGGCGGTCGCGCCGATCCTGGTGCTGCTCGCCGCGGTCGTGAAGGCGCTCTATTGGCGCCATACCGACGGCCTGAAATCCGCGACCACGATCGGCACCGCGACCGGTCTCGGCGCGCTGGGTCAGGTGCGCCCGCTCGATCCGCCCCATACGGCGGCGAATTACATCATGAAGGAAATGGGTTTCCGCATCGCGCGCAAGCATGCGGCCAAGCTGCGCCGGATCGCGGGCGGCCTGGGCGTGCTGGCCCCTCTGCTGCTGGTGATCGCGGGCGGCATGGTGCCGGCGCTCGACCGGTCTGCCGTCCTGCTGGCGGCCCCGGTCGCGACCATCGGCGTACTGGTCGAACGCTGGTTGTTCTTCGCCGAGGCCCAGCATGTCGCCATGCTGTATTACAAGGCGGACGCGGTTTAGACGGTAGCGCGGGATCGGCGGGCAGGAGATCCGGCACCCCTTCCTTTCTGCGAAAAGGAGTGCCGGTAATCGTTAGGCTCAGTTCTGCGCGTGCTGGGCCGCCTGCTCGATCAGGGCCGCAACCTCTTTGGGATGCGATTCATAGACCGAATGACTGGCCCCGGCGATTTCGACCGTGTGGCTGTGGGCGCGCGCGGCGTACATCCGTTCAAGGTCCGGATTGATGATCTTGTCGGCCTTGGCGACCAGATACCAGCTCGGCTTCACCTTCCAGGCCGGATCGGCGATCTCGGCAGCGAAGACCTGGGCCGAGGTCGGCATCTGCGCGTGGGCCTCGAATTCCGCCTGGGCCCGCGGCAGGTCGGCGGCGAAGTCGGCCGGGTAGTCCGCGGGATTGAGGAACAGGAACCCGTCAGGCGTCTTCACGACCGCCTTGGTCGAGTTCGGAAATTTCTTGCCGTTGCCGACCTCGGTTTCGCCGGCATCGAGCGCATGGGCCGCGATATAAACCAGGCCGGCCACATGGGGATCGTTCCCGGCCTCGGTGATGATGGCGCCGCCATAGCTGTGGCCGACCAGGATGGTCGGACCGTCCTGGCGGTCGAGGATCCGTTTGGTCGCGGTGACGTCTTCGGCAAAGGAGGTCAACGGCTCCTGGACCAGGCTGACCGTGTAGCCGTCCTTGACCAGGATGTCGTAGACCGGCCGCCAGCCGCCGCCATCGACGAAGGCGCCATGGACCAGGACGATGTTCTTGACCGGTGCGGCCAGGGCCGGCACGGCGGCACCCATCAACAGAACGGCGCTGGCGGCCGAGGCGAGGCGGCGGATTTTCGATATCATGATGGCTTCCTTGAATTGCGAGATGAGGGTCGACCCTCGTTCGGGAATGTCCGTGAAAAATATCGTCCACGCTCACATCGTGCACGATATAAACGAAATCAAATGGGGATTGAATTTAATCGCGCACGATATATCTTCACGTAAACGTTACCGGTGGAGCGCCATGCCCAATTCCGTCCCCGAGGTCGCCGAAGAGCGGAAGCTGAACGATTTCTTCTGCTTCACGGTCTATCGGACCACGCACGCGATCAATCGCGTCTACAAGCCATTGCTGGACGCATTGGGCCTGACCTACCCGCAATATCTGGTCATGGTCGCGCTGTGGGAACGCGACGACCAGACCGTGGGCGGCCTGGGTCAGAAGCTGTCGCTCGAATCCAACACGCTGACGCCGTTGCTCAAGCGGCTGGAAGCCTTGGGACATCTCAAGCGGACGCGCAATCCGCACGACGAACGACAGGTTAAGGTCAGCCTGACCGAGCAGGGCAAAGCCTTGAAGACCCGGACGAAGGCGGCCCGGGGCTGCGTCCTCGAAGCCTCGGGAATGGAAGTTAAGGATTTCCGTCGGTTGCAGGGCGAACTGGCGCTGCTGCGCAGAGCGCTCGAAGCCCATAGCGCGCTCCGGGCCGAAGCATAGGGTGAGGATACCGTGCATGTGCGGCCTTGGGCCTGAAGCGGAAGATCGGCGATCAACGCCCCCGCTTCCGCGCTGCGCCCATCCCGGACATCCCCGTCCGCCCGACCTCGCTCCGCCCCGGCGCGCCTGCCGCCCGAAAATGAAAAAGCCGCATCCGATCATGATCGGATACGGCTTTCGATATCGGTGCTGAAACCCGCTTTACGGGAACAGGCTGTCGATCGAGGATTGATCGAGCGCCGGGCCGGCGTCGGCCGGTTCGGCCTTTTTCTCGACTTTCTTTTCGACCTTCTTCTCGATTGGCTTTTCGACCGGTTTCGGCTTTTCGACCGGAGCCGCCACGACTGGCGGCGGGGGCGGAGGCGGTGGTGGGGGCGGCGGTGGCGGCGGTGACGGCGCTTCGGCTTCGGCAGCCGCAGCGGCCCAGTCGTCTTCGTTCGCGGGCGTGTTGAAGCCGCCCGCCAGCAGGTTGTCGACCTCGCTCTGATCGACACCGCCCGACAACGACGGACCATGCATCAGATGGGCGTCCGGCCGGTCGTCGCGCTCGGCGGTCGTCACCTCGTCGCCCTTGACGCCCTCGAGGCCCCAGATGCGGATCATCGCATCGACGCGTTCCTCGAGATAGCGGAGCGTCGAGACGACCTTGGAAATGCGCTGGCCGGTGATGTCCTGGAAACCGCAGGCCATCAGAATATTGGTCGCTTCCATGTCGATCTGGTCGGCCTCGTCGGTCAGGCCCTCGGCCTTCTTGACCCGCTGGGCCAGTTCCATGATGCGCTCGGCACCATTCAGAATGTCCGACGTCGCCCGCTCGGTCGCATGGACGATCGCGTCCAGTTCCTCGGTCGCGAGATTGATGCGGCGCGTGCTGCCGGGACCGTTTTCGTCCGGGGGCTTCATCGCCGAGATTTCGGTCTTGGCGCGGCGGATGGACGAGGCCATCTCGATCAGTTCGCGCCGCAGCACGTCCAAATGGACGTCGCCGGCCGATTTGACCTGGGACTGTTCGATCCATTGCCGGATCGACCGCAGGCCGGCGTGATATTCATCGACCGCCAGGACGGCCCCGCGCTTGTCCCGCATGCGCAGGAACGCGCGCCCGGCCTCCGTAGACAAGAGGGCGTCCTCGATCGCAATATACTGCTCGCCGGCCAGGTCCTTCGGGACCTTCAGACCTGCCATATTGCCTACCCCCGGGACTGAGATCACAGCACCGACGCGATCTTGGTCTTCAACGTTTCGGCGTTGAAGGGCTTTACAATGTAATTGCTGACGCCGGCCGCCTTGGCGGCAATGACGTTCTCGGTCTTGGACTCGGCGGTGACCATGATGAAGGGCGTCGCCTTCAGTGCCGCGTCGGCGCGCACGAGCTTCAACAGCTCGAGCCCCGACATCGGCTCCATGTTCCAATCCGAGATGACCAAACCGAACTTGTGGCCCCGCATCTTGTCATAGGCCGAAGCGCCGTTGTCGGCCTCTTCGATATTGGTAAACCCGATCTGATTGAGCAGGTTTTTGATGATGCGGCGCATGGTGTTGTAGTCGTCGACGACCAACACCGGCACACTCGTATCCATCCGAACGTCCTCTTTATGGGAAAAACCGCATGCGGCGAAAGGCATGGGTACCATAAGAAAGACGCGGTTAAGAAGGTGTTAGTTTTACAGCAATCGGGCGAGTCTCTCGACCGCGCCGCGGATTTCGGCCGGGCGCGCCGCCGCGAAGCCCAGGATGAAACCCGGCCGCGACGGACCCAGATAAAGCCGCGACAAGGGCCTGAGCTCGATCCCGATCCGGCGCGCGGCGAACGCGATCGCGACATCGTCCCCGCCCGGCGGGAGGTAGGCGCAGGCATGCATGCCGCCGTCGATCGGTCCGAGCGTCAACCGTCCGTCCAGACCCGCGACCGCGTCGACCAGCGCCTGACGCCGCTCCTCGTAGACCGTGCGCATGTGACGCAGATGGGTCCCCAGATGACCCTCGCGGATGAAATCCGCCAGCGCCGCCTGCGGCAGGGTCGAGGTATGGCCATCGACCAGAACGCGCGCCGACACGAACCGTTCGGCCAGATCCGGCGGTGCCACCAGATAGGCCAGCCGGAGGGCCGGAAACATCAGCTTGTTGAAGGTGCCGACATAGACGACCCGGCCGGCCTCGTCCAAGCCCTGCAAGGCGGCGAGCGGCCGGCCGCGGAAGCGGAATTCGCTGTCGTAATCATCCTCGATGATGACGGCGCCGGCCCGCGCCGCCCAGGCCAGCAGCTGCAGCCGGCGGGCCAGGCTCATCGCGACGCCGGTCGGATATTGGTGCGACGGCGTGACATAGGCGAGCCGCGCGTCCGGCGCCAGGCGCAGGCCGGCGGCGACGTCGATGCCTTCATCGTCCACCGGCACCGGCACGACCCGGGCACCGGCCGCGAGGAAGGCCGCCGAGGCCGCGCGATAGCCCGGCTCCTCGTGCCAGACCGCATCGCCCGGATCGGTCAGCAGTCGGCAAGCGAGGTCGATCGCCTGCTGGGTCGAGGTCAAGACCACGACCTGATCCGGCGAACAGGCGACCGCCCGGGTCGAGCCGACATAGGCAGCAATCGCCTCGCGCAGGGGTCGAAAGCCGGCCCGGCTGCCGGCCATCAGATGATCGGGCCCGGGGGCGCGGGTCGCGCGGGCCAGCAATCGGGCCCAGAGCTGACGCGGAAACAGGTCGAGCGCCGGCACCGACGGCAGGAACGCCCGGCCGGCCGGCGCCTCTTCGCGCCAATAGGGCTGCGCCATCAGCCGGCCGCGCTGCGACAGGCCGGTCGGCGCCGCCGGGCCCTGGCGTTCGCGTGCGGCCTGGACCGGGGCCAGTTCGCGCTCCGGCAGATCGGTGCTGACGAAGCTACCGCTGCCGTGGCGCCGCTCGATGAAGCCCTCGGCCTCGAGCTGGTCGTAGACCGCCTCGACCGTGTTGCGCGACAGGCCCGCATCCTCGGCCAGCCGCCGGCTGGCGGGCAGGGCGGCACCGGGCGCCAGCGCGCCGTCGAGGATCGCCTTGCGCAGTCGGGCATGCAGCCGCGCCAGCAACGAACCGCCATCGCCGGTGCGGTCCAGCCCCTCCAGCAGAGGCACGGGCAGGCCGCGCGATCGTCGCGCCATGACACCTCGGAAGTGGTTGGCCACGGCGACAGGATGCGACCGCGGGAACAGCCACTATGGCGGTGCCGAGGGCGCTGGGAAAGCGCCAGATCCGCCTGGGACGATGCGCCCGATGCATATGCCGGCGAAATCGCTTAAGCTCGGCCGGTTGTTATCAGACGGGGCGATCGGCTTTGAACGAACGGGTACATTCCATCGATGGCGGCGGCCACCGCCTCGTCCTGCTTCTGGCCGGCCTGTCGGTGGCGCTCAACCTGTTGGCCGGCGGCGCCTATATCGGCTCGACCTATTTCGCCACCCAGCAGGGCCGGCCCAACATGTTCGACCGGCGCTTCGCCGATCTCGGCACCAAGCTGGGCGCCGATCCCGCCGGCGATGCCGGCCTGACGGCACTGCGCCGATCGATCAGGCTGGCCCTCGACGTCCGGCACCTGCGCAGCCAGCCGCTGATGGAAGACATCACAGCGGAATTCGCCAAGCCGGCACCGGATGAGGCCCGTATCCGGGCGCTGCAGGACCAGGCGCTCGCCGTCCGCCGCGCGTCCGGCGACGAAACGCTGGCCGCCCTCATCGCCTTCCTGGTCCAGGCGACGCCCGACCAGCGGACCAAGCTGCTCGCCCTCCTCGGCGAAATGAAAGACGAGAGTACGATGCCGCTGCGGTTCGGGTTGATGCCTTAGGACCGACATCTCTAAGGATGTGATTTAGTGAGCGGGCATCGAGCCCGAACGTCGTTACTCGGACGGGCTCCCGCCGATCCGCGCCACCAGCCGTTCCAGCGCCGCGCACACCGCCTCCGGCTGGGTATGGTGCAGCATATGCCCGACCCCCGGTAGCACCTGAAACCCCGCGTTCGGGACGGCGCGCGCCAGGCGGAAGGCGTGGGCGGCCGGGTCGACGATCTTGTCGGCGCCACCGGTCAGGATCTCGACCGGCACGGCGATCTGCTTGTAGCGGGTGCGCAGGCGCGCAACGTCGGCGTTGAGCGCCGCCAGATCCTCGGCATTGGCGCGGAGCTGCGAGGGCCGGAGTGCCAGTTCGATCGGGAAATCCGCGAAGCTGTCGGGCACCGGTTCGGGGGCGAACAGCTGCGCGACGATGTCGCCGGCCCAGCCGGCGGCAAGGGCAGGCACCAGGGCCTGGCTGATCAGCCCGCCGATGAGGGGTGCTGCCGGCAGGCCCGCGACCCAGAGCGTCGCCGCATGGGTCGGATGGCTCCAGCCGGCCAGCACCAGCACCCCGGCCGTATCGGCCGGAAACTCCTGGGCATAGGCCAGCACCAGCGCCCCGCCCCAGGAATGGCCGATCAGGATCGGCCGCTCGATGCCGAGTTGCGCCAGCGCCTGATGCAGCAGCCGCGCCTGCGCCTCCGGCCCGGCCAGTTCGGCGCGCGGGCGGTCGCTATGGCCATAGCCCGGACGATCGATCGCGATCAGCCGGTGACGGGCGCCGACCAGCGGCGCGAAACGGCTGGTCAACAGATCCTCGACCATGCCGCCGGCGCCATGGACGAACACAACCGGTTGCCCCGCGCCGGACTCGATCCAGTGCAGCCGCACGCCATCGACCTCCATGACCCGACCGCAGGGCGGGTGCGCCGCCTCGATCCGACGCGCCTCGGCCTCCTCATCGGGCCAGAAGGTGCGGGCGAATTCCGTCATCTTGCGGGCGCCCTCCCCGGCCGCGGCCTTCCAGGCGTCGAACGGATGGTCGGTCACAGCAGCCGATCCAGCACGCGGCGATAGGCGACGGCGGTCTCGGTCTCTGCCTCGTGCCGCCCGTCGCGGACCCGCCAGCGACCCCCGACCAGCACGTGACGCACCAGGTTGGCGTTGCCGGCGAACACCAGCGCATCGACCAGTCGGTCGCCGCCGCGGCCATAGGTCACCGGATGATCGCCGTCGAGCACGAGCAGGTCGGCGCGATGGCCGGGTTCGAGCGCGCCGATGCGCCGACCGCAGGCGATCGTCCCGCCGTCGAGCGCGCGCGACCAGAGTGCCGCCCCGGTCGATTGGCCGGGCAGGGCCGCGACGTTGCGCCGGAGCGTGGAGAGCCGCCTGCCATATTCCAGCCAGCGCAGTTCCTCGATCGGACTGACAGAGACATGGCTGTCAGAGCCGATGCCCCAGCGCCCGCCCGCGGCCTGAAACGCCTCGAGCGGGAACAGCCCGTCGCCCAGATTGGCTTCGGTCGTGGGACACAGGCCGGCGACGGCACCGCTGCGGGCAAGCCCATCCCTCTCGACCGGCGTCAGATGGGTGGCATGGACCAGGCACCAGCGCCGATCGACCGGCTGATGGCGCAGCAGCCACTCGACGGGCCTGGCGCCGCTCCAGGCGACGCATTCATCGACCTCGCGCACCTGTTCGGCGATGTGGATATGGACCGGTGCCGTGGGCTCGATCCCGGCCAGCACCGCGGCGAGCGCGTCGGGTGTCACGGCGCGCAGCGAATGGGGCGCCACGCCGACCCGGAACTGGCCGTCGCCGGCGGTCGCCTGGGTGAGTTCGGCGACCAGGGACAGGAACCGGTCGGTCGACAGGATGAAGCGCCGCTGCCCTTCGCTGGGTGGCTGGCCGCCGAAACCGCTGGTCTGATACAGCACCGGCAGCAGCGTCATGCCGATGCCGGACCGGCCGGCGGCCGCCAGCAGCGCCCGGGACAGTTCCGCCGGATCGGCATAGGGCCGGCCGTCCGGGGCGTTGTGCAGATAATGGAATTCGGCAACGGCGGTATAGCCCGCCTTCAGCATCTCGATCTGGAGCTGGGTCGCGATGGTCGACAGATCGTCGGGCGTCAGCGCCTCGGCGAAACGATACATGATCTGGCGCCAGCTCCAGAAACTGCCGGGATCGAGTTCGGCCGCCTCCGCGAGGCCGGCCATGGCGCGCTGGAACGCGTGGCTGTGCAGGTTGGGCATGCCGGGCAGCACCGGGCCGTCCAGCCGCGTGGCGCCGGCCGGATCGGCATCGACCTCGACGGCGGCGAAATCCCCGGTGGCATCGTCGATCGTCAGCCGTACATCGCGGGCCCAACCCTGGGGCAACAGCGCGGACTCCGCAAACAGCACCGTCATCGAGCCGATTTCTCCGATATGATGGACGCGTGCAGCCTATTCCGGAGACGAGGGTGACGGCAATCTGGGACAGTTTATGGGTCGATATCGATCTGGCGACGATGCAAACACACGCACCGTACGGAGCGATCCACGATGGCGCCCTCGGCATCAAGGATGGCCGCATCGCCTGGGTCGGGCCACGGGCCCAGCTGCCCGGTGCGCCGGACCGCCTGGCCGATGCGGTGATCGAGGGCGGCGGGCGCTGGATGACGCCCGGCCTGATCGATTGCCATACCCATATCCTGTTCGGCGGCGAGCGGTCACGCGAGTTCGAACTGCGGCTGGAGGGCGCCAGCTATGAAGAGATCGCGCGCGCCGGCGGCGGCATCGTCTCGACCGTCGCCGCGACCAGGGCCGCGAGCGAGGCGGAACTGGTCGCCGGCGCCACGCGCCGGCTGAAGCCATTCCTGGCCGAGGGCGTCACCACGATCGAGGTGAAATCGGGCTATGGGCTCGATCTGGAGAGCGAGCTCAAGATGCTGCGCGCCGCGCGGCGGCTGGGCGAGATGCTGCCCGTCTCGGTTCGGACCAGCTTCCTGGGCGCCCACGCGGTCCCGCAGGAATTCCAGGGACGCCAGCCCGAGTATGTCGCGCTGATCTGTCGGGAAATGCTGCCGGCGGTCGCCCGATCCGGGCTCGCCGACGCGGTCGACGGCTTCTGCGAGGGCATCGCCTTCACGCTGGACGAGACCGCGCGGATCTTCGAGACGGCGACGGCGCTGGGCCTGCGCGTCAAGCTGCATGCCGAACAATTGTCCGATCTGGGCGGGGCGGCACTGGCGGCCCGGTTCGGCGCCTTGTCGGCCGACCATCTGGAATGCCTGGGCGAGGACGGCGTCGCCGCCATGGCGGCGGCCGGCACGGTCGCGGTGCTGCTGCCGGGCGCCAACTACTTCCTGGCCGAAACCCGCCGCCCGCCGGTCGCGGCGCTGCGCCGGGCCGGCGTCCCGATCGCGCTCGCCTCCAATTGCAATCCGGGCTCGGCCCCGGTTTTGTCGCTGCTGCTGATGCTGTCGATGGGCTGCACGCTATTCCGGTTGACGCCGGAGGAAGCGCTCGCCGGCGTCACCCGGCAGGCGGCGCGGGCACTGGGTCTCGCCGATCGGGGCCTGCTGGCGCCCGGCCTGCGCGCCGACTTGGCGGTATGGGATATCGAGGGGCCGGCGGCGCTCGCCTATTGGATCGGCGGCAACCCCTGCGCCGCGGTCGTGCGGAACGGCACGGTCGTGAAATCGTTTTCATAAGGCCGGCGGCGCGCAGAGGTGGCATAAAACGTCGGTTATGCTCGAATTTTCCTCAGGTCCTTGCAAACTGTGACAGTTGCATGAAATGCCGCCAGCCGCGATGATCGACGCACCCGCAGATCAATTGGTCGAGACCGAGGCGCCGCGCGGGATTCCCGTGCCGGCGACCCTGCCCCCGCCGGCCTTGCGCCTGCTGCTCGATCTCGACCCGGCCCAGGCAGCGGGTCTCGCGAAAAACGAACTGATCCTGGCTCATGCGGCAAGGCGGCCGGTCGTGCGCCGTCTGCGCCAGGTGTTCTGGGACACGCCGGGCCTGACCATCGGCCGTCAGGGCATCGGCTTTGCGATCGAGACAATCGGCCGGCGCAAGCAACAGCTGCTGCGCCCGATCGGCGCCGCACCGACCGGCGGCCGGATCCTCACGCCCATCGCCGCCGCGCTCGACGGCGATCGGCTCGATCCGGCTCGGCTGGCCTTTCTGCCCGGCGTCGACGTCGGCCAGGTCGCGCGCCTGCTGCCGGGCGATCTGGTCCCGGTCTTTGCGCTCGATCTGCACCGCACGGTCTGGCAGCTGCAATGGGGCGAGACGCATCTCAGCCTGACGCTCGAGCAGACCGCGACCGAGGCGACGGCCGGCACGCTCGCCCTGGGTCAGATCGAACTGATGCTTCAGTCCGGCCCGATCCAGGGCCTGTACGAGATCGCGGCCAAGCTCCATCGATCGCTACCGTTCGAGCTTGCGACCCATGATCCGGTGCAACTGGCCTACCAACTGATCGCCGGCGAGGATTGGTGGCAGGTCGAACCCGGCGCCGCCCCGCCGCTCGACGCCCAGATGAGCGTCGAGCAGGGCATCCTGGCGATCGGCCGTGCCGCGGTCGCGGGTTTGCGCGTCGAGGTCGGCCGATTGGACCAAGCCATGTCGGCGGACCAGATCCATCGCGCCCGCGTGGCCATGCGGCGTCTGCGCTCGGTCCTGTCGGTATTCGGCAAGGCGCTGCCCGATCAGCCGCGGCGCGCGCTGTCGAAGGACCTGTCGGCCCTCGCCTCGGCCCTGGGCCAGGCGCGCGAGTGGGACGTGTTCGTCAGCGAGACGCTGGCGCCGTTGGCGGCGGCGATGGGCGAGGAGCGCGGCCTGAAAGGCCTGGGCTTCACCGCCGCCGTGTTGCGCGAGCGGGCCGCGGCCGACGCGCTCGCCGCGGTCGGCGCCAGCGATTTCATGGGCCTGTCCCTGCGGCTCGCGGCCTGGTTCGACGCCGGACTGTGGCCCGAGTCGCCCGGCATCGAGGCCGCAAGCCTGCTCGCCGAACCGCTCGGTCGCTATGCGCTGGTCCTGTTGAAGAAGAGCCACAAGCGTTTCCTCGCCGCCGGCAATCACCTGTCCGGTGCCAACGCCGGCGAGTTGCACACGCTACGGATCGATGCGAAGCGCCTGCGCTATATCACCGAATTCTGCCGTCCGCTGTTTCCGGGCAAGGCCACCCGCCGTTATGTCGGGGCGTTGCGCGACATTCAGGACATCCTGGGCACGCTCAACGATGCCGTCGTCGCCCGCGGTCTGGCCGCGAAGCTGGCGGCCCACGACGACAAGCACGGCGCCCGTACCGCCGGTTTGGTCGCCGGCTGGAGTGCTGCCGAAACCGAGACCGCCCGCCGCCGCTTCGCCGAGGTCTGGGGCACGTTCGTCAAGGTGCCGCGGTTCTGGAAGGACCGCTGAAGCGCAAATAAATCATCCGGCATTTTCCGTTGGCCGCAAGATGGTCTAGGCTAGCTTCCGTGAATGAACGTGGCATCGGCGACCGACATGCTCATTGAGATCGTCTCCGATATCATCTGTCCCTGGTGCTACATCGGCCAACGCCGGTTGGAGCGGGCGCTCAGGCTTGTCGGCGCGCCGACGCCGCGGCTGCTGTGGCGCGCCTTCCAGCTCAATCCCGACATGCCGCCCGACGGCGTGCCGCGCCAGGCCTATCTGGCCGCCAAGTTCGGGGGCACCTTCCATGCCGGCCGGATCTACCAGGCGATCGGCGAGGCCGGCGAGGCCGAGGGTATCCGGTTCGCGTTCGACCGGATCGAGCGCACGCCGAACAGCCTGAACGCCCATCGCCTGAAACGCCTCGCCCGCCGGCACCGCCTCGAGCCGGACATGACCGAACGGCTGTTCGAGGCCTATTTCGAGCAAGGGCGCGACATCGGCGCTGCCGGTGTGCTGGCCGATATTGCCGTGGAGGCCGGCCTCGAGCGCGCGGAGGCCGTCCGCTATCTGTCATCCGACGAGGACCGCACCACCGTGCTCGCCGAGGATATCGGGGCCCGGCGCCAAGGCATCAACGGCGTGCCCTGCGTCATAATCGACGGCAAATACGCGCTGTCGGGGGCCCAGGAACCGGAGTTCTTTCTGCCGCTGTTCGATCTGGCGCGCCAGGACGACGGCGTCCAAGGCGACACCCACGCCATGACGACTTGATGCGGCACGTCCGCTGGCTGCACAGACCGGCATACGCCTGGGTGCTGGCACTGCTTCTGCTCGCCGGCGTCTGGATCGCCTATCTTGTCCAGGTCGAGGCGATCCGTGACCGCTCGCTCCGCGATGCCGCCGCCAAGGCCGAGGCGGTCAGTGCCGCCTATGCCCGCTTCGTCGCGGGCAATCTCAGCCTGATCGACAATGTCCTGCGCTTCATCGCCGTCTACGACCGCGAGAACGGGCTGGAAAAGACGGCAACGCTGGTCAGCCAGCAGCGCCTGTTTGAGGCGTTCCACGGCAATATCGTGGTCCTGGATCCCACCGGAAACGGCGTCCTGATCAACAAGAACGAGACGCGCCCGATGGCGCTCGCCGATCGGCCCTATTTTCAGCAGACCGTGGCCCAGCAAAACGGCGACAGGCTCGTCATCGGCCTTCCGGTCGCCGCGCGCAGCAGTGGCGTCCTGGTTCTGCCGTTCGCCCGCCCGGTCCGCGACCTCGACGGCAAGCTGCTCGGTGCGGTCGCCGCCTCGATCGAAGTGGCGTTGCTGCAGCAGCCTTACGACCAGGCGGCGCTGGGTCCCGGCGGCGCGGTGGCCATGACCGGCACGAATGATCATATCATCCGAGCGCGCATTCCGCAGGGGTCCAACTTCATCGAGCAGGGGACGAGCGCTTCGCAGCTCTGGACGGAATGGGCCAAGACACCGGACGCCGGCAGCTATTGGCAGATCAGCACGGTGGATGGCACGCAGCGGCTTTATGCCTACCGGACCTTGGCGGACTTCGCGATCGTGATCACGGCCGGCGTGGCACTCGACGACATCATCGCCGAGAGCGCGCAGATCCGCGGCAACCTGCGCTATGCCGCCGGTGGCGCCAGCGTCGTCATCCTGCTGCTGCTGTTTGGCTGGCTGCAGGAATTGGCGGGCCGCCGCGCGCTCAGCGCCGAGACCAAACGGGCCGATGCCGCCAGCCGGGCGAAGTCGGATTTCCTCGCCAGCATGAGTCACGAGCTGCGCACGCCGCTCAACGGGCTGTTGGGCTTCGCCCGGCTGCTGCGCACCGCACCTCTGGAAGAGCCGCACAAGCGCTATGTCGAATTGCTGAACGATTCCGGCAAGCATCTCTATGCGCTGATCAACGACATCCTGGATTTCTCCAAGATCGAAGCCGGCAAGATGGCGTTCGAGGATACCGCGATCGAGTTGCGCAGCCTGGTCGACGGCGCCGTCGCCATCGCGGCCCCGGCGGCGGCGGACAAGCGCCTGACGCTCGATTGTCGATTCGACGACCGGCTCGCCACCTTCGTGCGCGGCGATCCGAACCGGGTGCGCCAGGTGCTGCTGAACCTGATCACGAACGCGATCAAATTTACCGCAGCCGGTGGTATCGAGCTCCGGGTGACGCCCGCGGAGGGTGGGCGCGTCCGGTTCGAGATTCAGGATACCGGCATCGGCATCGCACCCGACGATCAGGCCAAGCTGTTCCGCCGGTTCGAGCAGCTCGACCCCGGCACCAGCCGCAGCCATGGCGGCACCGGCCTGGGACTGGCGATCTCGGCAAGCCTCGTCCACCTGATGGCGGGCGAGATCGGCGTTGCGAGCCGGGTCGGGGCGGGTGCCACTTTCTGGTTCGAACTGCCGCTGCCCGCGATCCCCCTTGCCGAACTCGATCTCGGCGTTCCGGCCGAGCGCGGCCAGACGGGCGAGCGGTCGCGCAGCCTGTCCATCCTGGTCGCCGAGGATGTGCCGATGAACCAGATGCTGATCCAGTCGCTGCTGGACAGCCTCGGCCATCGCTGCGAACTGGTCGGCGACGGCCAGCAGGCGGTCAAGGCGGCGGCCGCGGCGCGCTATGACATCATACTGATGGACCTGCAGATGCCGGTCATGAACGGGCTCGATGCCGCCCGCGCGATCCGCGCCTTCACCGCGCCCGCCAGCCTGGTGCCGATCATCGCGCTGACCGCCAATGCCTTCGCCGAGGATATCACCGCCTGCAAGGAGGCCGGCATGAACGACTTCGTGCCGAAGCCATTGGATTTCGATCGGCTGGCCCTCGCCATCGACCGCTGGGCGGAGATGGCGCCGGCGGAGTTTTGAGATAGAGCAATATCAATCCTCTACCGCCGTTTGCGGGCGAGGGCGTTACAGACGAGCTTGGTGTCGATCTCCTACAACACCGGGACGCGGCGCGCGCCTCACCCTTCCCGCCGTTGGCGGGCCCCTTCCCTCTTCCGCAAATGGCGGTAGAGGGAGCGCTTTATCGCCGTCCGTGTGCCGACTTCTTCACCAGCACCGGTGTCGGTGGGGGTAGCTTGGTCGGCGCGCCCGGCTGGGCCGCCGCGACGAATTCGGCGAGCTTGGCCAGCAGACGCTTCACCGCCGTCACCCGGTCCTTGGCATCTTCCAGATTGCGCATCCAGACCAGCCGTTGATCCGGCCGCACCTTCATGGTGCCCGCTTCCTTCTGGATCAGCTCGATCAGCTTGGCGGGATTGGCGAAATTGTTGTTGCGGAAGGCGATGGTCGTGCCCTTGGGACCGGCATCGACCTTCTCGACTCCAGCCTCCTTGCACAGCCGCTTGATCGCGATGATCTCGAGCAGATTGTCGACCTCGATCGGCAGCGGACCGAACCGGTCGATCAACTCGGCGGCGAAACCTTCGATCTCGCGCCGGTCGACCAGGCCCGACAGCCGCCGATAGAGCCCCAGGCGGACCGACAGATCGGCGACATAGGTTTCCGGGATCAGCACCGCGGTGCCGATCGTGATGGTCGGCGTCCAACCCTCGGCCGCCAGCGTCTCGCCCTCGGCGCGGGCGCGCGCCTCGGCGACCGCCTCTTCCAGGAGATGCTGATAAAGCTCGATGCCGACCTCGCGGATATGGCCCGACTGCTCGTCGCCCAAGAGATTGCCGGCGCCGCGGATGTCCAGATCATGGCTCGCCAGCTGGAAGCCGGCACCCAGCGTATCGAGCGTCTGCATGACTTCGAGCCGCTTCATCGCCGTTTCGGTCAGCGCCCGGTCGGGCGGCACGGTCAGATAGCAATAGGCCCGCGTCTTGCCGCGCCCGACACGGCCGCGCAGCTGATAGAGCTGGGACAGCCCGAACATGTGCGAGCGATGCAGGATCATCGTGTTGGCGGCCGGGATATCCAGCCCGGATTCGACGATATTGGTCGCCAGCAGCATGTCGTATTTGCCGTCGTCGAACGCGGTCATGACGTCTTCGAGCTCGGTCGCCGACAGACGGCCGTGGGCAACGGCGACCTTGATCTCGGGCACGAGCTGGGTCAGCGCTTCCTTGACCCCGTCCAGATCGGCCAGGCGCGGCACGATATAGAAGCACTGCCCGCCGCGATTGCGCTCGCGCAGGATCGCCTCGCGCACCACGACCGGGTCGTACGGCATGACGAAGGTGCGCACCGCCAGGCGATCGACCGGCGGCGTCGCGATCAGGCTCATCTCGCGCACGCCCGACAACGCCATCTGCAAGGTGCGCGGGATCGGCGTCGCGGTCAGGGTCAGCACATGGACGTTGGATTTCAGCCGCTTCAGCCGTTCCTTCTGCGTCACGCCGAAATGCTGTTCCTCATCGACGATCAGCAGGCCCAGATGCTTGAACTCGACGTTCTTGGCCAGCAGCGCATGGGTGCCGACGATGACGTCGACCTTGCCCGCGGCCAGTTCCTTCTTGGTCTCGGCCGCCTGCTTTGCCGGCACGAGGCGCGAGAGCTGCTCGACACGCAGCGGCAATCCCGCGAAGCGCGCCTGGAAATTCTTGAAGTGCTGGCGCGACAGCAGCGTCGTCGGCACCACGACCGCCACCTGCACGCCGGTCATCGCGGCCACGAAGGCGGCCCGGAGCGCCACCTCGGTCTTGCCGAAGCCGACATCGCCGCAGATCAGCCGGTCCATCGGGCGACCCGACGCCATATCCTCCAGCGTCTCGGTGATCGCGTTCAGCTGATCCTCGGTCTCGGGATAGGGGAAGCGCGCGGCGAACTCCTCATAGAGCCCTTCCGGCGTCTGCAGCGTCTCGCCCTCGCGCACCTCGCGGTCGGCCGCGACCTTGATCAGCTGGTCCGCGATGTCCTTGATGCGCTGCTTGACCCGCGCCTTGCGCGATTGCCAGGCGACGCCGCCCAGCTTGTCGAGCTGCGCCTCGGAATCCTCCGAGCCGTAGCGTGACAGGATCTCGATATTCTCGACCGGTACGAACAGCTTGTCGTCGCCGGCATAGACCACCTTCAGACAATCATGCGCGGCCCCGCCGACGTCGAGCGTCACCAGGCCGTCGTAGCGGCCGATGCCATGGTCGGCATGGACGACGAAATCGCCGACCGACAGGTTCGAGACCTCGGCGATGAACTTGTCGACGTTGGAGCGCCGCCGCGGCGGGCGGACCAGCCGGTCGCCCAGGATGTCCTGCTCGCTGATCAGCGTCAGCCGGCCGATCTCGTAGCCATGCTCCAGCGGCAGCACGACCAGCCCGACGCGCTTGGGCGACAGCTGCTGCAGGTCGCCCCAGTGATCGATCCGCTCGACATCGCGGATGCCGCGCTCGGTCAGCACGCCCTTCATCCGGTCGGCGGCCCCCGCGCTGAAGGCCGCGATGGCGACCTTGCGGCCGGCGCCCTGCAGTTCCGCGATCCGATCGCGCACGACCTCGAACACGTTGATCTTGGGGTTCGCCCGCGCCTCGGCAAAGCTCAGGCCCGGCCGGGCGCCGGCATCATAGGTGCCGGAAGCCGCCTCGGGCGGCGGCGCGAACGGCGTCAGCTGGGCCACCGCGCGGGTGGCGAGAAGCCTCGCCCATTCCTCTTCGCCGATGAACAGCTGGTCCGGCTTCACCGGCTTGTAGACGGTCGCGGCATCGGTGCGCTTGGCGCCGGTGAAGCTCTGCCGGGCGGCATAGAACTCGGCGACAGTCTCCAGGCGGGTCCGGCGCACATCGTCGGCCTGATAGTCGTAGCTGAGCGCCGCGCCCGGCAGATAGTCGAACAACGTCTCCAGGCTCTCGTAATAGAGCGGCAGCCAATGTTCCATGCCGACATGGCGCCGGCCGTCGCTGACCGCGACATAGAGCGGATCGTCCATGCCGGCGCCGCCGAACTGGTCGCGATAGCGCGAGCGGAAGCGGCTGATCGCCTGCTCGTCGAGCAGCACCTCGCTGACCGGCTTCAGGCTGACCCCGTCCAGCTTCGCGGTCGTGCGCTGGGTCATGGCATCGAAGCGGCGGATGCCGTCGATCTGGTCGCCGAAGAAATCGAGCCGCAGCGGCTCGGCCGCCCCTGCCGGGAACAGATCGACGATGCCGCCGCGCACGGCGTACTCGCCGGCCTCGCGCACCGTGTCGGTCCGGACATAGCCGTTGGCGCCCAGGAACGATAGCAGCCGGTCGGTCGGGATGCGGCCGCCGAGCTTCAGGATCAGCACGCGCTCGCGGAAGAGCTTGCGCGGCGGGATGCGCTGCATCAGCGCGTTCATGGTCGTGAGCACGATGCGCGGACGGGCGCCGGCATCGTCGGCGAGCCGGGTCAGCGTATCGATGCGCCGGCTGACGATCTCGGGATTGGGCGAGACCCGGTCGTAGGGCAGGCAGTCCCAGGCCGGGAACGCCAGCACCTCGATCTCCGGCACGAAGAAGGCGAGTGCCGATTTCAGCCGGTCGACCCGGCCATCATCCCGACAGACATGCAAGACCGTCTTGAGAAAGCCGCCGGCGACCAATTGGCCGAGCGTCTGGGCATCGTGCCCCTCGGGCGCGCCATGGATCAGGGTCTTGCCGGGTTTCGCCAGCAATTGATGGAGCAGCACGGGCGCGGTGACCTCGTATCAGGCGGAGCGGGCGGTGTAGCGGAACGCGCGCAGCGACCGCATGACGGGCGTATCGAACTCGGCCGGCGGCTCGGCCTGGCCGGTCATCCAATCCCACAGGTCGGCGTCGTTCTGTTCCAGCAGTTCCTCATAACAGGCAAGATCGGCCGGCGAGAAGCTGCTGAGGCTCGCCTCGGCGAAGGAGCCCAGCAGCAGATCCGCTTCCTTGGTGCCGCGATGCCAGCTGCGGAACAGCAGCCGCTTGCGGCGCTCGTCATCGGTCAGGGACATGATTCTCTCCGCGTCACGGGAATTGGCTGCGCCAGATAGCAAGGACCGACGGCACGCGTGTCCGCAGCGACTGCGTATCAGATAGTCCATCCGAAAGAGCCGGGAAACCGAGATATGGTTTCAGGTCATGGAAATTGCCATGCCTGGTAAGCGCATTTGACTCCCAACGGCCCCGCCATGCCCTATCATGTACGAAAATTTCGTACGAAGGCCGATCATGCCGGACAATCAGTCGGATACGCAGGAAGACCTCCCGGAGCCCCGTCGACCAGTTGGCCTGATTCGCGCCAAATCTGGATCGCCGAAGATTTCGACGAGACGCCGGACGACCTGATCGCCCTGATGGAACGCGGCGAAACGCCATCGCAATAACGCGTCTCGCGGCGTTCCGTTCTGAACTCGCCCCATGTCTTGACCCGATCGGTAAAACGCTCCCTTGCGCCCGGAAATCCTGTTCCCGCTCTTCGCCCCGGTCACTTCGTTGAAGGGGATCGGCCAGCGCTTCGCCACCCTGGTCGAGCGCGCGGCGGGGCCGCGTCTGGTCGATCTCCTGTGGGCGAAGCCGGTCGGCGTGATCGATCGGCGCTTTTCGCCCAAGCTCAAGGATGCCCTGCCCGGCCAGATCGCGACGCTGACCGTGCGGGTCGACCAGCATTTCGTGCCGACCAGCTCCCGCCAGCCGTATCGCGTACGCTGCTCCGACGAGACCGGCCACATCACCCTTACCTTCTTCCGGGCGAGGGGCGACTATATCGAGAAGATCCTGCCGCTGGGCGAGGTCCGCGTCATCAGCGGCAAGGTCGAGTCCTACGGCGACCAGCTGCAGATGAGCCATCCCGACCATATCGCCGCCGAGGGCGAGGTCGAACTGACGGTCGAGCCGATCTATCCGCTGACCGCCGGCCTGTCGCTGAAGATCATGCGCCGGGCCGTGCAGGCCGCGGTCGCCCGCGCGCCCGTCCTGCCGGAATGGCAGGATCCGGCCTTCGTCGCGCGCCGGCAATGGCCGCCGTGGCTGGATGCGCTCGAGACGCTGCACAACCCGACCACGCCCGAGGATCTGGAACCCGACCGGCCGGCACGGCAGCGGCTGGCCTATGACGAATTGCTGGCCGACCAATTGGCGCTGGCCCTGGTGCGGGCCCACAACAAGCGCCAGCCGGGCCGGGTCGTCGCCGGCAACGGCGAGCTTCGCCGCAAGATCATTGCCGGGCTGCCGTTCGAGCTGACCGGCTCGCAGCGCCGGGCACTCGACGAGATCGACGCCGACATGGCGGCGCCGGAGCGCATGCTGCGCCTGTTGCAAGGCGATGTCGGCAGCGGCAAGACCGTGGTGGCGCTGCTGGCGCTGGCGAACGCGATCGAGACCGGAGCGCAAGGCGCGCTGATGGCGCCGACCGAGATCCTGGCGCGCCAGCATTTCGCCACGCTGGAGCGCCTCGCCGCCCCAGCCGGCATCCGTATCGCCTTGCTGACCGGACGCGACAAGGGCAAGCCGCGCGAGCGCATCCTCGCCGGCCTGGCCGACGGCACGATCCAGCTGGCGATCGGCACCCACGCCCTGTTCCAGGACGAGGTACGCTTCGCCGACCTGGCGGTCGCGGTGATCGACGAGCAGCATAAGTTCGGTGTCGAGCAGCGGGTCCAGCTCGCGTCCAAGGGCCGTGGCGTCGACGTGCTGGTCATGACCGCGACGCCGATCCCGCGCTCGCTGCAATTGACCAGCTATGGCGATCTCGATGCCTCGCGCCTGACCGAGAAGCCGGCGGGCCGTCAGCCGATCAAGACCAGCGTGCTGCCGATCGAGCGGTTGGACGGGGTTGCGGACGCGGTCGGCCGCGCACTCGACCGCGGCTCCAAGGTCTATTGGGTCTGTCCGCTGATCGAGGAGAACGAGACGATCGATCTGGCCGCGGCCGAGGAGCGCCATGCCCACCTGTCCGAGCGGTTCGGCGCCCGCGCCGGCCTGCTGCACGGCCGGATGAAGCCGACCGAGCGCGACCGGGTCATGGAGGAATTCGCCAAGGGGTCGGTCGATCTGCTGATCGCGACCACGGTGATCGAGGTCGGTGTCGACGTGCCGAGCGCCACGGTGATGGTGATCGAGCATGCCGAGCGCTTCGGCCTGGCCCAGCTGCATCAGCTGCGCGGCCGCATCGGGCGCGGCACGGGCGCCTCGACCTGCCTGCTGCTCTATGCGCCGCCGCTGGGTGAGACCGGGACGGAGCGGCTGAAGATCATGCGCGAGACCGAGGACGGCTTCGTCATCGCCGAGGCCGACCTCCGCCTGCGCGGCGCCGGCGAGGTGCTGGGCACGCGCCAGAGCGGCATGCCGGAATTCCGCCTGGCCGATCTGGCGTTCGATCAGGAATTGCTGGCGATCGCCCATGACGAGGCGCGGCTGGTGCTGGCGCGCGACCCGGATCTGGCGACCCCGCGCGGGCAGTCGCTGCGCACGCTGCTGTATCTGTTCGAACGCGATGCGGCGGTGAAATACCTGCGTTCCGGTTAAATCGCGCGCAATCGTCTTGCGGGCGAAGCGGTCTCGGCCCACATTTCACGTCATGCCGACCGAACCCCGCTCCGCGACCGAGAGCCTGAAGCTCAGCAACCAGCTGTGCTTCGCCGTCTATGCGGCGGCCCATGCGCTGAACAAGACCTATAAGCCGCTGCTCGAACCGCTCGACCTGACCTATCCGCAATATCTGGTCATGCTGGTGCTGTGGGAGGGCGACGGCCTGACCGTCAAGGAAATCGGCGAGCGGCTGTTCCTGGATTCGGGCACGCTCACCCCGCTGCTGAAGCGGCTGGAGGCCGCCGGGCGGGTGCGCCGGACGCGCGACAGCGCGGACGAGCGCCAAGTGCGCATCACCTTGACCGAGGCTGGACGGACGCTCCGCGACACGGCGGCCGCGGTACCCCCGATGCTGCTGTGTGCGACCGGGCTCGATATTCCGGGCGCGATCGGCCTCAAGGACGATCTGGCGAAGCTGCGGTCGACCCTCGACATCACGGCCCCCTGAGGCGGTGCGAAAAATTCCCGGGACGCCTCTTGCGGCGATATAGATTGCGCACTATTTAATTGTTCGTAAGTTTTATCGCGGCGGTGTGACCGCCGCTCAACTCCGGGAGAGCAACATGTCTGTCAACGTCCTCTACACGACCAAGGCGACCGCAACCGGCGGCCGTGACGGCGAAGCCAAGACCGCCGACGGCGCGCTGGCCGTCAAGCTGGCCACGCCCAAGGAGCTCGGCGGCGGCGGCGGCCCGGGCAACAATCCCGAGCAGCTGTTCGCGGCCGGCTATTCCGCCTGCTTCCTGGGTGCGATGAAATTCGTCGCCTCGCAGGGCGGCCCGAAGGTGCCGGCCGACACGACGGTCACCGCGACGATCGGCATCGGCCCGCGCTCGGAAGGCGGTTTCGGCATCACGGCGGCGCTCGAGATTTCCTTGCCCGGTCTGGCCAAGGCCGACGCCGAAGCGCTGGTCGAGAAGGCCCATCAGGTGTGCCCGTACTCGAACGCGACGCGCAATAACGTGGATGTGAAGCTGACCGTCGCCTAACCCGCCGGTCCAAAGACGGAAAAGCCCTCTTCCGCTCGGTGCGGAAGAGGGCTTTTTTGTTCGTATCCCGTGTCTATTGCTTGTAGATGCGGATCTCTTCGACCGGGGCGGCGACGCTGGCCTCGGACGAGATCGCGATCCGGGTCGGCGTCAGGCCGAAGGCGAGCAGCGAGCGCTGGACATCTTCGACATGGCGGCGAACCGCATTCAGCCGCTCGGCCGTGCCGGCCGGCAGCGACGCCTCGGGCGTAACGCCCCGGATCTCGAAGCTGGCGTTCGGCTGCGCATCGAGCGTCTGGCTGACGGCGCGATAGAGCGCCTCTTCATAGCGCTCGGTAAAGCGATCGAAACGGATGACCATCAGCGGCGCACGCTTGTCCACCGCGGACGCCTTGGTCACCGGATGCACCGGCCGGGCGAGCGGCTTCACACGCTGCGCCGACGGGCTCAACGCCACCGGGGCGTTGGATGCCGGCGACGGCGCCGTGGAGGTTTGAGCCGGCACGGCCTGCGCCGGCGGCTGGGCATTCGGACCGCTCGGCACCGGAGCGGCGTGCGCGGTCATCCGGCCCTTACCCTTGTGACGACGCGACGCATATTGGTGACGCGGTCCGGCAGCTTTGCCGTGAAGATGGACCACCGGCGCCGTCCGGGCAGCCGGTGCCGCGGTCGCCGGCACACCGATCGGAACGGCCGCGCCCGGGGCCTGCATCGAAACATAGCGCGGCTGACTGTTCGCCAGGCTGTGGCCCAGCAATTCGCCGACGCGCACACCCTCGGCCAGGGTTGCGATATTGTTGCGCTCGATCCCGAGCGCCGCGTTCTGGCGATTGATCTCGTTCGTGACGTCGGTCAACTCGTCGCCGATCTCGGCCTGGGAGCCGGCGACTTCGGCCTGCAGCGAACGGAGCTGGTAATGGTCTTCGTCGAGCGCGCCCGGCATCAGGAACGCGGCGCGGGTCGAATCATCGAGATAAACGCCGGTCTGGCCGTCGACCGCCATGTCGTTCGACAGGGCCGTGACGCGCGACAGATTGCCCTCGAGCTTATCAAGCGAGGTGCGCGCCTGGGTCCATTTCTGAGTCAGGATCGGATTGGACGGCGTCGTGCCCGACTGCAGCTTGGCGCTGATCTCGCCGACCTGGGCATAGTACCGCTCCGCCGCCGTCTGCCGCTCCTGGCGAATCTGGCGCAGCGTGGCCAGATGCTGATCGATGCTGGATCTGAGGTGCTGCACCTGACCGCGCAGTTCCTGCATACGGGACCCAACGGCGGTACCGCTCGGCGCCGGCGCGCCCGGAGCGACGCTCCCAGGGGCCGAGTCGACGTCAGCGCTCTGCGTCGGCACATTTGCGACGGGCGCCTGTTGGCACCCGCCGAGTATGGCCGCGAGAAGGAACGTCGAACAGAGGCGAAGGTTCGGCATCGTTTATTGGGGTCTCCGACCCTGCGGTGAACTCTGGCCTAACCGACATGCCCGGCGGCGGGGGCGCCTGTCAAACCAAATTGTGTCAAGTTCTAGGGACCAAAGGAGGAATGGTCCTTCGTAGCCAATAAAAAACCGGTTTATGCGGCGCCACGCAAGGGGACGATTTCATTTGGCGCGTAATCAATCAGACCGAGTAGCGTGGAGACCACACTTCCGTGTTCGCTCAAGGGCACCAAAAGGCGAGCCAGCGTCCCCGAGCGCGCGGTCGAGTCGCACCAGCGCCCGCTATGGCAGGTCGGCCGGCGTTCCCGGATGGTGATCTCGGCGAAATGCTGCATGATATCCGCCTGGTCCGGCACCAGCGTGTCCGCGACCCAGCGCCCTGTCGGATCGCCGCCCTCGCGACACGCGATGGCGCTGCCGGCCAGACGCCAGCGCAAGCGGGCCGACGGGCCGACCACATCCAGCAGGAAAACGTTGGGCGACAGCTTGCCGAATGCTGCAGGATCGACATCGTGACGGCGGGGTATCGCCCCGTGGCCGCCGCCATGACAGCGCGCGCGCCAGTAATCCTCGACCTGCAAGGCGAGACCGGTCGGGATGATTTCCAGACCCGTCCTGCACCGCAGCCGCATCGCTGCCAGTTGATCGATCATACGGTTCCGCCCCTGCCTTCAGAACCCCCCGCCATGGCCCTCGATTCCCCCGCCGCGCGACGCTGTCCCGGTTTTGGGCCGGAGCGGCGACACGACTAGCGATCGCGGCCATTTTCGAAGTGGCACACCATATACACGATCAACGGACATTCGTGTAATGGTTTTGTCGCGGTTTTTGAAACGAGGCGGCAAAAAGCCGCCCCTCGCGGGATCGATTCGGCAAGCGGCCCCGCAGCGCTCGTCCAACTTGATCCGGCCGGCCGATGCTATAGCCTGGACAGAGGCCCGGACGGCATGCGCCGGGTGGTTTGCTCCCGACCCCTCAACCCAAAGTGATTTCAATGATCTCTCGCACCTTCGGCATCCTTCTTCTCGCCGGACTGCTGGCATTGCCGGTCCGGGCGGCGTCGGCCGACGACAAGGTCGTGATCGGCACGGACTGGCGTGCCGAGGCCGAGCATGGCGGCATCTATCAGGCGGCCGCGTCCGGCATCTACAAGAAATACCATCTGGATGTGGAGATCCGGCAGGGCGGCCCGAACCTGAACCAGGCCCAGCTGCTGGCGGCCGGCCGCTATGATTTCGCGGTCCAGTCGAACAGCTTCGAACCGCTGAATTTCGTCAAGAATGGCGTGCCGATCGTCGCCGTCGCGGCGGCATTCCAGAAGGACCCGCAGGTGCTGATCGCCCATGCCGGCTCCGGGCTGGATACGCTCGAGAAGATGAAGGGCAAGCCGATCCTGATCTCGGCCGCCAGCCGCGAGAATTTCTGGCAGTTCCTGCGCATGCGCTATGGCTTCACCGACGATCAGATCCGGCCCTATACCTTCAATCTGGAGCCGTTCCTTCATGGCAAGGACGCGATCATGCAGGGCTATCTGACCAGCGAGCCCTATGCGATCGAGCAGGCCACGGGGGAAAAGCCGCTGACCATCCTGCTGGCCGATCAGGGCTATCGCAGCTATGGCGCGATGATCGCCACGACGCAGGGCACCATCGACAGGAAGCCGGACCTGGTCCAGCGCATGGTCGACGCGACCATGCTGGGCTGGATCGATTATCTGAACGGCGATCCCTCGGCGGCGAACGCGCTGATCAAGCGCGACAATCCGGAAATGACCGACGCCATCATCGCCCATGCCATCGCCGGCATGAAGCAATATGGCATCGTACAGTCGGGCGATGCCCTGAGCCTGGGCGCGGGCGCCATGACCGACGCCCGCTGGCGCGACTTTTTCGCCTTCACCACCGAGGCCGGGATCTATGCGAAGGACCTGCCCTATCAGAAGGGCTACAGCCTGAAATTCGTGAACCACAAGCTGGGACTGCCGCAATAACCGCGCTCGTCACGCTGGAGGGCGTCGGCAAACGCTTCGCCAATGGCACGGCGGCGCTCGCCGGGCTCGATCTTTCGGTCGGATCGGGCGAATTCCTCAGCCTCGTCGGTCCCTCGGGCTGCGGCAAGAGCACGGCGCTGCGGCTGATCGCCGGCCTGACGCCGCCCAGCGAAGGGACGGTCCGCTGGAACGCACGCGACGCCAAGCCCCCGGCCGGCGACATCGGCTTCGTGTTCCAGGAAGCGACCCTGATGCCCTGGGCGCGGGTCCTGGCGAACGTGACCCTGCCGCTGAAACTCGGCCGTATGGCGCGCGACGCGGCCGAGGACCGCGCCCGCGAGGCGCTGGCGCTGGTGGGCTTGGCCGGGTTCGAGCGCGCCTTCCCGCGCGAACTGTCGGGCGGCATGCGCATGCGCGTGTCGATCGCCCGCGCGCTGGTCATGCGCCCCCGGCTGCTGCTGATGGACGAGCCGTTCGCGGCACTGGACGAGATCACGCGTCTGAAACTCAACGACGATCTGCTGGCGCTCTGGGCCGAACGCGGCCTCGCCGTCATCTTCGTCACCCACAGCGTCTATGAATCGGTCTATCTGTCGAATCGGGTCGCGATCATGGCGGCGCGGCCGGGCCGCATCGTCGAGGACCGGGCCCTGCCGGCGGCCTATCCGCGCGATGCCGCCTTCCGGCACGGCCCGGAATACGGCGCCACCTGCGCCGAGATCTCGGCGGCGCTCGGCCGGGCGATGGCGGCATGAGCCGGCTGGCCGGCTGGCTGTTGCCGGCGCTGGTCGGTGTCGGGGCGCTCGGCGCCTGGGAAGCGGCGATCCGCCTGCTCGAGGTGCCGCCCTATATCGTGCCGGCGCCGAGCCGGATCGCGCTGGCTCTGGTCCAGGACTGGGCGGTCCTCGGGCCGGCGCTGGTCTACACCCTGAAGATCGCGGCGCTGTCGCTTCTGGCCGCCGTGCTGGGTGGCGGCGCGCTGGCGCTGCTGTTCGCCCGCTCGCGGCTGATCGCGCGCAGCCTGTTGCCTTATGCCATCATCCTGCAGGTGACGCCGATCGTGGCGATCGCCCCGCTGATCATCATCTGGGTCGACAATACGACGGCCGCCCTGCTGATCTGCGCCTGGATCGTCGCGTTCTTTCCGATCCTGTCCAACACCACGCTGGGGCTGAACAGCGCCGACCGGAACCTGGGCGAGCTGTTCCGGCTCTATGGCGCCACCGGCTGGCAGACGCTGCTCTTTCTGCGCCTGCCCTCGGCGCTCCCGTATTTCCTGGCCGGCGTGCGCATCTCCGGAGGCCTGGCGCTCATCGGCGCGGTCGTGGCCGAGTTCGTCGCCGGCGCCGGCGGACGGGAGTCGGGCCTGGCCTATCGCATTCTCGAATCCGGCTATCGGCTCGACATCCCGCGCATGTTCGCGGCCCTCGCCCTCATCTCGATCGCCGGCATCGCGATCTATGCCCTGCTCGCCGGCCTGTCCCATTTGGCCCTGCGCCGCTGGCACGAGAGCGCGCTCGCGCGCGAGGAATGATCAGGCCTTGCGGAACGCAAAGGTGATCGAGCCGACATCGAGCCCGAGCTTGCTCATGTAGGAACGGTTCAGCACCACGCCGTCCGGCGCCAGGAACATCCAATCGTCGAGATGCACCGCGATCGTGCTGTCGCCGGTCTTGAGGTCCAGGTCGTAGTTCCAGTGAAAGGCGTTGCCGGCGCTCTCGCCGGTGGCCACGCCGATCACGTCGCCGGCGGTCCCCTCGTAGCGGTCGGGGCCGAGCTTGTGGATATGCCAGACGCGCTGCTGCTTCTCGCCGTCGGAGAAGGTGAACTGCTCGTCGAGCGTCAGCATCTGCGCCGGCTCGTCCCAGCGACCCTGGATATCGACGACCATCTGGCGCTTGACCGTGCCGAACCGGTCTTCGAACAGGCCGGTGCCCCTGGTCGTGCCCGCGAAGAACCGCTCGATCACCATCGGCGGCTGGCCTGCGGCGAAATCGCCCGGATGCATGCCGCCACAGGCCGTAAGCCCGAATGCGAGCGCCGGGAAGAGCAGGTTTGCGAGCCGCATGTCCGTTCCTTGTTCCTAGAGCCCGGTTCGCGAACCGGGCTCAGACGTTATTGATCTGGCGCGAATTCTTGTCGTTCGGATCAAGTGATCCAAACCGGAACGCGCCAGCCCGACCGGAGCGATCGGGTGCGATCGGGAGCGAAAGACGCCAATTGGAGCGAATGCGGCAAAGGTCAAGCGCAGCGCCCGCTTGCGCGCGGTCGCCTGGCCCCCTACTTTCCGACCGACCCGCTGCCTGGATTTAAGGATTTCGAATCATGGACATGACCGGCGAATACCGCATCGCGGCGCCCCGCGCGAAGGTCTGGGCCGCGCTCAACGACGCCGAAATCCTGCGGCAGGCGATCCCTGGCTGCGACGAGATCGAGAAGACGTCGGACACGTCCTTCACCGCCAAGGTCACGGCCAAGGTCGGGCCGGTCAAGGCGAGCTTCGGCGGCAAGGTCACGCTGAGCGACATGGACCCGCCCAACGGCTACACGATCACCGGCGAGGGCTCGGGCGGCGTCGCGGGCTTCGCCAAGGGCGGCGCCAAGGTGGCCCTGGTCGATGACGGCGCCGGCACGCTCCTGACCTACGCGGTCGATGCCCAGGTCGGCGGCAAGCTCGCCCAGATCGGCTCGCGCCTGATCGACGGCACCGCCCGCAAGATGGCCGAGGATTTCTTCAGCCGCTTCGCGGCCTTGGTCGCCGAGGGCGAGGTTGCCGCGGCGCCCGCCGCCCCGGTCGTGACCGCTGAGCCGGCCGCGACGATCGCGGCGGAGCCCGCGGTCGAGGCGGCGCTGGCGTCGGCGGCCGATCCCCATGCCGCCGGCATGCCGATCGAACCCGAACCAGTCGCGGCGGCCGAACCGCCCCGCAGCGCCACGCTCTCATCCCCCGGCGGCGCCACCCCGGTCTCGACCGGAAACAAGCCCAGCGGCGGCCTGAACCCGTGGATCTGGATTCCGGTCCTGGTCGTCGTGCTGGGCATCGTCGTCGCGATCTTCCGCTAACACGCCTTACGCCGCCCGGATCGTGTCCAGGAACGCGCCGACCTTGTGCTTCAGGGTCGAGCCGCGTTCGGCCAGTTGGGTCGCGGCGTCCAGCACCTGGCCGGCTTCGGTGCGGGTGCTGCCCATGGCGCCGGCTACGATGCCCATGTTGACCGAAACCGCTTCGGTCCCGGTCGCGACCTGCTGAACCCGGCGCGAGATTTCCTGGGTCGCGGCGGTCTGTTGCTCGGTCGCCGCCGCGACGGCGGTGACCAGTTCGCTGATATCGGTCACGGTCCGCGTCACGCCCGAAATCGACTTCAAGGCGGCGGTCGCTTCCTGCTGAATGGCACCGACCTGGGCGCGGATCTCGTCGGTCGCATCGGCGGTCTGCCGGGCCAGCGCCTTGACTTCGGTCGCGACCACGGCGAAACCCTTGCCGGCTTCGCCGGCGCGGGCCGCCTCGATGGTCGCGTTCAAGGCCAGCAGATTGGTCTGGCTCGCGATCGAATTGATCAGGCCGATGACCTCGCCGATTTTACCGGTCGCCCGCTCCAGATTCTCCATCAGCCCGGCTGCCGTCTGAGCCTCGGCATTCGCATCGCCGATCGTGCGCACCGCCTGGGCCAGGCGGTGGCTGATCTCGCTGATCGAGGCGAACAATTCTTCCGATGCGCCGGCCACGGCGCTGACATTCTGCGAGGCCTCGTCCGAGAGCGCGACGATCTCGCCCGACTTGTCGCTGGTGTTCTGCGCGCTGGTCGTCAGGATCTGCGCCGATTGCCGCATCTCGGCCGACGAGGCGGAGACGGCCTCGACCACGCCGCCGACCGCGCTCTCGAATTCCGCTGCCATGCGCAGCAAGGCGGCCCGGCGTTCCGCCGCCGTCGCCTGTTTCAAGCCTTCCTGCTCCAGGCGCAGCGCCTCGGCCTCGCTCATGCTGGCGCGAAACACCTCGACCGCGCGCGCCATGGTGCCGATCTCGTTGCGTTCGGCGACATAGGGCACGGTGACATTCATCGTGCCGGAGGCCAGTGTTTCCATCGTGCCGGCGAGCGTGCCGATCGGGCGGCTGATACTGCGGCCGACATAGGCGGCGAGGCCGCCGGCCAGGATCAGGCCGACCAGCGCCAGGCTGCCGACGCGCATCAGGTTGGCCCACACGCTGGCGTCGATATCGTCGACATAGACACCGGACTGGATCACCCACTGCCAAGGCACGAATGCCGCGGCGTAGCTGAGTTTTTCGACCGCTTCCGTCTGACCGGGGCGGGGCACCAGGGTCAAGATGAAGCCGCCGCCCTGCTGGCCGGCGCGGATCAGTGCGGCGACAGAGCGAATGCCCTGCGGATCGACCGCATCCATGCGGTTCACGCCCTCGTATTTGGGATTGCTGTGAACCAGGGTCACGCCGTCGTACTGATAGACGCCGTAGTAGTTGCCGTCCTTCCAGCGCATCGCCCGCACCGCGGCCTTGGCCGCCTGCTGCGCGTCCGGCAGCGCCATTTCCCCCGCCGCGACCTGGCCATCGTAATATTTGATCATGCCCAGGACGCTGGTCACCATCTCCGTCACCTTGTCCTGGCGCTCCTGGACCATGGATTGCCGGAACGAGATCGTCTGCATGGCGACGACGCCGACGATCGAGAGAACGAGCAACCCAACGATGAGCGCGACGCGCTGGGTAATGCTGAGACGTTGCATGGGATGGGACCTGGCCGGACGGTGAAAGCACGCAGGCCTAGGCGGATTTGTTTAACATTCAACTAAGTATCGATAGAAATTGGAATATCTTAGAAAAGATTAACCGCCCGGCAGATGCTCCAAGGACAGCGGCCCCGGCGCCTTGACCATGCGGATCGCGAAATTGCTGCGCACGTCGCTCACGCCCGGCAACTTCAACAGCGTGCCGAGCAGGAATTCCTCATAGGCCTCCAGGCTGGCGACGACGACCTCCAGCAGGAAATCATGTTCGCCCGAGATCAGATGGCACGCCACCACCTGCGGCACCGCACGCATCGCCTGCTGGAATGCCGTCGCCTCCTCGTCGCGATGGCGCTCGACCTTGACGCCGACGAACACGGTCAAGGCCAAGCCGATCTTTCGCCGGTCTAGCGTCGCGCGATAGCCCTGGATCACGCCCTCGCGCTCCAGGATCTTGACGCGGCGCAGGCAGGGCGAGGCCGACAGGCCGACGCGCTCGGCCAAGTCGACGTTGCTCAGCCGCGCCTCGCCCTGCAGGGCGTCCAGCAGACGGCGATCGATCGCGTCCAAGTCAAGTTTTGGCATAATCGTCCAATATGTGAATCTCTCTTGGCATATCCTGCCAGGATGATCGCATTCCGAGGTCGGGTTCGCAAGGACACGCCCTGCCCGTCGGCCCTACACTTGCGCGCAATCGAAAAGGGAGTGCCCGAGATGGCCGACAACAGCCTGACGAACCAGAAGCCCGCCGGCTTCGCCACGCGCGCGATCCATCACGGCTATGACCCGCTCGACCATCAGGGGGCGCTGTCGGCGCCGCTCTATCTCACCTCGACCTTCGCCTTTCCGAGCGCCGCCGAGGGTGGCCGCCGCTTTGCCGGTGAATCCCAGGGCTATATCTACGGGCGGCTCGGCAACCCGACCGTGGCGCTGCTCGAAGGGCGGCTGGCCAGCCTCGAGGGCGGCGAGGCCGCGCTCGCGACCGCGTCCGGCATGGGGGCCATCACCACCGCGATGTGGACGCTGCTGAAGCCGGGCGACGAGATCCTGACCGACATGACGCTCTATGGCTGCACCTTCGCCTTCTTCCGGCACGGGCTGGCGCAGTTCGGCATCCATGTCCGCCATGCCGACCTGACCGATCTCGACGCGGTCGAAGCGGGATTTGGCCCCACGACCAAGCTGGTCTATTTCGAGACGCCGGCGAACCCGAACATGCGGCTGGTCGATATCCGGGCGGTGGCGGATCTGGCCCATGCCCGCGGCGCGCTGGTCATGGTCGACAACACCTATTGCACGCCGTTCCTGCAGCGGCCGCTCGGCCTGGGCGCAGATCTGGTCGTGCATTCGGCGACCAAGTATCTGGGCGGCCATGGCGATCTCCTGGCCGGCGCCGTGGTCGGGACCCGGGCGCTGGTCGACCGCATGCGCTATTTCGGCCTTAAGGACATGACCGGCGCGGTGCTGTCGCCGTTCGACGCGTTCCTGGTGCTGCGCGGGCTGAAGACGCTGGAGGTGCGCATGGAGCGTCACGGCCGAAGCGCGCTCGCGGTCGCCCGGCAGCTGGAGGCGCATCCGTCGGTCGCGCGGGTCCATTATCCGGGCCTGGAAACTGCGCCCCAGCATGACCTCGCCCGCCGGCAGATGCCGGGCGGCTTCGGCGGCATGATTGCGTTCGAACTCGAGGGCGGCTTCGACGCCGGCATCCGCTTCATGGACGCGCTCAAGCTGGTCACCATCGCGGTCAGCCTGGGCGATGCCGAGACCCTGGTGCAGCATCCGGCCTCGATGACCCATTCGCCCTATACGCCAGAAGAGCGCGCCGCCCACGGCATCGCCGACGGCCTGGTCCGCCTGTCGATCGGGCTGGAAAGCGTCGAGGATATCGCGGCGGATATCGCCGAGGCGCTCGATACGGCACAGCACGCGCCGCTGCGCCGCACGGGATAAAACACGCGAACCCATCAACCAGGGCCATTGAGGCCCCCGCGAAGCGGCCAAGCCGGCGGATCGTCGGATGAACGCTGAAAAGCGTTCGTCGATTGGCGCCCGGCGCCCAAGGGCGCCCGAAAAGAGGCTAATTTACCGCACCGCACTCTTTAGAATTGTCATCGGAGCGCCCTTGACCAAGGCGCGCGCCGCGCCGACACTCCCGGCTGAAGCATTTGGCGGAGCAGTCATTCCGCCGGTTCGCGAAAGCGCGCGGCAATGACTGCGCCGCCAGCCATAAGGGGAGAATCGTCGATGTCCGCACCGGTTTCCATGACGGTGAACGGCAGGAAGGTTACGGCCAATGTCGAGCCGCGCACCCTGCTCGTCCAATATCTGCGTGATCAGCTCGGCCTGACCGGGACTCATGTCGGCTGCGACACCAGCCAGTGCGGCGCGTGCCTGGTCCATGTCGACGGCAAGTCGGTCAAGAGTTGTACCATGCTGGTAGCCCAGGCCGAAGGCGCCGAGATCTTGACGATCGAGGGCCTGTCGAGCGGCGAGCTGCACCCGATGCAGGCGGCGTTCAAGGAGCATCACGGCCTGCAATGCGGCTTCTGCACGCCCGGCATGGTCATGAGCGCGGTCGATCTGGTGAAGCAGAACCCGGCCCCGACCGAGCACGACATTCGCGACTGGCTGGAAGGCAACATCTGTCGCTGTACCGGCTACCACAACATCGTCAAGGCGGTGGAGGCGGGCGCGAAGGCGATGGGAGGCTCCCATGCCGGATGATGCCCCAGCGGCCCTGTCGAACGGGGGTGGCATCGGCGCCTCGGTCCGCCGCAAGGAGGATTTCCGCTTCCTGACCGGCCAGGGTCACTTTACCGACGATCTCAACCGTCCGGGCCAGACCCATGCCTATCTGCTCCGGAGCCCGCATGCCCATGCGCGCCTGGATGCGATCGACACGACCCGGGCACTGGCCGCCCCGGGCGTCGTCGCCATCTTCACCGGCGCCGATCTGGCCGCCGCCGGCGTCGGCGGGTTGCCGTGCGGCTGGCTGATCACCGACAAGCACGGCAAGCCGATGGTCGAGCCGCCGCATCCGGTGCTGGCCCAGGGCAAGGTCCGCCATGTCGGCGATCCGGTCGCGGTCGTCATCGCCGAAAGCCGCGACGAGGCCCAAGATGCGGCCGAACTGATCGACGTCAGCTATGGCGTGCTGCCGGCCGCGGTCGAGGCGACCGACGCGATCAAGCCGGGTGCCGCCCAACTGTTCGACGAGGCGCCGGCCAACACCTGCTACGAGTGGGAGATCGGCGACAAATCCGCGGTCGATGCCGCCTTCGCCAAGGCGAAGCTGGTCGCCAAGCTCGACCTGATCAACAACCGGCTGGTCGCCAACCCGATGGAGCCGCGCGCGGCGATCGGCGAGTACGACACGGGCTCGGGCGATTATACGCTCTACACCACCAGCCAGAACCCGCACGTGATCCGCCTGCTGATGGGCGCGTTCGTGCTGCATCTGCCGGAACATAAGCTCCGGGTCGTGGCACCCGACGTCGGCGGCGGCTTCGGTTCCAAGATCTATCATTATGCCGAGGAAGCCATCGTCACCTGGGCGTCCGCCAAGGTGAAGCGGCCGGTGAAATGGACGTCCGACCGGTCGGAGGCGTTCATCTCCGACGCCCAAGGGCGCGACCATGCGAGCCACGCCGAACTGGCGATGGACGAGAACGGCAAGTTCCTGGCGCTCAGGGTCGATACGGTCGCCAACATGGGGGCGTATCTCTCGACCTTCGCGCCGGCGATCCCGACCATCCTCTACGCGACCTTGCTCGCCGGCACCTACACGACGCCGGCGATCCATGTCGCCGTGCGCGCGGTCTTCACCAACACGGTGCCCGTCGACGCCTATCGCGGCGCCGGACGGCCCGAGGCAACCTATCTTCTGGAGCGGCTGGTCGATGTCGCGGCGCGGGTCGCCAAGCTCGACCCGGCCGAGATCCGGCGCCGCAATTTCATTCCGACCGACGCCTACCCGTACCAGACGCCGGTCGCGTTGCAGTACGACAGCGGCGATTATTTCAAGACGCTGGAAATGGCCTTAAAGACTGCCGACCGCGACGGGTTCGAGGCCCGCCGGGCCGACGCCGCCACGCGCGGCAAGCTGCGCGGCATGGGCATCGCGACCTATATCGAGGCCTGCGGCATCGCCCCCTCGGCGGTCGCGGGCGCCTTGGGTGCCCGCGCCGGTCTCTACGAGACGGCGGAGGTGCGGGTGCATCCGACCGGCAGCGTCACTTTGTTCACCGGCACCCACAGCCACGGCCAGGGTCACGAGACAACCATGGCCCAACTGGTGGCGTCGGGGCTGGGCGTGTCGGTCGACCAGGTCGAGGTCGTCCATGGCGATACGTCCAAGATCCCGTTCGGCATGGGCACCTACGGCTCGCGCTCGCTCGCGGTCGGCGGGTCGGCCGTGATGAAGGCGATCGACAAGGTCGTGGCCAAGGGCCGCAAGATCGCGGCGCATCTGCTGGAAGCGGCCGAGGCCGACGTCGAGTTCTCCGATGGCACGTTCCGCGTCAGCGGCACCGACCGGTCGAAGAGCTTCGCCGAGATCGCGTTCACCGCTTATGTCCCGCATAATTACCCGATCGACACGGTCGAACCGGGGCTGGACGAGACGGCGTTCTACGATCCGAAGAACTTCACCTATCCCTCGGGCGCCCATGTGGCCGAGATCGAGATCGACCGGGAAACCGGCGTGGTCGAGATCGTGAAGTTCACCGCGGCCGACGATTTCGGCCGGATCATCAATCCGATGATCGTCGAGGGCCAGGTCCATGGCGGCCTCGCCCAGGGCATCGGCCAGGCGCTCTACGAAAGTGCGATCTATGACAAGGACGGCCAGTTGCTGACCGGATCCTTCATGGATTACTGCATGCCGCGCGCCGCCAACCTGCCGATGTTCGACGTCGCGACCAACGTCACGCTCTGCACCCACAATCCGCTCGGCGTCAAAGGCTGCGGCGAAGCGGGGGCGATCGGGGCGCCGGCGGCGATCATGAACGCGGTTGCCGACGCGCTGTCGCCCTTGGGCGACATCCGCGTCGACATGCCGGCCACGGCAGCGAAGCTGTGGCACATCATCCAATCCCATCCCGCAACCCATATCCCTGCCCAGGCGGCGGAGTGAGGACGGACCATGTATGAATTCAACTATCAGGCTCCCGCGAGCCTCGCCGACGCGACCAAGGCCATTGCGGCTGCCGAGGACGGCAAGCTGCTGGCCGGCGGCATGACCCTGGTGCCGACCCTGAAACAGCGCCTCGCCCGGCCTTCCGATCTGATCGATCTGGGCAGGATCGCCGAGCTGAAGGCCATCAAGGTCGATGGCGGCACCGTGACGATCGGCGCCATGGCGACCCATGCCGAGGTCGGAGCATCGGCGGCGGTGCAACAGGCGATCCCGGGCCTCTCCTGGCTCGCCAGCAACATCGGCGATCCGGCCGTGCGCCATCGCGGCACGCTGGGCGGCTCGATCAGCAACAACGACCCGGCGGCCGACTATCCGGCGGCGCTGCTGGCGCTGGGGGCCACGATCTACACGACCAAGCGGCAGCTTTCGGCCGCCGACTTCTTCGTCGGCATGTTCGAGACGGCACTGGAACTCGATGAGATCGTGACGGCGGTCAGCTTCCCCATCCCGGAGAAGGCGGCCTATCAGAAGTTCCGCAATCCGGCGTCGCGCTATGCCGTGGTCGGCGTGTTCGTCGCTAAGACGGGCGGCGGCGCCCGGGTCGCGGTGACCGGCGCCGGTCCGTCGGTGTTCCGCGTGCCCGCGTTCGAAGCGGCGCTCGACCGGAGCTTCGCCGCCGCGTCCCTGGACGGGCTGACCATCGACGCCGGCGAGCTCAATTCCGACATCCATGCCAGTGCCGATTATCGCGCGCATCTGGTCGCGGTGTTCGCGAAGCGCGCGGTCGCCGAGATCAGCTGAAGAAACACCCCGCGCGGGCAAAGACCCGCGCGGGGTGGGTTCTACCAGTGGCGATAGTGACCGCCGCCGAAGCCGAAGCCCACCGAGACCGACGGACCGTAATAGCCCGGCCCGTAATAGGGGTACGGGTAGGCATAGGCCGGATAGGCGTAGGCCGGGTAGGCATAGGCGGGGTAGGCCGAGGCCTGCTGGACCGGCGGCACGTTCTCGCCATTGGCCGCCATGCACTGCATGTAGCCGGTGTCATACTGGTGCTGCAGCTGGGCGCTGGACGCCTGGGCGCCGTTGGCGCCGGCGGACGAACCGACCAGCAGACCGGCACCGGCGCCGGCCGCGGCGCCAATTCCGGGGTTGCCGGCCGCGGCACCCAGCAGCGCGCCGGCCGCGGCGCCGACGCCGGTTCCGACCACGGCGCTGTTGACCGCCGCATTGTTCGCCGCCTGCTGCGCCTGACCGCCGCCGATCGACTGTTGGGCATAGTTCCGGCAGGTATAGTCGTCCTGCTGGAACTGGGTGAGGGTCTTGCCGGCGCCCGGCATGACCGTGACCGCCGGACCGGTCGGCGGGGACGCAACGCAAGCACCCAAGGCGAGCGAGCCTAGGAGCGCTGCTGAAACCGATAGGCGAGACATTGCGACATCTCCACGGGTCAACGAAAAATCTCTACAGCTTAATCTACGATACCGGCTTTGGCTCCATCCCCTTAGGACGGATTGGAACGAAGCTAAATTCCGTCTTCATTGCGACAAATATAGGGCGGCGGCGTTTCGGACCGATATCCCGGCGCCGGAAATTTGGTTTCAAACTGTTTCCGAGCCGGGGCTCTCGAAATTCCGCGTCCGCCGGCCCATACTTATGCCAGTCCTTGTCCCCTCCCGGAAAAGCCAGCCCTGATGCCCTCATCTCCCCTGCCCGTCTCCGTCGACGCGACCGCAGCATTGCTCGCCGGCCAGCGCTATGTCGCCGACCGCAGCCTCGCGACCGCGGTGTTCCTGGCCCTGAAGCTCGGCCGTCCCCTGTTCCTCGAAGGCGAGGCCGGCGTCGGCAAGACCGAAATCGCCAAGGTGCTGGCGAGCGGTCTCGGCCGCCGGCTCATTCGCCTGCAATGCTATGAAGGGCTCGACGTCGCCTCGGCGGTCTATGAATGGAACTACGCGCGCCAGATGCTGGAGATCCGCCTGGCGGAGGCCGGGTCGGCCAGCCGGGAAGAGATCCAGCGCGACATTTTCGACGCGCGCTTCCTGATCAAGCGGCCGCTGCTGCAGGCGCTCGAAGCCGATGCGGGCGGCGCGCCGGTGCTGCTGATCGACGAGCTCGACCGGACCGACGAGCCGTTCGAGGCCTATCTCCTGGAAGTGCTGTCCGATTTCCAGGTCACCATTCCCGAGATCGGCACGGTCAAGGCGGCCGAGCCGCCGATCGTCATCGTCACCTCGAACCGCACGCGCGAGATCCATGACGCGTTGAAGCGCCGCTGCTTCTATCATTGGGTCGACTACCCGACGGCGGCGCGCGAGCTGGAGATCCTGGCGGTCAAGGCTCCGAACGCCGGCGAGGCGCTGTCGCGCGAGGTCGTGGGCTTCGTCCAGGGGCTGCGCAAGATGGACCTGTTCAAGCAGCCGGGGGTCGCCGAGACGATCGATTGGGCCGAAGCCCTGATGCAATTGGATGCGCTGACCCTGACGCCGGAAGCGATCAACGACACGCTGGGCGTCATCCTGAAATACCAGGACGACATCCAGCGCCTGCAAGGCAGCGAGGCGCAGCGCCTGCTGGAGCAGGTCAAGGCCGAACTGGGCGGCCAGAGCGTCGTTTGATGGCAAGCGCCCGATGACGCGCCCGGAAGGCCTTCCCGTGGTCGAAGGCGGGCGGCTGCTCGCCAACCTCATGTATTTCGCGCGCACGCTGCGCGCCGCCGGCATGCCGGTCGGGCCCGGCCGCCTGCTGGCGGCGGTCGAGGCGGTGCGCGCGGTGGGCCTGGGCGACCGGCGCGATTTCTATTGGACGCTGCACGCCGTGTTCGTGAACCGGCGCGACCAGCGGGAATTGTTCGACCAGGCGTTCCACATCTTCTGGCGCAACCCGCGCATCCTGGAAAAAGCCCTGGCCATGGTGCTGCCGCAGACCCGGATGGACACGGGCGAGCCCCAGGTCGAGATGATCAAGCGCCTGGCCGAGGCGCTGCACGGCGATCGCGGCCAAGGGCGCGAAGAGCCGCAGGAGGAGCAGCTCGAACTCGATGCGGCGCTGACTTTTTCCGAGCGCGAGCTGCTGCAGAAGGCCGATTTCGAGCAGATGTCGACCGAGGAACTGAGCCTTGCCAAGCAGGCCCTGGCGCGGATGCGCCTGCCGCTGATGGACGTCGCCACACGGCGCTTCACGCCCGATCCGGCCGGCCCGCGCGTCGACATGCGGGCGACGCTGCGCGCCGCCTTGCGCAACGGCGCCGGGGCCATTCCGCTGAAGCGCCGGCGGGTCAAGACCAATCATCCGCCGCTGGTCATCCTGTGCGACATCTCCGGCTCCATGAGCCGCTACAGCCGGCTGTTCCTGCATTTCATGCATGCGGTCACGAACGACCGCGACCGGGTCCACACCTTCCTGTTCGGCACGCGCCTGACCAACGTCACCCGGTACCTGCGCGCCAAGGATATCGATGTCGCGGTCGATCGAGTGACCGGTGCCGTCGATGACTGGTCGGGCGGCACGCGCATCGGCGAATGCCTGGCCGAGTTCAATCGCCGCTGGTCGCGCCGGGTGCTGGGCCAGGGTGCCGTCGTGCTGTTCATCTCCGATGGGCTGGATCGCGCCGCCGGCGAAGGGCTGGGCCCGGTCATGGAGCGGCTGCATAAATCCTGTCGCCGGCTGATCTGGCTCAATCCGCTGTTGCGCTATGAGGCGTTCGAGCCCAAATCGTTAGGCATGAAAGCGATCCTGCCCCATGTCGACGAATTCCGGCCGGTGCATAATCTGGCGAGCCTTTCGAGCCTGATCGAGGCGCTGAGCCGCCCGGCCGGCCGCCGGCTCGAGGCGGCCGCCGAATGGCGTCCCACCGCTGCCTGAAGGAGCCCTTCCATGAGCGATACCGATCAAATCCTGAGCGAAGCCGCCGACTGGCACCGGTCGGGCCGCGGCGTGGCGCTGGCCACCGTCGTCCTGACCTGGGGCTCGTCGCCCCGCCCGGTCGGCTCCAAGCTGGCAGTCGACGACCAGGGCCGCTTCATCGGCTCGGTCTCGGGCGGCTGCGTCGAGGGCGCCGTGGTCGAAAACGCGCTGGAGACCATCCGCACCGGCGCGCCGAAGCTGCTCGATTTCGGTGTGACAGACGAACAGGCCTGGGACGTCGGCCTCGCCTGCGGCGGCAAGGTCCAGATCTTCGTCGAGCGCTTGTCGTGAAGATCGACCTCTTGGAACGCCGCCTGGCCGCGCAACGGGCCGGGCAGACGACCGTGCTGGTGACCGCCCTCAAGACCGGCGGCCAGCTGCTGCTGGGCGAGGGCATCGCGCTCGGCGACCTCACGCTGGGCAACGAGGAGCGCGCCGCCATCAACCGGGCGGTAATCGACGACCGCAGCCAGACGATCGACAGCCCCCAAGGCACGCTGTTCGTCGAGGTCTGGAGCCCTCCCTTGCGCCTGATCGTGGTCGGTGCGGTCCATATCGCCCAGACGCTCGCCCGGATGGCGGTCATCGCCGGCTATGACGTCACCATCATCGACCCGCGCAGCGCCTTCGCCTCCGAGGAGCGTTTTCCCGGCGTGACGCTCGCGACCGACTGGCCCGACGAGGTTCTGCCGGCGCTGAAGCCGGACAAGCGCACGGCGATCGTGACGCTGACCCATGACCCCAAGATCGACGATCCGGCCCTGCAGGCGGCGCTCAAATCCGACGCGTTCTATATCGGCGCGCTGGGGTCCCGCCGGACCCATGCCAAGCGCGGCGAGCGCCTGGCCGGCGCCGGGTTCGACGCCGCGACCTTCGCCCGCATCCACGGGCCGGTCGGGCTCGACATCGGCGCGCTGACGCCGGGCGAGATCGCCGTCTCGATCCTCGCCGAGATCACCGCGATCCTGCGGCGCGACCGGATCAAAGCCAGAGAGGACAAGGCCGCGTGATCTTCGGGCGTTTACCGATCTCCCAGGCGCTGGGCGCCGTGCTGGCCCATGCGGTCGGCGCCGGCGAGCGCCGCCTGAAGAAAGGCCGGGTGCTCGATACCGAAGATCTGGCCCAGCTCGAAGCGGCCGGGATCGACCATGTCGTCGTCGCCGTGCTGGAGCCGGACGATGTCGCCGAGGATATCGCCGCGCGCCGGGCCGCGGCATTGCTGGTCGGGCCCGGCCTGTCGGCCGGTGCCGCCTTCACCGGCCGGGTCAATCTGTTCGCCGAGGCGCATGGGCTTTTGACCCTGGACCGCGACCAGATCGATCGGCTGAACCGGGTCGACGAGGCGTTGACCGTGGCGACCCTGCCGCCCTTGACGCCGGTCGCCCCGGGCCAGATGGTCGCGACCATCAAGATTATCCCCTTTGCCGCGTCCGAGCGCCATGTCGCGGCCTGGGAGACGATCGCGGGCGCACGGCCGCCGCTGAGCCTGGCGCCGTTCCGGCCCCGCCAGGTCGCCCTGATCCAGACCCTGCTGCCCGGCCTGAAGGCGAGCGTGCTCGACAAGACGGTCGAGGTGACCCGGCGACGGCTTGCGGCACTCGGCAGTCCGCTCGCACGCGAGCGCCGCGTCGCCCACACGGTCCTGGCCGTCGCCGACGGGCTGGCCGCCGTTCTGGCCGAAGGCGCGGAACTGGTCCTCGTCGCCGGCGCGTCAGCGATCATCGACCGGCGCGACGTCATCCCCGCCGGCCTGATCGCCGCCGGCGGCCGGATCGAGCATTTCGGCATGCCGGTCGATCCCGGCAATCTGCTGCTGCTGGGCGCCCACGGCGCCGTCCCGGTCCTGGGCCTGCCCGGCTGCGCCCGCTCGCCCAAGCTGAACGGCGTCGATTGGGTGCTGCAGCGGCTGCTGGCCGACCTGCCGGTCGATCGGGCCGAGATCACCGGGCTGGGCGCGGGCGGCCTGTTAAGCGAGATCCCGAGCCGCCCGCTGCCCCGCGCCGAGATCGGCACCCAAGCCATGCCGCATCGCCCACGGATCGCGGCCTTGATCCTGGCGGCCGGCCAATCGCGCCGCATGGGGGCGGAGAACAAGCTGCTGCTGGAGATCGACGGCAAGCCCATGGTCCGCCATGTCGCCGAGCGGGTGCTGGCGTCGGCCGCGCGGCCGGTGACGGTCGTGCTGGGCCATCAGCCCGACGCGGTCAAGGCCGCGCTCGCCGGGCTCGACGTCGGCTTCGTCGAAAATCCGGATTTTGCCGACGGGCTGTCGAGCTCGCTCAAGACCGGTCTGGCATCGGTGCCGGAGGCGGCCGACGGCGCCATCGTCTGCCTGGGCGACATGCCCGGCGTCTCGGCCGAGCTGGTCGATCGGCTGATCGCCGGCTTCAACCCGATCGAGGGCCGCGCGATCCTGGCCCCGACGCGCGGCGGACGGCGCGGCAATCCGGTGCTGTGGGCGCGCCGCTTCTTCGATGAGCTGATGAGCTTGAGCGGCGATACCGGCGCCAAGCATCTGATCGGAACCTACGGGGAATTCCTGACCGAAATCGAAGCGCCGGACGACGGCGTGCTGATCGATCTGGATACGCCTGCGGCGCTTGCCGCCTACCGGGAGACGCGCTGACTA
>JAQGIC010000054.1 GCA_028288725.1 Rhodospirillales bacterium
CAGGGCTATGTCGCCAAGGTCGTCTATAATCAGTCGCGCTACCTGTCGTTCAAGGAATAATATCCAAGACCGTCATTCCCGCGCAGGCGGGAATCCAGCACTTCCGCGCGTGAGCGTGGACAAAGAGTCTTGTCGCCGCAGACGCGGCTCTCGCTGGATTCCCGCGTGCGCGGGAATGACGAAGAAAGGGAAATGCTCTCCATGCGTCATAGGCCCGTCGTCCTCGCCGCCCTCGCCGCCGGCCTGCTCGTCTCCGCCTCCGCCCAGGCCGACCATGTGCTGCGCCGAGCGAACGAGGCCGAGCCGGAATCGCTCGACCCGCAGAAGACGACCGGGCTCTACGAGAGCAACGTAGAGCATGACCTGTTCATCGGCTTGCTGACGCTCGACCCCGAGATGAAGCCGGTCGGCGGCATGGCCGAGCGCTGGGAGGCGAGCGACGATAAGAAGGTCTGGACCTTCCATCTGCGCCATGACGCCAAATGGTCGAACGGCGATCCGGTGACCTCGGCCGATTTCCTCTACAGCTTCCGCCGCCTGGTCGATCCCACGACCGCGGCATCTTCGACCGAACAGATCCGCGACGTGGTCAATGCCGAGGAGATCATCGCCGGCACGGAGAAGGATCCGTCCAAGCTCGGCGTCGCCACGCCCGATCCCTACACGGTCGTGCTCACCCTGAAGCAGCCGCAGGTCATGCTGCCGATGCTGCTGACCGACACCAACATGGTGCCGCTCAATCGCAAGGCGATCGATGGCAACGGCGAATGGACCCGGCCCGGCCGGATCATCACCAATGGCCCGTTCACGCTCGCGGAGTGGGCGCCCAATTCCGAGATCGTGCTGAAGAAGAACCCCGGCTATTTCGACGCGGCCCATGTGGCGCTCGACGGCGTGCGCTGGGTCATGTCGGACAATCTCGATACCGGCTTCAAGCGCTTCCGCGCCGGCGAGATCGACGTCGCCCGCGTGCCGCGCGCGCAGGTCAAATGGACGCGCGAGAACCTGGGCGCCTCGCTGCACGCCGGCGACGTGTTCGGCCAGAGCGCCCTGCTGTTCGACATGAAGAACGGGCCGTTCGTCGGCCATCCGAAGCTGCGCGAGGCGCTGTCGCTGGCGGTCGATCGCGATCTGATCGTGACCAAGATCGTGCCCGAGGGACAGAAGAGCAGCTATTCCATCGTGCCGGTCGCGATCAGCGATTACACGCCGCCGGTCTATGATTGGAAGACCCTGCCGATGGCCGAGCGGCTGGCGCGTGCCAAGCGGCTGCTGGCGGAGGAAGGCTACGGCCCCGACCATCCGTTCAAATTCGAGATCACCTACACGACCAATGACCAGACCCGGACCATGGTGCTGGCCATCGCCGCCATGTGGAAGCCCTTGGGCGTCGAAGTCACGCTGCAGAACCAGGAGTGGCAGGTCTACGAGACGACGCTGCGCCAGAAGAACTACGCCATGGGCCCCTTGGGCGGGATCGTGACCTACGATGACGCCGCGCAGTTCCTGGAGCCCTACACCAGCCTGGCGACCGACCAGAACACCATCGGCTATTCGAACCCGGCCTACGACAAGCTGATGGCGGCCGCCTCGGTCGCGACCGATCTCAAGAGCCGGCGTGCGCTGCTGGAGCAGGCGGAGAAAGTCATTCTGGCCGACTATGCGGAAATCCCGCTCTATGACGCGGCGATCAACATGATGGTGGCGCCCAAGGTCGGCGGGTGGCGCAATACCAACCCCTATATCCAGAGCCGCTATCTCTCGATCGAGGACTGATGCCCATGATCCGTTCGCTCGTCCCGGCCGCCGCGGCGTTGCTGCTGTTCCAGGCGGCCGACGCGCAAGCCGCGAAAGTGCTGCGGCGCGGCCTCGACAGCGAGGTCGAATCGCTGGATCCGCAAAAGGGCATCGCGCTCTACGATGTCGATATCCAGCACGAGCTGCTGGAGGGACTGACCGCGCTCGACATGGACCTGAAGCCGGTGTCGGGCGCGGCGCTCAGCTGGGACGTGTCGGCCGACAGCCTGACCTACACCTTCCATCTGCGCCCCGACGGCAAATGGTCGAGCGGCGATCCGGTGACGGCGGCCGATTTCGTCTATGCCATGCGCCGCGGCGTCGATCCCAAGACCGGCGCGTCGGACCCGGCGGCGCTCCGGCCGATTCTGAATGCCGAGGCGATCATCGACGGCACGGAAAAGGACGTGACGAAATTGGGGGTCGAGGCCGTCGATCCGCTGACGCTCCGTATCCGGCTGCAGGCGCTCTGCGTGATCTTCCCGCTGCGCATGACCGACAATTCGGCGATGCCGCTCAATCGCGCCAGCATCGAGAAATGGGGCAACGACTGGCCGAAGCCCGGCCATTTCGTCGGCAACGGCGCCTTCGTGCTGAAGGACTGGGTGCCGCAGTCCCGGATCACCCTGGTCAAGAACCCGCTCTATCACGATGCCGCCGCGGTCGCGCTCGACGAGGTCGATTACCTCAACACCGAGGACGTGCAAGCCGGCATGCGGCGCTGGGAAGCGGGCGAGCTCGACGAGTTCGACCGGCCGCCGGTCAAGGAACTGAAGCGGCTGAAGGACACCTATGGGACGGAGTTCCTGGAGGCGCCGATCAACTCGCATAATTTCCTGACCATCAACATGACCAAGGGGCCGCTGGCCCAGGATCTGCGCCTGCGCCAGGCACTCAACATGACGGTCGATCGCGAGACGATCACTCAGAAGGTGATCCAGAGCGGCAGCCTGCCGGCCTATGGCTTCATGCCGCCGGTCATTCCCGATTATATCTCGCAGCCGATGTTCTTTAAGAGCCTGAGCCAGGCCGAGCGCGTGACCAAGGCGAAGGAATTGATGAAGGAAGCCGGCTATGGACCCGGCCATCCGCTGAAACTCACGCTGATCTATACGACCAGCGACCAGACCCGCACCCAGCTGCTCGCCATCGCCGCCATGTGGAAGCAGATCGGCGTCGAGACGGTGCTCGAGAACATGGAATGGCAAGTCTACCTGAGCAAGGTGCAGCAGAAGGACTACGACATCGGCGCGATGGCCGAATACGGGCTCTATAACGAGCCCGAGGACGGGCTGCAGAATTACATCTCGGCAAACAGCTCGTACAATTATCCGGGCTACAGGAGCGTCGCCTATGACAAGCTATTCGCGGCCGGCAAGGTCGCAACCGATGTCGAGACGCGCAATGGGCTGTTCGAGCAGGCGGAAAAGCAGATGATGACCGACATGCCGGTCATCCCGATGACCGACACGCTGCAGCACACGCTGGTACACAAGCGCGTCGTCGGCTGGCGCGCGAACGTGGTCTATCCGCAAAGCCGCTATCTGTCGGTTACGGACTAGCCGGCAACGCGGACGGCAACAATATCGAGGCCGTGTGCCGCCGCCGGCCGGCGTAGATCGGCGCTACGGCTTCACCACCGCGTCCGGATGCAGATCCATCGCCTCGATGTTATCGCGCGCGGCGTCGCCGGCCGGGGAATCGGGCGCCAGTTCCAGCACCTTCAGCCAATCGGCGTGGGCGCCCTTGTCGTCCTTCTGCAGGCGGCGGATGTTGGCCCGCTCCAGCCAGGCGTCGGCCGAATTGGGCGTTGCCTTCACCGCATCGTCGGCATCCTGGCGCGCCGCCTTCAGATCGCCCGACAGCCGGTTGGCGGCGGCGCGGTAGGTCAGCACCTCGCCGCGCGCAGCCCCGCCGGCGAGCGCGCGATTGAGATCCTCCTTGGCGGCCTTGTAGTCCTTCGCCGCGGCATGGATCCGGGCGCGATCGACCAGCAGCGACGGGTCCTTGGGATCGAGCCCGATCGCCGCATCGAGATCGGCCCGCGCCTTTTCCACCTGCCCCGCCTGCAGCCAGGCCTCGCCCGCCTGGGACAGGACCTGGGCGCGCAGGCCGGGGGCCTCGCGCACCATCTCCTTGCCCAGCGTCTCAAGCTGATCGCCGGCCAGGGCAAATTGCTTCAGGCCCATCAGCGCCACCCCCGCGCAATGTTCCGCCGGCAGCCCGCCGCCATGCTCTTTCCAGACCGAGGCCATTTCGAACCCGTCGGCCGGCTCCTTGCGGGCCGTCGTCATGCAGCGGTCGTAACTGGCGGCATCGTTGCCGAGATCGGCGTCGGCCAAGGCCGCGCCTGAGACCAGGCAGGCGACCGCCGCCGGAAAAACATGCGACAACAGGGCCCTGGCCCTAAACTGTTGCATACGCGAGCGTGAATGGTGGAACCGGCGCGGACGTGGCATAGGTGACTTTCGATCGACGAGCCGGGCCAACCGGCCGGCAGGGATGCTTCCTCGGGTTAAACAACGGGCATGGAATGATGGCAAGTCTGGGGCGATGGGGTTTTGCGGCGGCGGGGTTGGCACTGGCGTTGCTGGCCGATGGCGGTGCCGGAGCGGCTGAGCCGCATGTATTGCGGCGCTGGAACCAGGCGGAGCCGGAAACGCTCGACCCGCAGAAATCGACCGGCGCCCAGGACGCCCAGGTCGAGCAGGATCTCTATGAAGGCCTGACCATCTGGGACGTGAACAAGCACCCGGCCCCCGGCATCGCCGAACGCTGGGAGGTGTCGGCCGACGGGATGACCTATACGTTCCATCTGCGCCAGAACGCGACCTGGTCGAATGGCGATCCCGTCACCTCGGCCGATTTCCTCTACAGCTTCCGTCGCCTGGTCGATCCCAAGACCGCGGCCGGAGATATTGATCCGGTCCGCGGCGTGGTCAATGCCGAGGCGATCAATGCCGGCAAGATCACGGATACGAGCCGACTGGGCGTCGAGGCGCCCGATCCCTATACGTTCGTCATTCACCTGGTTGCGCCCGAACTGACGTTGCCGGAACTGATGACGGGGCGTTTCGTCTATCCGGTGCATCGGGCGACGATCGAAGCGCATCCGTCGGATTGGACCCGGCCGGGCATCGTCGTCACCAACGGGGCGTTCACCCTCAAATCCTGGGTGCCGCACGACCAGCTCGTGCTGGTCAAGAATCCCGCCTACTATAACGAGGCCGCGATCAAGCTGGACGAGGTCGACCATATCGTATCCGACGACGATGGTACGGCGCTGAAGCGCTATCTGTCGGGCGATCTCGACGTCACCCGCGCGCCGACCCGGCAATTGGTGGCGCTGCGCAAGGACTATCCGGGGGAGCTGCACACGGGCATCGCGCGGGCGACCAGTTTCATGCCGTTCAACATGAAACGCGGCCCCCTCGGCACCGACGTCCGCCTGCGACGGGCGCTCGCCATGACGGTCGACCGCGAAACCCTGGTCACCAAGGTCATCGTTCGCGGCCAGAAGCCCGCCTACAGCTTCACGCCCGAGGTCATCGGCAGCCATGGCTATCGCCCTGAGAAATTCGATTTCGCCGACTGGCCGGCGGAAGAACGGATCAAGCGCGCCAGGGCGCTGATGGCCGAGGCCGGCTATGGGCCGGACCATCCGCTGCATGTGACGCTGACCTATACGACCAACGACGAAATCCGCAACATGATGACGGCAATCGCCGCCATGTGGAAATCCAGCCTGGGCGTCGAGACCACGCTCGACAATCAGGAATTCCAGGTGCTGCTGACGACGCTCAATCAGAAGAACTACGAGATCGCCGCGCTCGCCTTTCAGATCGATTTCGACGATCCGGTACAGTATCTGCGCATCAACGCGACCGACGCCGGCGACTTCAATTCGGCCGGCTATGCCAATCCGGCCTATGACGCCCTGATCCGCCAGGCCCGGGTGACGTTGGACTGGCCGACGCGGAACGCCCTGGCGGAGAAAGCCGAGCGGCTGTTCATGGACGATGTGCCCTATATCCCGCTGTTCTCGTCCGCCAACAATTTCATGGTCAAACCGCGCGTGGTCGGCTGGCGGAACAACGAGGCGGATACGCCCAGCCGCTTCCTGTCGCTGAAGGACTGATCCCAGGTGCCGCGCCTGTTCTGTCTGGGTCTGGGCTATACCGCCCTAGCGCTCGCCCGCCGGCTCAAGGCCGAGGGCTGGCAGGTCGGCGGCACCTGCCGCGAGGCGGACAAGGCCGCGGCCCTGCGCGCGGCCGGCATCGATGCCGTGGTGGCGCCCGCCGAGGCGGAGGGGCCGATCGCGGCGGCCACGCACCTGCTGGCCTCAATCCCGCCCGACGCGACCGGCGATCCGGCGCTGGCGCTCTGGGGGCCGGCGATCGCCCGGCATCCGGGCTTGGCCTGGGCGGGCTATCTCTCGACCACCGGGGTCTATGGCGATCGGGACGGCGGCTGGGTCGACGAGACCTCGGCACTGGCGCCGACCGGCGAGCGCGGCCAACGCCGCGCCCTGGCCGAGGCCGCCTGGGTTGCGCTGCTGCCCGCCGTGCCGGTCCATCTGTTCCGCCTGGCCGGCATCTATGGGCCCGGCCGCAGCGCGCTCGACACGGTGCGCGCCGGCCGTGCCCAGCGCGTGGTCAAGCGGTCCCAGGTCTTCAGCCGCGTCCATGTCGACGACATCGCCCAGGTGCTGGCCGCCTCGATCGCGCGCCCGCGGCCCGGCGCCGTCTACAATGTCTGCGACGATAATCCGGCCCCGCCGGACGAGGTCATCGCCTATGCCTGCGAATTGTTGGGCGTCGCTCCTCCCCCGGAGGTGCCGTTCGGCCAGGCCGATCTGAGCGACATGGCGCGCAGCTTCTACGCCGACAACAAGCGGGTGTCGAACCGGCTGATCAAGGCGGAACTGGGCGTGGATCTCGCCTATCCGGATTATCGGATCGGGCTCCGGGCGCTCCTCGGCTGACCGGCGGGGCTCACGCGGCCTCGCGCAGGGCCGGTGCGGCATCATCGCCGATCGCCGCCTCGAACCGGCGCAGGCGCTGATAGATCGACAGCAGCTCGACAATCGTCGACCAGGCGTTGACCAGATATTGGAACGACGACCGGACCTGCCCGAACGCGGCGAGGATCTGGTTCAGGACGCCGAGCGTGATCTTGCCGGCGACGATGGTCGGCGCCAGCACGACATAGGGAAAGATGTTATCGAGCTGCAGATAGAAGATCCGGCCCATGTTGAAATACATGAAGTGGAGATAGAGCCGGAAGTAATTGTGGCGGATATGGCCGAACAGCTCGGCCACCGTCGGCGGCTGGGCCCGGGCGGCATCATCCTCGCCATAAACCAGTTCCTTGCGGTAGGCCGCTTCGACCAACTGGTTGCGGAACTCCAACCCCGGCAGCCGGATGCCGACGAGTGCCAGGAAGCTCGTACCGAACAGCGACCAGACGATCGCCACCCCGACGAGCGCATAGGGCACCGGCCCGACCAGCGGCAGATCGGTCACGTCGCCCGAAAGCCGCATCAGCACCGGCAGGAAGGCGATCAACGTCATGACCGAGTTGATCAGGCTGACGCCCAGCAGCTCGACGGTGCTGGCGAAGCGCATGGTGTCTTCCTGAATGCGCTGGGATGCGCCCTCAATCGGTCGCAGCGCCGGCCAATGCGCCATGAAATAGTCGTTCATCGCCGTCCGCCAGCGGAAGACATAATGGCTGACGAAGAAATGGGTCAGCACGCCGACCAGGACGGCCGCCACGGCGATGTCGGAAAAGGTCAGGAGCTGCCGATAGAATTGGCCCGTCGTCACGTGGCCGCTATGCCCGAGCGCCGCCTGGATCAAGTCGTAGAACGGGCCGTACCACGCATTGATCGCGACGCTGACCTGGACCTGCAGATAGGTGACGAACAGGATGAGCGCGCTGCCCCAGATCGACCAGCGGGTCCAGGGATGCGGCGCGTAGAGCCGCCAGAACAGCGCGAAGGCGCCGACCATGGCCCAGAAGTAGAGATCGAACCACAGGAACGGCGCCGACCAGAACACCTGGATGCCGATGACCGGCAGCCGGTTCGGCGCCGCCGGCGGCAAGCCGACGATGCCGCCCCAGCGGTCGGCACCGAGATACCAAAGCCCTATCGCCAGCAGGATCCAGACGACGGCGGACGCCCCGAACAGCTTCGGGCGCGGGAAAAAGGCGACGAACATGGGTGGTGACCCTCCGGCGGGGAATGAGCGGACTGTGGGCAGGGGTGTCGAACCCCGCCGGCGGAACTCACGCGCGGACGACGATCATGGCGGGAACCACGTCACCGCCCGCGCGATTGAAATGCTTGCCTCAGGTCGCAGGGTTCGACGCCGGCTCTATCTTGCCGACGGGCATGGCGAAAGCCGGCGCCCCAGCGGCCGCTATGAGAGTTCGTTGCATCGCGATCTCCTGTCATCCGATCTCGGCGCCCGGGATGTGCCGGGCGCCGTCTCCGACGTGGAGGGCGAAGATGAAAGGAACCTTGCGCGAACATTAATTCCCGTTGAAGCCGCCGATTTGTCGCAGTCGTACGACCGGTCTAGCGATCCGAGCGACTGAGTTCCGCCACCGCCGCCGCGATCCGGACCAATTGGTCCGGCTCGGACAGGCGATGGTCGCCGTCCTTGATCAGCGTAACGACGACGTCGGACGATTCCAGCGCTTCCGCCAGTTCGACCGAGAGCTGCCATGGCACGTCCGGATCCCTGGTGCCATGCAGCAGGCGGACCGGGCAGCGGACCGGGATCGGGCCGGGCAGCAGCAGATGGCGGCGGCCCTCGTCGATCAGCCCGGCCGTGATGACATAGCCGGCGGGATCGTAGAGCGACGGCACAGTGATGCGCCCGTCGGCGGCGAGGCGGGCGCGAAACGCCGCGGGGATCTGCGGCCACATCAGCCGCTCGGTAAAATCGCTGGCGCTGGCGATGCCGACCAGGCCGGCGATCCGGTCGGGCCGGGCCAGCGCCACATGCTGCATGATCCAGCCGCCCATGGACGAGCCGACCAGGATCTGCGGCCCCTCGGTCAGGCGGTCGAGCACCTGGATCGCGTCCCGGATCCAGTCACCCACGACGCAGTCGGGGAAAGCCGCGGCATCGGCGCCATGACCGCGATAATCGAAGCGGACGAAGGCTTGGCCGCGGGCACGGGCGACGGCCGCCAGATGCGTCGCCTTGATCCCGGTCATCTCGGAGCGGAAGCCGCCCAGAAAGACAATGCCCGGCAAGGCGACATCACCTTTGCCCGATTGTCTGACGTAGGCGATTGATGCCATGCCCTCGCGTGCTAGGATGCCGGCTTCCTCGGCGCATTCCGGCATCGGTTCGTGTTGCATTTCCCTCGTTCCATCAGGCTTACCCGTGAGCGCCGATCCTAGCACCCCCTCCCCCGACGTCCCAGGCATCCCGCCCGAGGCGCCAGCCGGCCGGCCGCCGGCCGTGCTGCAAGTCCTGCCGGCGCTCGTCACCGGCGGCGTCGAGCGCGGCACCGTCGAGATCGCCCAGGCGCTGGTCAAGGCCGGGTGGCGCGCGGTCGTCACCTCGTCCGGCGGCGCCATGGTGCGCGAGATCGAGCGCGCGGGCGGCACGCACGTCACCCTGCCGCTCAAGACCAAGAGTCCGTTCGGCATCCGCCGCAACATCCGGCACCTGGCCGCTTTGATCGAGCGCGAGAATATCGATCTGGTCCATGCCCGCAGCCGGGCGCCGGCCTGGAGCGCCTACTTCGCCGCCAAACGCACCGGCCGGCCGTTCATGACCACGTTCCACAACGTCTATGGCGGCCGGGGCCGCCTGAAGCGCTGGTACAATTCGATCATGGCGCGGGGTTTGCGCGTCATCGCCATTTCCGACTTCGTCGGCCGTGCCGCGACCAAGACCTATGGCGTCGAGCAGGACCGGCTGCGCGTCATTCCGCGCGGCGTCGACCTCAGCCGGTTCGATCCGGAGATGGTGCATCCGTCGCGCCTGGTCCAGTTGGCCAGGGAATGGCAGTTGAAGGACGGCCTGCCGGTCGTCATGCTGCCGGGCCGAGTCACCCGTTGGAAGGGCCATGTCGATCTGCTGCATGCCGCCCAGCGCCTGCCCCACCGCGATTTCCAGGTCGTGTTCGTCGGCGATCATGAGCAGAAGCCGGCGTTCCGCGACGAATTGATCAAGCTGGTCAAGAGCCTGGGCCTGCAGGGTCATGTCCAGCTGGTCGGCGACTGCCGCGACATGGCCGCCGCCTTCATGCTGGCCGACGTCGTCGTCTCCGCGTCCAGCGAGCCCGAGGGCTTCGGCCGGATCGCGGTCGAGGCCCAGGCGATGGGCCGGCCGGTGGTCGCGACGGACCATGGCGGTTCCCGCGAGACCGTGCTGCCGGGCGTCACCGGCTGGCTCGTCCCGCCGGGCGACCGCGGCGCGCTGTCGAAGGCGATCGGCGAGGCGCTGGCGCTGACCCCCGAGGCGCGCGCCCAGATGGCGGCGAAGGCGCGCGCGCTGATGATCCATAATTTCGATACCAGGCTGATGTGCGCGGCCACGCTCGCGGTCTATACCGAGATCCTGTTCCCCGACCATCAGCCGGAGTCCGTGACGGCGCCGGCGCTCGAAGGCGCGCTGGGCTGATCTGCCCCGCCGCACGGTTGCGGCAGGACCTCAAGCTGCTATAAAACCCATCAGTCCCGAGACCCGTCCAGGAAACCCACGCCTTGGCTCCCGAATCAGCCGCTTTGCATCCGATCACCGTCACGCTTCCCGATGGCGCCACCCGCGCGTTCGAGACTCCTGTGACTGGTGCCGAGATCGCGGCGTCGATCGGGGCCGGTCTTGCCAAGGCGGCGCTCGCCATCAAGATCGATGGCAAGCTGATGGACCTCTCCCACGTCATCGACCGCGACGCGAAGATCGCGATCATCACGGCCAAGCAGCCGGAAGGGCTCGAGCTGATCCGCCACGACACGGCCCATATCATGGCCGAGGCGGTTCAGGCGCTCTATCCAGACGCCCAGGTCACGATCGGCCCGTCGATCGAAAATGGCTTCTATTACGATTTCGCGCGCGACAAGCCGTTCACGCCGGACGATCTGATCGCGATCGAAACCAAAATGCGCGAGATCGTCGCCAAGGACGAGAAGTTCGTCCGCGAGGTCTGGCCGCGCGACGAGGCGATCGCCTATTTCGAAAAGATCGGCGAGAAGTACAAGGCCGAGCTGATCCGTGATCTGCCGGTGAGCGAGCCCATTTCGATCTATCGCCAGGGCGAGTTCCTCGACCTGTGCCGCGGGCCCCACGCGCCCTCGACCGGCAAGATCGGTACCGCCTTCAAACTGATGAAGCTGGCCGGCGCCTATTGGCGCGGCGATCATCGCAACCCGATGCTGCAGCGGATCTACGGTACGGCCTGGGCCAGCGACAAGGATCTGGCCCTATACCTGTTCCAGATCGAGGAAGCCGAGAAGCGCGACCATCGCAAGCTGGGCCGCGAGCTCGACCTGTTCCATCAGCAGGAAGAGGCCGCCGGCCAGGTGTTCTGGCACGCCAAGGGCTGGACGCTGTATCGCACGATCGAAAACTACGTGCGCATGCGGCTCGACCGCACCGGCTATCAGGAAGTCCGCACGCCGCAACTGGTCGACAAGTCGCTGTTCGTGGCGTCCGGCCATTGGGACATGTATGGCGACAACATGTTCAAGGTCGAGGCCGAGCATGGTGAGGACGGCAAGCCCGGCCGCCATTTCGGCGTGAAGCCGATGAATTGCCCGTGCCATGTCCAGATCTTCCGCCAGGGGCTGAAGAGCTACCGCGACCTGCCGCTGCGCATGGCCGAATTCGGCGCCTGCCACCGCAACGAGGCGTCGGGCGCGCTGCATGGCATCATGCGCGTGCGCGCCTTCACCCAAGACGACGCGCATATCTTCTGTACCGAAGACCAGATCACGGCCGAGTCGGTCGCGTTCTGCGATCTGCTGCAGAGCATCTACAAGGACTTCGGCTTCACCGAGGTCTCGGTCAAATTCTCGGACCGCCCGGACGTGCGTGCCGGCACCGACGCGACTTGGGACAAGGCCGAGGGCGCGCTCAAGACCGCGATCGAGGCCGCGGGATTGCCCTATACGATGAACCCGGGCGAAGGCGCCTTCTACGGCCCGAAGCTGGAATTCGTGCTGCGCGACGCGATCGGCCGCGATTGGCAATGCGGCACGCTGCAGGTCGATTTCGTGCTGCCGGAGCGCCTCGATGCCTCCTACATCGGCGAGGACGGCCAGAAGCATCGGCCGGTCATGCTGCACCGGGCGATCCTGGGTTCGCTCGAGCGCTTCATCGGCATCCTGATCGAACAGCATGCCGGCAAGCTGCCGCTGTGGCTGGCGCCGGTGCAGGTGATGGTCGCGACCATCACGTCGGATGCCGACGATTACGCGCTGGAGGTCAAGGCGGCGCTCGCCAAGGCCGGCATCCGCGCCGAGGTCGATCTCGCCAACGATAAGATCAATTACAAGGTCCGCGAGCATTCGCTCGCGAAGATCCCGGTGATGTTCGTCGTCGGCCGCCGCGAGGCCGACGAAAAGACCGTCGCGATCCGCCGTCTGGGCGGCAAAGATCAAGAAGTGATTGCACTTGGCGACGCCATCACTAGATTGTCTGAAGAAGCCGCCGTTCCGTCCGCTCACTCGTGATCGGACGGGATTGCAGACTTAACCGAAATGACCGGACCGGTGCCCGCGTGATGCCATCACGCCTGGCATCCATGTCCATTGCACAATTAGGAGGCCGTACATAGCCAGACCACCCCTCAACCTCACGCCGTCCCGCGAGGGTCCGCGCATTAATGAGGAGATCAACGTCCCCAAAGTCCGCCTGGTCGATGAGAATGGCGAGATGGTCGGGGTCGTGTCGAAGAGTGAGGCCATGGCGATGGCCGCCACTGCAGGCCTCGACCTGGTCGAAGTCGCCGCGGCGGCGGACCCACCGGTTTGCAAAATCCTCGACTATGGCAAGTTCAAGTACGAGGAACAGAAGAAGAAGAACGAGGCCAAGAAAAAGCAGAAGGTCATCGAGGTCAAGGAGATCAAGCTCCGCCCCGGCATCGATGATCATGACTACGACGTCAAGATGCGCTCCATGGTCAAGTTCGTCGAGGAAGGGGACAAGGTGAAGGTCACCATGCGCTTCCGCGGCCGAGAACTCGCCCATCAGGACATCGGCATGGGCGTGCTGATGCGCGTGCGCGACGACCTGGACGAGATCGCCAAGGTCGAACAGTTCCCGCGCATGGAAGGCCGGCAGATGACCATGGTGTTGTCGCCGCGCTAACTCGTTCGCGAGGCTAGACTAGCCCAACGAAACGGCCCGGCTGGGAAACCCGCCGGGCCGTCGTCGTTTCGAGCGAGCGCTACGGCCTCGACGACAGGGCCGTGTCGATCAGGCTCACGAGGATATCGCCATCATATGGTTTCGCGAGCAGGCCGAGCGCCCCGGCCGCCAGCACGTGATCTCTCAGGCGATCATCCGGAAATGCCGTGATGAAGATCATCGGAACGTTGCCGCCCCGACCGATGATCTGGTGCTGCAGATCAAGCCCGCTCATCCCCGGCATTTGAACATCGGTAATCAGACAATCGGTCTGCTCCGCCTTGCCCGAGGCAAGGAAAGCCTCGGCAGAGGCGAAGCCGTGAGCGATATGACCAAGCGACCGCACCAGCGCGGCCAGCGAAATTCGCACGGATTCGTCGTCATCAACGACTGACACAATGGCGGTCTTAGGCAACGAACTACACCTCAGTATCCTCGGCAAACAACCATGGCTGGGTGCACGCCTTATGCGAGTTTTGCTCACACACGGGCCTGACAGCAATTATACAGAAGTTTAGGAAGTCTCTTTGAACGGGTGCGCCGTCAACGCTTCCGCCATTCGAACGAGATCTGCCAGCGAGCGGGCTTTCATCTTTTTCATGACGTTCCCGCGATGGATCTTGACGGTAATCTCGCTCAAGCCGATCTCGGCCGCGATCTGCTTGTTCATGAGCCCGGAGGTGACATGCAGCATGATCTCGCGTTCGCGGGCGGTCATGGATCTGAAGTTGGCATGCAGAATGGCGGTTTCCGCCAGGGATCTTCTCCGTGCGCGATCGCGGGCGAGTGCGGCCGTGACGGCGTCAAGCATGTCCTGATCCCGAAACGGCTTGGCCAGGAAGTCGACGGCACCGGCCTTCATCGCCCGTACCGACATCGGGATATCGCCGTAGCCGGTCACGAAGATGACCGGGATTTCGCGATAGAGCGTCGCGAGCTGATCGTGGAAATCCAGCCCGCTGACACCGGGCAGACGAACATCCAGAATGAGGCAGCTCTCCACATCCGGCGGCTCGCGCTCAAGCAGCGCGGACGTCGAATTGAACACAGCCGAATCCAGGCCGACCGATCTCAGCAGGGCCGACAGCGCCAATCCCAACGACGGATCGTCGTCGACGACCAGCACCAGCGGCCGGCTCGCCGCCGCTCCGGGATCGGTCCGAGCGGCCATCAATCTACCGTGCCCGCTCTTACGGTCCGCCGGCGAAACCGGAATTGCGCCTGCGCGTGCCTAACCCATTCCAACATCCCGCTCTCCCTCCCGCCGGAAAGCGTATCATAAGTCCGTTCCCGTCGCGGATCGGATGCGATTGTCCGCGCCAGACCTCATCCGATGCGGAAGGCAGCAAGGAAGCAGCTCGCATGTCGATGGCAATGCTGCAGACGCCGTCGCTTCGCCCGACCAAGAATAGGCTCCGGCGAGTAGACAGTCATTTGCCTTCATATTACGCTCGCGCTTGTTATTTCCGACCCGGAAGCCTCGCGATTTGGTCGGCGAGACCGAGGAGACAATGACAGGCTACGGTCAGCATCTCGACACATTGCCGTCTCGCGTGACAAACCCATTTCGCGGCCGGGCCCGATCTTTGCTCGCGCTGTGGCTGGTCGGCTTCGTGTCGTTGGCCATCGCCACCTGGTTGTGCTTCCTGGCCGGCCTTGTTTCCAATACCGCCGCCTTCGGGTACCTGATCGTCATCGTGCTGCTGTCCCTGTTCGACAGCTTCGTTTCGTCCGCGATCTTCTCCCTCATCGCGCTGGCTTGCCTCGACTATGTCTTCGTCGAACCCCGTTTCACGTTTCAGGTGGCCTATACCGAAGACGTTTTGACCCTCGTCGGCTTTATCATTACCGCCTTCGTCGTCACCGCGCTGGTAAGGCGGACGCGGGCGTTGGCGGGCGCCTATCGGGAGCAGGCCCGCCTGCTGGATCTCACCCATGATACGGTGCTCGTCCGGGACGTCGACGGCGTGATCACCTACTGGAATCGCGGCGCGCTGGAGCTTTACGGGTGGACCAGCGCGGAAGCTGTGGGACAGAGGATCCATACGCTGCTGAAGACGGAATTCCCGATCCCGCTCGCCGAGATCACGCGGGAACTGCACCGGACCGGGCGCTGGGAGGGCGAGCTCGTCCATACCAAAAGAGACGGGACGCGCATCTTCGTCTCAAGCCGCTGGGCATTGCAGCGTGACGGGAATGACCGACCAGCCGGAACGCTCGAGACCAACAACGACATCACCGAGCGCAAGCGCACCGAAGAGGCGTTGAAGAAAAGCCAGGCAACCTATTTGGCCGAAGCGCAGAAATTGAGTTCCACAGGCAGCTTCGGCTGGAACGCCGGTACCGGCGAACTTGTCTGGTCGGAAGAAAGCTTCAGGATCTTCGGCTATGAGTTGACGATCGAACCGTCGATCGAAGCGATTTATCGGCGCGTGCACCCGGCGGATGCGGCCCTTGTCAAGGGCGTGCTGAAGCGCGCCGCGGCCGAGGGCGGCGAATTCGATTACGAACACCGGCTATTGATGCCCGACGGAGCGGTGAAACACTTGCGCACCGTTGCCCGTGTCGTGGGCGACTCGCCGGAAGACCGGAATTTCGTGGGGGCGGTCATGGACATCAGCGCCGCCAAACGGGCGCAGGATCATCTCCATCAGACCCAAGCGGAACTCGCCTATGTGACGCGCGTAACGACGCTGGGGCAATTGACGGCATCGATCGCGCATGAGGTGAACCAGCCCCTCGCCGCGATCGTGACGAATGGCGATGCAAGCCTGCGGTTCCTCAATCAGAGCCCCCCGCAATTGGGCGAGGTGCGCGACGCCATCACGCGCATGATCAGCGAAGGCAAGCGGGCGAGCGAGATCGTTCACCGCATCCGCGGCCTCACCAAGAAGACCGGTACCCAAACCTCGACGTTGGATCTGAATGAACTGATCCGCGAAAGCGTTTCCCTCGTGCAACGCGAACTGGCGGTACACCAGGTGGCCCTGCACACCGACTTGGAGGCCGGCTTGCCGGCGGTTCGGGGCGATGGCGTCTTGTTGCAGCAGGTCATCATCAATTTCGTCATCAACGGCGTTCAGGCCATGGATGCCGTCAACGACCGGCCCCGCGATCTGGTGGTTCGGTCTCGCGAGGTCGAACCCGGCCAAGTGCTCATCTCGGTCCAGGATTCCGGCGTCGGCATCGAGCAGGACAAGGCCAGCCGGATGTTTGACGCCTTCTTCACGACCAAGCCGAACGGCATGGGCATGGGCCTGTCGATCTGCCGATCGATCATCGAAGCCCATGAGGGGGGCCGACTTTGGGCTTCCGGCAACGCCGGGCATGGGGCGACATTTCAGTTCAGCCTGCCCGCCATCCCGCGTTGCGCCTCGTGACCGGACGGTATCGATCCTAACAGGCCATTCTTCGCCCGCTGTCGCCGTCATCGTCCGGGACGAGCCCGTCCCATCTGGCCCGCCGCCACGAGGCGGGCGGCTCGCCGACAAGGCGACAGAATGCTCGCGTCAGATGCGACTGATCCGCAAAGCCGGTCGCGATCGCCACCTCGGCGACGGGCAGGACGCCCTCGAGCAACAACTCCTTCGCCCGCTCGACCCGCTTCGCGCGCAGCCACTCGAAGGGACATTGCCCTTTCGTCTGTTTGAAGGCCCGGCCGAAATGCGAACGAGAAATGCCGACCATCCGGGCGAGGCTATCGAGCGAGATGTCCTCCGCCAGATTCGCATCGGCATAATCATCGAGCCGGCGCATCTGCCAGGGCGCCAGCCCGCCGGATGATTTTGCCGCGCTCGATCTCGCCCGGGACAAGGTGAGCAACAGGGAGAGGGTCAGGGAATCGCTGTAGAGCCGGCCCATGGGGTGGGGGTTGTGGCATTCGTCGGCCAGCAGCAGGCACAGCCGGGACAGGCCGGCATCGGAAAACATGAAGCGAGGCTGGAAGGCGACGGCCAGATCGAGGGCATCATCCTGGGCCGAGAGCGTCGCGCCGTCGAATTGAAGCAAAAATTGACGGAACCGCTTGGCCTTGCCTCGGACCGAGACGGCAGTACCGGCCTGAAGGACGGTCAGCGGACCGAACGGTCGCGAGGCGCCCCGCGTGTGTTTCGGCGCAACCGAAATCTCGCCGCCGACGGCCTCCACGGTAAACAGGATCATGGGAAACTCGGTCCGGATCTCGGCCTCGATTGCCCGGTTCGAGCGGATCTCCAGATCGAGCCCGGCGGCACGGGTCCAGATTCGGTGATGGCAGGCCGAAACGCTCGCGCCCTGATAATCCGGCACGGGCAGCCGCCGCAGGAGTTCCCTTGTCACAGTCGACGAGATATCGGTCGCGAGAGAAGATTTGGCGAAGGGCGGATGTGCGTGCGCGTAATCAGGATCGAATGAAACGATCGATGCGATCTCCATACTGTACCTCCTTCTTCGGGAAAACGTACTGTGGCCCGTGTTCTGGGTAGCGGTATTGGGAGTCGACAACTTTAGAATGTTTTTGTTGATGCCAATGCTAGCGCCAGACCTGAAACCGCCCTATTCAACATAGGTAAACTCGCGTCAGTCCTTCGTTTCATCGAACTAAACCAAAGTTTGGAAGACGTCGGAAGCAACACTGGTTCGGCGATTTCCCAGGTCGGCAATGCGGCCGCGGCCGGCGTCCGTTCCTTGAGTAGTTTCCGAACCTGCCCTCCGCAGCACCCGCCGATCTATCCTTAAGGTTGTCGGTCGGGGGCGGGCGATCCCGCCCCAGCCGGCAACGACCATGCGGAACCAGGGGCGGACGATGAGTTCGAGCGAACATCCCGACGACGATCGCGACGCGCTTCGTCGCGGTACGCGGGCCTATCAGGACACCGTGCTGCGGCGCAGCCTCTGGCAATTGGCCAACTCGTTCCTGCCCTTCCTGGCACTCTGCGCACTGATGTATCGGACGCTCCCGATCTCCCTGCCGCTGACGCTGGCGCTCGCGGTCGCGGCGGCGGGCTTCGCCGTCCGCATCTTCATCATTCAGCATGACTGCGGCCACGGCTCGTTCTTCCGTTCGCGCTGGGCGAACCATGCGGTGGGGGCGCTCTGCAGCCTAATCACGCTGACGCCCTATCTGATGTGGCGGCGCCAGCATGCCGGCCATCACAGCCACTGGAACAATCTCGATCGCCGGCACTCGGGCTCCGACATCTATTCCGGCTGCCTGACGGTGGCGGAATATCAGCGGCTATCGGGAACCCGGCGCTGGCTCTACCAGCTGCTGCAGCACCCCGTCGTCTCCTGGGTCGTGCTGCCGCCGCTGATCTTTCTGCTGCTCTATCGCCTGCCCTTCGATACGCCGCGCGCTTGGCGCCGGGAGCGGTGGGCGGTCCACCTGACCAACCTGGCGCTGCTGGCGCTGCTGCTGGGATTGGGCTTCAGCTTCGGTTTCCGCGCGGTCCTCCTGGTCCAGGGACCGATCATCGTCATCACGGCCATCGCCGGCGTCTGGCTCTTCTCGGTCCAACATCGGTTCGAGGACGCGCTCTGGGCGCGGCAACCGGCCTGGCATCCCGTCTCCGCATCGCTCGAAGGCAGCTCCTATCTCGAGCTGCCGCGGCTGTTCCAATGGCTCACCGGCAATATCGGCTTCCACCACGTGCATCATCTCAATCCGCGCATCCCCAACTACCGGCTCGAAGCCTGTCACCGGGCGACGCCGGTTCTCCAGACCGCCCATGTCATGAAGCCCTGGCACGGGTGGAAGGCATGGCGGGCGGCGCTATGGGACGAGCATACCGCGCGCATGGTACCGTTCGCCTCGCGGCGGAGCGGCCTCTAGGGGCTTCGATCCTGAAGATGCATCGGCATCGCTTTGGCGGTTCAGCCGGAACAATGGCCCGGGCTTTCGATCCCATCGAGGGCCGGAGCGTCCGGCTGGCCCTGATCTTGCTATGCTTCCGCCAGCAGCGGAGTAGCACGAGCAATGATTGCGGAACCGGAACGGATCGTCTTGCTGTCCCAGCGCATCGGGGCGATCGCCAGTCAGAAGATTGCCCAAATTAACGGCATCACCAGCGAAACCAAGATCCTGGCACTGAATGCACTGATCGAAGCGGCACGGGCGGGCGAGGCCGGCAGAGGCTTTTCCGTCGTTGCGAACGAGGTCAAGGCCGTGTCGGAGCGGATCATGGAGATCGCCGGTGCGCTGTCGTCGGAACTGGCCGGCTCGATCACCGAACTGACCGATCTGGGGCGCGCGATGGCCGAACAGGTGCGCGGCCAGCGTCTGGTCGATCAGGCCTTCAACATGATCGAGATCATCGACCGGAATCTCTACGAGCGCTCGTGCGACGTGCGCTGGTGGGCGACCGATGCGGCCGTCGTCGATGCGCTGGAGACGCCCGGTCCCACCAGCGCCGGCCATGCCGCGCGGCGGTTGGGCGTGATCCTGAAAAGCTATACCGTCTATCTCGATCTGTGGATCGCCGACGCCCAGGGCCGTGTGATCGCCAATGGCCGACCCGACCGCTATCCGGGCGTCGTCGGCTCCGATGTCTCGCACGCTCCCTGGTTCCGCGCGGCGATGGACACCCGGACGGGCGACGCTTACGCCGCCATCGATATCGAGGCTGCCCCCGCGATCGAGGGCGCCCACGTCGCGACCTACGCCACCGCAGTCCGAACCGGCGGCCAGTCGAACGGCCAGGCGCTGGGCGCGCTCGGCATCTTCTTCGATTGGCAACCCCAGGCGAGCGGCGTCGTCACCGGCGGACGGCTGAGCGACGAGGAGCGGTCGCGCACCCGCTGCCTGCTGGTCGATGCGCGCCACCGGGTGCTGGCCGCGTCGGACGGCAAGGGCGTGCTGACCGAGCAGATCCCGCTCGCCATCGCGCGGGGCGCCGCGGATGGTCACTATATCGACAAGAACGGCACCATGGTCGGGTTCGCGCTGACGCCGGGCTACGAGACCTATCGCGGCCTCGGCTGGTACGGCGTCATCCTGCAGACGCTGCCGACCGCACCGGAGAGCTAAAGCAGGCTGGCGGCGATCGCGGCCCCGGCGAAGCCGGCGGCCAAGGCCGCCCATTCCTTTTTGGTCGCGGCCATGGCCGCGACGGCACCGGCACAGCCGATCAGGCTGGGCCAGCCGCCCTCCAGAATGCCGGCGGCGGCGAAGGCCACGAACAGATTGCCGGGCGCCAGACGCAGCAGGCGGGGTACCAGCCCGGTCTGGGGCATGGCACCGATCGCCAGAAAGCCGCCGGCCCGCATGGCATAGGCGGCGATGCCGACCGCGAGGATGGCGGCGTAGACGGGCCAGTCAGACATCGTCGCCCCGCAATGCGCTCGCCAGCGTGCCGACGCCGCCGCCGATCAGCATCGCCCAGCTTTGGCCGAGCGTGCCGGCCACGGCCACGCCGACGATCGCCGCGATGGTCCAGGGCAACAGGCTGCGGAGACCCCGCCACTGGGTCGGCAACAACGAGGCGATGAAGGCGAGCGGCAGGAACGCGGCGGCGATGGCGACGGGCCCATGCGGCGTCAGCGGCGTGGCATAGCCGAGCGCGGTCCCGCCGATCCAGCCGATCGCCATCGGCACGCTCGAGCCCAGGAGATAGCCGGCATCGCGCCGCCCCTTCTCGGCCTCGGCCACGGTCATCAGCCAGGAGGCATCGCCCAGGATCAGCAGGATCGGCAGCATCAGCCGGCGCGGCATGTCGGGAAACAGTTGGCGCAGATGCGCGCTCATCACCAGATAGCGCGCGTTGGTCGCGGCGCAGGCCAGCATCATCGCCGCGACCGGCGGCGGCAGTGCCCAGAGCCCCAGGGTCACCGCCTGGGCCGTTGCGGAATAGACCACCGTGCTGAACAGCACCGAGGCCCCGAACCCCAGGCCCAGCCCGCGATAGGCTACCCCCATCACGGCCCCTGCGATCCCGTTGCTGATGATGAAGGGCAAGGCCGCGATGAAGCCGCGGCGAAATCCCGCCGCGGTGAAGGGCCGGGCGGTGGAGGGAACACTGTTCATGGCCATGACCATCAGCCAGAGCGCCCGGCAGTTCAAGGGGCGGCGCAAATCCTCCCTCAAACCTCATGGCCGGGCTTGACCCGGCCATCCACGCGCTCCCGCTTGGCGCCCATTGCGGCATCGGAATCAAATAGCGCGACGGTGTGGATGGCCGGGTCAAGCCCGGCCATAACGGAGAGTTTATTCTCTAACCGACGTTGTAGCGCGCGGCCGGGGTGGCGTTCGACAGGCGGCCGGACATGGCGCGGCGTGCCGTCTCGAAGGCGTCCCACTCGGCCTGTTCCGGCAGTGCCGGAATGGTGACGATTTCGCCCAGGTCGAGACCGGCCAGCGCCGCGTCGACCATGTTCTCGGCCGTCATGACCCAGGCTTCCGGCAGGTTGTTGACGGGCAGACCGGCGATGTCCCAGAACTCGGTCGCGGTCGCCCCCGGCAGCACCGCCTGGACACGCACGCCCTTGCCGGCCAGCTCATGCTGCAGCGACTGGCTGAACGCCAGCACATAGGCCTTGCTGCCGCCATAGACGCCATTGAGCGTCTCCGGCGAGATGGCGACGATCGAGGCGATGTTGATGAAGGTGCCGGCGCCGCGGGCGACGAAGCCGGGTGCCGCCGCATAGGTCAACCGGGTCAGGGCGCCGACATTGAGCGCGATCATCTCGTCCATCTTGTCGATATCGGAGGCGAGCAGCGGCGCCGTGGCGCCGACGCCGGCATTGTTGACCAGGAGCGAGATGCTCGCATCGGACTTCAGCACCGCTTCGACCCGGGCCAGGTCCGCCTTATCGTTGAGATCGGCTGCCAGGGTCCGGACCGAGCGGCCGGTCTCGCTTTCGAGCCGCGCGGCCAGCGCCTGCAGACGCGCCTGATTGCGCGCGACCAGGATCAGGTCGTAGCCGCGCTTGGCCAGCCGATCGGCATAGACCGCGCCGATGCCCGAGGATGCGCCGGTGATGAGGGCAGTGCCCTTATGTTCGATGGTGCTCATGTTTCGTCTCCCAAAGGCCGACGGGATGCCGGTGTCTCTGGAGGAAAAGGTAGGCTTGCGGACTTGCGTCTCAAATGTCATATATACGGCGTTTTAGGACATCACGATGGAGGCGATCATGCAACGCATCGGATTCATCGTGTTTCCCGGCTATCAGGTGATGAGTTTCGCCGTCATTTCGGTGTTCGAGTTCGCCAACCTCCAGGCCGGGGCGCCGCTGTACGGCATCCAACTGCTGTCGGAGACCGGCGGGCCGATCCGCACCTCGATCGGCATCGATGTCGAGACCGCGCCGTTCGACGAGACGCCGTTCGACACGCTGATCGTCGGCGGCGGTGCGGAGATCGAGCCTTCCACGCCGGGTCTGGTCGAATTCGTCCGCCAGGCGCCCGCCCGCCATCGGCGGGTCGCCGCCACCTGCACCGGCGCGTTCGTCCTGGCCGAGGCCGGGCTCTTAGACGGACGGCGGGCGACGACGCACTGGTTTCACGCGCGCCAGCTGCAGGCGCAGTTCCCGAAGGTGAAGATGGAAGAGGACCGCATCTTCATCAACGACGGGCCGATCTGGACCTCGGCCGGCATGACCGCCGGCATCGATCTGGCGCTGGCCATGGTCGAGCAGGACCTGGGCGCCGACCTCGCGCGGGCGGTCGCGAAAAAGCTGGTGGTCTATCACCGGCGCGCCGGCGGCCAGTCGCAATTTTCGGCACTCTTGGAACTGGACCCCAAGTCCGACCGGATCCAGAGCGCGCTCGCCTATGCCCGGAACAATCTGCACACGCCGCTCTCGGTCGCGCAATTGGCCGATGCCGCCCGGCTCAGCCCGCGCCAGTTCAGCCGCGCGTTTCATGCCGAAACCGGCCAGTCGCCGGCCAAGGCGGTCGAACACCTGCGCATCGAGGCGGCCCGCCTGATGATGGAGCAGACCCGGCACCCGATCGACATCGTGGCCCGGCAGACCGGCTTCGCCGACCGCGACCGGATGCGCCGCGCCTTCCTGCGCGCCTTCGGCCAACCGCCCCAGGTGATCCGGCGCAATGCGCGGAACCAAGCAGCGTAAGCGCATTCGGCGGCCCGTCAAGGCCGGCGGCCGTCAGCCTTGTCACCCGCCGCTATTGCCGCTTTGAACTGGCTCGGCGTCGATCCGACCACGCGACGGAATGCCGAGGCGAGATGGCTTGAACTGCTGAAGCCGACGGAAAACGCAACCTCGGTGATCGTCAGGCCGGAATCGAGCAGGAGCCTCTTGGCCAGTTCGACCCGACGGAGCAGAATCCAACGGTGCGGCGGCATCCCGGTCGATCGCCGGAACGCCTCGCTGAAGTAGCTCTGCGACAGGCCCGCGACGGCGGCCAGTTCCGCCAGCGGCAGCGCTTCGTAAAGCCGGGTCTCGATATGCTCTGTCACCCGGCGCAGGATCCTGGGGGCCAGCCCGGAAGACAGGTCCCGGTCTCGCCTCGAGGGCGCAAGAGAGTCGGTTCTCAGCCACCGCGGCCGGACGTGGGCTTCGCCGCCGGAATGGCGCCGCCAAGCGTGGGATGCCGGTTGCGGCGGCGTGATCAGGACGTGCCAGGCCTCGGCGCCGTCGTGGCGGGTCAGGATCGTGGCGAAATCCGTGTCGATCGTCTTGGCCACCAGGCCCGGCGCCGGATCGAACAGGCTCCAGATCCCGACACCCTGCCGCAGCCGCTCGCAATCGAGCCCCAGCGCCGCCCGGGCACGCCGATCCGCCCCGGCCACCCGGTGATCCCGATCGACCGCGAGCAGTCCCGCCCGGTGATGCTCGCCCGGCGGCGCGCAGAGCACGATCCAGCAGGTGTCGAAGCGCGTCCGGAACTGGCGCTGCTCGATCGACCGCGCCGTTGTCTGTGCCAGGCCGAGCGCGAGGTCGGCGCCGTCGAGCGTGTTGGTTTGCGAGGCGAGACAGAGATTGGCAACCAGGGCCGCGTCGGTATCGAACAGCGGTACGCCGATACAAGTAGACGCCTTATGCCGACGTCGGAAGTGCTCGCTCCGCCGCACGATCAGCGGCCGTTCTTCGACGATGGCGGTGCCGATGCCGTTGCTGCCTTCGATCGCCTCCGACCAGATCGCGCCGGACCAAGCCCCATGCCGACGCAACTCGCCCGCATCGGCCTCGCGGGCGCGGTGGTCGAGCACGACGGCGTCGCGATCGGCGATCATGATCGTGCATCGTGCCGGCTCGACCATCGCGTAGAGACGGTCCAGGTCCTCGTCGGCGTTGCGCAGCAGCGGCATCAGCGCGTCCCGCGCGTGACGGATCTCGTCGAGGGTGAGGAGCTGTGGCGCCCCGCCGCCATCCGGATCGAGCCGATGATCGGTGCGACAGCGTTGCCAGGATTGGGCGATCTCCACGTCGTTCTGACTGACGGTACGCCCCGCCCTGTCATCGGTCGTCATAAGCTGCTCTCGTGGTCTGTCCGGGTGCATCGCCCAAGGCGGGCCTGGGGAGCGCACCGGGTCCGAATAAGTCCGGCCGGGCGGGGCGACAATCTGACGGATCGTCACGCCCGCGCGATTTCCGGATTTTTCTGCTGGTCCCGGACGAGTTTGACATCGCCGACGGGGGCGCTGCGACAAACTGGCGTGGTACCGCCTCCGTCGGCCACAGCGGCGGTTCGCTCCGTATACGCAAAGGAATCAGCCCGTGCTCCCGTCGTTCAAGAACATGACAATCAAGGCGAAGGTGATCGCCGCCTTCGGCGCCGTGCTAGCCGTCACCATGGCCCTGGGCCTCTTCGCCCTCCTGCGGCTCGCCGAAGTCAACGACCAGGCTGCGGAGATCCGCAACAACTGGCTGCCGGGCACGCGCGTGGTCGGCGAGCTCTCGGACAAGACCGAGCGCTACCGGATCGCGGAGGCGAGCTATGTCATGGCACCGACCGCGGAGCAGAGGGCGACCGCGGAACGGAATCTGGCGGACCTTGCCGAAGCGCGTGACAAGGCCTGGGCGGCCTACGAACCGTTTATCGACCCGGGCGCCGAGCGCCGACTCGCCGATGACTTCCTGCGCGCTTGGGCCACCTACCGCGACGCTGGCGCGAAGCTCCAATCGCTGGTGCGGGATGGCAAGCGAGACGAAGCGGCAGCCTTCTTCATGAACGACATGCGAGACCTGCTCAATGGCGTCCGCGACACGCTGGCAAAGGATATCGCCCTGAATACGGCTGGTGGCCAGAACGCGGCCGACCGGGGCGCGGAGATCTACGCCTCGGCCCGGACGCTGGTCATCGCGGCGCTCGCGCTGGCCGCGGCCATCTGCGTGTTCTGCGGCGTCATGATCGTGCTCGGCGTGTCCAAGCCGATCACGGCGATGACCGGTGCGATGAAGCGGCTCGCGGAGCGCGACATGGCGGCCGAGATCGTCGGCCTCGGCCGGGGCGACGAGATCGGCCGCATGGCCGATGCCGTCCAGGTCTTCAAGGAGGGCATGATCGAGGCCGATCGCCTGGCGGCCGAGCAGGCGGCCGAGCGGCAGGTGAAGGAGAAGCGCACGGCGACGCTCGAGGCGTTGACCCGGAGCTTCGAGGCGAAGGTCGGGCAACTCACGTCGGCGCTGTCCTCGGCGGCGACCGAGATGGAGGCGACCGCCCAATCGATGAGCGCCACGGCCGAGCAGACGAACCAGCAGTCGATGACCGTGGCCTCGGCCGCCGAACAGACGGCGGCGAACGTGCAGACCGTCGCGACGGCCGCCGAGGAGCTGTCGTGCTCGATCCAGGAGATCGGGCGGCAGGTGGCGCAATCCACGAAGATCGCCGACGACGCCGTCGACGCGGCGAAACGTACGGATGCCGTCGTGCAGAGCCTGGCCGAGGGCGCCCAGAAGATCGGTGACGTCGTGAAGCTCATCCAGGACATCGCCGGGCAGACGAACCTGCTGGCCTTGAACGCGACGATCGAAGCCGCGCGCGCGGGCGACGCCGGCAAGGGCTTCGCGGTCGTGGCCTCCGAGGTCAAGGCGCTGGCGAACCAGACCAGCCGGGCGACCGACGAGATCTCCGGCCAGATCGCACGGATCCAGCAGGCAACGCATCAGGCGGTCGAGGCGATCCGCGGCATCGGCGCCACGATCGGCGAGGTCAGCCAGGTCGCCGCCGCGATCGCCGCCGCCGTGGAGGAACAGGGCGCCGCGACCCGGGAGATCGCGCGCAACGTCCAGCAGGCGGCTCAAGGCACGCAGGAGGTGACGAGCAACATCGCCGGCGTGAAAGAGGCCGCCGCCACGACCGGCGCCGCGGCGGCCCAGGTCCTGGGTGCCGCAGGCGATCTGTCTCAGCAGTCGAGCGAGCTTGCGACCGAGGTCGACGGGTTCCTCGCCGGGGTCAAGGCCGCCTGAACCCGGGGTTCCAGCCGATGTCGTTTGCCCGGTTCTGTGCCGACCTTGCGTCGGAGCGCCTGCGCACGGTCGCCGCGCACTGGTCGGCCGCCAAGGGGGACCGGCGGATGCCGGCCTGGGGGAACATCGACCCGGTCATGCTGGGGTCGCAGCTGCCGATCGTCTGGTCGTGGAGATATGACGCGGCTTCCGACCGGTTCGTCGGGCGGCTGGCGGGCGAGGAGATCAACCAGGTCCTCGGGCGAAGTCTCCGCGGGGCGCCGATGGAGGCGGTCTTCATCGGCAGTCAGTACGAGCGCCTGTTCGAAAAATACAAGCGCATCGTGTCCGGTCCCTCGGTCATGCGCCAGCGCGGCTGCGTCTTCCGCCTTGCCGGGCGGCTGGGCTTTGGCGAAAAGATCCTTCTGCCGCTGTCCGCCGACGGCGTCCGCGTCGACGGCGTTTTCGGCGCCGCGGCCTATCGGCCCTGGTCGAACGGCTCTGCCGAACACGCCCTCAATGGTGAGGGCATCGCAGAAGAGCTGGTCTTCCAGACGCTCGATTGACGGGTTCGACCGACCGTATAAGGCAAGATTACCGAATTGTATGCTCTCGGACACGGCGGAACAACGTGGCCGCCCCTATCTTCGCTTGATCGGCGCCCGGACGTTTTTCTATTCCGATGGGAAACGGTCGCCGAAAATGCCGGAACAAATGCCTCCCGCGCGGGGCTATTTCCTATGGGCATGGCAAAGGAGGAGGAAGCTTGAGCGACCCTGGAAACAAGCGCGCGATCGACATGCTCAACAAAGTCCCGGAAGTGACGCTCGCCTTCTGGGTCATCAAGATCATGTCGACGACTGTGGGCGAGACCGGCGCGGACTATCTGGCGGTGCATGTGGGCCTCGGCACGGCCGTCACGGGCGGGATCATGGCCATCCTCCTGATCATCTCGCTGATCGTGCAGTTGCGGTCGCGGCAATATTCGCCGCCGATCTATTGGCTGACCGTCGTCCTCGTGAGCGTGGTCGGCACCCAGATCACCGACGCCCTGACCGATGGGCTCGAGGTCAGCCTCTACATCAGCACGACCGTCTTTGCGCTGGCCTTGGCCATGACCTTCGCCGTCTGGTATTCGATCGAGCGGACCCTCTCGATCCACACGATCGTCACGCGGCGCCGCGAGCTCTTCTATTGGGCGGCCATCCTGTTCACCTTCGCCCTGGGGACGGCCGCCGGCGACCTCGCAACGGAAGCGCTGAACCTGGGCTTCACCATCGGCGTCCTGGTGTTCGGCGGGTTGATCGCGGCGATCGCCGGCGCCTTCTATCTGGGCGCCAATGCGGTCCTCACCTTCTGGCTCGCCTATATCCTGACGCGGCCGTTGGGAGCCTCGCTCGGCGATCTGCTGTCCCAGTCCCAGAGCTATGGCGGATTGGGGATGGGCACCGTCAACACGAGCATCGTCTTCCTCGTCGTCATCACCACCCTCGTCACATTCCTCAGCATCGGCGCGAATGGAGCGAAACCACGCCCGAAAGCGACCGAGGAGGCGTGAGCCGCCCGATCAAGGAAACCACCCGCCCTGATCGGACGCGTCCGGGCCGGTAGAGAAAGAGACTTTCGATGAACAAACGCACGCTCGCCCAAACCCTGTTCCTGCTGCCCGTGATCGGAATTCTGGCAGGTGGCGCCGGAGCCTTGCCGGTTTCGAGCCGGATCATCGCCTCGGCCGAGGCGGCAACGACCTCGAAGATCGGCGATCTCTCGTCCTTCAGGGCCGTCGTCGTCGATACCGCATCCCTTGTCGACAAGGGGGACCTTGCCGGCGCGAAGACCCGGATCAAGGACCTCGAGACGTCATGGGACGACGCGGAACCCTCGCTGAAGCCGCGCGCACCGACCGACTGGCATACCATCGACAAGGCGATCGATCGTGCGCTGGAGGCGCTGCGGGCCGGCAAGCCGGATGCCGCATCGTGCAAGCAATCCCTGGCCGACCTGCTCGCCATCATGGACCGCGCGAGCGGGAGCGCCTGAGCTTCCCATCGCCAGGGCCCGGCACGAGAGCAGCCCTTGAAACGCGGCATGTTCGCGGTGAAGCTATAGGGCAGCACCTCGGTCCCTCACGCCGGTCGGCGCGCGGAACCGAGGCGTCGGCTCTATGTCGGACGAGGAAAGCCACCGTGACCGAAGCCTCCTGCCACTGTGGCGCGGTCCGCCTGGCCTGCGCCGCCGCCCCGATCGAAGTGACCGACTGCAATTGCTCGATCTGCCGCCGCTACGGCGTGCTTTGGGCGTATTATTCCCCCACAGAGGTCAATCTGATCCCGGCCGACGCCGCGACCGATGTCTATATGTGGGACGATCGGGCCATCGAATTTCATCGCTGCCGGAATTGCGGTTGCGTCACCCACTGGTCACCCGCCGATAAAAGCGTCGATCGGATGGGCGTGAATGCCCGGCTCATGCCGCGCGACGCGCTTGCCCGCGCGCGCGTCCGCATCCTCGACGGTGCCGATACCGAGAGATATCTGGACGAATCCTAGGAACGTCTTTCGGCCCGTCCCGACCGGTCTTTGCGCGGACCCGCGCAAGGTCTGGCGGGCCCGTTTCCAAGGCACCGCGACAAAAAACCAATCTATACCAATCATCAATCTGAAGATCAGCTTGTCGCAATATTGGCTGCTGTATGTTGCAGTGGTTCGACCACAGCAAAACCGTGCCGTCGATCGTCAGCGACAGAGAGTGATATTTTGATCGGACGGCCAGAATTTGATTGACCAGTCGTTTTCATTCGAGGCGGCTCCGGAATTTGTTTCGCCCTCGCAGAGCGTGCGGTGGCGACAGCGATTGGCGACCTTGTCTTTCGCCGTCCTGGCGGTGGCGCTGACCATCCATCTGGCCCTGCCGCTGCTGACGCTGACCGCCCCGTTCGATCTCAATTACAACGAAGGCTGGAACGCCTATCACGCGGCCCGGATCCTGGCCGGCGGGCCGCTCTATACGGGCGATGTGACGGCGCCGGTCAATTATCCCTTCCTGTCGTTCTATCTGACGGCGGCGTTTGCCCCGTGGCTGGGCGGCGTCGTGATCGCCGGGCGCATCCTCAGTCTGGCGGGCCTGCTGGTCACGGCAGGTGCCGCGGGCTTCATCGTCCAACGGCTGGGCGGCCGCCGGACGGAAGCGGCGATCACCATGATAGCGGTGCTCGGGTTCTGGGTCGTTCAGGCGCGCCAATGGACCGCGGTCGACGATCCGCAGGCGCTGGGTCAGGCCTTCATGACGCTGGCGCTCGCATGCCATGTCGGCGGGGCCCGGAGCCTGCGCCGGCTGTGGGCGACCGCGCTGCTCGTCGGGCTGGGTGCCTTCACCAAGCACAATCTCATCGCGATCCCGGTCGCCATCACGCTGGATCTGGCCCTTCATCAACGCCGGTCGCTCCTGCCCTGGCTTGGTGGCGTCGTCGGAACGCTCGGCGCCTTGGCCGGGATTTCGCATCTGGTGGCCGGCGGCGACTTCCTGAGGGAGATGCTGGCGCCCAGGGCCTGGCATTTCATCAACCTCGAACGCCATACGCGCAAATTCCTGATCGGCTTCAAGCTCCCGTTCGTTGCCATGCTGCTGCTCGTGGGCGGGTCGTGCCTGGAACGCGGCACCAAGCTGGTCGGTCTCTATTTCGTGACGGCCTTCCTCGCCGGGTTGGGCTTTTCCGGCGGCGACGGTGTTTCGTTCAATATCTATCTCGACACCACGGTGGCCCTGGCGATCGGCGTCGGCCTGGCCTTGAGCCACTGGCGCGGCTGGCTTGACGACGGACCGCAGTGGCGGCGCCTGTTCCGCGCGCTGCTGCCGCTTCTGCTGCTCTCGCCGCTCATCACCCGGGCGAGCGACCCGCTGGTCCGGCTGCGCGTGCTCGGCAGCGAAGGCATGCCGATCGCGACCGCGGCGGCGGACTTCGCCCGGAACAAGGCCATCGTGGAACGGCAGCCGGGACCGGCGATCTGCGAGAACCTGTTGCTGTGCTTCGCGGCCGACAAGCCGCTCAGCCTCGACCCGTTCAACTCATACGAAGCCTTTACCGCCGGCCACGCCGACGACACCGCCCTCGTCCAGGCCGTGGCCCGGGGGACATACGGCGCGATCGAAGTGCGCCAACCGATCCGCTTCCAAACCAACGGGCAGGGCGGCAGGACGATCGATCTCGATCCGCCCATCCGGTTCACGGATCGATTCTATGCGGCGGTGGCCGACCACTACCGCATTATCGTCGAGAATTCCGCCGGCGTGGTCTACGTGCCGCGGTAGGCAGCGCGGCGGCGGGGCATGGTATATGCGTAGCTCGATATCTGCTGAGGAGCGAAAGCCCTGTCGAAGCGAACCAGCCCTGCCGACAGATCGACCCGGCCGGTGACAATCGGTCGTCTCAATTTCCTGCGACACCTCGGGCCGGGGCTGATCAGCGGCGTCTCGGATGACGACCCGAGCGGCATCGCGACCTACTCCCAGGCCGGCGCGATGCTGGGCTACGCCGCCTGCTGGATCATGCTGCTGTGCTATCCGCTGATGGCGATCACCCAGGAGATCAGTGCGCGCATCGGGCGTGCGACCGGGACCGGTGTGGTCGGGATCATCCGGCGCCACTATCCGCCGTGGGTGCTGAAGCCGATCGTCGGGCTTGTGGTCTTCGCCAATGTGGTCAACCTCGGTGCCGATCTCGGTGCGATGGCGGATGTGCTCCGCCTGCTGGTCGGCGGCTCGCCCCATCTTTATGTGGTGCTGTTCGGCGGGCTCTGCGCCAGCCTGCTGACCTTCGTCCGCTTCGAACGCTATGTCTGGTTCATGAAATGGGCGTCCCTGTCGCTGTTCGCCTATTTCCTGACTGCCTTCAGCGTGCCGATCCCGTGGGGGCGCGTGCTGTATCACACGCTGGTGCCGTCGCTGCCGCTCAGCGCTTCGGCCGTCGCGGTTTTCGTCGCCGTCATGGGTACCTCGATCAGCCCCTATCTGTTCGTCTGGCAATCTTCGCTCGAGGGGGAACGGGCGCGCGGCCTGCCGAAGCTCCGGCGCCATAGCGCCACCGGCATGCTGGCGAACGAAGAGGTCAATCGGATCCGCATCGACACCTACATCGGCATGGCGGTCGCTACCCTCGTCGCCTATGCGGTCATCGTCACCGTCGCCTCGACTTTGCATGCGTCCGGCATGACCGAAATCGCGACCAGCGCCGAAGCCGCCGAAGCCCTTCGGCCTGCGACCGGACCGTTCGCCTATGCGGTGTTCTCGCTCGGCATCATCGGCACCGGCCTGCTCGCCGTGCCGATGCTGGCCGGTTCGGCCGCCTATGCCATCGCCGAGGGACGGCGCTGGCCGGTCGGCCTCGCCCGGGCGCCGCATGAGGCCAAGGCCTTCTATGGCTGCATTCTGGCCGCCACCGTGGCCGGCGTCGCGATGAATTTCGCGCGGATCGATCCGATTCAGGCGCTGCTCTGGAGCGCCGTGATCAACGGATTGCTGGCGGTCCCCGTGCTCGCGCTGATGATGCGGATCGCGGTCGAGCCGGCGATCATGGGCCGATTGGTCCTCGGCAGACGGCTGAAGCTGCTTGGCTGGGCGGCGACCGGGATCATGGCGGCGACGGCCTTGGCACTTCTGCTGACGCTCGGGCAATAGTCCGCCATATTAATGAGTTGTGGTAAAATTAGACGGGTTTATTCGCCCTATTTTACCGCTTGGGGGCAGCCCCGATGGGCGCTATGACATATTTTAAGATCATGCATGACGACGATATGGGAAGAGTGGGACATGCTGAATTCTAATGTCGCCGTATGGGGCGCTGTCATTTTGACCACCGGCCTGGTGGTCGCGGCTTCCCCCGCCCGTGCCGAGCCGCTCGCCGATCCGACGAGCATCTGGACGTTGCAGGACGAGAATTCCTCGATCACCACGTCGAAGCTGAACGACAAATATTACGTGAACGGATTGCGGCTCGGCTGGACCTCGCCGACCGACGATCTGCCGGGCTTCGTCTCCCGCATCGGCCATGGCTTCTGGGGCGATGGCCAGCAGCGGCTGTCGATCGATCTGTCGCAATCGATCTATACGCCGGCCAACACGCTGGCCGTGCCGCCCGATCCGAAGGACCGGCCCTATGCCGGCGTGCTGCTGCTCGGCGCCACGCTGACCCAGGACACCGACGATTCACGCCGCGTGATCGGCGTGCAGGCCGGTCTGGTCGGGCCGGATGCCCTGGGCCGGCAGGTCCAGAACGGCTTTCACGACGTCATCGGCTATGGCAAAACCAAGGGTTGGCACTATCAGCTCCGCGACGAGCCGCTGGCCGAATTGCTGGGGCAGCGCGTCTGGCGCCTGCCGATCGCTCAATTCGGCGGTCTGGAAACCGATGCGCTGCCGCAGATCGAAGGCGGCGTCGGCAATCTCCGCGTCTATGGGCTGACCGGGTCGGTGTTCCGGATCGGCCAGGGCCTCGATTCCGATTTCGGCGCGGCCCGGATGCGGCCGGGCCTGACCGGCTCCGACGCCTATGTCGCGACCCGGCCGTTCGGCTGGTATCTGTTTGCGGGCGTCGACGGACAAGTGGTCGCCCATGACGTGACGATCGACGGCAATACTTTCCGGACCAGCCCCAACGCCCATCGTGAACCGTTCGTCGGCGAATTCGAGGGCGGCTTGGCGATCCTGGTCGCCGGCACGCGCATCTCCTACACCCATGTCCTGCAGAGCGAAGAAGTCCGCGGACAGCATGGCGGCCTGCACCAGTTCGGCTCGCTGACGCTCTCCGTGCATTTCTGAGGAACCTCGGAAGCCCCGGCCCGCGATCGGCGGGCCGGGGACTGTTGCGGACCCGCGAGATCGTGCAAGTTGTCGCGGGACCGCCATCGGGTGCGGGCGACAGACGAGGGTGACGCGTTGGTCCGCTGGTTGAAGCTGTGTCTGCCGCTTTCCCTGCTGCTGCTTCCGCTCGGCGCGGCGCTGGCCGCCACGACCGAGAGCAAACCCGCCATCGTCCTGCAACTGCCGCCGAGCATGAGCGCCGATGACGTCCGGCAGTTGTTGAGCGGCCTGGAAAGCAAGGGCGCCACCGTGACGCCGCAACCGGGCGCAGTCGTCGCCGGGGAGCCCGTGGTTCGGCAGATCTGGACCCGCCTGCGCCAAGCGGCACCGAAGCTGCCGGAGCTGCGCGCCCTGCCCGAGCGCTGGCGCGCGACGCTCGCGGCGGAACGGCAATCGGACGAGGGATTCTGGCCGAAGCTGGTCGGATTGCTGGCGGGGTCCCTGTTGCTGGAATGGGCGATCCGCCGGGCCTTGCCGGCTCTGGTCCCTCGATTGCGCGTCGAACCCGGCCTGCCGCTGCATCGCGCCTTCCTCCGGCATTTCATCAGCCTGGCCTTGGGCCTCGCCGGCTTCACCATCGTCCTGCGCCTGGGCGGCGGATTGCTCGGCCAGAATTCGCCCTTCTTGACGGCGACGGCCACCCAGATCGTCGACAGCGCCGTCCGCTGGCGGCTCGCGGCGGCCTTCTTGCTCTTGCTGGTCGCTCCTGCCCTGCCGGTCGCCCGGCCCCTGCATGTCGACGACGCCGGCGCGCTCAGCACCTGGCGCTGGGTGTCGCTCTATCTGATCTATGCGGCGGCGCTCGTGCCCGCGGTCTGGCTGGTCGGCCGGATCGGCGGCGATGCGGACCTGGCGCTGGATCTGACGTTGGGCCTGGCGCTCGTCGCCACGCTTTACAAGATCGCGATGTTCTTCCATCTGCGCGCGCCGGTCGCGGCCGCGATCCTGGTGGCGGGCGGCGATCATCCGAGCCGCGCGCGCCGGACCGCCGCCGCGACCTGGCATTGGTTCTTCATCGCCCTCACGCTCGTCGTGTTCGTGCTGGCGCTGACGCAATACATCATCGGCAACAATACCGAGGCCGGGGCGGCCGCCGCGGCGCTGCAGGCCGTCATCGTCGGCATGGCGTTGGCCTGGGCCGCCAAGCAGCGCTTCATCGCGGAATATGCCCGCCACGCGCCGCATCATTGGTGGCGCCCGGTCGTCAATCACGCCGTCGACATGATCGTGTTCTTCGGCGGCTTCGTCTGGCTGGCGCGGCTGTGGGGTTACGATCTGCTGGAGCCCGGCGCGGACGGCTTCGCCGCGACCACGCTCAGGCCGATCTTCCGCGCCCTGGTCACGCTGGCCGTCGCCTGGCTGGTCTGGAGCGCCATCGGCGGCTTCCTCAAGGAGCGCGCGCCGCGCCACGCCGGCGGCCCGGTCGAAGAGGACGCGGCGGTCGAAACCGGCATGACCCGGCTCGCGACCCTGCTGCCGCTGATCCGCAACACCTTGGCGATAGCGATCTTCTTCCTGGGCGCGATGATCGCGCTGGGCGACCTGGGCGTCGATATCGGACCGCTGCTGGCCGGGGCCGGCGTCGTCGGCATCGCGCTGGGCTTCGGCGCCCAGGCGCTGGTGCGCGACGTCATCGCCGGGCTGTTCTTCCTGATCGACGATGCGTTTCGCTTCGGCGAATATATCGATACCGGCCGCCTGAAAGGCACGGTCGAGGCGATCTCGATCCGTTCGCTCAGGCTCCGGCATCAGAATGGCCAGGTCCATACCATTCCGTTCGGCCAGATCCAGGCGGTCACCAACAGCAGCCGCGACTGGGCGATCATCAAGTTCAACCTGCATATCGCGCCGGACAGCGATCTGGAACTGGTGCGCAAGACGATCAAGCAGCTGGGGCTCTCGCTGCTCGAGGACCCGGAGATCGGCGGGGATTTCATCCAGCCGCTGAAGATGCAGGGCGTGGTCGACGTGACCCAGGGCGCCATCATGATCCGGTGCAAATTCACCGCCCGGCCGATCCGCCCGTCGTTCCTCAGGCGTCAGGCCCTGCGCGACATCATCCAGCATTTCGGCGCGGCCGGCATCGCCTTCGCGACGCCGCCGGCCAACGCCTCCAACCCCTTGTGAGCGCGCCCATGATCCCGCCCGAAGCGACCACGCCCGAAGCCCGTCTCGCCGAGGCCGTCCGCAGCCATGACGACGATCCCTGGGGCGCCCGCGCGCTGCTGATGCCCTTACCCGGCCAGTTGACGGAACCCGACGATCTGGCCCGTCTCGCCTGGCTCGCGGTCCATGTGCTGGGCGGGTTGCTGAAGCGTTGGCCCGAGGCGCTGGCGATCTGCGGCCAGGCGGTTGCCGCCGCCGGAGCCCCCCGCGCCGACATGCTGCGCAGCCTGGCCGCCTGCGCCACGCTCGCCGGCGACGCGCTCGAGGCGGCAAAGGCCGAGCAGGATCTGGCCGCGATCCTGGGCGCGCCCACCGCCGATTGCGCCGTCCTCATCCGCCTGGCCGTGATCGAGCAGGACCTGGGCAAGGACAAGCTCGACCGCTGGCTGCCGTTGCTGGACGCCGCCGCCGCCCGGGCCGAGCCGATCGAGCGGCCCGCGGAACTGGTTCGCCTCCTTGCCATCACCGCCAACAACAGCGCCAGCCTGATCCTGGAGTGGCATCCCGCCGCGAGCGGTGAGACCGCGCGGGTGATGGAACGGGTGGCACGGCTCAGCTTTCGGTGCTGGCACGCGGTCGGCACCTGGGTCCAGCACGAGCGCGCGCATTATCTGATGGCGCTGGTGCTGAACGCGACCGGCCAGTGGCCGGCGGCGGCCGAGCATGCGCGGTCGGGACTGGCCCTGATCCGGGCACATGAGCCGCAACCGATCGACAGCTGCTTTCACCAGCTCGCCCTCGCCCGCGCGCTTGGGGCCCTGGTCGATACCGCCGGCAGCGCCGCGGCGCTGGCCGAGGCCGCGGCATCGGCAGCCGGGTTCGACGATTATTGGCAGGCCGAGTACCGCAAGACCCTGGCGGCGATCCAGGCCGCTGTCATGCCGCCTGGATCGCCGCCAGGAAGCCCGTGACCTGGGCTTGAAGAGCGGCGGATTGGCGCGACAATCAGACCGAACCGGTTTGATCGGATTAGGCTCTAGGGTTTGAACGCCAGATCCTGGGTCGGATGCACGTCGAGCGGGTTGGCGTGATAGCCGTCGAGCCTGGTCGAAACCAGGTAGGGCCGGACGTCGTAATACATCGGGATGATCGGCATATCGTGCGAGACCAGCCGTTCGGCCGCCTCCAACAGCTTCAGCCGGGCGGGCGGATCGACCGTCTCCTTCGCCTGGTTCAGCAATTTGTCGAATTCGGGATTGTTGTAGGCGGATGTGTTGAGATCGCCCGCGTCCGACTGGAAGATCGACAGGAAGGTCCAGGGGTCCGGATAGTCGGCGATCCAGCCGTAGAGCGACATCTGGAAATCATGGCGCCGCGTCTGGGACAGGACGACCTGATTTTCCTCGTTGGTCACCGTCACTTCGGCGCCGAGCGCCTGCTTCCACATGCCGGCCATGGCGCTCGTCGTGCGCCGGCTGCCCTCGGTCGTCGGATAGATCAGTTCGAGCTTCAGCGGCTTGTCGGGACCGTAGCCGGCCTCGGCGTAGAGCGCTTTGGCCCTGGCCAGGCGATCGGGTTTGCTGAGCGCCACCCAGTCCGGCGGCTGCTGGTTATAGCCGGGCATGCCGGGCGGGATCAGGCCATAGGCCGGGACTTCGCCATGGGGATCGACCTTGTCGGCCAGCGTCTCGCGGTCGAGCGTCATGGCGAGCGCCTGGCGCAGGCGCGGGTCGCTGAGCGGCGCCTTGGCGGTGTTGAGGATGATATAGGCCGTCCACATGTTGACGTCCGGATGCAGCTCGTCGGCCAGGTTCTTGCGCGCCCAGGGCATCTCCGTCACCGGAATGCGCGAGAAATCGAGTTCGCCGGCCCGGAAGCGCTTGAACGCGGTCTCGTCGGACTCGACCACCAGCCAGCGGGCGACGTCGATCTTGACCGAAGCGGCATTCCAATACTCGGGATTGCGGACCAGGCGGATCTCCTGCTGCGGCTCCCAGCCGTCGAGCTTGTAAGCGCCGTTCGAGACGATCTTGCCCGGCCGGGTCCACTGAGCGCCGTTCGCCTCGATCGTCGCCCGCGGCATCGGATAGGCGATCGGCAGGGCCAGGACGCCCGGCAGGAACGCGGTCGGCTCGGTCAGCGCGATCTTGATCGTATGGGCATCGGGCGCGGTCACGCCCAGCTGCGTCAGGTCCTTCTCCTTGCCGTCGCTGATCGCGCGGGCGCCGACGATCTCATACAGGATCGAGACATAGTTCGCCGCCGTCGAGGGATCGACCGCGCGGCGGAAGCCGTAGACGAAGTCGGCGGCCACGACCGGCGTGCCGTCGGACCATTTCGCCTCGGGCCTGAGATGGAAGGTCCAGGTGAGCCCATCGGGCGCCACGTCCCAGCTCCGTGCGACCGCCGGGATGATCTGGCCCTGGCCGTTGATCCGGGTCAGCCCGTCGAACAGGTCGAGCAGGATGTTGGTTTCCTCGGCGCTGTCGACCTTCTGCGGGTCGAGCGATTCCGGTTCGGCCTGATGGCCGCGCCGAAATACCGTCTCGGCCTGGGCCACCCCGATCAGCAGCGATGCCGCCAGCAACACGCCACCGCACACAAATCCGTATCTGCCGCGCACCGGGAACCTCGATTTCGTCCATCCTTGGTGCGGCGGACCATGGCATGGCGAACCGGCCGCCTCGAAGCGAAAAAGATCGAGGGCATTTCGCTCCCCTCATTTCACTCCTCTATTCGTAGAAGAGGCTTCCCGTCTGGGTCGCGGCAGGGCAAACTTGCCAGACTATATTCGCGCAAAGGTGCTTCCCTGCGTCGCCGGCCTGCCGCCCTCCGTGGCGCGAGCCCCCAAACCCGATCGTTCAACCGCCCGACCACGGGCATTGCCCCCAAGCCCGTCCCGGCGCGCCCAAGCGTTCCTCGGCGTGCCTGGTACCGGAGACGACATTCGATGAAATATCTTCACACGATGGTTCGCGTCAGCAATCTGGAGGAGTCGGTCGACTTCTATTGCAACAAGCTGGGCCTGAAGGAACTCCGCCGGAACACGAGCGAACAGGGCCGCTATACGCTGGTGTTCCTCGCGGCACCCGGCGACGAAAGCGCGATGATCGAGCTGACCTACAATTGGGATCCCGAGGTCTATACCGGCGGCCGGAATTTCGGTCACCTGGCCTATGCGGTCGAGGATATCTACGCGACCTGCAAGCATCTGCAGGACAGCGGCGTCCTGATCAGCCGCCCGCCGCGCGACGGCCGGATGGCGTTCGTCCGATCGCCCGACGGCATCTCGATCGAACTGCTGCAGGCCGGCCCGGCACTGGCCCCGGCGGAGCCCTGGATCTCGATGCCGAACGTCGGCGTCTGGTAGCAGGAGCTGGGCCCGTTGACGATACGACCGGCCGGCCGGCGCCGAGCCGGCGCCCCCGATCGTCTGAAGCGCAACGAGCGCTGGACGATCCTCGGCGGCGTGATTCTGGCCGGCCTGCTGTGGGTCGGCATCGTGCTGCTGATCGAGGACGCGACCCGATCGATCCGCGCCGATGCGGAGCGGGACGATCATAACATCGCCACCGCGGTCGCCGAGCAGACCGATCGGGCGATCGACAGCATCGATCAGATGCTGCGCTCGATGGCCTATCTGGTCGAGCGCGACGGCAACCGGTTCAAGCTGTCCGACATGGTCGCCCGCGGCCTGCTGGTGAACGAACTGGTGTTGCAGGTCGCCTATACCGACCAGACCGGCACCATGATCCAGAGCAGCATCGGCGATGCGCCGCCGGTCAATATCGCCGACCGCGAGCATTTTCGCGTGTTTTCCGAACACAAGCAGGGCGGGCTGTTCATCAGCCGCCCGGTGTTCGGCCGGGCGTCGGGCAAATGGTCGATCCAGATGGCCCGCCGGATCGACAAGCCCGACGGCAGCTTCGGCGGCATCGCCGTGGCCTCGGTCGATCCGGAGTATTTCAAGCGCTTCTACAGCGATCTCTCGCTCGGCAAGGACGGCGTCGTGATGCTGGTCGGCGAGGACGGCAGCGTCCGGGCTCGCTCGCTCGCGACCGATCTCGCCAGCGCCGATATCGCGGGGTCGCCTCTGTTGCGGTTTGCGCTCGATTCCGGCGGACAGTCCCGCGTCATGGAATCCTCGCTCGACCATGTGCCGCGGGTCTATGTCGCGAATCGGGTGCCCCATGTGCCCCTGATCGCGATCGTCGGACTGGCCGAGGATGAAATCCTCGGCGCGATCGAGGCGCAGCGCGCCATATACCTGGGCGCGGGCATCTTCGGTTCGCTGATGATCATCGGCTTCACGCTCGCCATCCGCCTGCTGCTGCACCGCCAGGCCGCGGCCGAGCAGCGCCTGCGCCAGGCGATCGACAATATGTCCGACGGCTTGATCCTCTTCGACAACCAGGATCGGGTCGTGCTGTGGAACGCGTGCTACGAGCAGATCTTTCCGCATCTGAAGCCCCTGCTGCGGCCGGGCATCCGCTTTCAGGACCTGGCCCAGCGGGCCGCCCATAACGCCCGCGGCGTCGAGACGCCGGAGGCGCGCGAACGCTGGATCCGATGGCGGCTCGACCAGATCCGGACCACTCCGCAGCGCTTCCAGCAGGAACTGCCGGACGGCCGCACGATCGATACGGCCGAACGCCCGACCGGCGACGGCGGTGTCGTCAGCGTGTCGCGCGACATCACGCCGATGAAGGAAGGCGCCCGGCGCCTGAGCGAGAGCGAGACGCGCTTTCGCGATTTCGCCGAGGTCGCCTCCGACTGGTTCTGGGAAACCGACGAGACCCACCGTTTCACCTATGTCTCCGACCGGGCCGAGGCGCTCGGCATCTCGATCGGCAATCTCAGCACGCTCGACCGGCTGGGCATCGAAGGCGATCTGCGCCAGAGCGAGGAGCGCCGCGTGGTGCTGGCCGGCGGCGAGACGTTCCACGACTGGCATGTCTCGGTCGCCCGCGCCGGCGCGCGCTACAGCCTGGCGCTGAGCGGCAAGCCGCTGCGCGCGCCCAACGGCAATTTCCTGGGCTATCGCGGCTGTGCCCGCGATATCTCGGTGCAGATCGCCGCGGCCGACGCGCTGGAGCAGGCACGCCGGGCGGCCGAGGCCGCGAACCGGGCCAAAAGCGATTTCCTCGCCAACATGAGCCATGAAATCCGCACGCCGATGAACGGCGTGATCGGCATGACGGCGATCCTGCTCGAGACCAGGCTCGACAAGGAACAGCTTCGCTTCACCCGTGCGATTGCCCAGTCGGCCGAGGCGCTGCTGGCGATCATCAACGACATTCTGGATTATTCGAAGCTGGAGGCCGGCCGCGTCTCGCTCGAAGGCATCCCGTTCGCGACCGAGGCGGTGATCGACCAGGTGCTGTCGCTGATGGGCAATGCCGCCCATGCCAAGGGGCTGCAACTGACGGTCGATTTTCCGACCGGCCCGGTCGGCGCCCTGATCGGCGATCCGACCCGGATCCGCCAGATCCTGCTGAACCTGGTCTCGAACGCCATAAAATTCAGCGACGCCGGCACGATCTCGATCATCGTCTCCACCATGCCGGTCAAGGACAACCGCCAGATGCTGACCTTTCAGGTGCGCGACGAGGGCATCGGCATCCCGCAGGCGATCCAGGACCGGCTGTTCGACCGCTTCACCCAGGCCGACGCCTCCACCTCGCGCAAATACGGCGGCAGCGGATTGGGCCTCGCCATCAGCAAGCAGCTGGCCGACCTGATGGAGGGCGATATCGGCGTGTCGAGCACGCTCGGCGCCGGCAGCACCTTCTGGCTGCGCCTGAGGCTGCCCAAGACCGACGAGCGCAGCCTGGTCGGCGCCGGTAGCGACCTCAGCGACGACCAGTCCCCGCCGACGCTCCGGAGCCTGTCGGTGCTGGTGGCCGAGGACAACGACATCAACCAGATGGTGATCGGCGAGATCCTGACCGGCGCCGGCCACAAGGTCCGCTTCGTCGGTACGGGGGCCGCGGCGGTCGAGGCGGTCCGCACCGACTCGTTCGATCTGGTGCTGATGGATATCTCGATGCCCGAGATGGACGGCGCCACCGCCACCCGCCTGATCCGTCGCCTGCCCGACGGCAAGGCCAACATCCCGATCGTGGCCTTGAGCGCCCACGCCATGGCCGGCGACCGCGAACGCTATCTGACCCAGGGCATGGACGATTACGTGACCAAGCCGGTCGATCCGCCGACCCTGTTCCGCGCCATGGCCCGGGTGACAGCGACGCAGCACGGGTGACGGCACCATGAAACTCGCCGTCATCGCCGACATCCACGGCAACCTGCCGGCGCTCGACGCGGTGCTGGCGGATATCGCCCGGCGCCGGGTCGACCTCACGGTCAACCTGGGCGACATCGTCTCGGGCCCGCTGTTTCCGCGCGAGACGGCCGACCGGCTGATGCCGCTGGGACTGCCGACCATCCGCGGCAATCACGAACGGCAATTGCTGACCCATGGGCCGGACCGGATCGGCCAGTCCGACCGCTTCGCCGCCGCAGCATTGACGGCGGCGCAGAAGGACTGGCTCGCCGCCCTGCCCGCGACCCGGCGCATCGGCGACGACATCCTCATGGTCCATGGCACGCCGGCAAGCGATCTCGAATATTTCCTGGAGACGGTCGACGCCGCCGGCATCCGCGCGGCCTCGTCGGACGAGATCGAGGCGCGCGCGGGCGACACGCCGGCGCGGCTGATCCTGTGCGGCCATACCCATACGCCCCGGACGGCCAAGACATCCGATGGCCGCCTGATCGTCAATCCGGGCAGCGTCGGCCTGCAGGCCTACCGCGACGAGGAACCGGTGCCGCATAATGTCGAGCTCGGCACGCCCGAGGCGCGCTACGCGATCATCGAGGTCGGCGCCGAGATCGCGGTCGAGATGATCGCCGTCGCCTATGATTGGGAGGCAGTTGCCAGCGAGGCCGAGGCCAACGGCCGGGCCGAGTGGGCCCGGGCGCTCCGGACGGGGCGCCTATAGCTCTCCGCCCATCTCCGGCTGCGCGGGACTGATCGGTCGAAGAGCGCGTTTCCCCTTGCGGAACAAATCAAGAACACATATATTCATCAGGCTCGTGTCGTGCCCGTGGGATCGGTCCTGCCGCCCACCGGATGGCACAATCCCGGGCCGGCCGCTGGGCATTGCGTTCCAGGGCCGGCCCGGCAAAATTCGCGTCAGGTTAAATCTTTGTCATGCGTGAAAGAGAAGTGGGCGCCGCCTCGTTGTCTGGGTGATCGGGACATCGCAGCAAGTCCGGATCGCTCTGCCCCCCAATCGCTGCATTGGAAAGACCCAGGAAATGCGCTTCCTCACCTCGCTCGCCGTTGCCGCCCTGACGCTCTCGGTCGCGGCCCCGCTCGCCGCCCAGGCCCAGACCGCCGCCCCCGCGACCTCGACGCCGGCCGCCTCATCCCCCGCTGCGACCCAGGCCGCGCCGGCCCAGTCGACGCCGGCCAAGAAGGTCAGCCACAAGACCAGCACCAAGAAGCATGCGGCGAAGGTCCATAAGACCGCACACAAGACGCACCACGTCGCCAAGACGCCGGTGAAGCAGTCGTAATTGCGCAAAACTCCCTTGGGGGCCGGATCATCCGGCCCCCATCGCGGGCTTTTCGTCAGGCCCGACCGCGCGCCACGATATGGTGCAGCACCAGGCTCAGCGTCGGCTGGCCGTCCTGGTTGGTGACGTCGTAGCGGATGTCGACCGCCGCGCGATCCGGCCGTCGCGCCGACGGCGTAACGCTGACGATCGTCCAATCCAGGCTCAGCACATCGTCCGGCCGGACCGATCGGAGCCATTTGACTTCGCTCATGCCGCTGCCGGCCAGATTGCACCGCGACAGCACGCCCACGCGGACCGACAGGCTGAAGATGGCCGAGATGGTCTGCATGCCGCTCGCCACCAACTGCCCGAAGATGGATTTGGCCGCCGCCGCGTCATCCAGATGGAAGGGCTGCGGGTCGTAGTCCTGGGCAAAGCCGATGATGTCGGCCCGGTCGAGCGATACGCTGCCCAGGCGGTAGCGCCGGCCCGCGACCAGATCCTCGAAGCCCGCGATCGGGGCGATCGGTTCGGGAGGGGGAGTGAAGATCATGCCTGTCGTCTCGCCTGGCCGTTGATGCTTGGAAGCGCAACCCTACCCGATCCGCCACAATCCCGTCAGATTGCATCCATAGGGTCCGCGCGTTCTATCGCCGCCGGTCCGGAGGTTCCCATGCGCCTCGTTTCCGCCCTCCCCGCCCTGCTGTTGCTGGTCGCCGCCGGCTGCGACCAGAACACGACCCCGACCAACAGCAGCACCGGCACGGGCACCATGGCCCGCTCGACGGTGGCCCCGGCCGCGATGAAGGTGGCCGACGGGCCGAAGCTGGCCTATCACCATTGGCTGGAATTCGAGATGCCGGCGGCCAGCGTCGCCCCGCGCTACGAGCGGGCGCGCGACAAGTGCCTGGCCGATCCGAACCAGGGCTGCATTCTGACCAACGCCTCGATCGATGCCGGCGACGCGCGCAACGGCCGCGGCCCCCATGCCAGCCTGACCGTCCGCCTGCCCCATGCCGCCGTGGCCGAGTACGAACAGGCGATCGCGCAACCGGTCGCCGGCGAGGCCGCCGGCGCGGTCGCCTTGCGCGCCCGCAATACCACGGCCGACGACCTGACCGCCGCGATCCAGGACACCGACCGGCGGCTCGCCCAATTGACCGACTACCGCGACCGCCTGACCGCGCTCGCCAAGCGCGCCGACGCCAAGGTCGAGGATCTGATCAAGGTCGAACAGGAACTGTCGAATACCCAGACCCAGATCGAGCAGATCACGGCCCAGCAGACGCACTTGAACCAGCAGGTCGCGACGGAGCTGCTGACCATCAACCTGTCGGCCGATGCGGCGACCGACGGCATCAGCGGCCCGATCGGCCAGGTCTGGCACAACGCCCGGACCGTGCTGGGCCAGAACGCCGCCGCGGCCTTGCGCTTCGCCATCGGCGCCGTGCCCTGGCTGGCGATCGGCGCGATCGGCCTCGCTCTGCTGGCCCTGGTGCGAGCGGTATTTCGGCGGCGGCGCGGTTAGTGTGCGATGACATGAGGCCAGCTTGGCCTCATGTCTGAATCGCCCACTAATCATAGTTTTAAGACGGATTTAGCGATCATGTCGAACCGACATGATCCCATCCGGCTCTACGCCGTCGCGGTCACGATCCAGATCGCCCCGGCCAGCGGCACGCGGCCGCCGTCGGCATGGGGCGAGAGCGCGTCATGGATGGCGCCCGCGGCCTCGGCGCGCAGAGCGTCGGAGACGCCGTCGAGCGCCCGGCTGGTCGCCCCGATGTCGAGCGTATAGGCGACGGCGGCATCGAGCCCGCGGCCCGACGCCAGGTCGAGCATCAGATCGACCGGCTCCAATGCCACTTGGGTGAAGCCGGCCGCGCCCAGGATGCGCCTCACCCGGTCGGGATCGCCGAACGAGAAGGGCCCGGGATCGTCCGGTTCCTGCTTCGGCAGCTTCGGCACATGCAGATAGGCGGCCTGCAGCGGCAGCATCATCCAGGGATTCTCCGCCGGCTTGCGCCAGCAGGCGAATACGGTCCGGCCGCCGGGCCTCAACCCCTGGCGCATATTGGCGAAGGCCGCGACCGGATCGCCGAAGAACATGACGCCGAAGCGCGAGAACAGCAGATCGGCCCAGCCGGGCGCGAAGCCGTGCGTGGTCGCGTCGGCACAGACATAGGCGACCCCGGACCGATCGCCGATCCGCCGGCGGGCGCGGGCCAGCATCGGCTCGGACACGTCGGCGGCGACGAGCGCGCCGCCCGGCTGCACGGCATCGGCCAGCACCAGGGTCGTGGCGCCGCAGCCGCAGCCGATATCGATGACATGCTCGCCCGGCCGCGCCGCCGCGCGGGCCAGCACGACCTCGGCCACCGGCGCCAGCACCTGATCCGTCAGTTCCTGGCGCCGGACCCAATGATCGCCACCGGCACCGTTCCAATAGGCGATCTGGCTGGCGTGCAGATCCGCGATGACGTGGTTCATGATTTTCCTCCCGGCGTATGCTCTTTGCCCATGAGACCCAGCCGACGATCGGCCTCGTCCTGAATGACCACGAGCAATTCCGGGCGCGACGCGGCGATGGCGCGGAAATCGGCGATATCGAGCACCAGCAGCCGGCATTGGGTCAGCGTCATGATCGTCGCCGTGCGTGGCCCCCCGGTCAGCAGCGCGATCTCGCCGAAGAAATCGCCCGGTCCCATGAGGTGGGAATGCGGCTCGACCAGCGCCTCGACCTCGCCCTGCACGATGAAATACATGCAGTCCCCGGGCTGGCCGCGCCGGGCCAGGACGGAGCGGGCGGGCACCTCGCGCGGGCGCAGGATATTGGCCAGGTCGGCAATGGTGCCCGGGCCGACGTCGCGCAGGAACGGGACCTGCGCCACCAGATCCCAATTGCGCAGGAAGTCGCGGCGGCGCAGCTCGCCGGAAAAGCCGGTGGCGAGAATACCGGCGAGCAGACCGAACACGGTGATGCCGCAGATCATGACGAAGCCAGCCAACAATCGGCCGAACGGCGTCTCGGGCACGACATCGCCATAGCCGGTCGTGGTCAGGGTCGTGACCGCCCACCACATCGCCATGGACAGGCTGCCGAAATGCTCGGGCTGGACATGGCGCTCGGCCAGATAGGCCAGCACCGCCGCGATCAGCATCACCAGCACGAAGATCAGCAGCACGCCCAGCACCGGCTGGCGCTCGCGCGACAGCACGCGCCACAGCATGTCGAGACCGGTGGTGTAGCGGGCGAAGCGCGAGACCCAGAAGATGGCGAGCAGCGGCGCCCCATCCGGTGCCCAATCGACGAGAGCCAGCCCGAGCGCCATCGGCAGCACGCTGCCGATGTCGATCATGCCGTTGCGCGACACGATCCATTCGAGCCGCGAGCGCAGGAAGGATTGACCCGTGAGGTCGCCCTCATGCGGCGCCACCCAGAGCCGGGCCAGATAATCCAGCAGGAAGCAGACCCAGACCGTGGCGATGGCCCAGAGGCAGCCGGCCACCGCATTGACGGACAGATCCGGCTGGGTCGCCTCGACGGCGGCCCCAACCCCGACCAGGACCAGGACCGCGTCGAACAAGCGATAGACCACGGCCGAACGCGATAGCGCATGCTCGTCGATCACGTGTCGGATGAGGGCTTCGAATCTCCGCATGGATACTCCATAGCGCCGGCCGGACGGCCCCTATCGCGGGCCTGGGGCGGGGGAACCGTGCCACACTGCCCGCAAATCGCATGTGACATACGTCATCGCAGATCGCGCGCGCGGATGCGACGGTATAGAGGAGAATGAGTCTAACTTTTCAACGGGCGGGATCGGGGGGACCATGGGGCTGAAGGCGGTCGGCTGGCATATCCGCCTGGCGCTGGCCTTGCTGCTCGTGGCATTGGCCGCGGGTTCGATGACGGCCGCCCGGGCCGACGAGGACGAGCCCGAATCGGTCGGCCCCTACCCTGGAACCGTCTCGCTCGCCTGCTCCTACTCGCTCACGGACGCCGTCCGCCGGCTGGAGAAGGCCGTGCGCGCGAACGGCATGACCTTGGTGCAAACGGTGAATTCCGGCGGGCGCGGACAGAGCGGCGTCTCGGTCATCCTGGTGTCGAGCAGCGAATATTGGGGTCGCATCCTCAAGGCCAGTCAACTGGCCGGCATGGAAATGCCGATCCGGCTCTATGTCACCGACACCGGCAACCGAACCTCGGCCGTGATCTATCGCACGCCGAGTTCGATCTTCGCGCTCTACGACACTGCCGAGCTGGACCGTATCGCGATCGAGCTGGACCAGCTGTTCGCCAAGATCGTCGATGACGCGATCGGCGAGTGAGCCGGTGAGCCGGTGAGCCAAAGCATGACCGATACGGCGCATTACGACGTCTGCGTGATCGGCGGCGGCAGCGGCGGGCTGGCGGTCGCCACCGGTGCGGCCTTGCTGGGCGTACCGGTCGCCCTGGTCGAGCCCGGTCCGCTGGGCACGGATGGGGCGGAGGCGCTGGCGACGGCAACGCTGCTCGCCGTGGCGGCCAAGCTTCAGGCGACGCGGTGCGTGCCGGGCACGGTGCCGACGCCCTCGATCGATCTCGCCGCCATCCGCGGCCACGTCGCCGCAACCGTCGAAGCCGTGTCGGCGGCGACCGCCCCCGAACGCCTGCGCGCGCTCGGCATCCGTCTGATCGAGGCGCAGGCGCGCTTTCTGGCGCCCGACCGGCTCGCGACCGACGGCGCCCCGCGGATCCTCACCGCCCGGCGCTTCGTCATCGCGCCCGCGGGCAACTGGCAAATCCCGGCGATCCCCGGTCTGGATCGGGTCCCCTTTCTCACGCCCGCGGGCCTGGCGGCGCTCGATCGGCTGCCGGTCCATCTGGCGGTGCTCGGCGGGGGGGCCGACGCGCTGGAACTGGCCCAGGCCTACCGCCGGCTCGGCTGCGCCGTCACGTTGATCGCCGATGGCGATCCGCTGGACGGGCATGATCCCGATTTGGTCGATCTGCTGCTCTTGCGTCTGCGGGCCGAGGGCATTCGCGTGCTGACCCATGCCAAGATCAGTCACGTGGTCGAGGGCAGCGCCGGCATCAGCTTGACCGTCGGTCCGTCGCAGACGGTGACGGCGAGCCATGTTCTGGTCGCGGCCGGCCGGCATTGCGACCTCGACGCGCTCGATCTCCGTGCCGCCGGCGTGCGCGGCGGACCGGACGGCATCCTGGTCGACCGGCAGCTCCGAACCACCAATCGCCGCATCTCTGCCCTGGGAGTTTCGACGGCCCGGCACAGTCCGGTTCAGGACGGGACGGCGCAGGCGGCGGTCATTCTGCGCCGCATCCTGTTTCGGCAAAAAGCCCGGTTCGATCCGATGGCTTTGCCGCGGGTCGTCCGGACCGGTCCGGGACTGGCCCAGGTCGGGCCGACCGAACGGCAGGCCCGGACGATGGCGGGCGCTGCAACAATTCTGCGCAGTCCCCTGCATGACAATGATCGGGCCCGGGCCGAAGCCATGCCCCATGGCCTGGTCAAGATCCTGACCGATCGAAAGGGCCGGATCCTCGGCGCCGGCATCGTCGCCCCGAACGCCGACGAATTGATCCAGCTCTGGCAACTCGCCGTGGCGCAAAAACTCATGATCGGCGCGGTCGCCAATCTGCCGGCGGTCTATCCGACCCTGGGGGAAGCCGCCAAACGCGCCGCCGGATCGTTCTTCGCCCCGCAATTGCTCAGCAGCCGCACCAAGAAGTTGGTTCGCTGGCTGGCCAAGTTCGGTTGACCCGTTGAGTTGCCGGGTCGCCTGAGGCGCGATCAGTCGGAATGGAGGATGTCGGGGCCGGGGCGCAACGCATCGTTCAGGCGGACGCCGGCCAGTTCCGGATCATGGATCGTGTGCATGCGCTGCCAGGCGAGCTCGATCAGCGCCACCCGCCCCGGCGACAGCCCATCGCTTTCGAGCATCACGGCCCGGACGTCGTCGATCAAGGTGCCCAGGTCGCGCGCGCCCTCGGAAAAGATCGCGATCGGGCGCCCAATCGCGGCCAGACGGACGCGGAACAGTCCCCAAAGATCCACGCGCGCGCGCGGAATGAACCCCACCAGACGCCGGACCTCGTCGGGGCATGCGCGGATGACCTCGCGGCCGGCGCAGGAACTGATCTGAAATTGCGCCGAGCGGACATCGCCGGTCCGGCCGCCGGTCGCCTGGACCAGTTCGACCGCGACGGCCGTACTTTCGACATTCATGCCGCGAACGAAACGTCGCTCGATAATGCCGAGCAGGCTTCCCTTCGGGCAAAGAACCTCGTAACCATTCATCCCATCGGATAGTTGTGGCGATACCGAGAGATTCGAATTTTTCGGCTTTCGCACGGTTTTGCGCCAATCTACGGGCTGCCGGCCTGCTCGCGACCAGTTTGCAGTTTACTCCCGTCGTATTGAATGCATTTCCGAGTTATGTTAATTCCTGTTAAAAGTCTATTTTCCGTGATCCCACGAAAAAATGGCCGAACTCCATCATCCTTTCAAAGCGGGACTAAAGGTCCATGCGACATTTGTTAGTGGTCGAGGATGAGGACTTCTCCCGGTCTTTGCTCTCTGCCTATCTAGAGACCGGCGGATTTATCGTCTCGGGCGTCGGCTCGGGCGAGCAGGGTCTGGCCGCTATCGACACCGGCAAGATCGACGTGGTCTTGCTCGACCTTGGCCTGCCCGACCTCGACGGCATCGAGGTGTTAAAGCGCATCCGCGCGCGCTCCGCCGTTCCGGTCGTGATCATTTCGAGCCGGGAACGATTGGAGGACCGGTTGGTGGCGCTCGAAGCCGGTGCCGACGATTTCCTGGTCAAGCCGTTCGATCCGCGCGAACTGGCGGCCCGGCTCAAGGTCGTCCTGCGCCGCTCCAGCGGCAGTTCCCAGCGCTCGGAATCGGACAGCCAGGAACTGAAGGAGCTGTGCTTCGAAGGCTGGAAGCTGCGCTTCGCCACCCGCGACCTCATCTCGCCCGATCGGGTCGAGATCGCGTTGACGCCATCGGAATTCAACCTGCTCGCAGCCCTCGCTTCGGCGCCGCTCCGGGTGCTGTCGCGCGAGAAGCTGCTGGATTCGATCGCGCGGAAGGAAGACGCGCCGATCGATCGCACCATCGACGTGTTGGTCAGCCGCTTGCGCCGCAAGATCGAGACCGATCCGCGCAAGCCGCAGCTGATCGTGACCATCCCAGGCTTCGGCTACCGCTTCGCCGTATCGGTCACCGAAGCGATGTCGTCGAACGGGGCCGGTTAGAGCCTGATCCGATCAAACCAACTCGGTTTGATCGGATCAGGCTCTAAATATTTGACTTAGGGCGCGGGCCTCCCGCCCTAACCCGCCACCCGCCCGTAGGTCCGGATCGCGTCCAGCGCCTCGACCAGTTGCGCATCGGCGCCCGCCACGGCTTCGGGCAGGCCGGCGGCTTCGACGACCAATGCCTCCTTCAGCCCGTCGCGCGCCGCGGATTCCAGCTTTTCGGCCAGGCCGCGCAGCGCGTCGAGCCGGGCCGAGGCGGCAAGACCGGCCAGCTTATGGGCGGCGGCGGCGATCGGGGCGGCTTCGCTCTGGGCCAGCGCCGCGACCAGCGCGCCGCTCGACTGGACGAGCGAGGTCCGTGCCGTCTCCAGCAGCCGCTCGGCGATTTCAGGCCCCAGATCGTCGACCAGCTTGCCGAGCGCGCTGGGCGCTTGGGCTTCGACCCCGACCTCAGGGGCGCCCTCCAGCAGCGGGACGAGCGCCTGCAGCAGCTTCTCGATCACGATCGGCTTGACCACGACGCCGTCCATGCCGGCCTCGTGGCAGTCGGCAATATCCTCGGGCCGCGCATTGGCGGTCACGCCCAGGACCGGAACGCCGCGCGTGGCCCGCCCCTGGCGGCGCAGACGGCGAGTGGTCTCCAAGCCGTCGAGATCGGGCATGCGCATGTCCATCAGCACGGCATCGACGGTGATGCGGGACAGGATATCGAGCGCACCCTCGCCGCCGGCCGCCTCGACCACGACCGCGCCGCGGGCGCGCAGCAGTTCGCCCAGCAGGAAGCGATTGGCCGGCTCGTCATCGACCACCAGCAGGCGCTTGCCCGCGACGCTCGCCGTGACCGGCACCGGTTCGACCGCCGACGATTGATCGAGCATCACCGGCAGGGCCAGCCAGAAGCAGCTGCCCTCGCCCGGCCGGCTGATTACGCCGACATCACCGCCCGACAGGCGGGCAAGCCGACGGCAGATCGCGAGCCCGAGACCCGTCCCGCCGAACCGCCGCCGGATCGAGGCATCGGCTTGCACGAAGGGTTCGAACACGATCAGCTGCTGATCCTCGCTCAAGCCGATGCCGGTATCGACGACCTCGATCCGCAGCAGCATCTGGCTTTCCTCGGCGCCGTGCCTGAGGCCGCCGCGCACCACGATGCCGCCGCGCTCGGTAAACTTGACCGCATTGCCGATCAGGTTGAGCAGGATCTGCCGCAACCGGCTTTCGTCGCCCACCAGCACCTCCGGCAGGGCGCCATCCAGCATCGCCACCAGATCGAGCGCCTTGGTGCTCGCATCCGGCATCACGAGCGCCACGGCGTCCTCGACGATCTGCCGCGGCCGGAAGCGAGTCGACACCGGCTCGGTCTGGCTCGCGTCGCCGCCGGCGAAATCCAGGATGTCGTTTATGGTGACCAGCAGGGTCCGGCCTGCGACCGCGATGATATCGACGCAGCGCCGCTGCATCCGGTCGAGCGTGGTATCGGACAACAGCCGAATGGCGCCGATCGTGGTGTGGATCGGCGTGCGCAGTTCATGGCTGATCGTCGATAGAAAATTCGTCCGGGCCCGGTTCGCCTCATCGGCCTGAACGAGTGCTGCGCGCAGATCGTCGGTCTGTCGGGCGAGACGTGCGGCGAACCCCTCGTTCTTGAGCCGCAACGTGAAGGTATTGGCATAGACCCGGCCGATATTGAAGCCCTGGACCGCCAATGCCACGGCCAGCACGCCGGTGGTCACCGCCATGCCTTCCTGGAACGGGCCCCCGTCGAGCGTCAGGCGCAGCGACAAGAGCGGCAGACAGGGCAGCAGCGAGGCGAAATAGGCCGGCGGGTAGGCTGACAGTACGCCGGCGCCCGCGGTGTTGAGCACGCTGAGCGCCAGGATCAGGATCGCCTGCGGCTCGATATCGCCGGGGACATAGAACAAAAACGCGCTGAGCCCCCAAATCATCCCGGTCGCGAACGAGCCGAGCACGGCGCCCAAGATCCAACGCCCCGCCGTCCGCTGCAGGTCGCCGTGACGAAACCGTCGGGTCAGCAGGACGCGCAGAGCCAACACGGCGAGATGCGCCGCGAACCAGAGGGCGATATTCATTCGGTCGAACCGGCTGCCGATCGTCCAGATCACCAGGAGAATAGCCAAGAAATTGCCGCTGAGCACGGTCGGCAGGGCTACGAAATAGGCGGCAAGCTGTGCTGCCCGCAACGCTTTGGGATCGACCGGCGCGGACCAGTCCAGGGTGGGTTCTGCGGCCGGCGGCATCGTCCCTCCCGATCTCGGGCGCTGTTTCGCAATCCATCGTTACCATAGCAAGCAGGAACGTTACTTTTACGTTTCGTCCGTACGATGACCAGCGTTACGCTCTCTTGGACCCGCATTCGGGCGGAAAGGACATTGGCTGCATGATTCGAATGCGCGTGCCCCGGACGACCATCGCGCTGTGCGCCGTCGCTTTGGCCGCCCTCGCGGTCATCGTGCTTTCCGGTTGGTTCGCGCTCGAATCCCGCAGCATCGCGCTGGCCAATGCCGGCGTCGCCGAGCGCAATCTGGCGCGCGCGCTGACGCAGAACGCCGATCGCGCGATCGAGGGCACCAATATCGTGCTGCGTACCAGCGTCGATCTGGTCGAGCAGGCCGGCCTCAAGACCTTTACCGAGGATACGCTGCACGCCTTCCTGCAGGAGCGTTCGGACGGGCTGCTCGCGATAAAATCGCTGATCGTGGCCGATGCGGACGGCCATCTGCTGGCCGACTCCGAGGCCTACAACGTCACGGCGGTGTCGGTCGCGGATCGCGATTTCTTCAAGATCCACAAGGACGCGGTCATCAACGACTATTTCGTCGGCCAGCCAGCCCATTCGCGGCTCGACGGGCAATGGACCTTCGCGATCAGCCGTCGGATCGGCAACCCCGACGGCAGCTTTTCCGGCGTGGTCGTGGCCGACGTCGATCTCAGCTATTTCAAGCTGTTCTACGACACGATCGACGTGGGCACCGCCGGCCGCATCGCGCTGATGCGCACGGACGGCACGATCCTGACCGAGAAGCCTTACGAGGCGGGCACCGCCGGGTCGCACTACGTCGACGATCCGGAATATCACGCCCATGTCGCGTCGGTCCAACTCAACACCTTCCGGGCGACGGGGCTGGACCAAATCGAGCGGCTGCTGACCTATCATCGGTCCGAGGACGGACGGTTCGTCATCGCCGTGGCCTTGCCCATGGCGAGCGTGCTGGCGGATTGGCGGCGCGATACCGAACGCAACATGGAGATCGCCGGCACCGTCGGCCTGGTCATCCTGCTGCTGGGCGTGGCCCTATGGCGGCAGTATCGCCGGTCGGAAGCGGCGACGCGCGAGGCCGCCGCCGCCGCCGCCGCGACGCTCGAAAAGAACGCCATCCTGACCACCATCCTGCAGAACCTGCCGGACGGCATCCGGGTGCTGGACCGCGAGCTCAGGCTGGTCGCCTGGAACAATGTCGTGTTCGACGTGCTCTCGATCGATCGCGACGCGGTGCTGACCGCGCCCGACCCCGGCCGCACGATGCGGCGTGTGCTGGCCGAGCGCGGCGATCTCGGCCAAGCCGCGGTCGAACGGCTGATGGCGCGCGAGGAGCATCGCATCCGGTCCGGCAAGCCGATCCGCTTCGAACGGCAGCAAAGCAACGGCCGCTGGATCGAGGTGCGGGCCCATCCGATGCCGGACGGCGGCGAAGTGGCGATCGTGCGCGACATCAGCGAGCGCAAGCAGCGCGAGATGGAGGTCGAACAGGCCCGACTGCGGCTGGAGGGCCAAGCGGCCGACCTGATCGCGGCCTCGGGCGAACTGACCGTCGCCCGGGCCGAGGCCGAGGCCGCCCGGGCTCACGCCGAGGCCGCGAACCAGGCCAAGTCCGAATTCCTCGCCAACATGAGCCATGAAATCCGCACGCCGATGAACGGCGTGCTGGGCATGGCGAGCCTGCTGCTGTCCAGCGGTCTCGACATCGAACAGCAATCCTTCGCGGAGGCGATCCAGGCGTCGGGCGAGAACCTGCTGGCGATCATCAACGACATTCTCGACATCTCCAAGCTGGAGGCAGGCCGGGTCGAGCTCGACGCGGTAGATTTCAATCTGGAAGCCCTGGTCGAGGGCGTGGTCGAAATCGTGGCGCCCAAGGCGACCGAAAAGCGGCTGCAGATCGGCGCGCTGGTCCATTCGACCGCGAAGGGCGATTTCCGCGGCGATCCGAACCGGCTGCGCCAGGTGCTGACCAACCTCATCGGCAACGCGGTCAAGTTCACCGAGGCGGGCGGCGTTACCATCGAAGTCGCGACCGTCGCCGTCGACGACGATGCCTCGATCATCCGGCTCGAGGTCAGCGACACCGGCATCGGCATTTCCGATGAGGCCCGGGCGCATCTGTTCCAGAAATTTAGCCAGGCCGACACGTCGATCACCCGCCGCTTCGGCGGCACCGGCCTGGGGCTGGCGATCTCGCAGCAGCTGGTCGAGCTGATGGGAGGCACGATCGACATGACGAGCGGACCCAACGGGTCGACCTTCTGGTTCACCGTCCGGCTGGACCGGGCCCAGACGCCGGTCGGCGTCCGGCCGGCCTCCGCCGTGTCGCTCGACGGGCGGCGCGTGCTGGTGGTCGACGACCTGGCGCTCAATCGCCGGATCTATCGCGGCCAGCTCGAAGGCTGGGGCCTGATCGTCATGGAGGCGGAGGACGGGTTCGCCGCCCTCGCCATGATCGAACGCGCCCATGCGGCGCACATCTCCTTCGACTTTCTGCTCTGCGACCAGCATATGCCGGGGATGCTGGGCGAGGAGCTGGCCGAGCGGGTGCGCGACCGCGCCGACCTGTTCGACGGCCATATCATCCTCGCCTCCTCCGCCGGCCTCAAGCCGAAGAACGACAGCGAACGGCGGCTGGCCGATACGGCGCTGGTCAAGCCGATCAAGGCGCGCGCGCTGCATGATTGCCTGGTCGATCTCCTGTCCGGCAAGGCCCCGGCGCAACCGCCGGTCCGCGCCGTCGCCGGTTCGGCGTCGCTCCAGACGCCATCCGAGGCCGGCCGACGCGTGCTGCTGGTCGAAGATAATGTCATCAACCAGAAGGTCGCCCGCGCGCTCCTGGAGCGGGCCGGCCATCGGGTCACCGTCGCCAACCAGGGCGCCGACGCGCTCGCCCTGGTCGAGACCCAGGATTACGACATCGTCCTGATGGACATCCAGATGCCGGTCATGGACGGGCTGGAAGCGACCCGGCTGATCCGGGCCCGTGGCGACGCCAAGGCGCGCCTGCCGATCGTCGCCATGACCGCGAACGCCATGGAGGGCGCGCGCGAGGAATATCTGGCGGCCGGCATGGACGAATATATCTCCAAGCCTATCGAGGCGCGGCGGATGCTGGATCTGGTCGACCGGCTCGGCGGCGGCGAACGGCCGTCGGAGGCGGCGCCGCCCAGAAAGGCCGCCCGCAAGACCAAGGCGAAGCCGACCGACGTGCCGACGGTCGATGAGACCCATCTGGACTCGATCCGTCAGGTGCTGCCGCCGCGGGAATTCGTGCAGCTGATCAGCGATTTCCTCGACGGCGCGGTCGACCGGTTGGCGCGGATCGAGCGGCTGTCGGGCACCGAGGATTTCGCGGCGCTGTTCCGCGAGGCCCACGACATGGTCTCGACCGCCGGAAATTTCGGCGCCCGCCGGGTCGAGGGCGCGGCCCGCCGGCTCGAAGCCGCTGCCAAGAACCAGGACCGCGCCGCCGTCGCCGCCGCCGCCGCCGCCCTTCAGCGCGAGAGCGTCGAAGCCTTGGGCGCAATCCGCGAACGGGTCATGGGCGTCCCGGCGTGACAGTAACCGAGCTGCAAAGGACGAACCATCCACGCCGGCTGAACTAAGACCGGCGGCACCGCCCTCACCCTTCCCACCCTGACGGGCGGGCCCCTTCCCGCAAATTGCGGGAGGGTGCTGAGCGGCAGCGAAGCGGGTCGCGCGGCCGGAAAAGCGCTTCGTCCCGATACCCCATTGCATCCTGGCGCCGTCTGGGGATGATAAGCCCCAAGACGAAGAACCGGCTTGGGGAGGGAATGTGAGGCGTCAACCGGCTGGCCGGATCGGATCGGCATGAGCGGCACGCCGCTGGCCCAGCCGCGCGTGTTCGCCAGGAACACGCCCGATGCCCTGACGTTCGATCGCGTCACCAGCCGTTTCGCCGCCCGGCGGCGGCGCGACGAAAGCTATGTCGCCTTGAGCGACATCAGCCTCGCCGTCGGTGACGGCGAGTTCGTGTCGGTCGTCGGCCCGACCGGTTGCGGCAAGTCGACCCTGCTCAATCTGGCGGCGGGATTGCTGCGCCCGACCGACGGCAGCATCTCCAGCTTCGGCGTCCCGCTCGACGGGCTCAACCGCAAGGCCGGCTATCTGTTCCAGGCCGACGCGCTGTTCCCCTGGTCGACCGCGCTCGACAATGTCACCGCCGGGCTGCGCTATCGCGGCACCCACCCGGTCGAAGCGCGCGACATGGCCGAGGATTGGCTCGTCCGCACCGGCCTGAAAGGCTTCGGCGGCTATTACCCCCACCAGATGTCGGGCGGCATGCGCAAGCGCGTGGCGCTGGCCCAGACGCTGATCCTGGACCCGGAACTCGTGCTGATGGACGAGCCGTTCTCCGCCCTCGACGTCCAGACCCGGCAGATGATGGAGAACGAACTCCTGGAGCTATGGGCCACCCAGCGCCGCTCGGTGCTGTTCATCACCCATGATCTGGAGGAGGCGATCTCGCTCAGCGACCGGGTGCTGCTGCTGTCGGCGGGCCCCGCCTCCCGCGTCATCGGCGAATATGTCATCGACCTGCCCCGGCCGCGCGACGTATCGGAGATCCGGCTGACCCCGGCCTTCCTCGATCTGCACCGGCGGATCTGGAACGACCTCAAGGCCGAGGTGCTGAAATCCTATGAGCAGGCGCGTCTTGGCTGAGCCGCGCATCGGCCGGACGGCCCTGTTCGCGCTGCGCGCCGGCGTGCTGATCGGCCTGCTGGCGATCTGGCATCTGGGCGGGCGCTTCGGCTTCCTGGACCCCTTCTTCTTCGCCACCCCGATCGATGTGATCGCGCGCACCTGGCACGATCTGGGCACCGGCGACATCTACCGCCACCTGTGGGTGACGACGATCGAGACGCTGCTGGCCTTCGCCATCGGCACGGCCGGCGGCATCGCGGTCGGATTCTGGCTGGGCTTGGCGCCGCTCGCCTCGCTGGTGCTCGATCCCTACATCAAGGCGGCGAACGCCCTGCCCCGCGTGGTGCTGGCGCCGATCTTCGCGCTGTGGCTGGGCCTCGGCATCTGGTCCAAAGTGGCGCTGGGCGTCAGCCTGGTGTTCTTCATCGTGTTCTTCAACGTCTACCAGGGCATCAAGGAGGTGAGCCCGGTCGTGCTGGCCAATGCCCGCATGCTGGGCGCTTCGCGCCGGCAGCAGCTCACCAGCGTCTATCTGCCCTCGGCGCTGTCCTGGGTGTTTTCCAGTCTGCATACCGCCGTGGGCTTCGCGCTGGTCGGCGCGGTCGTGGGCGAATATCTGGGCTCGGCCGCGGGGCTGGGATATCGCATCCACCAGGCCGAGGGCGTGTTCGATACGGTCGGCGTGTTTTCGGGCATGCTGATCCTGACCATCTTCGTCATTGCGGTCGACGCGATCGTCAGCCTGATCGAAGCCCGCTTCCTGGTCTGGCGCCCCGATGCGGGCGGCCGACCGGACGCGGCATGAACCAAAAAGCACTCCGGGGAGGAACGACATGAACATCAAGACGGGCCTGGCGCTGGCCGCGATCGCGCTGACGGTGGCCGGCGGCGCCAAGGGCGCCGACGTGGAGAAGCCGGACCTGAAGCTGTCGGTCGGCGGCAAGGCGCTGCTCTACTACCTGCCGCTGAGCGTGGTCGAACGGCTCGGCTATTTCAAGGATGCCGGCCTGAATGTCGAGATCTCGGACTTCGCCGGCGGATCGCAAAGCCTGCAGGCGCAGATCGGCGGCAGCGTCCACATCACGACCGGTTCCTACGAGCACACGATCCAGATGCAGGCCCAGGGCAAGCCGCTGGTGGCCGTGGTCGATCTCGGCCGCTATCCGGGCATCGCGTTGGGCATCGCCAAGTCCAAGATGGGCGAGTACCACACGATCAAGGATCTGGTCGGCATGAAGATCGGCGTGACCGCGCCCGGGTCCTCGACCAATTTCATGGTCAGCTATCTGATGATCAAGGCCGGCGTCAAACCCGAGGACGCGAGCTTCATCGGCGTCGGCGGCGGCGCCTCCGCGGTTGCGGCCATGCGCCACGGCCAGCTCGACGCGATCTCGAACACCGACCCGGTCATGAGCGAACTCGAGAGCGCCGGCGACGTACAGATCGTGGCCGACAGCCGGACCGCCGCCGGCTCGAACAGCGTCTATGGCGGCGCCTCGCCGGCCGCCGTGCTCTACATGAAGCCCGAGTTCGTCAAGGCCAACCCGAAGACGGTCCAGGCGCTGGTCAATGCCTTCGTCCGGGGCCTGCGCTGGATCCACGGCCATTCGCCGGACGAGATCGCCAACCTGATGCCGCCGGAATATCAGGGCGGCAACAAGGCGCTTTATGCGACCGCGATCAAGAACTCGCTGGAAATCTACTCGCCCGACGGTAAGTTCGATCCGGCGGCGAGCGCCAACACGCTGAAGGTGCTGCAGGTGTTCGACGAGAAAGTGAAGGCCGCAACGATCGATCTCTCCAAGACCTACGACGAGACGTTCGTCGACGTGGCAGCCAAGGAAGTTAAATGATGACCGACAGGATGATCACGCGCCGCCGGTTCAACGGCGGCGTGGCGGCGCTGGGCGCGCTCGGCACGATGAATCTCGCCGCCCCCGCCATCGTTCGCGCCGAGGCGGCGACGCTCAAGGTCGGCGTGCTGCTGCCGCGCTCGGGCCTGCTGGCCCAGGCCGGCCAGGCCTGCCAGCGCGGCGCCGATATCGCACCCAAGCTGCTGGCCGCCATGGGCATCCAGATCGAGCTGATGAGTGCCGACACGGAATCGAGCGTCGATGTCGCCCGCGCGCGCACCGAGAAGCTGATCCAGGACGGCGCCCATGTCGTGATCGGCGCGTTCGACAGCGGCCAGACCATCGCCGCCCTGCAGGTGTGCGAACAGCATGGCGTGCCGCTGGTCATCAATGTCGCCGCCGCCCCGCCGATCACCGAGCAGGGCTACAAGACCGTGTTCCGCAATTTCCCGACCAGCGGCGCGCTCGTCAAGAACGGCCTCACCTTGATGAAGGACCTGTTCCAGGTGAGCGGCACCACGCCCAAGACGGCGGTGTTCCTCTATGCCAACGACACGTTCGGCCAGGCCAACAAGGCGGCGATCGACGCGATCCTGCCCGGGCTCGACATGCCGTTCAAGCTGGTCGAGAGCATCTCCTACGACCCGAACGCCCAGGATCTGGCGGTCGAGGTGTCCAAGGCCAAGGCGACCGGCGCCGACATCGCGCTGGTGACCACGCGGTCGAAGGACGCGATCATGATGGTGCGCGAGATGGTCAAGCAGCGCTGGGAGCCGATGGGCCTGATCAGCCCGGGCAGCCCCGGCATGTATGACGAGCAATTCTACAAGACGCTCGGCAAGTACGCCGATTACGCCATCACCGCCGTGCCCTGGTACGACCCGAAGAGCGAGATGGCGCATCAGGTCGAGGCCGCGTTCAAGGCGCAATTCCCGAACGACCGGTTCGAGCCCTATGCCTTCAATGTGGGCTTCACCTTCGAGGCGGTGCTGATCGCGGCTGATGCGTTCAAGCGCGCGGGCTCGGCCGACCCGGCCGCCATGCTCGCGGCCCTGCGCACGACCCATATCGAGAAGCACATGATGGTGGGCGCACCGATCAGCTTCGACGCCAAGGGCCAGAACAACGGCGTCGGATCCGCCGCGATCCAGAATCGCGACCAGAAGCCGGTCGTGATCCTGCCGATCTCGGCCGCTGAGGCAAAGCCGGTGTTTCCGGTGCCGGGCTGGGGCAAGCGGACCTGAAGCGCTTCACGGTGCCCGCCCGAAATACCGGCTGGGCGTCTCGCCTAAGGTCCGCCGGAACATCGCGGTAAACGCGCTGGGGCTGTCGTAGCCCAGGTCCTGGGCGACCAGGGTGACCGATTGACCCTCGGCCAGGCGGGCCAGAGCTTCGATCAGGCGGACCTGCTGGCGCCAGGCGCCGAAGCTCATGCCGGTCTCGGTCCGGAACAGCCGGGCGAGCGTGCGGGCCGAGGCGCCGACCGAATGGGCCCAGACCTCCAGCACCTCGTCGCGGGCCGGATCGTCGATCAGCGCCTGGCAGATCGCGAGCAGCCGCGGGTCGCGCGGCAGCGGCGCATGCAACGGCACGACCGGCACGGATTTGAGCTCGACCAGCACCAGCGCCGCGATCAGCGCAGCGCGCCCGGTCGGGTCCGGCTGGTTCGGCGGATGATCGGTCGCGGCCAGGATCAGTTCGCGCAACAGCGGCGCCACTTCGATCACGCCGCAACGGGCCGGCAGCGCTGTGGTCGCGTCCCTGGCGATATAGAGCGTGCGCATGGCGACGGCGCCCGACATGCGGATCGCGTGCGGCTCGCCCGGCGGCACCCACACGGCCCGATGGGTCGGCACGACCCAGGTCCCGTCGCGCGTCGTCACCCGCATCACCCCCGACACGGCATAGACCAGCTGCGCCCGCTCATGGGCGTGCTCGCCGGTCATATGGCCCGCCGGGAAATCCTTGGCCATCGCCGCGACCTTGATCGGCACGTGCTGATAGTCGTTGGGGTCGGTGCTGTAGGGCATGGAGACCAGCTTGGGCCAGGGCAGGGGCTCGGACAAGATGGGAGAATGTTGTCGTCGCCGGGGAATGCGTCCTACGTTACGACGACGAGGCCGGCAAAGGCGATCACAAGCATCTGGGCGCGGTCGAGACGGTTTATCGCTTCACCACGCCGGCCGCACTTCTGGCGGATTTTTGGCAGGACGTCGACCGATGGAGGCCCGCATGACCACCGTGACCCTTTCCGTCACAGCACGCGAAGACGTAACGCGACGCGCATTGGCCGCCTTCGAGGGCCAGGCACGGGGCGCGCACATCTCCTTCGCCTCGGTCGAATTGCTGTGGCAGACCCTGACGCGCAAACGCTGGGAATTGCTGAAGGCGATGACCGGGCAAGGTGCCATGACGATCCGGGCCGTCGCTCGACGGGTCGAGCGCGACGTCAAAGCCGTACATGGCGACGTGCATGCCCTGCTCGACGCCGGCGTGCTCGATCGCACGGCCGACGGCAAGGTGATTTTTCCGTTCGACGCGGTGCATGTCGATTTCATGCTGACGGCGGCCGCCTAGAGCAAGATCCGACTACGTGCAATCGGATCTTGCTCGGACGTTATTGATCTGGCGCGATTTCTGGTCGTTTGGATGATTCCATCGAAACGGAAGCGCGCTAGCTTTCCTCCGCTACCGCCGCCCGCAGGGTGTCGAACACCCGGCGGACATAAATGTCGGGGCGCGCGCGGTCGCCGGCCCGGCGCCAGTTTTCGCCGGCAATCCGCATCGCGCCGATCACCACCATGGCGACGAGCCGGATTTCCAGGGAGTCGGCGGTGGCGCCCGGGCGCTGGCCGAGCGCTTCGGCCAGCGCCTGCTCCATCAGCGCGTATTTCACCTGTTCACGGTCGCGCAGCGCCGGCGTCTCCTCGACGAAGCGGGTCAAGGCCTCGGCCTGGTCCCGATCGAAATCGCCCACCGCCGCGATCAACGCGTTGATGGCGGCGTCGATCGGCCGTTCGTCCGCCGGGCGCAGGACCAGCGCATCGAGCAACGCCAGGCAGAAGGAATCCTGCCAGGCGAAGACCAGGTCTTCCTTGGACGCGAAATGATGGAAGAAGCTGCGACGCGAGATGTCGGCCGCCGCCGCGATCTGGTCGAGCGTCGTCGCCTCGAACCCCTGGGCCAGGAACAGGGTCATGCCGGCCTCGGTCAGCCGGTCGCGCGTCTGCCGGCGCTTGCGCTCTCTAAGGCCGGATACCACCGCTTTCAAAACCGACACCTCGCGAAAATCTCGATCTGCACTTATTGCAAATATGCACCAGGTGCATATTTAGGGAGTCCAGCCGCGATAACCACCCCGACCAGAGATCGATCATGACCGAATGGACCATCAGAGACATCCCGTCGCAAGCGGGAAGGTTCGCCATCGTCACTGGCGCCAACAGCGGCATCGGCTATGAGAGCGCGCTGGCGCTGGCCGCCGTCGGGGCCGACGTGGTGCTGGCGGCGCGCAGCCCGGCCAAGGGTGAGGCCGCGGTCGCCCGGATCAAGGCGCTGACGCCGGGCGCCAAGGTGGCGTTCCGCCGGCTCGACCTGGCCGATCTGGGTTCCGTCCGCAGCTTTGCCGCGGCCATCGCGGACGAGCATCCGGCGCTCGACCTGCTGGTCAACAATGCCGGTGTCATGACGCCCCAGGTGCGCCAGCTGACCAGGGATGGGTTCGAGCTGCAGTTCGGCACCAACTATCTCGGCCATTTCGCGCTGACCGCCCATCTGCTGCCGCTGCTGCGCCGGGGCGATCGGCCGCGTGTGGTCCATGTCTCAAGCCTGGCCGCCCGCCGGGGCCGGATCGCATTCGACGATTTGCAGCGCACGCGGCGCTATCGTCCGTTTCTGGTCTATGGCCAGTCGAAGCTCGCCAATCTGATGTTCGCGCTCGAACTGCAGCGGCGCAGCGACGCGGGCGGCTGGGGTCTGATGTCGAATGCCGCCCATCCCGGCGCATCCGCGACCGCGCTGCTCGCCAACGTGCCGACGCGCGATGCGCGGACGCCGCTCAGCCTGCGCTTCGCCCGCTGGTTTACCCCGTTCATCAGCCAATCTTCCGCCGACGGTGCGCTGCCGACCCTGTTCGCGGCTACCGCACCGGATGCCTGCGGCGGCGGCTATTACGGCCCGGACGGCTTCTATGAACTGAAGGGAAAAGTGGCGCCGGCCAAGATCGTGGCCGCCGCGCGGGACCCGACCGCGGCGGCGCGGCTGTGGGACGTGTCGCAGGAGCTGACCCGCCTCCAATTCGGGTGAGCCACACACGGGGATACCAAGCCGCGCGGGATCTGCTAGAACGATCGAAGCCTTCCGGGAAGGGGGACCGATGACGAATTCCGACGCCGCGCTCAGCCAGAACCTGGAATTCTATCGGGCGATCGGCGCGCGCGATCTTGCGGCGATGGATCGGCTGTGGGCACGCGACGTCCCAGTCAGCTGCATCCATCCCGGCTGGCCCGTGGTCCATGGCCGCGCCCTGGTGCTGCAGAGCTGGCGCGCCATCCTGACCGGCCCGCGGCCGCCGCAGATCCTATGCTACGAAGAGGACGCCACGGTCTATGACGGCCTGGCGCTGGTCACCTGCGAGGAGGAGCTGGACGGCGGCAGCCTGGCCGCCAGCAATCTGTTCGTGATCGAGAACGGCCTGTGGCGGCTGGTCCATCACCAGGCGACGCCGCTCATGACGCGGCAGGAACCGTCAAGCCCGCGCGGTTCGGTTCATTGAAGCCGCCGGTCAGTCTTCCATCATCGCGTTGATCTTGAGCGCCACACCCATCGAGCCGCTGATCTTCAGCGATCCGGTCATATAGGCAAGCGTCGCGTTCATGCCGCCGTCGAGCATTTTCTGCAGCGAGGCCGACGACAGCTTCAGGGTCGTCTCGGCCTCGGCCTTGTCGTTGGAGATCACCGCCGGATTCTGCGTCCCATCCCAGAAGATCGCCCCGTCATCGCCCATGTCGAACAGGACGGTATGGCCGAGCGAGACGTTCTGAGTGGCCTTTTCCTTGACCATCTTGGTCAATGCGTCCAACGACATGATCGAAACTCCACCGCGCCCAGAAAAAGATGAGCACCCAAGCTAGCAAATCAAATCGCTTCAAGGAAACCCCTTGGATGAAGACTGTCGCCGCTCGTGTCTTTTCAGACCGGTCCGGTCGAACCCGGGCCGCAGCGGTCCGATGAGGCTCAGCGATTTTCGCGCCGGCGACTGGCTGCCCGGGCGCCGGCTCCGCCGATGGGGCTTGGCGCTGTTCCTGTTGGAATCACTCGTCTTCCTGACCATCGCCGTGACGACCTATGGCGCCTTTGGGCCGATGAAGACACCCAGCTCGACCGATTTCATCAGCTTCTACGCCGCCGGGGATCTGGCCAATCTGGGCCTGGCGCCGCTGGTCTATAACCAGGATATCCACCAGTCGGCGGTGCGCGAGATCTTCGGCGATCCGGCGCTGCCTTATTATTATTTCTTCTACCCGCCGGTTTTTCTGCTGCTGTGCCAGGGGCTGGCCCGCCTGCCCTATCTGGTTTCGTTCGGGGTCTGGGTCACGGCCACGACGGTGCTCTGCTACGGCGCCATCCGGCGCATCCTGCCCGACAAGCGCCATTTCCTGCTGTTCGCCAGCTTCCCCTGCCTGTTCTGGACCGTGGGCCTGGGCCAGAATGCGCTGTTGACCGCCGGCCTGCTCGGCTGCGCCACGCTGCTGCTCGACCGCCGCCCCGCGGCGGGCGGCGCGCTCCTGGCGCTCATCGCCTATAAGCCGCATTTTCTGCTGCTGGTGCCGGTGGCGCTGATTTTCGGCCGGCGCTGGCAGGCACTCGGCGGCTTCGCTGCCACGCTGATCCTGCTCGCCGGCGCCGCGACGCTGGCCTATGGGCCGGGCATCTGGACCGTATTCCTGGCCCATGCCGCCGAGACGCGGCATGTGTTCGAATATGGCCGCGTGCCCTTCACCGGCCCGGTCTCGAGCTTCGCGGCCGTGCGCGTGCTGGGCGGTTCGGTCGCGCTCGCCTACGGGGTCCAGGGCCTCGCCACGCTGACGGCCGCCGGCGTGGTCGGCTGGCTCTGGGCCACGGCCAAGCCGCCGGCGCTCCGTTTCGCCGGCCTCGCCGCCGGCATGCCGCTCGCGCCGCCAGTCGTGCTGTTCTACGATCTGATGCCGCTCGCGGTCGCCATCGCCTGGCTGCTGGTCGAGATCCGGCGGACCGGCGCCCGGCCCTGGGAAAAGACCGGCTTCGTCCTGGTCTGGCTGATCTGCGGCCTCGCCATGCCGATCGCATACCTGGCCCATGTCCCGCTGGGCCCGCTGGCGCCGGCGATCGTGCTGGGGTTCGTGGCGGCAAGGGCGCGGGCTTAGAGTTTCCCCAGCACCCTCCGCACGTTCGCGACGGTCACCGCCGAGACGCGGGCGTTCGCTTCCACCGTGACGCCGGAGACGTGCGGCGTCAGGAACAGGTTCGGCACGCCGATCAGGCCGGAGCCGGCCTTGAGCGGCTCGTCCTCGAACACGTCGAGTACGGCGGCGCCGAGGTGGCCCGAATGCAGGGCCGCGGCCAGCGCCGCCTCGTCGACCATGCCGCCCCGCGCGCTGTTGATCAGAATGGCCCCCGGCTTCATGGCGGCGATCGCGGCCGCATCGATCAGGTGATAGGTCTCCGGCGTCGAGGGCGCGTGGATGCTGATGACGTCGGAACTCGCCAGCAGGGTCGCGCGATCGACCGGCGTGACCCCGGCGGCGGTCAAGCGTGCCGGATCGGCACCGGGCCGATCGACCGCGACCACCTCCATGCCCAGGGCCTTCGCCCGCCGCGCGACTTCGCGGCCGATCGAGCCGAAGCCGATCAGGCCTAGGCGCTTGCCCTGCACCTCGTTGAACATCAGCTGGTTGCGCGGCCATTTGCCGGCCAGCACGGCCTCGTTCGCCTGCCAGATGTTGCGGAGCGTGATCAGGCAGGCGGCGATGACATATTCCGCGACCGAGGCGGCATTGGCGCCGGTCGCGGGACAGACCTCGATCCCCATCGCCTCGGCCGCCGGTACGTCGATATTGTCGAGCCCGACGCCCAGCCGGCCGATCACCTTCAGCCGATCGAACGCGGCCAGCACGGGCCCGCGCACCTGGGTCCGGTTGCGCACGACCAGCGCCGGCACGCCCGGGGCCAGGGCCGCGATGTCCGCCGGCCGCTCGCACAGGCCGGGATCGTAATGCACGGCATAGTCGGCGCGCAGCGCCGCCAGCGCGTCTTCGTCGAGGAATTCGGTAATCAGCACGTCGGTCATCGGGGCTCCGGGCGGACGAGAGGGTCGGTCGCCCACTGTCGCAGGGCACGCCCGCGCTCATCAAGAGCCATATCCCCGTGGCAGCCGGCACCCGCATCGCCTATGGTCCGGGCATGTCCGCCGCCGATCTCGACAAGCTCCACGCCCGCATCCAGGGCCTCCGCGCCAAAACCGTCGACAATGGCTGCACCGAGGACGAGGCCCTGTCGGCCGCGGCCAAGGTCGCCGAACTGCTCGACCGCTACGATCTGTCGCTGAGCGACGTCGAACTCAGGGCCGAGCCGTGCGAGCAATTGGCGTTCGAGACCGGACGCAAGAAGCGCATCCCGCTCGACGGCTGCGTCGGCGCGGTCGCCGAATTCTGCGATTGCAAGATCTGGCGTGAGAAGAACGGCGCCGGCGCCTTCCGCTACGTGTTCTTCGGTCTGCGCGCCGATGTCGCGGTCGCCCATTACCTGACCGACCTGATCGACAACGCGGTCCGCACCGAACTCGGCGCCTTTAAGAATTCGCGCGATTATCAGCGTTTCGCGCATAAGGAACGGCATCTGGCCAACAGCTCGTTCGCGCTGGGCATGGTCGTCTCGATCGCCGCCAAGCTGACGGCGATGAAGGCCGAGCGCGACGATGCCAACCGCAGCACCGGGCGGGATCTGGTGCTGGTCAAAGGCTCGGTCGTGGAGGCGGAACTGGCGAAGCTCAACCTGCAGCTCCGCACCGTCAGGACCGGGCGCCGGTTCATCCAGCCGGAAGCCTACGACGCCGGCGAAGCCGCGGGGGCGGCGCTGGCGATCAATCCGGGGATCGGCGGCAAACGCTGAGACCCCGATACCGCCCCCACGGTAATTGAGCGTAAAGTTTTCTTCCATAGTATCGGTTCCCGCTACCTTTAGTCACAGCGGGCGAGAGCCAAATGATCGAGGAACAAACCGTCAAAAGCAAAAACTTCTACTATGCTTTTATGTTTTTTATATTGGCATTTGTCGGGTTTTTGATCTTTGCGGGCCTGTTCGTCAAGGCGAAATTCGGCAGCGGCGCGCAACCGAAGCCCGCGGCCGGGGTGAAGGCGCCGGTAACCTCGAGCATCGCCGGCCGCTATATCGGCTTCACGACCATCTCGACCGGGATCTGCAGCCTCGGCGCGCATGAGTTCGTGCTGGAGATCGACGAGGACGGCAACGCCAAATCCAGCTATGGCATGAAGTCGGACAAGCAGATGACCGGCCGGATCAACCCCGAAGGCCGGATCAAGTTGAGCTTCAGGGAAAGCGGCCAGGTGATCGCCTTCGAAGGCGAGCTTCGACCGGGTCACGTCATCGGCCATTCGTCCGTCACGGGCGACAAGACCTGCGACATTTCCTGGGATCTGTGGCAGGGCTGAGTTTATCGGAGAGCCGCCGCACAGGCGGACTTCAGCAAGGCGCAAACCGCCTCCTTCGATCGCCCGGGACGGATCATGTCGAACAGCGCGAAGCTGGTGAGGGCAAACACGAGATCGACCGCGTCCTGAGCGTCATCGAGCGGTAGCCGGCCGATCAGAACGCGGATTGCCTCGCGTCGGCGCTCATGGCGTTCGGCCAAGGCCAGCGCGAACTCGGTATCGAGCGCAGCCGCGGCGTGGAGCGCCCCGGCCGCGGGATCGTCGCCCCAGAAATCGCAGAAAATCTCGACCAGACGGTCGAGACCTGCGCGCGGGTCGGCGAGCGTCATCGCCTCGGCGATCCGGCCAAGGCCTCCTCGACGCGCCCGCGCATCGAAAACGGCCTCGAGCAGTCCCCGTCGCGAGCCGAATTGATTATAGACCGTCAGCCGCGTCACCCCCGCCGCCTTTGCGACCGCATCGAGCGAGAACGCGGCGATATCGGTCCGGGCGCTCAAGACCCGACTGGCTGCCTCGACGACGCGGTCGCGCTTCTCGACGGCGGCTGCAACCCGCTTCGGACTGTCGTAGGTACGCGTCGGCATGGACTTGTCCTGGTAATTTAATATACGATGTGTATAGTGAATTAGATCATCCGGGAGCCACGTCATGCCGCTCGCACTCATCATAGCGCTATCGCTCCACGCCCTGGCAGCAGTGTTCTGGGCCGGAACCAGCTTTGCCCTTGCGCGCATCGGCGGCCCGGGCGCGGAGCGCCTGTTGCGGCCGCAATTGGGCGCGGCGCTCGTGGCGGTGCTGACCGGCGCCTATATATGGAGCCAACTGCATCGGGATATATTCGACCGCCCCGAACAGGTCCTGGCGATCGGCGCCGTCTGCGCGCTCGTCGCCGCCGGCGTTCAAGCGACGATGGTGGCGCGCGCGGTCCGGCTCAGTTCCACCGCGTCGGCCGATACCGGCCCGACCTGGTCGCGCATCATCATCGCGCAACGAGCCGCCGCCGGCCTGCTGGCGGTGACCCTGGTCTGCATGACGATCGCACGCTATGTCTGAGATCCAGGAGACTCTGGTGGGACAGACCGCCGTCGTCACCGGCGCATCGCGCGGAATCGGCGCCGCAATCGCTCTGGCATTGGCGCGCCGGGGTGCCCGGGTGGTCCTGGTCGGTCGGGATCGAACCGCCTTGTCGACTGTCGAGCAATCCATCGGTGCAGCCGGCGGTCAAGCTCGGAGCTTCGTTGCCGACCTGACGGATGAAGCCGCCGTCGGCGCGCTGCGCCAGGACACCGAGCGCGCCTACGGCCCTGTCTCGCTGCTTGCCGCCTGCGCCGGTGGCGGCGGTGACCCCGTGCCGATGATCGAGGAAAGCCTGGAACGTTGGCATCGGACCCTGGACGCGAACCTGACCACGACATTTCTGACTTTGCGGACGTTCCTGCCGCCGATGCTGCAGGCCGGCAGCGGCGCCATCGTCACGATGGCGTCGACCGCGGGCCGGCAGTTGTCCGGTGCCGCGGCGCCCTATGCCGCCGCCAAAGCCGGACTGCTCGCCCTCACCCGTCAGGCCGCCGCCGAAGCCGCACCGCATGGCGTCAGGATCAATGCCATCGCCCCCTCCGCGATCGTCACCGATCGTCTGGCCGCTGCCCCTGCCGCTTTGCGCGAAAAGATAGCCCAAAGTTTTCCGCTGCGCCGCATCGGGCAGGTCGCCGATGTCGTCGAAGCGGCACTGTTCCTGTTGAGCGATCGATCGAACTGGATCACGGGCATTACGCTGGACGTGGCGGGCGGGCGCGTAATGATCTAGCCGTTACGCCTTGCGGATCATCAGCAGATAGGCGTAGCCGTCGAACAGGTTCTCGTCGAGCGCCAGCCCGTCCTGGCCGGCGGCCAGCGTCCTGAGGTCGCGCTCGATCTCGGCGCGCGGATGGACGTCGAACAGGCGCAGCCAGCCGAGCAGCAGCCGGCGGCGCCAGCGGGGTGCCCGCTGCTGGTCGCCGAAATCGACCACCGCCAGGATGCCGCCCGGTGCCAATTGTTCCAGCGCGCGGTCGACGACCGGACGCCAGTCCGGGATCATCGACAGGACATAGCTGAAATAGATCACGTCGAAGCGCGCGAGACCGAAGGCCGTCTCGGGATCGAAGCCCTGGCCGCCGGCCTGGGCCAGGCGCACGCGATGGGCGAGCCCCGCCCGATCCAGCGCACGCGCCGCCGTATCGATCATCACGCCGGCGACATCGACGCCATGGAGCCGGGCATCGGGCACCATATGGCCGAGCTTGACCAGGTTGCGCCCGGTGCCGCAGCCCATTTCCAGTACCGAGGCGCCGGGCTTGATCGGCAGCCGGGTCAACAGCCGGTCGCGGCCCAGCAGATAGAATTTCCGGGTCAGGTCGTAGATGTGCCGCTGATACCGGTACATCGTATCCATGCGCCGGGCGGCGTCCTCCGCCACCACCATCTCGACCATGTCAGGCGACGCGGGAATAGAGATGGAAACCGCCGTAGATCGCCGAGCGATCCTGGTCCAGCCAGCGCTTCGACTCCTCGGCGTGATAGTGCCAGCCCTCGAACAGGCGGGCGAAGACGGCGGGGTCGAGCTTTTCGGTGAAGGGCGAGTCGGCCCCGGCGGTGCGGAAGATCACCCGCGCGCCCGGCTTGGAGGTCCGGCGGATCTGGGCCCAAAGATCGGCCAGCATGGTCGCATCCATCCAATCGACGCTGTCGAGCAGGATATAGCGATCCTTGCTCGCCGCATCCTGGGAGCCCAGATAGTCGGTCATGGATTGCAGCCGCGTCTCGACCCGGTCGAGCCGGTCGCGGATCGTCGCGTAATTCTCCGCCTTGAGATAGGGCGGCGTCGCGCGACGGTCCTTGACGTCGTAATGCCGGCCGAACGCCTGCCAGGCGAAGTAGTTTTCCGACAGGTCGAAATCGCAGGCGAGCCGGCGGATGCGATGGCGGATCAGTTCGGCCAGATCGCCGCTCGAATCATGCTTCATGGCGTCGAACTGGTTCGCGGGGATGCCCAGGCTGTAGAGCACGATCGGCTGACGCGCGAGCAGCCGAACCAGCTTCAGCTCGAACAGCGGCCCGATCTCGCGGTCGTAGATCTCGCGCTGCTCTTCCATCGTGCGGGCATCGAGGATGCGCTCGGGATGGCGGCCGGCGATGCGGCCGAAGGCATGCAGGAAGCCGATGAACTTGCCCAACAGCGCCTTGCGATACAGACCTTTGGCGAAGAACTCGATGCGCTCGCCGCCCAGAATCGAGCGATGTTCCCAGAAGGCGCGCGTCGCCTCGTCCAGGTGGCCGGCCAGGTGCGAGCGGTAGAGCTCGATATTGTCCTGGTGCTTGGCCACGCCGAAGAACTGGAAGAACGCCTCGTGGTCGGGCAGATGCTGCAAGGCCCCGAGCTTCAGCCGGGTCAGCGCGATATGGGCGGGATTGAGGTCGAGGGCGGTGATCTGGGCCGGATCGGCGACCAGGTAGTTCAGAATGTTGCAGCCGCCGGACGCGATGGTCACGACCCGGCTGTCGGGCTTGAGCTCCAGCGCCTCCAGGTCGACGACGGGATCTTCCCAGATCTGATTATAGACGAAGCGGGCGAACCAGAGGGCGAACAGCCGGTCGAGCAGGGCCTGCTTCTTGCCGGGCGCCGCCCGATAGACCGCCTTCTTGATTGCCGCGGTCTTGCTGCGCGCCAGTGCCACCATTCCCGAGCCCATCCGTCGCTCTCGGCCCTGCGGCAGGCTTGCCCGTGGGCCGTCACGATCAGCGGCATAGGGTCAAAGACGAAACGGGTCCACTAGATTTGGCCGGTCGAGAAATCATTTCACCGGCCCTCCATAAAATCGTCTCGGAACTGTCATTTTACTTGGCCGCGACTCGGGCCTGGACAGTAACCGCCGCTTGGCCGACCCTGCGACTTCGCGGCCTCTCGCCCACGGATCCTGCCCCGTGGCATGCTCGGAGTCGTCGAGGGAGGGCGCCTATGGATCTGCCGGTCAGAATGAGCGACGGCGAGCGCGAGCTGTTCGTCCGCACCTTGGCGAAAGCCACCCACTATATGGAATTCGGCAGCGGCGGCAGCACGCTGCTGGCGATCCGGTCGCCGGCCAAGATCGTCCTCTCGGTCGAGAGCGATCCGGCCTGGCTGGACAGGATCCGGGAGCATCCGGAGATCGCCCAGGCGGTCGCGGCCCAGCGCCTGTTCCTGACCCTGGCCGACATCGGGCCGGTCGGCGAATGGGGCCGTCCGACCGACGAGACGCGCCAGGCGCAATGGCCGCATTATTACGCCGACCCGTTCTTTGCGACCGACATCCTGTTCGATCTGATCCTGATCGATGGCCGCTTCCGGGTCGCAACCGCGCTCGCCGCGGCCGCCTGTGCCGCGGAAAGCGCCACCATCGTCATGCATGATTACGAGCTCAGGTCGCAATATTACCTGGTCGAAAAATTCTTCGACATCGAGGAAACGCGCGAGAGCCTCTACGTGCTGCGCCGGCGCAAGGCCATCAATATCCGCTCGTTCTACATGGAGGTGATGCGCCACCTGTTCGAGCACGGGTGACGCATCGCTTGAAGCGTCAGGCCAGCGCGATCACCAGAGCGCCGACGATCCAGCAATAGATCGCGAACGGGCGCATCGCGTTGACCTCATGCTTGCGGAACCAGACCATCAGCGCCCAGACGCTGAAGAAGGCGACGATGCCCGAGACCACGCCGCCGATGACCGCATTGTCCATCGTGCCGGCCGGCGCATGGGCCAGCTTCGGCAGCTCCAGGATGCTGGCACCGAGGATGATCGGGGCAGCCAGCAGGAACGAGAAGCGCGCGGCGGCCTCGTGGGTCAGCCCGGCCCAGAAGCCCGCGACCATGCTGGCACCGGAGCGGGAAAAACCCGGGATGAGCGCCAGCGACTGGGCCAGCCCGATCAGCAGCGCCTGGCCGTAGCTCAACTCCTCGACCGCCTTCGTGCCGCGCTTCTGCAGCTTCTCGCCGGCATAGAGCAGCACGCCGTTCAGGATCAGAAAGAACGCGGCCGACGTGACGTTGGAAAAGATGCCCTTCAGCAGCTTCTCGAACACCAGGCCGATCAGCGCCGCCGGGATGGTTCCGACGATCAGCAGAAACAGCGTCCGGCGTGCGGCGACGGCGCGGCTGTCGAACAGGCTCCTGATAAAATCGAGCCAATCGCGCCAGAAAAAGCCCAGAAGCGCCACCGCCGTGCCCAGATGGAGCATGACGACGAACGGCAGGAAATGCTCCTTCAGGAACGCCGGGTTCAGGTCCCAGCCGAAGGCGAACGGCGTCAGCACCGCATGGGCGACGCTCGAAATCGGGAAGAGCTCGGTAATGCCCTGGATGACGGAGATGATCAGGGTTTGTAGGAGATCCATGTCGCCTCGGCTGGCTGGGAAATAAACGGCAGTCCCGCCTATACCAAGTCCGCGCAGGCCCGCCCAGAAGAAAGGATGGGACAACTGCCCTCTTGCCGTCATTCCCGCGAGAGGCGGGAATCCAGCATTTACGCGCGGTGGCGCGGAAACAAAGGACTCATGTCGCCGCAGACGCGGCTCTTGCCGGATTCCCGCCTCTCGCGGGAATGACGAATAAAAGTGCCAAAAGTCGTTTCTAATCCCGTGTCAAACTGGCGAGCCCGATGCCGGCGCCGATCAGGAAGGTGCCCGCGATACGGTTGGTCAACCGCGCGAAGCGGGGCCGCAGCGCCAGGCGCGTCGCCTGGGCCGCGAGCGAGGCGTAGAAGAACAGCACGCCGAATTCGATGACGACGCTGACGAGCGCCAGCACCGCCATCTGCGGCGCGATCGCCAGCGCCGGATCGACGAACTGCGGCAGGAGTGCCGTAAAGAACAGCAGCGCCTTGGGATTGGCGACCTGGACCACGAAGGCATGGGTGAACAGGCTGAGCGCCCCGCCGCGCGCCGCCGGCGCCGTATCGACCGCCAGACCGGAAGACCGCTCGAAGAAGGTCCTCGCGCCCAGCCACAGAAGATAGGCGGCACCGACCCATTTGATCGCGAAGAACAATTCGTAGGACGCCAGCAGCAGCGCGCCGAGGCTGGTCGCCGACAGGATGAAATAGAGCGTGTTGCCGGCGATGATGCCCAGGATCGACCAGAGCGAGCGGGCGGGGCCGTGGCGCAGCGCCTGGGACAGGATGGTCAGCACCGCCGGCCCCGGCGTCAGGCATAGCACCAGTTCGGTGACGGCGAAGAAGGCGATCAGCTGCCAGTTCATGGGCTGTCCTTCCGCTCGGCGATGAAGCGTTCGAACGCGGCGAGCGTCGGCTCGCTGACGTGATGCTCCATGCCCTCGGCATCGGCGCGGGCGGTCTCAGGATCGATGCCGAGCGCCTCCAGAAAGCGCAGCACGATCTGGTGGCGGCGCCGGCATTCGAGCGCCAGCGCGCGCCCGGCCTCGGTCAGGAAGATCGAGCGATAGGGCTGCTGCAGCACATAGCCGTCGCGCTGCAGGCGGCCGATGGTATTGACCACGGTCGCGTGCGCCACGCCCAGCCGGCGCGAGATATCGACCGCCCGCGCCTCGCCCTGGGCGTCGATCAGATCGGCGATCAGCTCGCAATAATCCTGCGCCATCATGCTGTCGCGCTGGCGGCGCTGCTGCTCGAACGCGCGGGTCTGGCTTTCGGGTTCATCGACCACGCAGCTCAACAGGCCGACGACCGGCGCCTCGGTTTCCTCGGTCATGGGCGGAAGGTTCCCTGGTGCATCGGCGGATCCTACCAAGCGGGGGGCGATTTTGTAAGCCGCCCGCCCCGCGTCGGCCAAGCCGCGAAAAAAACGCCGCACCGCATCTTGCCTTGAATATAGCATATGCTATGTTTTCCTCTCAGAGCTTCATCCGAGAGGGGCGATCCGCCCATGGCGCCGAGCGATCTCAGCCTAGCCGAACCGATACCGGGCCTTCCCGCCCCGCGATCGGTCACGCTCGGCGCCCATGATCGCCTGATCCGGATTCCGGCGGGTGCCGGCTGGTTCCGCAAGCTGCTGGCGTTCGGCGGTCCCGGCTATCTCATCTCCGTCGGCTATATGGACCCCGGCAATTGGGCGACCGATCTCGCCGGCGGCTCGGCCTACGGCTACACCCTGCTGTCGATCGTGGTCATCTCCAGCCTGATGGCGATGCTGCTGCAGGCGCTCAGCCTCAGGCTCGGCATCGCGACCGGCCGGGATCTGGCGCAATTGAGCCGGGAGCGGTTCGGCGTCCGCACCGCTTTCGGGCTCTGGGTCCTGGCCGAGATCGGCATCATCGCCTGCGACCTGGCCGAGGTGATCGGCACGGCGATCGCGCTTGAACTGCTGTTCGGCCTGCCGCTGTTCTGGGGCGTGCTGTTGACCGCGTTCGACACGATCCTGGTGCTGGGCCTGCAGCGTTGGGGCTTTCGCGGGCTGGAAGCGCTGGTGATCGGTCTGATCGCGCTGATCGCGATTTGTTTCGGTTACGAACTGATCGTCTCTTCGCCCGACATGGCCGCGATCCTGGGCGGGCTCGTGCCGCGCGCCGAGATCCTCCGGGATCCGGGCATGCTCTACGTGGCGATCGGCATCATCGGCGCGACCGTGATGCCCCATAATCTCTATCTGCATTCGGCGCTGGTGCAGACGCGCGCGGTCGATCCGAGCGTCGAGGGCAAGCGCGAGGCGATCCGCTTCGCGACGATCGACAGCAACATCGCGCTGGGCTTCGCACTGGTCATCAATGCCGCGATTCTGATGCTGGCGGCCGCGGCCTTTCACACGACCGGCCATACCGATATCGCCGAACTGCAGGATGCCTACGGTCTGATCAGCCCGCTGCTGGGCGCGCCGCTCGCCGCGACGGTCTTCGCGGTGGCCCTGCTGCTCGCCGGACAGAACTCGACCCTGACCGGCACGCTCGCCGGCCAGATCGTGATGGAGGGCTTTCTCCATCTTCGGCTGCGGCCCTGGCTCCGGCGCCTGATCACCCGGGCGCTGGCCGTCATCCCCGCCGCCCTCGTGGTGGCCGTGATGGGCGAGCGGGCCAGCGGCGATATGCTGATCGGCAGCCAGGTCGTGCTCAGCCTGCAACTGCCGTTCGCTATGATACCGCTGGTCTGGCTGACCGGCGACAGGCGGCTGATGGGCGGCTTCTCCAATTCGCGCCTGCTGACGATCGCCGCCTGGACGGTCTCGCTGCTCATCCTGGCGCTCAATCTGAAGCTGGCATCGGACATATTGTTCTAAGGGTCTGTCCAAAGATAAATCATCTATCGCTTTATTGTTCCGTCATTCCCGCGCAGGCGGGAATCCAGGGCCAGCGACGGATCTCTGCCACTCTGGATTCCCGCTTTCGCGGGAATGACGACAAGAAAGTTGAAGCGATTATTTATCGACAGAGCCTAAGCCGATTCTGCTTGGCCGCTTGGCCGCGCCGAGTTCGCCCCGATTGCGACGCTTTGACCCATCCGCCGGCGGCGTCCGGCTTTTGGTGAAGCGCATCGGTCGCTCTGCTATAGAGGCGGGCATGATCCGTCCCTGGCGCCGCGCCGCCCCCCTCCTCGCTCTCGTGGCGCTCGGCTATGCCCTGCCGGCCGCGGCCCATCCGCATATCTTCATCGAGGAACATGTCGAGGTCCTGTTCGACCAGAACAACGCGACCGGCGTGCGCATGACCTGGAGCTTCGACGAGCTCTATAGTTCGATGCTGCGCTCCGACTATACCGACACGAAGAAGGGGCCGATCTCGGCCAAGGACATCAAAAGCCTGCATGACAAGGCGTTCAACAACCTGGCCTCGGTGCATTATTTCACGGCCGTCAGCCTGGACGGCAAGCCGGTGACGCTGGGCACGCCTAAGGATTTCACCGCCAGCTTCAATGCCGACGACAAGGCGATCTACAGCTTCGTCATCCCGCTGAGCCTGCCGAAGACGACCGCGAAGAGCCTGCTGGAGATCGCCGTGTTCGACCCGGAATATTACGTCGATTTCGAGCTGGCGTCGGACGACCCGGTGAAGTCGAGCGGCGGCGAGGGCCTGAAGGCCGAGTGCCAGCCGGGCACGCTCCAGCGCGACACCCAGGGCTGGGGCACGGTCGACGCCGACATCGTGTCCTGCAGCTATCAGGGCGGTGCCTCCTGATGCGCGCACTGCTGCTAACGTTCCTGCTGCTGACGGCCGGGCTGATCGGCCCGGGCGCGGCTGAGGCAGATCCGTTCACCGGCGGCGGCGGTACGCCGCTGTCGGACCAGCCGATCGGCCGGTCCGACGCGCCGGCTCCGACCCCGGTGCAGACCCCGGGCGACGTCTCGGTCCCCCTGCCCGGCACCGGCCTTGTCAACGGGCTGCTGCAGAAGCTGGCACATCAGCAGATGCTGCTGAACGAGCGCATCTCGCACCAGTTCAAGGCGGTACGCGACACCGGCTCCGGCACGGCGTTCTTCACCATCCTGGCGCTGGCCTTTCTCTATGGCGTGCTGCATGCCGCGGGCCCCGGCCACGGCAAATCCATCGTCGCCGCCTATTTCGTCGCGAACGAGGCGCGCTGGACCAGCGGGGTCATGATGGGCGGAGTCATCTCGCTGCTGCAGGGCGTGACCGCGATCATCGTCGTGTTCCTGCTGTCGCTCGTGCTGAAGACCAGCCAGATGGCGATCGAGAACAATGGCGCCATGGTGGAATTCATCAGCTATGGCCTGGTCGTGCTGATCGGCCTGGTGCTGTTCTACCGCGCGGTGACCGGCAAGGGCCACAGCCACGCGCATGGACCGTTCGGCCAGGATCACGCTCACGCGCATCACGGGCACGATCATCATGATTGCAGTCACGATCATCACCAACACGGCCATGACCATCACCCCGCACCAACCCGCGGCGGCACGTCGTTCCGCCGCATCCTGACGCTGGCGGCCGGCGTGGCGCCCTGCGCCAGCGCGATCATCATCATGCTGTTCGCACTCGCCAACGGCGCCCTGCTGGTCGGCACCGTCGCGGTCTTGTCGCTGTCGCTCGGCATGGGCCTGACCGTGTCGACGATCGGCGTGCTGTCGATCCTGGCGCGCGGGATGATGAAGCGCTTCGCCGGCGGCGAAACGGCGGCGGGCGAGCGGCTGGAGCGCGTGCTGGCCGTCGGCGGCGCGGTCCTGGTCGTAGGCTTCGCCGGCACGCTGATGCTGGGTGCCTGGGTCCGGCTCTAAACAAATGATTTAGAGCGCGTATCCGGAAGCAGATTGCACTACTTCTGGTTAAGTGCGATCAGGTCGGGAACGAAGTTCTGCTCTACCGTGAACCAGTCGACCATAACGATGCTCAGGTTCAATTTCTCGGCCGCCCAGGTTTTGCTCCATTGCGCCACCTTCGGTGTCACCGACTGCCCAAGCTGGTAGAGAGACTGGGGTCCGGCCAACCCGACGGCGAGGCCGTTCGCGATCATCTTCGCATTCGGCGTCAGCACGCCCTGGCTGACGAATAGCTTATCCAAGGTTGTCCGAGCGACCAGATTACCGTGAAGATCGTCCTGCAGCCTTTTGATGTCCGTCGTGTTTGGCCAATAGTCATTCAAATTGCTGGAATCCCAAAATGCGTCTTTGTAAGCATTATCGACCTGATCAAGCTTCTCAAAAATCACGATCAACTGGCGATCCGCTTCCCAGATCGATTGGATCGTCGATTGAGGAGCGTATATCTTCATGTCTTTGCCCAGGCCGATCGACGGTGGAAGAATCCGATTTCCCAGTTCCCCTGCGATTAATTTGCTGGCCAGCGAGTCAATCGAGTTAATCGAGCTGACTCTCTTAGGCGCAACATTGATGATGATGATCTCTTTGGGATGAGCCGCCATGAATTTCGTCAAATCACTCAGTGCGTCAGCGAGGCTAACGCCGTACATCGTATGCGCCAGCCAAAAATCATTCGAACTTCCATTCTCGACGACACGGAAGTCTAAAAAGCGAATTCCGGCCTCCAACTGACGCGCAATACTGAGGCCCTGGGTCCGCGCCCAATTCGCGACGATCTTACCGGCTATATCCCCGGCCAGGGGCAAGGCGCGGACGAAATCGACCCAACTCGGAACATCGCCTTCGCCAGAGATCACAGATCCGTGATTAATCGGAAAGGTGCCGGAATCGTGAGTTCCCGGCATTACGACCTGGCAAAGCATACGGCCCGCCAGCCGAGTGCCCATATCCTGCATCCATTGGGGCTGCGGGGTAAATTGCGGTTCCGGCGGCGTCGGGGGGAATACGGGCAGCGGAAAGGGAATGTTCATATTGAACGGATCGCGCACGCTCCCGACGAGCAACCCCAATGCCGACATCGCGGTCCGCACGACGCCGCTGTCGGTTCGCTTCCCCGCAATGCCGACCATGAGGACTTGCGCCTGATTCCAGAAGGTCTCGAGGAGCACCAGATAGGCCGGGTTATAGTGCCGGTCATGACCCATCGCGTGGATATCCGCGCGCGCCTGGCGGCAGCCATTCGACACCAGCAGAATCTGGCTCTCCAGCGTGGCTACGGTCGAAACCGGAACCGGTCCGGCCGGTTCCTCCCAGGGGATCGCGCTAAGGTAGAGGATTGCGCTCCAGCAATACGCAGCGTGCGCCGTCGGTTGAAATGGCATGGGAACATCCTGCGGTTTGGCCAGAAACTCAATTTCTGGATGTGCCTATTTCTCTGTGTACTACAATATAGTTGTGTCGCATACCATCGAACCGCGCTGGTGTGCCGAATGCGCGTTTGCCTGCCTCACCGCATCGGCCGATGCGCCGCTCGCTTCCCTTGCCGCCCCCAAAATGTAACGTTATATCCTAATCCCTCGATCACACCGGACGGAATGGCATGGCGACGAACGCGGGACACGGACACAGCCATGGGCACGGCCATGCGCCGGGACATGGCCAGGAGAAGCCGGTTCGGGTCACCAGCCCGCTGGCGCGCGGCCTGACGTTCCGGCTCGCCTGGGCCGGCGGCCTGTCCGCGCTCTTGTGGCTGGGCGTCGCCTGGGCGCTGCAATGAGTATTCAGGGCGCGTCCGTCACGGTCGAGGATCTGACCGTGGCCTATGAGCGGCATCCGGCCATTCACCACATCGCCGGCCGGTTCGCGGCCGGTTCGCTGACCGCGATCGTCGGCCCGAACGGCGCCGGCAAGAGCACGCTGGTCAAGGCCATCGCCGGCACGGTCAGGCCCGCCGGCGGCCGCATCCGCCGCGACCCGGCCGGCCCGGCCAGCCTGGCCTATCTGCCGCAGCAGTCGGAGATCGAACGCAGCTTTCCCATCACGGTGCTGGATACGGTCATGCTGGGCGCCTGGCGCCGCATCGGCTGGCACGGCGCCGCCGGCCCGGACGAGATGGAGGCGGCGCTGGCGGCCCTCGAGGCGGTCGGCCTCGAGCATTTCGAACAGCGCGGCGTCTCGACCCTGTCGGCCGGCCAGTTTCAGCGCGTGCTGTTCGCGCGCCTGATGGTGCAGAACGCACCGCTGATCCTGCTCGACGAGCCGTTCACCGCGCTCGACACCAAGACCACGCGCGATCTGTTGGGCCTGGTCGAGCGCTGGCATGGCGAGGGCCGCACCATCATCGCCGTCCTGCATGATTTCGACCAGGTCCGCGCCCATTTCCCCGACAGCCTGCTGCTGGCGCGCGAGCTGGTCGCCTGGGGCCGGACCGCGGATGTGATGGCTCCGGACAATCTGATCGCCGCGCGCCGCATCTCCGAGGCCTGGGACGAGAATGCGCTGGCCTGCCACGCGGCGGCCGGTGCCGAGAGGCTGCGCGCCTGATGCTGTACGACTATCTGGCGGGACCGTTCGTCGAGTTCCCGTTCCTGCGCCGCGCACTGGTCGGCGCCATGGCATTGGCGCTCGGCTGCGGCCCGATCGGCACCTTGCTGGTGCTCCGCCGGATGAGCCTGATGGGCGACGCCATGAGCCACGCGGTGCTGCCCGGTGCCGCGATCGGCTTCATGTTCGCAGGGCTCTCCCTGCCGGCCATGAGTCTGGGCGGGCTTGGGGCGGGATTGCTGGTGGCGCTGCTCGCCGGCATCGTCACGCGCCTCACCCCCCTGCGCGAGGACGCGAGCTTCGCCGCCTTCTACCTCATGTCCCTGGCCTTGGGCGTGCTGATCGTATCGACCCATGGCAGCAGCATCGATCTGCTGCATGTGCTGTTCGGCACCATCCTGGCGGTCGACGATACGGCACTGATCCTGGTCGCCGGCATCACCACCGTGACCCTGGTGGCCTTGGCGCTGCTCTATCGCCCCTTGGTGCTGGATGCGTTCGATCCGGGCTTCCTGCGCTCGGTCGGCGTGCCCGGCGGCACGATCCATGGGCTGTTCCTGACCCTGGTCGTGCTCAATCTGGTCGCGGGCTTCCAGGCGCTGGGCACGCTGATGGCGGTCGGCCTGATGATGCTGCCCGCCGCCGCCGCGCGGTTCTGGGCGCGCGAGATCTGGTCGCTCGCCGCCGTGTCGAGCCTGCTCGCGGGTTTGTCCGGCTACATCGGGCTTTTGGTTTCCTACCATGCCGATCTGCCGTCCGGCCCGGCCATCATCCTGACCGCCGGCGTGCTCTATCTGGTGTCGGTCGGGGTCGGCCGGCGCGACTCGATCCGCACGCGCTATTTCGTGAAGTCGCATCTCGCGGCATGAGCGTCGCGATCCGATCGGCCAAACCCGATGACGCGACGGCGATCGCCCGGCTCCATGCCCTGACCCACCGGGCAACCTATGCGCCGCTGATCGACGGGCCTTACGAGGCGCCGTCGCCGTCCCGGCGTCTGGCGGAATGGCAGGCCGCCCTCGCCGGCTCGGGCTTGACCCTGGTGGCGGTGGAGGGGGACCGGATCGTGGGCTTCGGCCATGCCGAGGGCGACCGGATCGAACCGCTCCATGTCGATCCGGCCTACCATCGGCACGGTATCGGCCGGGCGCTGATGCGGGACCTTCTTGATGGGCTGCAGGCCCGCGCGGTCTCGTCGGCGATCTTCAACGTGTTCGCCCGGAACGCCAAGGCGATCGCCTTCTACGAGGCACTGGGCGCCCGGCGGACCGGCACCGAAACCATGACCGACGCGCCGGTGCCCTATCTGGATTTCGTCTACGAGATCGAGACCGGGTTGGGCTCGCTTAGGCCCGCTTCTTTTCATGCTCCACGAAAGCACGCAGCACCGCGTTGATACGGCTCTGATATTTAGTTTGCTGGCGGAAGAACTCGAGAACATCACGATCCAGCCTGATCGAGATTTTTTCTTTCGTGTCGGGTTCCACCAAGCGCGCGGACTCGAACCACTCGGCGCCGAGCAGGGGCGCGGCATCGGGATCGCCAGCCACATCGGCCGCGATGTCCTCGTCCGTCTTCGCATCGAATTTCGACCAGTCAGTCTGGCGGGTCCGCCTCGCCCCTGGTGCACGTATCGTAATATCGTTTCCGCTCATCGCGGCTTGCCTTTCTAGCAGATATGATGCGCCGGTTGGCTTGGCGCCAAGTAAAAACTACGGCAATCGTGCGCCCCTCTACTTCACCAATGGTGAAAAAGCGCTCCTCGCCATAGTCAAACCGACCATCCATTTCCGAAACCGTCACTGATTCCCAAATCAGCACGGCCAACTCGAAATCGATGCCATGCTTTATTATATTCTGCTCTTCTTTACTATCGTCCCACTCGTAGCCAATTTGCGGATCTTCGTGACCTGACATAAGTCGGCTTCCTTGAATAAGGATTTCTCATATCTCTATGCCTCTCTCATAGCGCTGACGGGCTTCAGCGCTTTGATCATAAAATTGTATGGACAATGCCCAGCGTCGTCAAGTGACGTCATCACTTGTGTATGGACAATATATTTGTACCATCGCCGATCGATCGAGAACCCGCGAGGACTTAAGCTACTTGGCCGCCTCCGCCGAATGCGGCATGGTCTGGCCGCAATGCGGACATGGGCCGCCCGCGAGCGCCTGATCGACGATCGCCTCGGCCTCGCGGCGCGGCACCCCCATATCGGTGCCGAGCTGTTCCATCGCTTCCGCGTCGCGCGACTGCATCTGGCCCGTGGCCATGCCGGCACGCAGCAGCGAGCGATATTGCTCGCGCCGCAACCGCAGCTGATCCATGAAGCTGACGGTCAGCAGACCGGAGAACAGCGCCAGCGTGCAGACGCCGACGATGGCGACGAAACCGCCGAACACCTTGCCCGCGACCGTGACCGGAACCATGTCGCCGTAGCCGACCGTGGTCAGCGTCACCAACGCCCACCAGATCGCGGCGGGGATCGAGGTGAACACGTCCGGCTGGGCCTCGCTTTCCAGCATGTACATGATGCTGCCGCTCATGATCAGCGTGATCACCAGTATGAACAGCACGGCGCCGATCGACTGCGCCTCTTCGCGGAACACCTGCCAGACCATGGTGAAGGCGGTCGAATGGCGGGTCAGTTTCAGCATGCGCAACAGGCGCAACAGCCGGAGCACGCGCAGATCGTCGGCGCCGAGCATGCCCAGGATCGCCGGCAGGATCGCGATCAGGTCGACCAGCGCGAAGGGCTGGGTGACATAGCGCAGGCGGCCGGCGAACGGCGCCCGGAATTTGGCCGATACGCGATCGGGCGCGCTCCACACCCGCAGCAGATATTCGACCGTGAACACCGCGGTCGAGACCTGCTCGATCCACCAGAAGGTTTCGAAATGCCGCTCGCGCAGGCTTTCGACCGACTCGAGCACGACCGAAAAGACATTGACGACGATCAGCAGCCCGACGAAGCCGCTGATCAGCCGCGCGCCGAGGTTCGACGGCAGGTCATGGTCGAACAGGGCATTGACCCGTTGGCGAAGAGTCCACATCGAGCGCTTGGCGCCTTCTTGGAGGTTTGCTCCCATGCGATCAGCCTAGCGCAGACGGGCGCCGCTGCCCAACCCTAAGGACGGCGGCCTCAGGTCGCGTGATGGGGGGGCATGAAGCGCCTTAGCAGCGGGACCAGGCATCGGATTTGATCCGTTAGCCGAGCGCGCAGGGATTGCCTTGCGCGAATTCCCGCAGCCCCGGCGGCAGGCCGGCCACATTGCCGCGGGCGCCGGGCCGCGTGGCGTTCGGCAGCACGTGCGGGCTCCGGATCGGCCCGGCGAACCGCACCGGGACGTCGAGCGCGAAGCCGCTGGTCGTCCCGGATTCGGTCGCGAAGGTGACGTCGATCGTCTCGTGCCTGAGATCGAGCGTGCCGTCGCCGATCAGCGTGCCGTCGGTCGTCCGGAGCCGGAGCGGCGCCATGCGACCGAGGCCGGCGTCGAGATCGATGACGCCCAACAGGCATTGGATCCGCCCGACGCCCTCGGGTTTGCGGAACAGCAGGCGCATATCGGTCGAGGCCTGTTCGACCAGATTGCGCGCGATCGTGCCGCCCTGCATCGACAGCACGAGGCCGCCGCCGACCGACCGGCCGGTGTCGCCCGCCTTGACGGCCGTGCCGGCGAGGGCCGCGCGCAGGTCGACCGCGCCGGTGACCGGCAGGGCCCCCAGGCCCAGCAACCGCGACAATTGCCCGAGGTCAGCGCCGGCGACCGCCCCGTCGAGCCGCAGCGTCGCGGCATCGGCCGTGGCATTCCTGATCTGGAGAGCGAGCCGGGCGGTACCGCCGGCGAACCGCATGGTCAGCGGATCGAGATCGAAGGCACCCGGTGCCAGCTTGGCCTTCAGCTCGACATCTCCCGCCGCCAGATCGCCGTCGGTCACCCGCTTGGCCGTGATATGGGCATCGAGCAGCGTGCCGGGGGCATCGTCGATGCGCAGCAGCGTCTCGCCGGACTTGTCCTGCCCACCGAGTTTCGACAGATCGAGGGCCGTGAAGCCGGCGTCCAGCGTGAAGGCGTCGGGCGCGTGGGATTTGCCTTCGCGCAGCTGCGCGGTGAGCTGGAACGGCTCGGCGCCGAGCGTGCCTTTGGCCCCGGCGAGCTTCCAGAGATCATTGTCGCGCGACACGGCCGCCGCGAGCGTCAGCGGCATCGCGGCATGGCCGCCGAAACCGGAGATGGCGAGCAAACGGTCAGCGCTCGGCGCCTTGATCGCGAGTTGCCCGGCAGCACCGTCGGCCGCCAGCGGCCGCGTCATCGTACCGGTGAAATCCAGCAGCGTATAGCCGCTGGCCACATGCGCGACCACGCCGAACGGCGTGCTGGCCGCGTGCAACCGGTCGAACGAGTCCAGCGGCGCGTCGATCCTGATCGGCGAACCATTGTAGGTGCCGCTCGCCGCCAGCGCGACCGGCTGGTCGGGCCCGGCGGCGGCGATGGTCGCCTCGTCGAGGCCGATCTGTAGCAGCTTGCCGCCCGACGTATGGATCTGGATCGTGCCGCCCGCGAACCGGGCGTCGAGCAGGGTCGGAAAGCCGATGCGGGGATCGGCGCCGGATTTGTCCGGCCCGAAATGCCAGTTGGGCCGTCCGTCCGCCGCATGCTCCATCGAGATCCGGACGTCCGCGACCGACAGGTGGCGCACGGTGGGACCATGCCCCAGCAGCGCCCAGCCGACCAGCGACCAGGGCGTCACCTCGGCATCCAATCGGCCGAGCTTCAGGAACGGCTGCGGACCGCCGCCTGCAGCATTGCCGATGACCAGATCGCCCAGCGCCACCGTCACCGTCGCGCCGAAACGGACGCGCAAGCTGCCGATCGTGACCGGACGACCCAGCGCGCTCGCCTCGTGGTCGGCGACCGGCCGGGCCAGATCGAACGGTCCGAGTGCCACCAGCGCCGCGACGCCCAGCACCGCCAGCAACAGAACCAGGCCGAAGCCGTATGCGAGCGCGCGACGAACGTTCAGGGTCGGGGTCCGTTCTGGTCATGGACGAGGTGATGGATGAAATCGAGCTTCCGCACCACGCCGGGCGTCAGCACGAAGGGATAGAGATCCGGCTGGCCCATGGCCCGGTTCAGGCTGTTGACCGCGAACACCAGCGGCAGCCAGGCATCGACCAGCCGCTGCACCTCGCCCGGAGCATAGGGGTCGAAATCGAGCGCGGCCGCGAGCGCGCCCTCGGCGATCCGGGGACCGATCCTGAGCCCGAAGGCCGCCCCCATTTCGAGCGTGTCGACGATGTGCAGGTAATGCGCCCAGGTCTCGGCGAAATCCTCCCAGGGATGCGCGCTGGCATAGGCGCTGACGAAATGCTCGCGCCAGTCGGGCGGCGCCCCCTGCTCGTAATGGCGTTTCAGCGCTTCGGCATAATCCTCGCGATCGTCGCCGAACAGCGCGCGGCAGGTGTCGAGGCGGCCGCCGTCGCGCACCAGCACATCCCAGTAATGATGCCCGACCTCATGGCGGAAATGGCCCAGCAGCGTGCGATAGGCTTCACCCATCTGCTGGCGCATCCGCTCGCGTTCGGCATCGTCGGCTTCGCTCAGCGCCACCGTGATCAGGCCATTGTCATGGCCGGTCATCACCTTGGGCGTGTCCGGCACCACCGCCAGGAATTCGAAGGCCAGCCCATGGTCCGGGTCGTCGGCCCGGTTGGCGAGCGGCAGGCCGAGCCGCAGCAGCGAATAGACCAGGCGATGCTTCGCGCGCTCTAGCTTGTGCCAGCGCGACAGGTTTTCCGGCAGGCTGATGTCCGGGATCATCCGGTTGTGACGGCAGGCGAGGCAGAGCGTCTCGTCCGACGGTTCGGGGATCAGCCAGTTGCAGGCGCCCAGGCCGGCATTGGCGCAGAAGCGGTACCGGTCGGCCGGATCGGCCGCCAGGGCGATCCAACTGGCGCCGTCGGGCCGGAGCGCCGACAGGGTCGTCTCGACCGGCAGAAACCCCAGCTGGTGCGAGCAGTTCTCGCAATGGTCGTTCTCGAAATAGACGAGCTGACCGCAGTGCTGGCACTTGAACAGCTTCATGCCTCGACACGCTCCCTGATGGTTTCGGACATGCGGGCGACCCGCACGCAGATCTCGACCGCCTGATGCAGGGTGCGGGTGTAATAGTCGGCGCCGATCTCGTCGCGCAGCGTCGGATCGGGCATCGAGGGATCTTCGCTCGGCCAGAGGCCGACCACGATCGGGGTCGTCGGCATGCGCTGGCGCAGCCGCTGCAGCAGGTAGCGCAGATGCGCGTGCTTGCCGCTGATGTCGAGATAGGACACGCAGACCATCGCGACTTGGCTCGTCTCCAGCAGATTGATGTTGCCCCGGGTCGCCGCCTCGTAGGGCGCGATGCGGGCGCCGATGCCGTGCTTGCTCAGCAGCTGGCACAGCATGGTGGCGACGGCCTCGTCCAGCAGCCCGCGCCCGGCGACGCACAGGACCGGTGCCGGGCCGCGCCACACGGCGGACAGGCCTTCGGCGGGACCCAGCGTCTCGGGCGGGCGGGCATTGGACAGGACGGGTTGGTCCCGCGCCGGGCCGGCCGCTTCTTCCGTCCTGTCGACCACCGGCTGCTTGTCGAGATGGCCGGCCAGATCCTCGACCAGCTCGCTGATCGTATCCCGGATCCGTTCCAGCTGTTCGGCCGACAGCGCGCCGCGCTGGGCATCGACCGCGGCCAGCTCGAGTCCCGGCAGCGCCACATCGTCGTAATACGAGGTCAGCGAGCGTTCTTTGAGCAAAAGCTCGGCATGGTCGCGCGCCTCGTCCTGGTCGCCGGCCAGCATGCGCTGATAGAAGCTCTCGACCGGCGTCAGCGCCGGCCGGTCGCCCAGCATGACGTCGAGAAATTCCAGTTGATCGACATGGCGGCCCAGCACCACCAGGCACAGCGTCAGCGGCGTCGACAGGATCAGCCCGATCGGTCCCCAGAGCCAGGACCAGAAGATCGCGGCGACCACGACCGAGATCGGCGACAGCCCCGTGCTATGGCCATAGAGCAGCGGCTCGATCAATTGACCGACGATCGCCTCCACCACGATGAACAGCCCGCCGGCCCAGAGCACCATGGACCAGCCGGGATCGACCGCGGCGGCGAGCGCCATCGGGAACAGCGCCGCGATGATGGCACCGACATAGGGCACGAAGCGCAGCAAGCCGCCCAGAACGCCCCACAGAAGCGGGCTCGGGATACCGATCAGAAACAGGCCGGTGGCGATGATGATGCCGAACGCCGTGTTGATGCCGAGCTGGGTCAGGAAATAGCGCGACAGCCGCCGGCCGCCGTCGTCGAGCGCCACGGTGGTCCGGCGCAGGTCGCTCGATCCGAACAGCCGGATCAGCCGGTCGCGCAGATCGTCCTGCTGCAGCAGGATGAAGATCGCGACGACGAAGACGATGCCGACCGTGCCGAGCGGCGACAGGATCGGCGACAGGTAGCGCTCGGCCAGCTCCAGCGGCGACGGGTCGGGCTGATGCACCTCGACCGGCAGCGGCTGCGGCCCCGCCTTGGTCGGCAGGCGCGGCAGCATCGGTGCGGGTGCCGCCGCCGGCTTGGCCGGCTTCTTGCCGACGATGTCGTCATAGCCCAACCGGGTCGCGATGCGGCCGATCTGACCCATCGCATAGCCGCGCATGGTGCCGGCCTTGCTCTCGATCGTCTGGGCATATGTCGGCACATTATCGGCCAGATCGGCGATCTGCGTGCCGATCAGGCCGCCTATCGCCAGGATCAGCCCGACCGCCGTCAAGACGGCCAGCAGCACGGCCGGAATCCGCCCGAGCCGCAGCCCGCGCAGCAATCCGACCAGGGGCGCCAGCAGGATCGACAGCAGCACGGCGAGCGTGAGCGGGATCAGCACGTCGCGCGCGAAATAAAGCGCGGCGATGATGGCGAAGAACACGATCAGCGTCATCTGGCCCGACGCCATCGGCCGCTCCGGTCGAACGACCTTCGCGCCCGGCAATTGCATCAGCGGCGCGTTCTGAGTCATGGGGGACCTTTGTTCGAACCTGCAGCCCGGAAACACGCGCGGCGGCTGGGTCCCCTAACAACAGCGCGGCGCTAAGTCGCGTTCCGCCGGCCGAACCGATTTAAGCTGTTGAACACTTCGACGAGCGTCTTCGGGCCGCTGCCTGTTGGAAAGGTTATGACGTAAAGCTTGTCGTCGGGTCCGGGAAGCACCTCGCTGGTCGGCACCCCGAAGCTTGTGATGTCCACCAGGTTCGCCGCAGCCGAGCCGTCCAGTCGCGATCTTGAAACGAAGTAGTTGGTTTTTGTCGGCGGATAGCGGCCGGTTCCGACAGTCACGGTTTCGCTCGTGTAGAAAACGCGGTCATGGCGAAGCGTGATCGGGTAGTCCTGCGCCGCGATCTTGCTGCTCAGAACCTTGCCCGACGAAGACAGCAGGTATCCGCCGAGCAGGCCCGAAGCGGCAAAGCGGTCACCGCCCGCGAAGGCGACGTTCGTCATCCAGACGTTTTCATCGAACAGGAATATGTTCTTGTAGCCGCCGCCGAACTGGTACGTGAACAGCTGGGATTCGACGTTTCCATCGGGCGTCTGCCAGATGAAGGTCCCGGATATACCGTCTTCCCGATCGGGCGCAGCGGCAATATCCGTGAGGAACGCACCGGGGGCGTTCCCGGGCATCGGAAATGTCGTGATCACCTTTGTCGTCTTATGAGCGAAATCGACAAAGAACAGCTGACCGGACTTTGTCGATCCATAGATCGTTTCCGAGGGCGCGATCGTCAGATCGCCGTTGACCATGCCTATCAGGTCCGAGCCCAGCGTGGCGACAAGCTGGCATTGGCCCGTTGCCGTGAAGCGCATCACCCCGTTTGCCCCCAGCGTGTAGCCGTTGCCGTGCCGGTCAAAAACGACGTTCGATCCGAGCGCGGCCTCCATGCTGAGACACGGGTTGCTGAACGCCCCTTCCTCGGAAATGCGATAGACCCAATGGGCCACATGAGGATTGGCATCGGAATAATTCGTATAATCATAGGCGATGCCATAAATCGCTTCATGATCCGCAGTCATGAGGCCGTTTGGGACCTGAGGAGCGGGAAAGGTCGCGATTGCCTTCGCTGTGTAAGTTTCAGCGCCATACGCCGAAATTGCTGCCGGGGCGGAAAATGCTGCGATAGTCATCATTATCATTGTCGCACGCATTACTTACTCCGATCATGCGGATCTCAATCAGATGAAATGAGTTATGATCGCCGGCCACTTCAGGTTTTATAGAAACCTTGGGTAGTAATCCGCAAACGCGGGCCGTTCACGTTAGTTCAGGCCAAAGAGAAGCTGTCCGTAAAAATATTTGTACTGGAAGCGCGAGACGGAACCTCAGTAACCGGACCAACTCGTCCGAATGGATCGCACCCGCAGGAGAATGCAGCCATGGACATCCAACGCAATGCCGCGCAGCCGTCGGGCAAAGGGCCGCCGGACTATTTCACGGGCGCCGTCAGGATCGACACGCGGTTCCAGGCGACCGCTCCGGCGCGGGTCGGCGGCGCCATCGTCACATTCGAGCCGGGCGCCCGCACCGCGTGGCACACCCATCCGCTCGGCCAGACGCTGATCGTCATGGTCGGCCTCGGCTGGGTGCAGCGGGAGGGCGGCCCGATCGAGGAGATCCGCCCGGGCGACGTGGTCTGGATCCCGCCCGGCGAGAAGCATTGGCACGGCGCCACGGCCGGCAACGGCATGAGCCACGTCGCCATCGCCGAGGCGCTGGACGGTAAAGTCGTCGATTGGATGGAGCCGGTCACCGACGCGCAGTATCTGGCCGGCAAGGGACAGGCCGAACGTTGAGCCCGGTTCGGAGGATCGTTCGGGACCTGGCGGCTCGCCTAGAGGATCAACGGCCCCTCCTCCGGGTCGGTTCGCGTGCCGACGCGGAGGAAGCCGTTCTTCTCCAGCACCCGCCGAGAGGCGAGATTGTCCGCAGTGGTCTCGGCGCCGAGGCGGCTGATCCGGCGATCGGCGCCGGCCTGGGCCACCATCGCGGCAACCGCCCGCGTCGCCGGCCTTTGGCCGCGCCGGGCGGTCACGACATCGTGGCCGATCTCGACCGTTCCGTCCGCCGATGGGCATTGTTTGTAGCCACGGAGGCCGGCAACCTCGCCCGCCTCGAGCAGCCTCACTCGCTGAGCGCTGCCGCGATCAGCACCCGGCCGGCCGAGGCCAGGGCGCGGCTCGGCCCCTCGGCGCCGAGCGCCTGGCCGGCGGTGTAGGCGCCGTCGATCAGCAGCTGCAGCTGGTCGGCCAGGACCTGAGGATCCCGGGCGCCGGCCGCGGACGCCAGCATGCGCAGGCGCTCGTTGACCTGATGCTTGTGCGCGCGGATGACCGCGTCGGCCGGCAGGGTCGAGCCCGGAAACTCGGTCGCGGTATTGAGGAACGGGCAGCCGCGATAGGCGTCGGACAGGGTGCGCCGCATGATCGTGTCGAGCAGGTTTTCCAATTGCATGCGCGGGTCGTCCGGATGCTGGTCCAGCGTCCGTTCCCACCGCTCCCAGAATTCCTCGTTCCGCCGTTCCAGACATGCCGCGACCAGATCGTCCTTGGACGGAAACGCGCGATAGAGGCTCATCTTGGCGACGCCGGCCGCGGCGATGATCGTGTCGATGCCGATCGCGCGCACGCCCTGGTGATAGAACAGGTCGCTGGCGACGTTCAGAATCCGGTCGCGCGCCGAAAGCTTGTCGGAAGAAGACTGAGCCCCGCTCATGGAACATACCGTCCTACGATTATCATGGTTGACATGATACAGACCTGTCTCTCACATTGCCAGCGTTACGACTGCAGCATGGGGAAACGGGTCGATGGCGCGTCTGAGAAATCTACATTACGGCTGGATCGTTGCCGCCGTCACGTTCCTGACCCTGCTCGCCGCCGCAGGCGTGCGCTCGACGCCCAGCGTGCTGATGGTGCCGCTGGAGGATGAATTCCATTGGAGCCGCGCCACCATCTCGGGCGCCGTCGCCGTCAATATCCTGCTCTACGGCCTGATCGGCCCATTCGCCGCCGCGATCATGGAGCGGTTCGGCATCCGCCGGACCATGATTTGCGCGCTGATAGTCATCGCGTTCGGCGTGGCGATGACGCCGCTGATGACCCAGCCTTGGCAACTGGTCCTGTTCTGGGGCGTCGTGGTCGGCTGCGGCACCGGCGTCACCGCCATGGTGCTGGGCGCCACGGTCGTCGCCCATTGGTTCACCGAGCGGCGCGGGTTGGTCATGGGCATTCTGACCGCCAGCACAGCCACGGGGCAGCTCGTATTCCTGCCGATGCTGGCGAGCTTCGCCGAGACCTACGGCTGGCGCTCGGTCTCGCTCACCGTCGCCGCGGTCGCCGCCGTAATGGTGCCGATCGTCGCGATCTTCATGCGCGACCGGCCCAGTGATATCGGCCTCAGGCCCTATGGCGAGCCGGCGGGAACGGAACCGCCGGCGCATGTCGTCGGGAACCCGTTTGCCCGCGCGATCAACGCGCTGTTCGCCGGCTTCAAGTCGCGGGATTTCTGGCTGCTCGCCGGCAGCTTCTTCGTCTGCGGCGCCAGCACCAACGGCTTGATCGGCACGCATCTGATCCCGGCCTGCATCGACCACGGCATTCCCGAAGTGACCGGCGCCAGCCTGCTCGCCGCCATGGGCATCTTCGATTTCTTCGGCACGACGCTGTCGGGCTGGCTCAGCGATCGTTGGAACAACCGCTATCTGCTCGCCTGGTATTATGGGCTGCGCGGGCTGTCGCTCCTGTTCCTGCCGTTCTCGTTCGACCTGAGCTTCGCCGGCCTGTCGCTGTTCGCCGTGTTCTACGGGCTCGACTGGATCGCGACCGTGCCGCCGACCGTACGGCTCGCGACCAACGCGTTCGGCAAGGAGAATGTCGGCATCATGTTCGGCTGGATCGCCGCCTCGCACCAGCTGGGCGCCTCGTTCGCCGCCTATGGCGCGGGCCTGCTGCGCACCGATCTCGGCTCCTACACCCAAGCCTTCATGATCTCGGGCGGGCTGTGCATGGGCGCCTCGATCATGGTGCTGTTCATCGGGGTGAAGCGCGGCCGGGGCACGGGCACGCTGAAGCCGGCGTTCGCAGCGGAGTGATTTGACGCATGCCGGGCGGACTAGCCTCGCCCGGCGGTTCATGCTGACATGGCGCTCTGCAATCTGGAGCCGCCATGTCCGCCGACAAATCCACCAAGATCGAGACCCGCCTGGCTCATGCCGGGCGTTCGCCGCGCGACCATCACGGCGTGGTCAATCCGCCGGTCTATCACGCCTCCACCATCCTCCAGCCGTCGCTCGCCGCCTGGGAGGCTGCGGGCAAACCCGGCTACGACGGCTATCTCTACGGCCGCTTCGGCACGCCGACGACGCGCTCGTTCGAGACCGCCATCGCCGAGCTCTACGGCGCCGACGACGCCGTCGCGGTCTCGTCGGGGCTGGCCGCGATCGCGGTGGCGATGACGGCCCACACCAAGACCGGCGATCATGTGCTGGTGACCGACAGCGCCTATTTCCCCTGTCGCAAATTCTGCGAAACCGTGCTGAGGAAATACGGCGTCGCCATCAGCTATTACGACCCGACCGTGGGCGCCGGCATCGCGGATCTGATCCGGCCGGAGACCAGCCTGATCGTGACGGAGTCGCCCGGCTCGGTCACGTTCGAGATCCAGGACATCCCGGCCATCGTGGCCGCGGCGCACGCGCGGGGCGTCAAGGTGATGACCGACAATACCTGGGCGACCGCGCTCTATTTCAACCCGCTCGACCATGGCGTCGACGTTGTGGTCGAGGCGGCGACGAAATATATCTCGGGCCATTCCGACGTGATGATCGGCCTGGTCGCGGGCCGGGGCACCGATACGCCGCGGCTGCGCGCAACGGCCGGCGCGCTCGGCAATTGCTCCGGCCCCGACGATCTCTATCTGGCCCAGCGGGGCCTGCGCACCATGGCGGTGCGCATCGCGCGCAACCAGGCGAACGGGCTGGCGCTGGCCCGCTGGCTGCAGACCCGGCCGGAAGTCGCGCGGGTGCTGCATCCAGCATTGCCCGACCATCCGGGCCACGCGCTCTGGCAGCGCGATTTCCGTGGCGCGTCGGGCCTGTTCTCGATCGTGCTGCATCCGGTCGAAAAGCCGGCGCTGGCCGCCTTTCTGGACGGGCTGAAGCTGTTCGGGATGGGCGCCAGCTGGGGCGGCTATGAAAGTCTGATCATGCCCGCCGATCCGCGCGCCCTGCGCTCCGCCACGTCTTGGGATATGCCGGGCCAATTGTTGCGCATTCATGCCGGACTGGAAGACCCGGGCGATCTCATCGCCGATCTGGAATCGGGCTTCGAACGACTGGCGCAGGCGGGAAGCCGACCCCACATGTCGCCATAGAATAATGCGACAAGCGGGCGAACGGAGGACACCATGGCTTCGATATCGAAATTGCTCGCGACCTTGGTGGTCGCCGGTCTGACCGCCGGCGGCGCACTGGCCCAAACGCCGCAAGTCACGCTGCCGGGCTCCGTCGATACGACCGCCCCCGGCACCGGTGCCGCCGACCTGCCCCATGGCCCGATCGTCAACGGCCGGCAGTTGCAGCCGCGCGCCGGCCAGCCGCCGTCGAAACAGGAGGCGAACCAGGTCGATCGGCTGGTGAAATCGACCCCGCCCGACGCCGTCGCCAACGGCCCGATCGTGCAGCCGCACGACCTGTTCGGCAATCCGCTGGGCGGCAGCCCGGGGCTGGACCCGAAGAAGCCGTAGGCTTCCACCCTTGATCCACCCTGGCGCGGGACCATCTACCCCCGGGTAGTTCTCCCCGAAAGGACCGCTTATTGGACGCCCCTTCGCCCGCCGCGCCCCGTCGTCGCGGCAGCCTCGCCACGCTCGGCACGCTCGCCCCCTATCTCTGGCCGCCCGGCGAACTGGGCCTTCGCGTCCGCGTCGTTCTGGCCGTCTGCTGCCTGATCGTGGCCAAGGCCGCGAACGTCTATGTCCCGATCCTGTACAAGCGCGCGGTCGATGCCTTGGGCGGCGGTGCCACCAACGGCACCACCTCGGTCGCTGCCGTCATCACCGCTGTGCCGCTGGCGCTGATCCTGGCCTATGGCACGGCGCGCGTGCTGTCGCTGATCTTTTCCGAACTGCGCGACGCGGTGTTCGCACGGGTCGCCCAGCGCGCGATCCGGACATTGGGCCTGCAGGTATTCCGCCATCTCCACGCCCTCTCGCTGCGCTTTCATCTGGCGCGGCAGACCGGCGGCCTGACCCGCTCGATCGAGCGCGGTACCAAGGGCATCGAGACCCTGCTGCAGTACATGCTGTTCAACATCCTGCCGACCCTGTTCGAGATCGGCCTGGTCTGCGTCATCCTGTGGCATCTGTTCGACTGGCGCTTCGCGGTGGCGACCTTCGTCACGGTGACGCTCTACATCGCCTATACGCTGATGATCACGGAATGGCGCACCAAGTACCGCCGCCAGATGAACGAGGTCGATTCCGAGGCCAACACCAAGGCGATCGACAGCCTGCTGAACTACGAGACGGTCAAGTATTTCGGCAATGAGGAACATGAGGCGCAGCGTTTCGACGGCGCGCTGAAGCGCTACGAGCGGGCGGCGGTCAAGAGCCAGGTCTCGCTGTCGATCCTCAATATCGGCCAGGCCGCGATCATTTCGGTCGGCCTGACCGTCGTCATGTACATGGCCGGGGTCGGCATCGTCGCCCACACCATGACGCTGGGCGATTTCGTGCTGGTGAACACCTATCTGGTCCAGCTCTACCAACCGCTCAATTTCTTCGGCTTCGTCTATCGCGAGATCAAGCAGTCGCTGATCGATATGGAACGGATGTTCGATCTGATGTCGGTCGAGCGCGAGATCGCCGACGCGCCGGGCGCCGGCCCGCTCAGGGTCGATGGTGCGACGCTGGAATTCCGCGACGTGCGTTTCGGCTATGACCCGCGCCGCGAGATCCTGAAAGGCGTGAGCTTCACCGTGCCGGCCGGCCATACGGTGGCGGTCGTCGGCCCGTCCGGTGCCGGCAAATCGACCTTGAGCCGCCTGCTGTTCCGCTTCTACGACGTCGATGCCGGCCAGATCCTGATCGACGGCCAGGACATCCGCACCGTGACCCAGACCAGCCTGCGCGCGGCGCTGGGCATCGTGCCGCAGGACACGGTGCTGTTCAACGACAGCATCACCTACAACATCGCCTATGGCCGGCCCGGCGCCAGCACCGCCGAGATCGAGCAGGCGGCGCGCATGGCGCATATCCATGATTTCATCCTGGCCATGCCCGACGGCTATCGGACCATGGTCGGCGAGCGCGGGCTGAAACTGTCGGGCGGCGAGAAGCAGCGCGTCGCGATCGCCCGTACCATCCTGAAGAACCCGGCGATCACCCTGTTCGACGAGGCGACCAGCGCGCTCGACACCAATACCGAGCGCGAGATCCAGACCAACCTGAAAGAGGTCAGCCGCGGCCGCACCACCTTGGTCATCGCCCACCGCCTGTCGACCATCATCGACGCCGACGAGATCATCGTGCTGGAAGCGGGCCACATCGCCGAGCGCGGCCGCCATTTCGACTTGGTCGCCGCCAAGGGCCGCTATGCCGAGATGTGGCGCAAGCAGCAGGAAGCCGCCGAAGCGGGCCAGCCGATCGAGGTGCCGCCGCCGTTCTACCAGCCGGCGTGAGGCTTACAGGCCGATCAGCGCCGCGAGCTTGCCTCTGACTTCGGCGAGGAGCGGCGCCGGCACGGCGGCGCCGGCGAAGGTGAGCGGTCGGGCCAGGGTATCGATGCTCCGGCCATGGCTCGTCAGGATTTCACCGCCGATCGGCAAGCCTTCCGGCAGCACGGCGCTGGTCGGAAACGGGCGCGCGCGGGTGGTGATCGGGCAGACGATGACAAAGCCGGTCGCTTGCCAGAAGGCAAGCGGCGAGATCACGAGCGCCGGGCGGCGACCGCTCTGCTCGCGCCCGACGCGCGGGTCCAGATCGATCCAGACGAGATCGCCGGCCGCCGGCTGGTAGGTCACCTCAGTCGACCGTCTCGCGTCCGACCTCCGGCCCCCAGTCGAATGCGTCCTGCATTGCCTCCGGCGTCATGCCGACCAACAGTTCGGCCAGATCGTAGCGCGGTCGCGAGGCGGAGATGACGATGCGATCGCCCTCGGCCTCGATCTCGACGCGCGCGCCCGCGGTCAGCCCGATCTTGCCGGCAATGTCCTTGGGGATACGCAGCCCGAGACTGTTGCCCCACCGCGCGAGTTGCACCTGCATTGCCGCCTCCCGGATATCCGAAATATATCCTAACGGACATTCAATCTCGTGTCTTCCTTGGGACGGCGGAGACACTCGCCGCCGTCTGGTGTTCACTTCGCGGATATGCCGGATTATGGGTGACACGGGACGATGGCCTCGCCGCGGCGACAGGGAAGAATTTGCGCGATCGCGTTGCTGATGCTCGCGCCGGCGGCGCTGGCCCATGCCGAGGATCTGGAGGCGGCCACCGCCGCGCGGATGGGCGACTACAAATCGGCCGTCGCGCGCTGGTATGCCTTTGCCCAGCAGGGCGACGCGGATTCGGCCTATCGGTTGGCCCAGGCGTACGAGGCCGGCCAGGGCGTGCCGCGCGATCCGAGTCAGGCCGATTATTGGTATCGCTTCGCCGCCTCGAACGGCTCGGGACCGGCCGCCTATGCGTTGGGCCTGCAGGCGGAGAATACCGAGCGCCCCGACGGCCTGCCGCAGGATCCGGATGCCGCGATCGGCTGGTATCGCCGGGCGCTCGCCGCCGGCGATCCCAGGGCAAGGGAACGTCTGGCGGCGTTGGGCGCCGGTGAAAGCGAGCGACCGGCGCGGCGTGCACCGGCTCCGGAGCCCGCGCCCGCGCGGGTCGCGGCACCCGCCCCGCTTCCGCATCCCGTAGCGCGTCCGGAAGCGCCGGCGGAACCGTCGATCAGTTTCGAGCGCGTCATCGGGATCTGGCGCGAGCGTGGGCTCGAGGGCACCGATTCGACCGCCATCGCCGCCTTGGTCGCCGCGGCAAAGCAGGGCCAGCCGCTTGCGCAATATGATCTGGCCTATGCCTACGAGCACGGGCTGGGCGTGCCGGCCGATCCGGTGCGCGCCTATGCCTGGTACCAACGTGCCCAGCGCTCGAACGGGCCGGCGCGGCTGCGCGAAGCCGCCGCCACCAACGGCCGCCTGCTGGGCGACAAGCTCACCGACGCACAGAAACAATCGGCGGAGCGGATCGACCCGCAATAGCTCATTGATTGATGAGCGGCCCCGGCAGGGCGACCAATTCGCCGGCATTCAAGGGCCGGTCGGCCGTCAGGTCCGGGTTGGCCGCCAGCAGCTGGTCGAACGGCGGCCGGTAGCGCGGCACGCGATAGGCCGCGCGATAGAGCGTGCGCAGCGTGTCGCCTCGGCGCGCCGAAATGAACAGCAGGTTGACCGGCGCGGGCGCCGGAGCCGGTGGTGCGGCCTGCGGCGGGCTGGGCGGGACCGGCGCCGGCGGTGCGGCGGCGGCCATTTGCGGCACGGGTGCCGGTGGGGGTGCCGGTGGGGGCGCCGGAGATGCCACCAGGTCGGCCGGTTGGCGTCGCGGGCCGACATCGTCGGACAGCGCCCATAGCCAATAGCCGACGCCGAGGGCAACGATCAGCAGCATCGCCGGGATCGCCACCCGGGATACGCCATGCGCGATCCTTTGAAACACGCCCGTCTCGAGGGCGGAAAAGCTGCGCCGTTCGATGCTGATCGGCGGGCGCACGCGGACCGGGGCCGCAGGCGCCGGTGCGCCGGCATGAATCGCGACTTCAGCGGTGGCATAGTCGACCGGCCGGCGACGCGCGACGGCACCGGCCTGCAGCACCCTGTCGCCGAGCGACAACAGCCGACGGGGAATGCCGCCGGCCTCGACCACGATCGCCTCGATCGCCTCGGGCGACAGCACCCGGGTCGGATCGGCGGCACCCGACTGGTTGAGGCGATGTTCGATCAGCCCGCGCGCCTCGGCCGGCGTCAGCAGCGGCAGGCGGACGCGCACGCTGGCCCGACGATCGAGCGCCGCCGCGGCGGGCCGGGCGAACAGGGCGACGAACGGCGGCCGGACGACCAGCACGATCGAGACCAGCGACTCTTCCTGGCCGGCCAGATCCGCGATCGAGCCCAGGGCGAGAAGCGCATTGTCGCTCAGGGTTTCGGTATCATCGACCAGCAGGACCGTCGTTTGGCCCGCCGTCGCGCGCTCGGTCAGCAACCGCTTCAATTCCTGCCCCGGCGGGGGTGCTGCGAAGGGACCGGCCAGCATTTCCGCCAGCAAGGAGAACAGCGCCGGCCGGTCGAAATCGGGCCGGGTGATCCACGCGACGCGCACCCGATCGGGATCCACCCCGCGTTCGTAGGCGCGCAGCAATTCGGTCTTACCGGCGCCCGGCCAGCCTTCAAGCGTAATAACCCCGGTCCGGCGACGGACCTGATCGGCGATCGCATCGAGCGCACTCTGGCGCCCGGCCGTCTCGATCAGAAACGACGCATCGGCGGCCACATCGAACGGCATCTGCCGCAGGCCGTAAAACGCTTGATACATTAGGTCTCCAGCCATCGATCCCTCGGGCGGACGCGAGCCGCCCGTTAAATCAACGCCTACCTGCCTCCGCGGTGTCCTTCGACGCTTGGGTCAAATTCCGGGCATCCCCTAGGCATCGACGTAGAAAGGTGTATATACACTTTATGACTGAAATCGCCGAGCTTCTGAGGCCGACCCGCCAATGCACCTGTTCGTCGTTGCGCCAGGCGAGCCGCGCGGTAACGCAGCATTATGAGGCGTCGTTTCGCGGCGCGGGCATTCGCGCGACCCAGTTCACGATCCTATCCATGCTGGCGCAGACCGGGCCGACGCCCATGGCGCGCCTCGCCGCGCGGCTCGGGCTCGAACGGACGACGCTGACGCGCAATCTAAAGCCGCTGCTGGCGCGCGGGCTGGTCGCCTTGTCGGGCGAAGCCGACGGGCGGGTACGCTGCGCCGCGATCACCGGGTCGGGAGAGGCGATGGCGCGGGAGAACTTCCAGCGATGGCAGGCCGCCCAGGCGACCGTGCATCTGGTGATCGACAAGTTTCCCCTCGGCCTGCCGCGGCCGAGCTGAGGTTTTACCCAGAAACGTGCATATACACGGAGAGAACCATGTTCGACCTGCTGTCTGCCGTCGCGCTTACCGCCAGTGCCGTCATCGTCATCGTCACCCTGTGCCTGCTGTTCGCCCGAACGCCGGTCGAGCGGGCGATCGGAGCGCTGGTCCTCGCTCTGTGGTTCGTGGCCGTGGTCGCCCTCGGCGCGACAGGTGCACTCAATAATGAACACGGCCTGGGCACGCCCGGTCTCGGGCTCTCGGTCATGCTGCCGCTGGCGACCCTCGCCATGCTCGGCTTCGGCACCGGGGCCGGTCGGGCTCGGCTGGAAAAGGCGTCCCAGCCGCTGCTGATCGGAGTGCATGGCGTGCGGGTGCTGGGCGTTTGCTTCGTTCTGCTCCAGGCGGCCCATCGCCTGCCCGCCCCCTTTGCGCCGATCGCGGGCTGGGGCGACATCGCGATCGGCCTCACCGCCTTGCCGATGCTGCTCTGGGTCGCCCGGGCCGGCGCCGCCGCCCGTGCCGGCCTGATCGTCTGGGAACTGCTGGGTCTGCTGGATCTGGTCGCCGCCATCGGCCTGGGCGCCACCTCGTCGCCCGGCCCGATCCGCCTGTTCTTCGAGGAACCGGGCAGCGCGATCATGACCAGCCTGCCCTGGATCCTGATCCCGAGCTTTATCGTCCCCATCCTCGCCTTCACCCATCTCGTGAGTCTTCACCGCCTGTTCGGCGCGGCGAACCCGCGCGCGATCGGCGAACAGCTCGCGCCCGAAATAGGCAGAGCTAGCTCGACCGCTTCACTTCGCAAATGCCGGAGAAGCTAGACTAAAATGCATCAACTTAGCCGGACCTTATGCTAAAGGGCCTTGCCCTTGGCGCAGTAAAGGGTCCGTCGCTTTTGGCTCCCGCCGCGTCCGGTATCCCCAACGCTCGCAAACGCTGCGCATCGGGGGATCCCCCTCCGGACGCGTCGCCCTTGACCTTGCCTACCCACCCTCGCCGCCGGGGGCTTGAGAAGCTGGCGATGCGCCCGCTTCACTTTTGATGGCGAATTTGATCGATACCGGCTGCGCGGCTTGTCATGTCGCAGTCGGTTTTCATCCACCGAAACGTTACCGACTTTGTTCGTATAAATACTCCGGGGTCCGGGGCAGAGCCCCGGCCAACTCGACAGGCCCCTGACGTTTCTGCTGTGTTGCCCGTGGGCGAGTTAACCGGCTTCGTCCCGGTCGCAGTTCTAACTGATCCGGCTATGCCTGAACCCACTGCTGCGCCGCCCGTACCCGCCATGTTGGTGGGACCTCGTCAGAGTGATCCTCCAAGACCGAAGGGTACGATGACGAGGCGCGTCTGGCACTACATCCGGCCCATGACGATGCCGTAACTCTTGGATTTCGACAGACGGTTCTGAAAGTGGCTGGAAGGCTGGGATTTGCCGCGATCGGCGATCAGCTTGCCGATGGCGAAAGCCCCGCGTCAGCCATTTGACGCCCACGAAAAGCCCGAGGCTGCGAGAGACTATTCCCTGCTGCCTCGGGCCAATTTCATCAGTCGGTCAGCGGAAATCGTACGTCAGGTAGATCTGGCCCGCGTTCGTGCCCGAGGTCATCGTGACGGAAAGACCGATCCCTGGCGCGAGATCCACGGGATACGGGAGCGTGCTATTGACGGCTGCCCCACCCGAAGTGGAAACCAAGGAATAGATCACGCGCGACGTTCCGTCCGGATAGTTCGCAGTCACGAACATCTGCGTGCCTGCGGAATCGGCGGCGGTCAAGGTGCGGATCGTTGCGCCAGACACGTTAGCTGACGCCGCGAAGATCGCAGTGGTGGTGTTTCCCGAGATCACTTGTCCGAAATATCGAGATCCGACCGGCTCACCAGCCTGGGCGGTTCCAATGCCGACCAGCGCGAGAAGTGCTATGGCGGAGAATTTAAGCATACTGAACTCCAATTGCAGATTAACCGCGATATTATACACGCCATGCGTGCAGTTATTGTGACTAAAATCATTTTCCCGGCGCGACGTCGCCAGCCCAAACGGCCGTAGTCTCTGCAGCACCCTGGCGGATCAAATCGGCATCAGCCCAGGGTCTTGCTGCGCTTGTACTGGTACAGCGCGGCCGCGAACACGCCCATCGAAACGACGGTGACGATGACGGTGGCGAGCGCGTTGATCTCCGGGCTCAGCCCCAGGCGAACCTTCGAGAAGATGACGAGCGGCAGGGTGGTCGAGCCGGGGCCGGACACGAAGGCGGTGATGACCAGGTCGTCCAGGCTCAAGGAGAAGGCCAGCAGCCAGCCGGCCACCAGCGCCGGCGCCATCAGCGGCAGGGTGATAAGGAAAAACACCTGAACCGGCCGGGCGCCCAGATCCATCGCGGCCTCTTCGACCGAAACGTCCATGCCGGCGAGCCGGCTCTGCACGATCACGGCGACGAAGCTCAAGGTGAAGGTGATATGCGCCATGATGATGGTCAGCACGCCCCGTCCGGGCGGCCAGCCGATCGCCTGCTCCAGGCCCACGAACATCAGCAGCATCGAGATGCCGGTGATGATCTCGGGCATCACCAGGGGGGCGGTCACCATGCCGGCGAACAGGGTCCGCCCGCGGAAACTGGTGAAGCGCGACAGCACATAGCCGGCGATCGTGCCGATCACCAGCGCGCCGGTGGCGCTCGCCACCGCGACCTGCAACGACAGCCAGGCCGCATTCAGGATCTGGTCGTTATGGGCAAGCTCCCCGTACCATTTGACCGAGAAGCCGGACCAGACCGTGACGAGCTTGGATTCGTTGAAGGAATAGACCACCAGGCTGGCGATCGGCCCGTAGAGGAAGATCAGGCCGAAGATCAGGGCGACCGGCAGGAACCAGCGGCCGCGGACGAACCCGTCCATCACGATGCGGCCCCCTCGGCGGCGCGCGCCTGGGCCCGCTGCAGCAGCATCAGCGGCACGACCAGCAGCGCCACCATGACCACGGTCACCGCCGACGCCATCGGCCAGTCGCGGTTGGCGAAGAATTCGCTCCAGAGCTGGGTCGAGATCGTCAGCGTATCGGCGCCACCCAACAGGGTCGGAATGATGAACTCGCCGACCGCCGGGATGAAGACCAGGAGCGAGCCTGCGACGATGCCGGGCAGCGACAGCGGCAGGGTCACGGCCCAGAACGCGCGCAAGGGCCGGGCGCCCAGATCCATCGCCGCCTCGAGCAGCGACACGTCGAGCTTTTCGAGCGTCGCGTAGAGCGGCAGCACCATGAAGGGCAGATAGGCATAGACCATGCCGATATAGACGGCGGTCTGGGTGTTGAGGATGTTGAGCGGCTCGTCGATCATCCCGATCCAGATCAGAAAATTATTGAGCAGCCCGTTGTCCTTGAGGATGCCGATCCAGGCATAGATCCGGATCAGGAACGAGGTCCAGAACGGCAGCACGATCAGCATCAGCAGCACCGGCCGGAGCGACGGCTGGGCCCGCGCGATAGCATAGGCCATCGGATAGCCCAGCAGCAGGCAGAACACCGTCGTGACGGCCGCGTTGCGGAGCGAGCTCAGATACGACAGCAGATAGATCGGATCGTCGCTGAACAGCCGGATGAAATTATCCAGATGCAGCGTGATCTGCAGCGCGCTGTCGTCGCCCATGGTGAACAGCGGCGTATAGGGCGGAATGGTCGTGTCGCTGTCGGCGAAACTGATCTTCAGCACCAGGAGGAACGGCACCAGGAAGAAGATCGCCAGCCACAGATAAGGCGCGCCGATGACCAGACCCCGGCCCGGCAGCCGGCTGCGGAGCGCCTTGACCAGGCCGCTCACGGATCGACCAGGATCGAGGCCGCCGCGGCCCAGCCGACCGTGACCGCTTCGTCGCGGGCGAAGGGCTGATCGTCCCAGCGGCCGAGGTTGGGCGCGGTCGCCTTGACCACCTTCCCGCTGTCGAGCGTCACGTGATAGACGCAGGCATCGCCCAGATACGCGATGTCGCGCACCCGGCCCGGCAGCCGATTGGGCAAGTCCAAGCCTTCGCCCGGCTTGGCGAGCCTGAGCTTTTCCGGCCGCACCGCGACGCAGATCGCCGCACCGGGTGCGTGGGTTCCGGCCGGCCCGACCGCCAGGTCGGCGCCGGCATCCGGGCTTTCCACCACGGCATGGTCGGCGAAACACTCCTTCAGCCGGCCCTCGAACAGATTGACCGAGCCGATGAAGTCCGCGACGAACCGGCTATGCGGGAACTCGTAGATCTCGTTCGGCTTGCCGACCTGGACGATCTTGCCGTGGTTCATGACGGCGATCCGGGTCGACATGGTCATCGCCTCCTCCTGGTCATGGGTGACCATGACGAAGGTGATGCCGACCTGTTCCTGGATGGTGCGCAACTCGAACTGCGTCGCCTCGCGCAGCTTCTTGTCGAGCGCCGACAGCGGCTCGTCAAGCAGCAGCACCTTGGGCCGCTTGATGATCGAGCGGGCGAGCGCCACGCGCTGGCGCTGGCCGCCGGACAATTGCCCGGGCTTGCGCTTGGCGAGCGGGCCCAGCTGCACCAGGTCCAACGCTTCGCCGACCCGCCGCGTGATCTCGCCCTTTTCCACGCCGTCGCGGCGCAGGCCAAAGGCGACGTTGTTCTCGACGCTCATATGCGGGAACAGCGCGTAGGACTGGAACATCATGTTGACCGGCCGCTCGTAGGGCGGCACGCGGCTGACATCCTGGCCGTCGATCCCGATCCTGCCTTCATCGGGCGTCACGAAGCCGGCGAGCATGCGCAGGAGCGTGGTCTTGCCGCAGCCCGACCCGCCCAAGAGCGAGAACAGCTCGCCCCGATGGATCCGCAGGCTGACGTCGTCGACGGCACGCGTGTCGCCGAAGCTCTTTACCAGATGATCGATCTTGATCTGGGCTTCGGCCGAAGGATCGCGCCAGGGCTCGCTGTCGCGAACGGAGGGGTGTGTCACGGGGCCGGATACCTTCGCCTGATCTGGAATGTGCGTGGCGGCGCCGTCGCCGGCGCCGCCACTCCTACATCTATTATTGCGCGGCGCCGTCGCCGGCGCCGTCACCTTACCTCTATTAGTGCCCGCTCTTGATCTTCGTCCAGAGCCGGTTTTTCAAACGCTCGATCTCCTTGGGCGAGACCGAGATCGAGAACAGCTTCGCCTCGACGTCCGGCGGCGGGAAGATGCCGGGATCGCTGGCGATTTCCGGCTTCACAAACTTGACGGCATCGGCGTTGCCGCTCTGGCCGTAGATCGTGTTCGAGGTCTCGGCCATCACTTCCGGCTGCATGATGTAGTCGAGGAACTTCAGGGCCGCATCCGGATGCGGCGCGTCCTTGGGCATCGCCATCGTGTCGATATAGCGTTCCGAGCCTTCTTTGGGGATATGGTAGGCGACGGTCACGCCCTTGTTCGCCTCGGCCGCCCGCCGGCGGGCCAGGTTGATGTCGCTCGAATAGCCCCAGGAGACGCAGGCGTCGCCGTTGGCCAGGTCGTTGATATATTCGGAGCTGTCGAATTTCCGGATGAACGGCCGGATTTTCATGATCAGGTCGTAGGCCTTCTGAATATCTTCCTTCTTCTCGCTGTCCGGGTTCAGCCCCAGATACTGCAGCGCCGCCGGGAACACGTCGGTCGGCGTATCCAGCATGGTGATGCCGCAGCCCTTGAACTTCGCCAGGATCGCCGGATCGAAGAAGAATTTCAGGCTGTCGACCGGCGCGTCCGGCATGATCGCCTTGACCTTCTCCACGACCACGCCGACGCCGGTCGTGCCCGTGACCCAGGGGATCGCGTAGGCATTGTCCTTGTCATACTTGGCCATGCGCCCGAGCAGGCTCTTGTCGAGGTGGCTCCAGTTCGGCAGCTTCGACTTGTCGAGCGGCTGATAGATGCCCGACTGGATCTGCTGGGCCAGGAACGGGGTCAGCGAGGGCACGACCAGATCATAGCCCGAATGGCCGGCCTTGAGCTTGCCGTCGAGCGTCTCGTTGGCGTCATAGGTGTCGTAGGACACCTTGATGCCGGTCGCCTTCTCGAAATTGGCGATCGTGTCGGTGCCGATATAGTCGGACCAGTTATAGATGTTGAGGACCGTGCTGTCGGCCGCCTGGGCCGCACCGCTGAGCGCGACCAGAGCCGCTGCCGTTCCCAACCAAACCCGCCGCATCATCATGCCCTTGTCCCCTCTGATCGACAGAAACCCCCAGATCGCCTCTCCATAGACGCCGCGCTAGTGGCCCGATCCTAACGCTTGCTTCCCAAGCGTTAGGTGAATCGGTCCACCAGACCAATGAGTTGTGGTAAAATCAGACGGATTTATCCGTCTGATTTTATCCACTAGGACACCGGATCGGAGGTCTCAGGCTGGGCGGTTGGGCCCTTGTGAACACAGGCGTTTTCAGAGAATTGCGATGGGCGCATCCGAACAATTTCCGGCGGCGCTTGTCAAGTGCACGGGCGGTTGGAAAATTCCGGAGCGGGCCAGGGTATATCGCCGCGCGGCGGTCGCTGTCAGCCGCGCGGCTCGACCTTATCGCCCTCTTCGACGGGCGCCTTGCCGGCGCCATCCAAGAAGCCTATGAACGCGCCGCGATCGCCCCTGGCGGCACGGGCCTGGAAGAACACTTCAGTCTCCAGCGCCGACAGCTTTTCGGCGACAGCCACGTTGATGAATTGGTTCAGACTGGTGCCCTCGGCGGATGCTACGCGCTCCGCGGCGCTCTTCAGAGACGGCTGAAGTCGTAGCGCGTAATTGGCCTTGCTCATCCGATCCTCCTCATCAATTCGGCCGGCGTGACGATCTCGATACCGAAGCGTGCTGCCGGTCCGAAATGCCCGGCATTAAAGGTCGCGATACAGTCGGCGCGTCCATTGATCGCAGTCTCGAGCACCATTTCATCCGCCACGTCGAAGAGTTGTGGCCGCCACAGATAGTGGAGCTTCACGGGTTCGACGAGGCCGGCAAGATAGTCAAGAAAGCCGGCCACGGCATCGGCCGTCAAATTCCCCGATGACAGATGCTCCGGCCGCATCAGTACGGCTTCATATTCCAGGAACAGCGGAACACTGACCAACATCCGGAACGCGTTGCGATCGACAGCACGAATCAGGGCGTTCGATGCGCTTTCCCGGCTCCGACGGGCGGAGACAAGAATGTTCGTATCAACGACGGCTCTCAGCATATCGCCCAGGATATCATATCGCTGGCGATATGCAATATCACATCTAAATCATATCCCGAAGCCGGTACCACAGCATCGCCAGCATCAGCGCCGGCGTGCGCAGCGGGCCGCCGGGGAACGTCGCGTGGGGGATGCGGGCGAACAGGTCGAAGCGTTCGGCCTGGCCGGCGATCGCCTCGGCGATGACATGGCCGGCAATGCCGGTCAGCGCCACGCCCTGGCCCGAGAAGCCATGGGCGAAATAGCTGGCCGGACCGATCCGGCCCAGATGGGGCGCCCGGTTCACCGTGATATCGACCAGACCGCCCCAGACCTGGTCGAACCGGATATCGGCCAATTGCGGAAAGACGTGGAGCATCGAGCGGCGCATCAGGTGCTTCAGGTTGGGCGGCTCGCGCCCGGAATAGCTGACGCGGGCGCCGAACAGCAGCCGGTCGTCCGGCGTGCGGCGGTAGTAGTTCAGCACGAAATTCATGTCGCACACGGCGACATCGTCGCGCAGCACTTGGCGCATGCGGGCGCGGCCCAGCCGTTCGGTCGCGGCGATATAGGTGCCGACCGGCGCGATGGTGTGCCCGAGCCCCGGCACCAGCTTGCCCAAGAGCGCATTGCCGGCGATGACCAGGGCCTTGGCCCGGACCCGGCCGCCGGCGGTGGTGAGCGACGGCGCCGCCCCGGTATCGACCGCGACGACCGGCGACTGCTCGTGGATCGTGACGCCGGCGGCCCGGCAGGCCTCGGCCAGACCCAGCGCATAATTCAGCGGGTGGAGATGACCGCCCTCCGGATCATAGAGACCCCCGACATAGCGGGGCGACCCGACCCGCTCGCGCATCTGGGCCTGGTCCAGCAGTTGGGTGCCGTCATGGCCGAGCCCGCGCCATTCCGCCTGCATGTCCCGCAGTGCCGCCATATGCCGGGGCTTGAGGCCGGCGAACAGATAGCCCCGGGTCAGCCCGCAGGCGATGCCGTGGCGGCTGATGGTGTCGGTCAGCAGCCGCTTCGCCTCCTGGGACAAGTGCCACAGCCGGCGCGCATCCTCCGGCCCGACCCAGGTGCCAATGGTCGCGATCGAGGGATTGTAGCCGGTCAGGATCTGGCCGCCGTTGCGGCCCGAGGCGCCCCAGCCGACCCGCCTTGCCTCCAGCACCGTGACCTTGAATCCGCGCAAGGCCAGATGCAGCGCCGCCGTGAGGCCGGTAAATCCGGCACCCAGCACGGCCACATCCGCCCGCGTCTCGCCCGCGAGCGGCGGATCGTCGGTAAAGGGGTTGGCCGTGCGCAGGTACCAGCTGTCGACATGCCGCGCGCCTTCGCTCAAACCGGCTCTCCCGCAATGCAACAAATTCGACGCTTGGTCCGTTGGCGACCGACCGCCATCGGCGCATAGTCTGTTGCAGCAATTCCAACGGCAGAGGAGCGCCGCCGGTCGGGTTCGGCGGCTGACACAGCATGAGTCTCCTGGAGACCTTCATCAAGGAACATCGGATCACCGAAGTGGAGTGCCTGGTCCCGGACCTGTCGGGCATCGCCCGCGGCAAGATCCTGCCGGCCGAGAAATTCCTGCGCATCCTGCGCGATCGGGGCCTGCGCATGCCAGAGGCGATCTTCGTCCAGACCGTGACCGGCGATTTCCCGAACGACGAGGATGTGACCAGCCCCGAGAACAGCGATATCTACATGATCCCCGACGGCTCGACGATCCGCATCGTGCCCTGGCACACCGAGCCGACGGCGCAGGTGATCAGCGACTGCGTCTATGCCGATGGCGCCGCCGTCGACATCTCGCCGCGCTTCGTGCTGCAGCGCGTGCTGGAGCTCTATGCCGCCAAGGGCTGGAAGCCGATCGTGGCGCCGGAGCTGGAATTCTTCCTGGTCCAGATCAACACCGACCCGGACTACCCGCTGGTGCCGCCGATCGGCCGCACCGGCCGGACCGAGAGCGGCCGGCAGGCCTACGGCATCGACGCGGTCAATGAATTCGATCCGATCTTCGAGGACGTCTACGACTATTGCGAGGCGCAGCAGATCGATATCGATACGCTGACCCACGAGGCGGGGGCGGCGCAGATCGAGATCAATTTCAATCACGGCGACGCCCTGTCGCTGGCCGACCAGGTCTTCCTGTTCAAGCGCACCGTGCGCGAGGCGGCGGTGCGCCACCAGATCTACGCGACCTTCATGGCGAAGCCGATGCAGGGCGAGCCGGGCTCGGCCATGCATATCCACCAGAGCATCGTCGATCCGCACACGGGCAAGAACCTGTTCGCGACCGACGACAATACCGATACCGACCTGTTCCGCGGCCATATCGCGGGCCTGCAGAAATTCCTGCCGATGGTCATGCCGCTCCTGGCGCCGAACGTGAATTCCTATCGCCGGTTGATCGCCGGCACCGACGCGCCGATCAACGTGCATTGGGGCCGCGACAATCGGACGGTCGGCCTGCGCGTGCCGCTGTCGGCGCCGGACGATCGCCGGGTCGAAAACCGCGTGGCCGGTGCCGACGCCAATCCCTATCTGGCGCTCGCCGCCTCGCTCGCCTGCGGCTATCTGGGCATGACGCTCAACCTGCGCCCCGAGGACCCGGTCCGCGGCAGCGCCCACGGCCGCCCGTTCACCCTGCCCCGCCACCAGTCCGACGCGCTGGAGAAATTCAACGCCTGCGATCCGCTGAAGGACATCCTGGGCGCCAAGTTCATCGCCGCGCTGACCTATGTGAAGCTGGCGGAATACGAGGCCTATCAGCGGGTGATTTCCAGCTGGGAGCGTGAGAACCTGCTGTTGAACGTATAAGGAAATCCAAAGTGCCGCATATCATCGTCGAATATTCCGCCAACCTGGCCGAGGTCGCCGCGATGCCGGAATTGCTGAGCGCCGTCCACCAGACCGCCGCCGCGTCGGGCCTGTTCGAGGTCGGGGCGATCCGCACCCGGGCGGCGGCCCGCGAGCTGGTCATGATCGGCGACGGCAATCCGACCAACGGCTTCATCGTGATTACCGTCAGGATGAAGGCGGGCCGCGCGCTTGCCGTGCAGGAGAAGTTCGCGGCGGCCCTGATGGACACCGCGTCCCGCTACCTCGCGACCGCGTTCGACGAGCGCTTCGTCACCCTGAATGTGGAGATCCACGAGGTCTCCAGCATCAATCTCCGGCGCCGCTCCGGGGATTGACGGGTTCCGGCGAGCGGCGGCGCTAAGGTCAGAATTCAATCAGGCGCGAAAACAACGTCCGAGAAGGGGGGATTCCGGTCTTTCCGGTTTCGGTGCCGAGGCGGCGATACCGGATATTCGCGTCTCAGCCGAGCCAGGCCGTTTCCGGACAGCCCGCTTCGGAGAAGGGAAATGCGGGCGTCAATGTGTCGACTTGAGCGGCATCGATCTGCCGCTGTCGAGCGAACCTCTCGCTCACACCCCCTCAATGAAGAAGGCTTTCGATGTCGATCCGGCATGACGGAACTTGACCGCGGCCTGATAGGCGGGACTATCGTACCATTTGCGAGCCGCCGCCATATTTGGGAACTCGATGATCACTGCCCCTTCGATGGCATCTCCCTCGATCTGGTCCAGCGCACCGTAGACGGCGAGCGGCTTTAGGGTATGGCGCTGTGCCGCCAAGGATGCCCTTGGTCCATACTCGGCGAGTGACGCGGCGTCGGTAGTCTTTTCGCGGATCATCACAAAATAGGCGGTCATATCGGATACTTTCTAATGATGAGGGGATGCAGCGCACGTCGTGGAAGATCCGGCCCCTTTGGGACAGCCTTGGCGGACCTCGGGGGCACGGGCGATGCGGCTCAGACCTGGGCCAAGCCGCCGTCGACCGGCAGATCGATGCCGGTGACGTAACTCGACTCATCTGACGCGAGGAAGAAAGCGCCTGCGGCGAGTTCTTCCGGGAGGCCAAGGCGCCCAAGTGGCGTCATCGAGGCAAACATGTTCTTGGCGGCATCCGACGCTTCGTCGCTCTCGAACTGGCCGCGGATGATCGGAGTCTCCGTCGCGCCGGGGCTCAGCGTATTGACACGAATACCCTTGCCCTTGAGTTCCTGCGCCCAGACCCTCACCAGGGCACGCACGCCCGCCTTCGCGGCGGTGTAGGTGCCGTGGGCAGGGATGCCCTTCACATTGACGATGGAGGAAACGACGACGATCGAACCACCGCGGGTCATCAGCGGCAAAGCCTTCTGAACCGTGAAGACGACCCCCTTCACGTTGATGTCCATCGTCTTGTCGTAATGGGCCTCCGACAGATCGAAGATCTGGGCATGCTCGATGAAGCCGGCATTCGCGACCACGATATCGACGATACCCTTCTCTGCTTTGACGGTTGCGTAGAGCCGGTCGAGATCGGCCAAGCTGGTGACGTCGCCCTGCACCGCGGTCACGTTTTTTCCGATCTCGGCCTTGGCGTTCTCCAACTCGGATTGACGGCGACCGGTGATGAAGACGTAGGCACCTTCCTTGACGAAGCGCTTGGCGGTCGCAAGACCGATGCCGCTCGATCCACCTGTGATGACGGCAATTCTTCCTTCGAGATGAGACATAATCAGCTCCGTGTTGCCGCCATCGCTGTGGCGGCGGTTGGATTGAAGACGGGTCCGAGGACCCGGGTCGCCGCTCTTGAGGAGGAGTATTGCTATTCCCATCCGCTGCTGTCAGACGTGTCGGGGAGATAATGGCTATTCCCTAGAGGAATGATGGATCGATTACAGGCGATGGCCGCCTTCGTACGGGTAGTGGAGACGGGCTCCTTCTCGGGTGCTGCGCGACAGCTCGGCGTAGGCCAGCCCGCTGTGTCCAAGACAATCGCGCAACTGGAGGACCGGCTTCAGGTGAGGCTGCTGGTGCGCTCGACGCACGCTCTCGCTCCGACCGATGCAGGGCTTCGCTTCTATGAACGGGCGAAAGGCGCGATCCGCGACGTCGATGAAGCTGAGTTGGAGGCGCGCGGCGCCGGCGCAGGCCTGTCGGGGTTATTGCGCATCTCCGCCGCGACGACCTTTGCCCGGCTGATGATCGTCCCACATCTGCCGGACTTCCTGGCGCGGCACCCCTCGCTCGACATCGACGTGATCCTCGATGATCGCGTCATCGACCTTATGTCCGAGGGGATCGACATCGCTCTACGGCTGGGGGCGTTGGCCGATTCGACCGCCGTCGCGCGCAAGATTGCGAGCGGGGGACGGTCCGTGGTCGCCACGCCTGCCTATTTGGCCCGCGCCGGCGCGCCTAGGGCACCGGCAGATCTCGTCCACCACCATGCGGTGGTTTATAGCCAACTCGGTGACACCTGGATATTTCGACAGGCTGACACCGAGGTGGCCGTCGCTGTACGTGGTCGGCTTCGGGTCAGCGCGGCGGAGGGGATCCGCGCCGCCGTGCTCGCCGACATGGGATTGGCAGTGGCGTCCGACTGGATGTTTGCGCCCGAACTTGCGACTGGTGCGGTACAGCGCGTGCTGCCGGAATGGAGGCTCCCGCCGATAGACCTGTGGGCCGTTTTCCCAACCGGTCGGTTGGCGAGCGCGAAGGCACGCGCCTTTGCTGACTTTGTCGAGGACACCTTAGGCGTTATGTCCTATTCGGCGATGCCGACCGGACCGTTCCGATGAAGAGGATGAGTGCGACGCAGTCGGCGGTGCAGTCTGGCCAGGGTCTGCATTCGAAAATTCCGCAAGGGGCCGCTAAGAGCTAGATGGGTCGAACACAGTCGCCGATGCCGAAAGGCGGGACCCGCTCAAGGCGGCCGCCGGCATCCCGTTGAACACGGATGCAAGCGACCGACTTTGCTGAGTTGGTGCCCGTTTGACTGGAGCTGAGCTTAGAGCCTAGGCGTGACCCCACCGCCCTATGGTGACCGCGCCAATTTAAGGCACATCGGACGTATGGCTCGCATGCCACCGTATCTGTGGTGCAGCCTCGCGCGCAGCCCATTTGCCGAGTGAGGCCGATGTTCGGCATCAGCTTGAGGACTTACCGCCATGCCGTTCGGCCTCCGCCTAGCCCTTGCCTTGATGCTGGTGAGCATCGCCGTGGGATCGCTCGGAGCCTGCTCCTATATTCGGCCCGACAACAATCCAAACATCGAGCACCAC
>JAQGIC010000120.1 GCA_028288725.1 Rhodospirillales bacterium
TTGCGGCCCGAGGTGAAGGTGAACGGCGCGTCGGGGCTGAAATGCACCGAGTTGGTTTCGAGCAGGATGCTGGCCGCGGCAAGGGCCGCCTGCGTCTCGAAGCTGTCGCTCATCGATCGGTTCCTTGGAGGGGATATTCGGGCGTCGTCATGTCCGTGCGGACGAGAACAGCCGCCGGATCGAACTCCACAGCACCCGCAGCATCAAGGAGAAGCCGGAGATGGGTTTGGCGGGTTGTGCCTGAAAAGGGCGTGGCGGCGATGGCGGGACCGCCCGCCATGCCGGGATCTCGGACATGACAGGTGCTTCGGCCGGCGCCGCCGGCATGTCGGCTTCGATCAGGGCGCGCAGCGAGGCGGCGAACTGCTTGATCAGCTGGGCGGAAACCTCCTGGATCATGCCGGCGCCGCGTCCATATTGCGCGACCGCGCCCGACAGGGACAGCTCGGTATGGACGAGAACTTGCGAGCCCGCGCCCGATGGCTCTATGCGAAACGTCACCTTGGAATTGGCGCCGCCGCGCCCCTTCGCATCCGTGCCCGATGCCGACACGCGCGCCGTGAAATTCGCGTCGTCGATCTCCTCGAACTTCGCCACGCCCGCGAAGCTGAGGGAGACGGGCCCCAGACGCACGCCGACCTTGCCCTTATAGGTCCGGTCGTCGACCTTTTCCGTCAGAGTCGCCCCGGGCATACAAGGGGCCACACGCTCGATATCCATCAGGATGGCCCAAGCAGGTCCGGGCGGCAGCGGGACCTCAAAGGCATTGTCGAATTCCATACGCGCTCTCCATGCCGAATCGGCCGGCTGCAGAGGCAGCCACCCGATCCATTCAAATGAGCGGTCGTGTAAAAATCAACATAATTTCCAAATTTGATACAAAAAGCAGCGTCTAACCGGCCTTCGAGGGGATGACGCTCAGCCGGCGTTTGGTGCCCCCTCGTTTGGCCGACATATCGATGTCGGTAGCGTCGAGCAGGTCGCGCAGAAAGCGGACGGCTTCGGTGCCCTTCAGCGACCGCTTCCACATCTCGTTGACGACCTTGTGATGAAGGGCCAGCGCTTCGGGGGCGGAGGTGATCATGGCGACTCCCACCCTCACGTTCGGGTGCTCGCCAAGGCGGAACGGGCTCACCGTCAGGATTTGACGATCGGGCTGTCGAAAGATCTGAAACCCGCTATGCGGCAGGGTATCCGGGACGATACCGATCTGTATGCCGATGTCCGCCGCCTCGATCACCGAAGCAAAATGAGTGACTTCGGCCCTTGCAAGGGCGCGCCGCTCGCGGCGGATCTCCTCCGGCAGCGCATAGCTTCCGACCATGCCGTTCCGCACGAACCGGTCGATCTCGAGGGCGGACATCAGGTTCACGATCGACGGCTGGCGCGCGCGGTAGAGCGCCTTGCGCTGACGCAGAATTTCCATGATCCGCGAAATGTCCTCGAAGACGCGCGACCGTTCTTCCAGATCGGCGGGGACGCTTTCCTGCAGGGTCAGTTCCAGCGTTTGCTGGAAGGCATCGGAGGCGAGCAGGAACGAAATCGGGCTGGCCAGCACCGTGATATGTTCCGCGGTCTCTTCGATCTGCCGCATGCGCTCGAAATAGCTGACGGCCGAGGAGATATACTCCATGCCCACGCCGAGCAGCGTGGTAACCGAGACGTTCAGCAGATCCGACAGTTTCTCCAGCGTCTCAATCTTGACCAATTCGCCTTTTTCAAAACGATAGAGAGCGGTCCTGGAAATACCGGCGCGGCGGGCGATTTCTTCAGCGCTCAGGCCGGAGCCGAGACGAAACGCCTTCAGTCGGTTGCCGATGTCGTCGTAGCGGAAACCCAAGTCGAATGCTCCCTGCAATACAATTCAGGCCTCGGCGGGAGAGGCATGGCCCTGTTGTACTGCAATCCCATGTGTCTGTCTTGCGCCAGCATGGGCGCGCGGCTCGTCGAAACTGGGGGTGAGGGCAGGCCGCGCGCGGATCCCGTTGTCCGAATGGGTGGCGGCGTTACCGCTTGACGCTGTGTTCCAAAATTGGGTTAATGTCAGAATATTAGAACGGTTGGCGGTTCGATCGGCACCGCGTCGTACGGATCGAGAGGCAGGGCGATGACCGGAAGGTCCGAGGGAGCTAGCTTGCAAAGGGCGCATGCCGCCCGGCCGGACGTGGCTCCGTGAAACCGGCGGCCTTCGAATATCATATGCCGCGGACCGTCGAGGAGGCCGTTGCGATCCTGGCGCGGGTCGCCCCGCTCGACGGCCGGGTTCTTGCCGGCGGACAGACGTTGGTGCCGGCCATGGCGCTCCGGCTCGCCCGGCCCTCCCATCTCGTCGATATCAATCGTGTCGCCGGATTCGACCGGCTGGACGTGCGGGATGGAATGCTCGAGATCGGCCCCTGCGTGCGGCATGCGGCGCTCGACCGGTCGGCGGCGCCGGGACCGCTCGGCCGGCTGCTCGGGCTGGTCCAGCCGCATATCGCGCATCATCCGATCCGGACGCGCGGAACGTTCTGCGGCAGCTTGGCCAATGCCGATGCCGCTTCCGAATGGTGTCTCACCGCCGTTGCGCTCGATGCACGGATCGAGGCGCGCAGCGGGCGCGGCACGCGAAGCATTCCGGCCGATGCGTTTCTGCTCGGCTATATGACGACATCTCTCGAACCGGACGAATTGCTCGTGAGGGCCCGCCTGCCGCTGCTGCCCGACGATGCCCGTGTCGGATTTTACGAGTACGCCCGTCGCGCCGGCGATTTTGCCCAGGTCATGGCGCTCGTCACCTATGCCGTTCGCGGCGGCGTGGTGGCGGCCCCGCGCATCGCGCTGGGCGGCCTCGAATCCCGGCCGCGGCGAATGGCCGGGGCCGAGGCGGCGATTGTCGGGCGCGTACCCGACGCGTTGGCGTTCCGGTCGGCCGCCGACGCGGCGGCGGACGCACTGGGGCCGACCGAAGATCCCGACTACGCGCGCACGTTGGCGACGACCGCCGTGCTCCGGGCTCTCGCAGCGGCGGCCTGAATAGGATCTTCATGCACGATATCGCGTTTACCCTCAACGGCCGGCCCTGGAGCCTGCGTGTCGAACCGCGGCGGACCCTGGTCGATGCGATCCGCGACGATTGCGGCGCCACCGGCACCCATATCGGCTGCGAGCACGGCGTGTGCGGCGCTTGCACCATCCTGCTCGACGGCGAACCGGTGCGGTCCTGCCTGATGTTCGCCGTCCAGGCGGATGGCCGCGCGCTGCGAACGGTGGAGGGATTGGAGAAGGACGGCGCGCTGCATCCGCTGCAGCGCGCCTTCATCGACCATCATGCGCTGCAATGCGGCTTCTGCACCCCCGGCTTCCTCATGCTCGCCGTGGGCGTGCTCGAGCGGACGCCGAATATCTCCGATGAGGCGCTGACGGACGTGCTGTCCTCCAATCTGTGCCGCTGTACGGGGTATCAGAACATCGTGCGCGCCGTCCGCGCCGCGGCCGAGGAGATGGCCCCGTGAGTAAGGCCGTGGCCGACGCGCCGCCGCGCCTCGCACCCGGCAAGGGCCGCGTGCTCGGTCAACCGGTCGCGCGCCTGGAAGACGGCCCGTTGGTGCGGGGGCGGGGGCTGTTCGCCGCGGATGTCAATTTCCCGCGCCAGCTTGCCATGCGGGTCGTGCGCTCGCAGATCGCGCACGGCCGGCTCGTGTCGTTGGACACGGCAGAGGCGCGCGCGCTGCCGGGCGTCGTCGCCGTCTGGACGGCGGCGGAGGTGTCGGACATCCCGCCCATCCCGTTTCGGGCCACCAAGGTGCGCGGGCTGGAGCCCTATTGCCAGCCCATCCTGGCGCGCGAGCGGGTGCGCTATGTCGGCGAACCGATCGCCGTGGTGTTCGCCGAGGACGCCTATATCGCCGAGGACGCCGCCGATCTCGTCGTCGCCGAGATCGACGAATTGCCCGTCGTGCTCGATGCCGCAGCCGAACCGGCCGAATTCCTGCCGGGAAACAGCACCGAGCCGACAATCGTCCGCAAGGAATACGGCGATGTCGACGCCGCCTTCCGCGCGGCGCATGCCGTGATCGAACTCGATCTCTCGGTCGGCCGCCATTCCGGGGTGCCGATGGAGACGCGCGGGGCGATCGCGCGCTACGTGGCCGCCCATGACGTGCTCGAGCTGCACGGCACGGCGAAGAAGCAGCATTGGAACCGGGACGAGATCGCCCGGCTGCTCGGCCGTCCGCCCACCGGCGTTCACCTGTTCGAGGGGCATGTCGGTGGCGGCTTCGGTGTGCGCGGCGAGCTTTATCCGGAAGATCTGCTCGTCTGCCTGGCGGCGATGCGGCTCGATCGGCCGGTGAAATGGATCGAGGACCGGCGCGAGCATCTGGTCGCGACCAACCATTCCCGCCAGCAGCGGCATCTGATCCGCGGCGCCGTCGATGCGGACGGCCGATTGTTGGCGATCGACGATGTGTTCTTCCATGACCAGGGCGCCTATGTCCGCACCCATGGCGCACGGGTCGCCGACCTGGCGGCCGGCATGCTGCCGGGCCCCTACCGCCTGCCGGCCTATCGCGTCGCGGGACATTTTCGCCTGACCAACAAGACGCCGGCCGCGACCTATCGGGCGCCCGGCCGCTTCGAGACCACGTTCGTCCGCGAGCGGCTGATGGATGCCATCGCGGTTCGGCTCGACCTCGATCCGATCGAGTTGCGTCGGCGCAATCTGGTCACGGAGGCGGAAATGCCCCATGTGCGGCCGGTCGATACGCTGGGCGTCGACGTGGTGCTCGATTCGGGCGACTACATCGGACTGATGGACCAAGCGCTGGCGCAGTTCGGATGGGACGCCGTGCAGCGGGACCTGACGGCCCGCCGGGCGGCCGGCGACTGCGTGGGGGCGGGGCTCGCGTTCTTCGTCGAGAAGAGCGGCCTGGGCCCCTCCGATGGGGTGCGCATTTCGATCGACGCCACGGGCGGCGTGGAATTGGTCAGCGGTGCCGCCTCGGTCGGCCAAGGGATGGAAACCGCCTTGGCGCAGATTTGCGCCGAAGCGCTCGGCGTCGATTACCGGCGCATCCGGGTGGTTCGCGGACGGACCGACCGCATCGAATTCGGCAATGGTGCCCATGCGTCCCGGGTGACGGTGATGTCGGGCTCGGCGACCTATCATGCAGCCCTGGCCGTGCGGGGCATGGCGCTCGATACGGCCGCGCAATTGCTCCAGGCGCGACCCGAAGATCTGGCGATCGAAGACGGCCAGGTCGTGCGCGCCGCCGCGCCGGGCGTCCCGCTGATCGCCCTGGCCGAGGTGGCGCGCCAGATGGGGCCGAACTCGCCGCTGATGCGCGGTCGGACGCCGGGCCTGACGGCAGAACGCTGGTTCTACAGCGAGCACATGACCTACCCTTACGGCGTGCATCTGGCCCTGGTCCGGATCGACCGCGCGACCGGGGAGGTGCGCGTCGAGAAATATCTGGTCGCGAACGATGTCGGTCGCGCCGTGAACCCGATGATGGTCGAGGGCCAGATGGTCGGCGGCTTCGCCCAGGGTCTGGGGGGCGCCCTGTTCGAGGAATTCCGCTACGACGAACGCGGCCAGCCGCTCTCGACCACCTTTGCGGACTATCTGATCCCGACCTTGAGCGAGATGCCGGCGGTCGACGTGCTGATCGCCGAGGATGCGCCGAGCCCCCTGAACCCTCTCGGCGTCAAAGGGGCGGGGGAAGGCGGCACCAATGCGGTGGGGGCGGCGATCGCCGCCGCGGTCGACGACGCGCTGCGGCGCCCGGGAGCGATCGTCTCGCTGCCGATCCTGCCTCGAACCGTTCGGCGCCATACGGAGGAGCCGACGTGAAGCCGCCGGTCTTCGCCTACCACGATCCGCGAAGCGTCGAGGAGGCGGTCGGTCTGCTTGGCCGGCTTGAAAATACGCGGCTGCTCGCCGGCGGCCAATCGCTGATGCCCATGCTGAACATGCGCTTCGTCTTCCCGGATCACGTGATCGATCTGAACCGGATCGAGACGCTGGCGGGCATCGTCCAGGACGCCGAGACCATTCGCATCGGGGCGATGACGCGCCAGCGGGACATTGCGGACAGCGCGCTGGTGCGGGACCGGCTGCCGCTGCTGACGGAGGCTCTGGCCCATGTCGGCCACCGGCAGACGCGCAACCGAGGGACGATCGGGGGCTCGCTCTGTCATCTGGATCCCGCGGCCGAACTGGTCGCCGCCGCGGCGAACCTGGATGCGACGATCGAGATCGCCGGGCCGGATGGCGTGCGAACATTGTCCATGGCCGCGTTCCCGCGCGGCTTCATGACACCGGCGATCGAACCGGACGAGATGGTGACCGCCGTGCGCATGCCGCTACCGCAGCGCGGGCACGGGTTCAGTTTTATGGAATTCGCGCGCCGTCACGGCGATTTCGCCATCGTGTCGGTCGCGGTCCTGCTGGTTCTGGCACCGGACCGCCGGATCGCGCGCGCGTCGATCACGCTGGGCGGCGTCGGCGCGGTTCCGCTGCGCATGGTCGAGGCGGAGGCTCTGCTGGTCGGCCACGAACCCGGCGCTGCCCTGTTCGAGCGGGCCGCCGAAACCTGCCGGGCGATCGATGCCCTGGAGGATGCCCAGGTGCCGGGCTGGTATCGCCGACAGTTGGCCGGCGTGCTGATGGCCCGAGCCCTCGCGACCGCCCGGGCGCGTGCGGAAGGAGTATCGACATGACGTCCGTCGCGGTTGGTGACGAAACGGCGATGCGCCGGATCGGCGTGACGGTCAACGGCACGCTTCAAGCCGGCGAGGTGTCCGTCCGCCTGACGCTCGCCGATTTCCTGCGCCAGGATCTTAAACTGACGGGGACGCATCTCGGATGCGAGCATGGCGTGTGCGGCGCCTGCACCATCCTGCTCGATGGGCGGGCCGTGCGGGCCTGCCTGCTGTTGGCCGTGCAGGTCGACGGGCACAGCGTGACGACGGTCGAGGGGCTGGCGCCATCCGCCACCGTTCTGCATCCGTTGCAGGAAGCGTTTTGCGCCCATCACGGTCTCCAGTGCGGCTTCTGTACGCCGGGCATGCTGACGACGCTGGTCGAATTCCTGAAGGATTGCCCCGATCCGAGCGCCGAGGAGGTGCGTGTCGCCATCTCGGGCAACATCTGCCGCTGCACCGGCTATGACAGCATCGTCGAGGCGACGCTGAGCGCCGCGGCTAATATGCGGGACGGGTCATGACCGCGTCGGGATTTCCAAATTCCCGGGTGATCGGGCACGATGTGGCGCGCGTCGAAGACGAGGCGCTGATCCGAGGCGTCGGTCGGTTTGTCGATGATATCGTCCTGCCCGGCATGCTTCATGTGGCGTTTGTGCGCAGCCCGCACGCCCACGCCGCGATCCTGGGTATCGACCCGTCCGGCGCGCTCGGGATGCCGGGGGTCCATGCCGTGCTGACCCTGGCCGATCTCGCGCCGCACTTGACCGATACGCGACTGGTCGTCGCCATGCCGAGCCCGAGCTATCGGCAGCAGCTGCATCGCCCGGTTCTGGCCGACCGGGAGGTCGTGCACGTGGGCGAGCCGATCGCGGCGGTTCTGGCCGACAGCCGCTATCTGGCCGAAGACGCGGCGGCGCTGGTCGATGTGGATTATGACGTGCTGCCGGTCGTGGCCGACTGCGTCGCCGCCCTGGAACCTGGCTCCCCGACCGCCCATCGCGACGCCTCGTCGAATCTCGTTGCCGAGATGACGGTGGAATACGGCGATGTGGCGGCCGCGTTCGCGGCCGCGCCCCACCGTTTCCGGGAACGGCTCTGGATCCACCGCGGCGGCTCCCATTCCATGGAGTGCCGGGGGCTCGTCGCCGTCCATGACGTGCTGGAAGATCGCCTGACCGTCTGGAGCTCGACCCAGATGCCGCATGCCGCCCATCGCCTGCTGTGCGACATCATGGGGCTGGGCGAGCGGCAGATCCGCGTCGTGACGCCGGATGTCGGCGGCGGCTTCGGCCCCAAGCTCATCTTCTATCCGGAGGATGTCGTGGTGGCCGTCGCGGCACGGCTGCTCGGCCGTCCGGTGAAATGGATCGAGGACCGGCGCGAGCATTTCGTGGCGACCACGCAGGAACGCGACCAATATTGGGACGTGGAGCTGGCGACCGACGACGCGGGGCGGGTTCTGGGCGTGCGCGGCCTGTTGGTCCATGATCACGGCGCCTGGACGGCGCGCGGGGTCAACGTTCCGCAGGGCGCCGTTGCGGCCATGCCGCTCGCCTATGTGGTGCCGGCCTACAGCATGGCGATCAAGGCGGCCGCCACGAACAAGGTGCCGGTCACGCCGGTGCGTGGGGCCGGCCAACCGCAAGGCGTGTTCGCGATGGAGCGGCTGCTGGATAGTGCCGCACGCGCACTCGGCCTTGACCGCGCCGAAATCCGCCGCCGGAATCTGGTGCCGGCCGAGCGCATGCCCTATGCCACGCCGATGCGGACACGGGGCGGCATTCCCGTGGTGCTGGACAGCGGCGACTACCCGAGATGCCAGCAAATGGCGCTGGATCGGGCGGATTGGGCGGGTTTCACGGCCCGGCAGCAGGCTGCCCGGGCCGAGGGCCGTTACATCGGCATCGGCCTTGCCAATTACGTCGAGGGTACCGGCCGCGGACCCTACGAGCACGTCTCCGTCCGCATCGAGCCGTCGGGGCGCATCTTCGTCGCCACGGGGGCAGCGGCCATGGGGCAGAGCACCCAGACCATGCTCGCCCAGATCGTGGCCGAACAGCTCGGCGCCGATATGTCGAATATCAGGGTCGTCACCGGGGATACCGCGGCGGCGCCGCTCGGCATCGGTGGATCGAACAGCCGGCAGGCCGTGCTGGCAGGAAACTCCGCCCATGCGGCTGCCATCCGGGTGCGCGAACGGGTTCTGGAGGCTGCCAGCCAGATGCTGGAGGTCGCAGCCGCCGATCTCGAGATCGAGGGACAGCGCGTTCGCCTGAAGGGCGCGGAGGAGGTCGGTCTGACCCTGTCGCAGGTCGCGCGCGCGGCAGCCGGCCAAGCCGGTTTCTCGCTGCCCGGTCAGGCCGGTCCCGGCCTGGCGGCCAGCGAGGAACTCGTCATCGACGCGATGAGCTATGCCAATGGCAGCGCGGTCGTCGAGGTCGAGGTCGATATCGGCACCGGCGCCATCACCATCCGCAATCTCGTTTTCGCACATGATTGCGGTCGCGCGCTGCACCCGCGCATCGTCGACGGCCAGCTGATGGGCGGCATCGCGCACGGTATCGGCAATGCGCTTTACGAATTCATGGCTTATGACGAAAACGCCCAGCCGGTGACCACGACCCTGGCCGAATATCTCCTGGTCACGGCGACCGAGATGCCGCCGGTGACCATCCTGCATATGGAAAGCCCGACGCCGCTCAACCCGCTCGGCATCAAGGGCGTCGGCGAGGCGGGCGTCATCCCGATCGGGGCCGCCGTCGCATCCGCCGTCGAGCATGCGCTGTCGTCCTTCGGCGTGCGGGTCAACCGCCTGCCGCTTTCGCCGGTCGATCTGCTTGGGCTGCTGAATGCCGCGACGGCTTGAGGGTCCGCTGCCGTCGCATCGATCAAGAGGAGATCCGTACCGGTATTGGTACGATATGCCGCATTAATTCCGAAAATGATAAAACATGTTGATTCCTGCCCTGGGGTGCCGTTGACTGGTGGCAGGCTGATCGCCATCAAGCGGCGGTTGTTCAAGGATCTTCCCGATGGCAACTGCCGTGTCCCAGACCAATCCGACGCGCGACAGCGATCCCCTGGATCGTCTGCGCGACGAACTGGCGCGGCCGCCCTACCACGCGTTCCTACGCCCGCACGCCGAGCGCGCTGATCCGGAATCCGGCACGGTGGTGATCGCCCTGCCATTCCGGCCCGAATTCCGCCGCGCCCCCGACGGGCCCGGCTATCATGGCGGGATCATCGCCGCCCTGATCGATCTGGCGGCCCATGCCGCCGTGGCGGTCAAGATCGGGCGGATGGCGCCGACGATCGATCTGCGCATCGACTATCTGCGGGTCGCTTCCGACACCGACCTTCGCGCCACGGCCAAGCTGCTGCGGGCCGGCCGATCGATCGGCCTCGCCGATGTCGAGGTGACGGACGGCGATGGAAGAATGATCGCGGTGGGCAGGGGCACGTTCAGCACGAGGGAATGAATGTCCTTCGCTGCCATCCCGCAGCGCAGACCAAACGGAACAAGCCTTTCGGACCGCCACCGGCGAAAGGCGCAGGGTAGCATAGCGTTCACGCCGTCGCCGGTCCTGCCGGTCCGCTCGGCAGAAGAAGGGGGAAGACCGGCATGCCTCAGATCACCGTCAACGGTAAGAAGCACAAGGTCGCCGCAGCGCCCGACACGCCGTTGCTCTATGTCCTGCGCAACGAACTCGATCTCCACGGACCGAAATTCGGTTGCGGTCTGGGGCAATGTGGCGCCTGCACCGTCCATCTCGACGGCGACCAGGTGCGCTCGTGCAGCGTTCCCGTCTCGGCGGCTGCGGGCAAGGCGGTCACGACCCTGGAAGGGCTCGGCGGGGAGTACGCGAAGGCCCGCTCCGTGGCGGTGCTGGAATCGCATCTGCACCCGCTGCAGCAGAGCTTCATCGACGAGCAGGCGGCCCAGTGCGGGTACTGCACGAACGGCATGATCATGGCCGCCGCCGCCCTGCTCGCGAAAACTCCGCAGCCGACCGACGGCGATATTCGCGAAGCCCTGGCCGACAATCTCTGCCGGTGCGGCTCTCATCTCCGAATTCTGCGCGCGATCAAAAGCGCAGCGAAGCATATGGCTTGAGGGGCGACACCATGGACGGCAGGCTCAACGAACCCCATCTCGGACGGCGCCATTTCCTGAAGGGCGCCGGCCTCCTCGCCATCAGCTTCAGCCTGAGCGGAGCCATGCCGGGCCTTGGCCGCGCGGCGCCGGCCGCGCCCAAGCTCGGCCCCTACGGCCCGGCCGCGGACGAGCTCGATTCCTGGATCGCGATCGATACTGCCGGCTTCGCCACGCTCTATACCGGCGTCTGCGAATTAGGAACCGGCAGCCATACGGCGCTGCTCCAGGTCATGGCCGAGGAACTCGACATCGCGTTCGACCATGCGAAGCTCCAGCCCCCCGACACGAACCGTACCCCCGACCAGTTCGTCTCGTCCGGCAGTCGGTCGATCGCCTATCACGCGGTGCCGATCCGGCAGGCCGCGGCCGAGGCCCGGCACGCGCTCGTCGCCATGGCTGCCGAGAAGTTCAAGGTTCCGGCGGAACAGCTCGTGGTGGAGAACGGCGTCGTCTCGGTCACGGGTGCGCCGGGCAAGCATGTCTCTTATGGGCAGCTCATCGGGGGGCGGCAGTTCGACCTCAAAGTGACCGGTGCCGTCAAGCCGAAGGACCCGAGCCTGCACAAGATCGTCGGTACGCCGGTCCACCGCATCGACATCCCAGGCAAGGTGACCGGCAGCTTCACCTTCGCGCAGGACGTCAAAGTCCCGGGCATGCTGCACGGGCGGGTGGTCCGGCCGCCGGCGCACGGCGCCTCGGTGATCGAGATCGACGAAAGCTCGATCGCGCATCTGCCGGGCGTGGTGAAGGTCGTGCGCAAGGCGGACCTGATCGGCGTCGTCTGCCATCGCGAGGAAGAGGCGATCGAGGCCGCTCGTCAGCTGAAGGTGTCGTGGTCGGCCTGGGCCGACCTGCCGGATATGAAGGATATCCACCAGAAGCTCCGGGAGGTTCCGATCTATGCCCCGGGCATTCCGGCGAAATATCCCGGTGGGGTGATCGCCAAGGACGGGGATGTCGAAAGCGCCCTGACCGGGGCGGCCAAGGCGATCAAGGCGACCTACGAAAGTCCGTATCATCTGCACGGCTCGATCGGACCGTCCTGCGCCGTTGCCGACGTTCGGCCCGATGGCGTCACCATCTGGTCGGCGACGCAGACGGCCTACGGGCTGCGCGAGGCGGCGGCGAAATTCCTCGGGCTGGCCAACGACAAGGTCCGCCTGATCTTCGCCGAAGGCGCCGGCTGCTACGGGCAGAACGGCGCCGACGACGTGGTGATCGATGCGCTCGTCCTGTCGCAGGCCGTGGGCAAGCCCGTCCGTGTCCAATGGATGCGGGCGGATGAGACCGGCTGGGAAACCTACAAGACGGCGCGCGTCACCGATGTGCGCGGCGGGCTCGACGCCGATGGCAAGATCGTTGCCTGGGAAAGCAATGCCTGGGGCTTCTCCGGCTATTCGCGCCCGGAATATCACGAGCCGAAACAGGGCGGCGAACCGGGCAGCCTGGTGACGGCGCAACTCGCCGGCTGGACCACGCCCGGCCTCGAGGAGGGCTTCAACGGCATCGCGCTCGAGAGCGCGCCCTATTATACCGTCGGCAGTAAGCACGTCGTGTTCAACTATCTGGGCCCGGCCTCGCACCGGCAAGGTCCGATCCGGATGCGTGTCGGCTCCATGCGCGGCGTCGGTTCGCCGGATAATGTGTTCATGGTCGAATCCTTCATCGACGAGTTGGCCGCCGCCGCCGGGGCCGACCCGGTCGAGTTTCGGCTGAAGCATCTGTCCGACCCCCGCACCATCGCGGTCGTGAAGGCGGCGACCGAGCGTGCCGGCTGGCAGCCGCGTCCGGCGCATTCCGCTTCGGCCGAGAACGGCGACATCCGCACCGGGCGGGGCATCGCGCTGTTCGGCGGCGGCAAGGAAACGCGCATCGCCTCGATCTTCGAGGTCGAGGTCAATCGCAAGAGCGGCGCCATTCGCGTCAAGAAGGTCACGGTTGCCCATGATTGCGGGCTGATCGTGAATCCGGACGGCGTCCGAAACCAGATCGAGGGCGGCGTCATCCAGGGGATCAGCCGCGGTCTCATGGAGGAAGTCACATTCGACCGTTCGCGGGTGACGAGCCTCGATTGGGCGAGCTATCCGATCATCACTTTCCCCGACGTGCCCGACGAGATCGATATCGTTCTGCTCAATCGTCCGGATCTGCCGGCGGCCGGCGTCGGCGAAGCCTCGACCAAGAACGTCTGGGCCGGCATCGCCAATGCCGTGTTCGACGCGACCGGGGTCCGCCTGCGCCGCCTGCCGTTCACGCCGGAACGCTTCAAGGAGGCCCTGGCCAAGCAGGCGTGACGGCGGCCGGGATGGCCCGGCATTTAAAGGTATTCTGCGACAGAGGGGGCGCGATGAAGCTAGCGCATCATGATCGTTACGACTATTCGCCCATCACCGAACGGCCGGATTTCGACTGGCCGGGCGGCAAGCGTCTGGCGTTTTATCTGGCACTCAACGTGGAACATTTCGGTTTCGGCGGCGGGCTCGGCCATACGCCGACGGCGCTCGGACCGCCGCCGGATCCGCGAAACTACGCTTGGCGCGACTATGGCCTGCGCGTCGGGATCTGGCGGATCTTCGACCTGGCGGAGCGGCTCGGCCTTCCGCTGTGTCACCTGATCAATTCGTCGATCTACGAGCGCTATCCGCAAATCGTGGCGCGCATCAAGGCTCGGGGCGACGAGGTGGTCGGGCATGGCCGCACCAACTCGGAACGGCAGGCCGACCTGGACGAGGCCGGCGAGGCCGAACTCATCCGCGAGGCGACGGCGGTTCTGACCCAGGCCCACGGCACCCCGCCGGGGGGCTGGATGGGGCCGTGGATTTCCGAGAGCCTGGCGACGCCGGATCTGCTGAAGGAGGCCGGCTACTCCTACCTGCTCGACTGGCCGGCTGACGATCAGCCGTTCTGGATGCGGACGCGGTCGGGGCCGATCTTGTCGGTGCCATATCCGATCGAGATCAACGACAGCCCGACGATGCTGAGCCGCATGCAGTCGGCGACCGACTTCGGTCAGATGATCGTGGATCAGTTCGAGACGATGCTGGAACTGTCCGAGGAGCGGCCGCTCGTGTGCGGGGTGTCGCTGCATACCTTCGTCGTCGGCCAGCCGTTCCGGCTCGCGCAACTCCGCAAGGCGCTTACCCACATCATGGCGCATCCGGCGCGCGATCGCGTGTGGTTCACCCGACCGGGCGATATCGCCGCCTTCGCGCGCGGTCTGCCCGCCGGAATCATATCGGGAAGCTAGCGTGCCTCCTGGATATGCGCTTCCTGCTCACGAGGATGAATGATGACGAAGCTGACCGTCAGCCTTGCCGGCTGCGACTACGACCGGACTCGGGCGATCTTCGACGGGCGCGTGCAGATCAAGGGCTGCGATACGATCCCCGTGGCGATGTCGCCGGAGGAGGCGTTCCATCGGGCGTTCCGCTTCCAGGAGTTCGACATCACCGAGCTGTCGCTGTCGAACTACATGAACGTCACGGCGAAGGGCATCGGCCATTACGCGGCCATTCCGGTCTTTCCGTCGCGGCTGTTCCGGCATTCGTCGATCTATATCCGCGGCGACCGGGGCATCGAGAAGCCGGAAGATCTCAAGGGCAAGGTCATCGGCGTTCCCGAATACCAGATGACCGCCGCCGTCTGGATCCGCGGCATCCTGCAGGACGAATACGGCATCCGGCCGTCGGACATGCGCTGGCGTAACGGCGGACTGGAACAGCCCGGGCGCGAGCAGAAGGTGAAGCTCGACCTGCCGGAGGGTGTCGAGCTCCAGGCGATCCCGAGCACTGAAACGCTGGCGCAGCATCTGGACGACGGCAGGATCGACGCTTTGATCACGGCACTTGCGCCCTCCTGCTTCAAGAAGAACCCGCAGGTCCGCCGCCTGTTTCCCGATTACCGCGCCGCCGAGGAAGAGTATTACCGGCGAACCGGCATCTTCCCGATCATGCATGTCGTCGGCATTCGCAAGCGCCTGCTGGAACAGCATCCATGGCTCGCGGTGAATACATACGTCGCCTTTCTCGAGGCGAAGGCCCTCTGCTATCGCGACCAGGAGAAGATCGGCCATCTCTTCACCACGCTGCCCTGGCCGGTCGACGAACTGGAGCGGGCGCGCAGTCTGATGGGCCCGGATTTCTGGAGCTACGGCGTCCAGCAGAATACCAGGGAGATCGAGGCGATTACCCGCTACGCCTTCGAGCAGGGCCTGAACGCCCGCCGCCTGACGGCCGAGGACCTGTTCGTTCCTTCGACCTTCGATCTTGCGAAGGTCTGAAGACCGGAGAGATCGACGCCCGAGACCGGGGCAGCGGATGCCTGCCCATGCTGCTTGCCCGAGCGAGGACGAGATGGAAGACGTGATCGGATATTGCCCGTCGGATCGAGCAGCATGAACGGCCGCCCGCAGATCGACCTGGGCGATCTCATCGAGAGCCAGCGGCTCGGGCGCTTCGCGATGATCCTGATGGCCTGGGCCTCGATGACCATGTTCATCGAAGGGTTCGAGATGCAGCTGGTCGGCTATGCCGCGCCGGCCATGATCAAAGCGCTGCATGTCGACAAGGCGAGCTTCGGCTCGATCTTCGGCGCCGGCAATTTCGGCTATATGCTGGGCGCCCTGTTGCTGAGCAGCCTCGGCGACCGCCTCGGGCGCCGCCGGCTGATCCTCTTCGGCGTCTTCCTGTTCAGCATCTTCACCTTGGCTGCCGCCTACGGCAGCTCCCTCCTGGAATTGTCGGTCTTGCGCTTCGTCGCCGGGATCGGACTGGGCGGCGCGGTGCCGAATGCGATCGCGCTGACCGTGGAATATGCCCCGCGCGGCACCAAGGCGACACGCATCGCGCTGCTCTATGTCGCCTACACGCTCGGCGGCGTCGCGGCCGGCCTGCTGTCCGCGAGACTGCTGTCGGACTATGGCTGGACGATCATCTTCCAGATCGGCGGCTGGGGCGGGCTGGCGATGGGTGTGCTTCTGCTCGCCTTTCTTCCCGAATCCGCGCGCTTCCTGGCCCAGCGCCGCCCGGACGACCCGGCGTTGCGACGTATCGTCCAGCGCATGCGACCGGGCTTGGTGCTTCCGGCCGATGCGCAGTTCTCCGTCGCCGAGGAACCGGTACGGCGCGTACCGGTCGCGGCGCTGTTCCAGGACGGGCGCAGGCCGGTCACGCTGCTGCTCTGGCTCGCCTACATCACCGGCATCATGGCGCTGCAATTTATGACGAGCTGGCTGCCGACCCTGATCGCCGGCACCGGCATCTCCGTCTCGCTCGCCGTCTTTACCGCATCGCTGTTTCACGTCGGCGGCACGATCGGCAATGTCTCGGTCGGTTGGTTGACCGATCGCAAGGGCATCCGAACCATCGCCCTCGGCTTTCTGGTTGCCGTCCCGGTCGTCGCGATCATGGGTCCCGCCAGCACGTCGGTGCCGCTGCTGATGGCAACGGTTCTCACGGCCGGCTTCTTCATTGTCGGCTCGCATAACGGCCTGAACGCCGTCGCCGGCATCATCTACCCAACCTGGATGCGGTCGACCGGGGCGGGCTGGACGACCGGCGTCGGCCGAATCGGCTCGATCATCGGTCCGGTCCTGGGCGGCTTCCTGATCTCGCTCGACCTGCCGATCTCGCTGTTGTTTCTCTGCGTGACCGTACCTGTGGCCATATCTGCCGGCGCCATGGGGCTGCTCTCCCGCCATGCCGCCGGTCGGGCCGTCAGGGAACCGGCGAGCGTCGGCTCGTAGCGTGTCAGTGCGGTCCGCTGTCCTGAATCAGCTTCAAGCGGGCGCGCAGGGCTTCCTGGATATGGGTCCGCGCCAGGGCCTCGGCCTGGGCGGCGTCGCGCGCGGCGATCGCCGCCAAAATCCCGCCATGCTCCCGCCCCGCCGTCGGCGGGCGCCCCGCGACGCTGTAGGTCGTGATGCCGAGCAGGGCGATCGAGTCCTGCAGTTCTTCCAACGCATTCTGCAGATAGCGATTGCGGGCGGCTCGGACGATCCCCCGGTGAAACAGGCGGTTGAGCCGCGCCATTTCGGCGGGCCCCCGAGCTTGTTCGAAAGCCGCTTCCAGATCCGCCAGGGCATCGATCTCGGGCGGCGAGGCATGTTGCGCCGCCAGGCGGGCGGCCGCGCCTTCGAGGATCTCCCGCATCGCATAGAGTTCCAGGATTTCCGCCATGTCGAGCCGGCGGACGATCAACCCCTTGGCGCCGCCCGGTTCGACGAACCCCTTGGCCTGCAAGCGGCCGAAGGCTTCGCGGACCGGCGTGCGGCTGACCTTCAGTTCCCGGGCGATTTCTTCCTCGCGCAGCCGATCGCCGGGACGATAGCGCCCGGCCTGCAGCGCCTGCCGCAGCGAGCGGAAGACCGCCTCGCCCAAGGGCAGGCCTCCCTCGAGCGTCTCCAGTTCCAACTTGGGCGGCGGATCGTTCGGCACGCGTCTTGTCATCCCAATCCCGTCATCTGACCACGGACATCAAGCATGGCACCCGTCAGCTTGACAACGGTATTCACCTGTATACAACAGTACACAATATGGATCACGCGGCGGACGAGGGGCCTCAACCGGGCGGCCGTAACGGGGGAGGGAGCATGGTCGATCCTATGAAGCGGTGGGACGTGCTGGTCGTCGGCGGCGGCAATGCCGCGCTGTGCGCCGCCATTTCGGCGCGCCGAACCGGGGCTTCGGTCCTGGTGGTCGAAGCGGCACCGAAATTCTATCGGGGCGGCAATACCCGCCACACACGCAACATGCGCTGCGCCCATGACAGTGCGACGGGGACCCTGACCGGACCCTATACCGAAGAGGAATTCTGGGACGACCTCCTGCGCGTCACCGGCGGCGAAACCGACGAACAGCTCGCTCGCTTCATGATCCGCGAGTCCAAGGAGATGCTGATCTGGATCGCCGAGCAGGGGGTACGCTTTCAGCCGTCGCTTGGCGGCACGCTCAGTCTCGGCCGCACCAACTCGTTCTTCCTGGGCGGCGGCCGGTCGATGCTCAATACGCTCTATCTCACGGCCGAGCGCCTGGGCGTGGAGGTGCTCTACGAGTCGCCGGTCGTCGATTTCGATATCCAGGACGGCACCTTCCGCTCCGCGACGATCGAGCGGGGCGGCGAAAGGGTGACGATCGCCGCGGCGGCGCTCGTGGCCGCCGCCGGCGGCTTCGAGGCCAACATCGAATGGCTCAAGGAATATTGGGGCGAGGTGGCCGAGAATTTCCTCATCCGCGGCACCCCGTACAATCGCGGCTCGATCCTGAAGCTGCTGCTCGACAACGGCGTCGAACGGATCGGCGATCCGACCCAGTGCCACGCCGTCGCGATCGATGCGCGTGCGCCGAAATTCGACGGCGGGATCATAACGCGGCTCGACTGCGTCGTCTTCGGCATCGTCGTCAATAAGCATGCACAGCGTTTCTACGACGAGGGCGAGGATATCTGGCCGAAGCGCTATGCGATCTGGGGCCGCTTGGTTGCCGCCCAGCCGGATCAGATCGCCTATATCCTGTTCGATGCACCCTCGCTGGAAATGTTCATGCCCTCGCTGTTTCCGCCGATCGCGGCCGGGAATATCCGCGAACTCGCCGGCAAGCTCGGGCTGGACGCGGAGGCCGTGCAGGCGACGGTCGACAGCTTCAACGCAGCAGTCCGACCGGGCACCTTCGATCACACGATCCTCGACGATTGCCGCACGGAAGGATTGACGCCGCCCAAGTCTCACTGGGCGCGCCGCCTCGAGACGGCGCCGTTCTATGCCTATCCGGTGCGCCCCGGCATCACCTTCACCTATCTCGGCACGCGCGTGGACCGGGACGCGAGGATGCTCATGAACACCGGAGCCCCCGCAGGGAACATGTTCGCGGCAGGCGAAATCATGGCCGGCAACGTACTGGGGCGCGGTTATGCCGCCGGCATCGGCATGACCATCGGCAGCGTGTTCGGACGTATCGCGGGACGGGAGGCGGCGGCAAATGCACGCAACTGATACTCTGGCCGAAGCCGACCGCCTGATGACGGTCTGCAATTCCTGCCGCTATTGCGAAGGTCTGTGCGCTGTGTTTCCGGCGATGGAGGCCCGCCGTTCCTTCCTGGATGGCGACCTCAACTACCTGGCCAATCTCTGCCATGGTTGTGGGGCCTGCTACTACGATTGCCAGTTCTCGCCACCGCACGAATTCAACGTCAATGTTCCCAAGGTTCTGGCCGAAGTGCGGGCGGAGTCCTACGCGGCTTATGCCTGGCCCCCGGCCGCGGCCGGCTTGTTCCGGCACAATGGCCCGGTGATTGCCGGCAGCGCGGCGCTCAGCATCGCACTCTTCTTGCTGGGGTTCGTCGGCTGGTCTGATCCGGCCGCCCTCTGGACGAGCGGGGCTGGGGCCGGCGCTTTCTATCGCCTGATGCCGCATAGCGCGATGGCGGCGCTGTTTGGCGCGGCCTTCCTCTACGCAATCCTTGCGCTTGCGCTCGGCGTCCGGCGCTTCTGGTCCGACATCGGCGACGCGAATGAGCCGATGCCGGACGCTGTCTCGATCTGGCAGGCGGTAAAGGACGCGGGACGCCTGCGCTATCTCGATGGCGGCGGGGCGGGCTGCATGAATGAGGACGACCGGCCCGCCGACGGCCGGCGCCATGCCCATCACATGGTCTTCTACGGCTTCCTGCTGTGCTTCGCCTCGACGTCGGTCGCGACGCTCTATCATTATGTCGGTCGCGAGGCTCCCTATGCCTGGTATGATTTGCCTGTCCTGCTGGGCACGCTCGGCGGGCTCGGCCTGGTCGGCGGTACCGCCGGCCTCTATCGGGCGAAGCGAACGCGCGATCCGGCGGTGCTGGACGCGAAGCGCTTCGGTATGGATGTGGCGTTTCTCGCCATGCTGTTCCTGACCGGTCTTTCGGGGCTGGCCCTGCTCGTGCTGCGCGACACGGCCGCGATGGGCATCCTGCTGGCGCTGCATCTGGGTATCGTGTTCAGCCTGTTCATCACGATGCCCTACGGCAAGTTCGTGCATGGGATTTACCGCTTCGTGGCGCTGGTCCGCTACGCCTGGGAGCAGCAGGAGCATCGGTGAGACAAGACGCGGCAACAGGGCACGACGATATCTGATGCGCGCGAGGACGCTTGAGTGGGAACGAGGGTTGCGATCGGAACTCACCCATGAGTTAACATATTGTTACAACTCTTGGGCGCATTTAGATCTATCTGACGATGTGTCCCCGTCGCCGTCCGTCCTATGCCCGGGGCGTTCCCGTTCGACCAGACGTATTTAGCTGTGGCAAAGGATTCAGTCCGTGCTCGCGTTTTCCAAGAAGATTTCCATCAGCACCAAAGTGCTCGCCGCCTTCGCCATCGTCCTTGCCGTCACGATCGGCCTCGGCCTCTTCGCCATCCTGCGGCTTGCCGCGGTCAACGATCAGGCTGCGGTGGTCCGCGACGATTATCTTCCGGGCACGCGTGCGCTCGGCGACCTCATGGAGCGGACCGAGAGCAGCCGGATCGCGGAGGCGTATTACGTTGGCTCGCCGACCGCGGAAGAGAGGACGGCGGCGGCAAAGACCCTGGCCGCCGCCCTGGACGGACGCGATAAGTCCTGGGCCGCATACGAGCCGCTGATCAGCCCGGGTGCCGAGCGGGAACTCGCCGACAGGCTTGTTCGGGGATGGGCGGCCTATCGCGAAGTCGACAAGAAGTTCCAGGCGATGATGCTGGACGGCAAACGGGACGAGGCGCAGATCTTCTACCTGAAGGACATGCGCGGCGTGTTCCATGACGTCATAGACCCGCTGGAGAAGGACATGGCCCTCAACGCGGACGAAGGTCGGAAAGCGGCCGACCGCGGTGCCGAGATCTACGGGTCCGCCCGGCTGACGGTCATTGCGGTCCTCGCAATTGCCGCGGCGATCTGCGTCTTCTGCGGCTTCATGATCGTGCTCGGCGTATCGAAGCCCATCACGGCGATGACCGCGGCGATGAAGCGCCTCGCCGCCCGCGACATGCAGGGCGAGATTGTCGGCCTCGGCCGGGGCGACGAGATCGGCCGGATGGCCGAAGCGGTGCAGATCTTCAAGGACGGCATGATCGAGGCCGACCGCCTTGCGGCCGAGCAGGACGCGGAGCGTCAGACCAAGGAGAGGCGGGCGGTGGCGCTCGAAGCGCTGACCCGGCAGTTCGAGGCCAAGATCGGCACCCTGGTCTCGTCGCTCTCGTCGGCTGCGACCGAGATGGAGGCAACCGCCGGATCTATGAGCGCTACCGCCGAAGAGACGAACCAGCAGTCCATGACAGTGGCGTCGGCGGCCGAACAGGCGTCGGCCAATGTCCAGACCGTCGCGGTGGCGGCGGAGGAACTGACCGCCTCGATCCAGGAGATCGGTCGGCAAGTCGAGCAATCGACCAGGATCGCCGACAATGCGGTCGAAGAGGCGAAGCGCACGGATGCCGTCGTGCAGAGCTTGGCCACGGGCGCCCAGAAGATAGGCGACGTCGTGAAGCTGATTCAGGACATCGCCGGCCAGACGAACCTGCTCGCCTTGAACGCGACGATCGAGGCTGCGCGGGCGGGCGACGCGGGCAAAGGCTTCGCGGTCGTCGCGTCGGAGGTCAAGGCGCTCGCGAACCAGACGGGCCGGGCGACCGGCGAGATCTCCGAACAGATCGGGCAGATCCAGGAGGCGACGAGGCAGGCCGTCGAGGCGATCCAGGGCATCGGCCTCACCATCGTCGAGGTCCGGCAGATTGCGACCACCATCGCCGCCGCGGTCGAGGAACAGGGCATGGCGACCCGCGAGATCGCGCGCAACGTCCAGCAGGCGGCCCAAGGCACGCACGAGGTGACAAGCAACATTACCGGCATCAAGGAGGCCGTCTCCAGCACCGGCGCCGCCGCGGCGCAGCTGCTCGGGGCCGCCGGCGGCCTGTCCCGGCAATCCCATGTCCTCTCCACCGAGGTCGACCAGTTCCTTGTCGACGTCAAGGCGGCGTAACGCACCGCTTCAAGCGCGCCCAAGCGACCACGCAAGAAGGGCGAGAGGCCAGCGCCTTCCCGATGCCGGACTGTCCAGGCTACGGCGACCTCGGAGCCGGGGCGCTCGGCGCTTCACCTGTTTCGCTGTCGCCGGCGCTTTAGACGAGCCATCGCGCGATCGCATCGACGGCCTCGTCCACACCGGCCCTGTCGACGTCCAGGTGCGTGACGGCGCGCAATCGTGTCTTGCCTTCGACGCCGATGCCGATGCCCTGCTCGGCGAGCGCTTTCGAGAGCGCGTCGGCGCCTTTCCCGGTCTCTGCCACGTCGAGGAAGACGAGGTTGGTTTCGACGGGATACGGCAGCCGAATCCCTTTGATCTCGGCCAAACGCCCTGCCAGGTGGTGGGCGAGGTCGTGATCGTCGGACAGGCGCTCGACGTGATGATCGAGCGCATACAGGCCGGCCGCCGCCAGGATCCCGGCTTGGCGCATGGCGCCGCCGAGGCGGAATTTCCAGCTGCGCGCGGCCCGGATGAACGTCTTGTCACCCGCGAGGATCGCCCCGACCGGACAGCCGAGCCCCTTCGACAGATCGAGCCACAGGCTGTCGAAACAGGCCCCGAACCGGGCCGCGGTCGTGCCCGACGCGGCGACGGCGTTCAACAGCCGGGCGCCGTCCATATGCATGCTGAGCCCCGCATCGCGTGCGACCTTGGCAACCTGCTCGATCGTCGCGAGCGGCCATACCGCTCCCCCGCCCCGGTTCACGGTCTGCTCGATGTGGACCAGACGGGAAACGGGCGCGTTCTGCTTGCGCGAGCGTATCGCGCTCGCCACCTGTTCGGCCGTGAAGATGCCCCGGTCCGCGCCGAGTGGACGGATCTGCGCGCCTGCGAGCGCCGCCGCACCGGCGGACTCGGAGGAGAGGATATGCGACGCCTCCGCGGCAATGATTTCGTCGCCGGGGCGGCAATGCACCAGAATGGCGATCTGGTTGCACATGGTCCCCGACGGCAGGAACAGGGCGGCTTCCTTGCCGAGAAGGGCCGCCACCCGCTCGCAGAGCGAATTGACCGACGGATCTTCGTCAGCCTGCTCGTCTCCGACCTCGGCCTCGGCCATGGCTGCCCGCATGCCGGGCGTCGGCCGGGTCTTCGTGTCGCTGCGTAGATCGATGCGGAGCTTGGTCATGGACGTCGGATTCCGGAGGAGGGTTAAGGGTGAACGCGTGCGACACGCGCGAGATCGCCGGAATGCGTCAGGCCGCGGGCTCGCCTTGGGCGCCCTCGGGCACGGGCAGCGGTTCGTCGCCCTTCACGTTGCCGAATTTGCGAACGAGCAGCACGGCGACGGTATTGCCCATGACGTTCACCGTCGTGCGCCCCATGTCCATGAACACATCGATGCCCGCGATGATCGCGATGGCCTCGACCGGCAGCCCCATGGATACGAGAACCGTCGTTGCGGCGATCAACCCGCCACCACCGACATTGCCCATGCCCTTGGTCGTGATGAGACCCGCCACGATGATGGTGAGCATGGACGAAAGATCGAGGTGAATATTATGGGCTTCGACCACGAAGGTGACCGCCAGCGACAGATAGAGCGAGGTCCCATCCTGATTGAAGCTGTAACCGAGCGGGATGACAGTCGAGACGATCTTGTTCGGAACCCCCAGCCGCTCCAGAATCTCCATATGGATCGGAAGCGTGACCTCCGATGAGCGGGTCGTGAAGGCGAGCAGAAGCGGCTCCGCTATCTTCTTGATGATCACGATGGGATTTTCGCCGATGGCGTACAGCACCAGACCCATCAGCAGGATGACGACGCCAAGTCCGACATAGAGCGTGCCGACGAGCTTCGCGAGTGAGTAGAGCGCGCTGGTTCCCTGGCTGGAAATCAGCCATGCGATCGCACCGGCGACGGCCAATGGTGCCACCGCAATGATCCAGCGCACCATCTTCATCACGGCCGCCTGGACGCCCTGCAGCACGCCGAGGACGGGTCGAGCCAGTTCACCGATGGTCGAGAGCGCGCCGCCGAACAGCATGCCGAACAGAAGCACCGGCAGAATCTTCTGGTCGGCCATCGCGCCTATGAGATTCGCCGGCACGAGATCGAGAAAGAACTGCACCCAATCCACGCCGAGGCCGGCATTTGCCGGCACCTTGCCGCCGGGAATCGTCAGGTCGGCGCCGATGCCGGGATGGAAGATGCCGTTCATCAGCAGGCCGACGACGATGCACACGCTGGTCGCGAAATAGAACCAGACGAAGGCGATGCCGACAACCCGCCCGACGGTACCGATCTCCCGTCCCATGTTGTAGACACCAAGCGTGATCGACGAAAAGACGAGCGGAATGACCAGCATCCGCAACGCTTTGACGAAGGCTTGAGCCAGCGGCAGAAGCTCTTTGCCCCAACCCGGCCATAGGACACCGATGATGCAGCCGACGACCAGGCCGATCAGCATCTGCACCGGCAACGGAATTCCAAAAAGCGAGCCGCTCGACCGCGGAAACGAATTCACCGGCAGTGGATTTGACGTCATCGTTCTTGGCCTCGCCTGTCTCGATATCGTCGGGTCGGCCGGTTTCACCAAACCGATCGACCCTGCGAATGGCCCGGATCCGGGACCGGAAGGAAATATCAGACCTTAAGCGACCGATCGCGAACGCGCTGCGGTCCATTGCCGGACCAGGTCGAGGACTCGCAGGATGTCCGCCTGGTTGTTATAAATATGGAAGGAGAACCGAAGCAGGTCGCGCCGGATACCGAGCCGGACGCCGTTCGCCGTCAGAAACGCATACAGATCCGACATGTCCTTGTCCGCGGCGGAATCATGATCGAACCCGAGCGATTTTCCGACGGTGACGATGTGCGTGCCGAGCGGCCCCGGCCGGCCGCCGAAGACGGACAGGCCGGCGTCCACCATGCCGTTGGCAAAATCCCGCGCCAGTCCGCACACGAAGGCTTCGACTTCTTTGCTTCCCAGTTCGAGCAGCAATTCCAACGAGGCGCCGACGGCGAGAATGGCAGGATAATTGTAGTTTCCGACGTCGAAGCGCCGCGCCCCTTGCGCCAGCTTGTAGGACGCGGCGGCATCCCCGGCGCTCGCTTCATGCTGTCCTTCGAGATCCACGCCGAAGCGCGACAGGAAGACCGGCGCCAGCGCCTCGGCGACTTCCTTCCGCACATACAGAAAGCCCATGCCGTAGAGCCCCATGAGGCTCTTCTGTGTCGAAGCCGCCAGGGCGTCGACGTTCAGGGCCTTCACGTCGGTGTCGAGCACGCCGATCGACTGCGCGCCATCGACGATCAGCAACACGCCCCGGCGACGGCATTCGGCGCCCAGTTCGGCGACCGGGAAGCGGAATCCCGGCGCGAAGGAGACCGCGGAGACCGCGACGACCCTGGTTGCATCGTCGATCTGCGCCAGGATGCCGTCGAGCGGGATATGGCCGTTCCGGTGGCCCACGGTCTTGACCGTGATGCCGAGCCGCCTGCTGAGGCCGTACCATGGGAAAATATTGGCGGGGTGCTCGAGCGATTCGCAGACCACGACATTGTCGCCGGACTGCCAGGGCAGCGAGGCTCCGAACGTCGCGATGCCATCCGTCACGTTACGCGTAAAGGCGATCTCGTCCGGTTCCGCACGAACCAAGGATGCGAAGAGCGCGCGGGTCTTTTCGACACCGGCGAACATCGCGCCCTTGTCGAGCGTCCCGGCGGCGTTCCGGTCGAGGTACGCGTCGAGTGCTTCACGCGCGCCGTCATAGAGCAAGCCGCGCGCGGAGACATCGAGATAGGGCCCGGTCTTGGCGCCCGGGAACCGGTCGCGAATCCGCGCAAAACGCTGCAGATGGCTGTTGTCGAGCAAGGGGGTCACTCCGTGGTCTCCAAGGTATTCGCAAGGCATGCCCGCTGACGCGGAGGCCGGGGCAGCGGCACCGCCGCCGCGGGAAGTCCGGAAGATCACCGGCCGATTCGTATAATTATGTAATTACTATTTAGGATCTGCGTCAACTCTGGCTGGAGCCCGGAGGTCGATCGGTGATTGGGGGGGGCGGGCGCGGACCTCCGCAAGGCGGATTATGCGAGGCTGGCTCGCACGGTTTCCCAGATGTCGGCGGCGTGCTCCGTCATGATCCGGCGCGTCGCCGCGGCGTCCCGGGCGGTCAAGGCGTTCAGCATCGCCTCATGATCGAACACCGACTGCGCCCAGGCGGTCCGCTGGAGATTGCTGATGTACCGGATGCGCCGAAGCCGGCGGGTACAGTTCCGATGCGCATCGACCAGGTGCCTGTTTCCGGAAGCCGCCACGATGGCGTCGTGGATTTGCTGGTTCAATTTGAAATAAGTCGGCCTGTCGTCTTGATGATAGGCGCGGAGCATTTCTTCATGCGTTCTCGTCAGAGCTTTCAGCATCTCCTCGCCGCCGTGCCGACAGGCGAGTTCCCCGGCGAACCCTTCGAGCTGTGCCAGGAGTTCGATCAGTTGCCGGGCGTCTTCGGCCGTGATCTCGGTGACATAGCACCCCTGGTTTGGAAACAGGTCGACCAGCCCCTCGAATGCCAAGACCTTGAGCGCTTCGCGGACCGGCGTGCGCGAAACCTCAAGTTCCTCGGCCAAGGCCGGTTCATCGACGAAACCGCCCGCCGCCAAGGTGCCTTCGACGATCCGATCGCGGATGATGTCCGCGATTTCTTGATACAGAGACGGACGCGGCGTTCGTCGGCTCTTCATTGTCAACCCTCCCCCATGGCCGGTACGCCCCGACCGTGCGACATCCATACGGCCGTTCAAAGGACCGGCGCCATCAGTCGCGGATCGACGTTCAACACAACGTCCTGGCCAACGTCAAAGGTTTCGTTCGGCCGGCTGAGGACACGCAGGCTCTGACCTCCCGCGCCGAGCCGCACGACATATTCCCAGTAGTCTCCGAAAAAGGCGGCTTCGACCACTGTCGCCGACAGGCGCAACGCCGCGCCGCCGCTCGGCGCCGCTTCGACGGCCGTCCGGCCTTCCATGCCGATGCTCTGCGGTCGAAGCGAGAACGTGACGGCCCCCGAGAACTGCTGTTCCGGCAGGTCGAAATGTTGCCGGGCGATCGAAAATCCGTCGAACGTCACATCCGTGCCGTTGCAGCGGGCTTCGAGGAAATTCGTCCGCCCGATGAAGCTCGCGATGAAGCGCGTCCTGGGGCGGGCATAGAGCGCGAACGGCCGGTCGACCTGCTCCAGCCTCCCCTTGTTCATGATTGCGATCCGGTCCGACGTCGCCATGGCCTCCGCCTGATCATGGGTGACGAGGATCGTCGTCATCTTGAATTCGTCGTGGAGCCGCCGGATCTCGACACGCATCTCCTCGCGGAGGTTTGCATCGAGGTTCGACAGCGGCTCGTCGAGCAGCAGCACGGCGGGGCGCACGACGATCGCGCGCGCCAGCGCCACGCGCTGTTGCTGACCGCCGCTCAACTCCGCCGGATACCGGCTCGCCAGCGCATCGAGCCTGACCGCCTGCAGCATCTCCGTCACCCGCCGGCGGACGTCGGCATCAGCCACCTTGCGCAATCGCAGACCGAACGCGACGTTTTCCGCGACGGTCTTGTGCGGCCACAAGGCATAGCTTTGAAAGATCATGACCATGCCCCGCTTTTCCGGGGGCAGCATCCGCTTGGCGCTCGCGATGACCACGCCGTCCTTCTCGATCACCCCGGCGCTGGGCTGAACGAAGCCGGCGATCATGCGAAGGGTCGTGGTCTTGCCGCATCCGGACGGGCCGATCAGCGAAATGAATTCGCCCTTGGCGATGTCCAGGTTGACATCTTCGACGGCGAGCCCCGCGCCGAAATCGCGGCCGAGCCCGCGCAAGGCGAGGTACGGCACCGTCTCGGCGGCATGGGCCGCGGGCGCGGCGGCGTGATGGCCCGAGACCTTGTGAACTTCAGACATCGTGACGACCCATGTCCTATCAGCTTCGTGACAACAGATCGCGGCCGAGCAAACTCTGCCCAGCGACCACCAGGACCAGGGTGATCGCGAGCAAGATCAGGCCCAGGGCCGCCGTCAACTCCAGGTTTCCACCCTCGCTGTAGTCGAGGAGCAGCATCGAAATCGTGCGGGAGGCGGGGCCGGCCAGGAAGATCACGACGCTCAGTTCGCGAATTGCGGGAATGAACACGAGTACCCATCCGCTCAGCAGGTGCTTGCGCAGCAAGGGCGCCACGACGTGCCGGAAGCTCGTCGCCTGCGAGCCGCCGAGGCTGCGGACGGCCTCTTCCAGCTGGGCACTGATGGCGGCAAGCCCCGAGGCGCAGCTGCCGTAGGCGATGGGCAAAAAGCGGACCGTGAAAGCCAGTACGATGATCGTGGTCGTTCCGTAGAGCGAGAAGGGTGCTGCGGAAAAAGCGCTGTAGAAGCCGATGCCCAGCGTGATGCCCGGAATGGCGAGCGTCCCGACGCTGATCGGCCCCAGGGCGCCGCTCATCGGGAAGGTGCGCCGGACCACCGCGTAGGCGGCGCAGATCCCAAGCGCCATGGCGGCTGTCGCCGCAAGTGCCGCGATCACCAGGCTGTTGGTGATCGCGAGCCGCGCGTCGTTCGTGGCAAGCAGGTCGGTGAAGTTGCCGATGGTCAGATTTTCCAGGCTGAGCGGTCTTCCCCAGGCGACGCTGAAGGCGGCCTTCGCGAGGCAGGCGAGCGGCAGCACCACCGCGAGCGCCAGAATCACCATGCCATAGGCAAACAGCCCCCACCGTACGACGGCCGGCGCCGCGCCGACATGGGCGCTGGTTCTGCCGGTCACGGTGACGTAGGTCCGCCGCCCCCTGAGGACGCGCTGCAGCCACAAGGCGAGGCAGGTGATGGCGATCAGCGGCAGGGAATAGGCCGCGGCGGCTTCGGGGTGCACCGGATATTCGAAAAACTCGAGGAGCTGCACGGCCGCGACGTTGAAATGCGCCGGCAGGCCGAGGACGGCCGGCGTGCCGAACAGCGCGATCGTGTCCAGGAACACGATCAGGCAGCCGTTGAAGATGGCGGGAGCGACGAGCGGCAGGGTGACCGTGAGGGCGACGCGGATCGTGCCGGCGCCCAGCATCCGCGCCGCGTCCTCCATCTCGGATGAAACGGCGCCGAGCCCGTCGCTGACGTAGATGAAGATGTAGGGTATCGCGTAGAGCGCGCTGATGAAGACGATCCCGCTGAAGGAATAGATGTTGAACGGGCCTTGTTCGGCACCGCTCAGGAACATCCAGGCTCGATTGATCCAGCCGGCATTGGGCCCGGCCAGCAAGATCCACGCGACGGCGCCGAGATAGGACGGCGTGACGAATGCCGCGAGCAGTCCTGTGCGGATGATCGACTTGCCCGGCATCCGGATCCGGGCGAATCCCCAGGCGAGGGGCAGGGCGAGCAGCGTCGCGACCACCGTCGTGGCTGCGCCGTAAAGAAGCGAATTCCACAAGGCCAGCAGATATCGTACCCGGCCGAAAGCATGGAGATAATTGTCGAACGTCGGTCCGGCCTTGGAAGAGAAGCTGAACACGAAGAGTTTTACGGTCGGATAGACGACGATCAACGCCAGCGCCGCGACGACGCCCGCCCACAGGAATCCGGTCGCCAGGCCGTTTCCCATTCCACCGTTGGTGCCGGGCGCCGAACGACGAAATGGGACGTGGAAGAATGCCATCATGTACCTTTGTTCGCAGGCGCCGTAAGTCATCGGCCGATGAGGGCGTACCCGGCCCGCGCCCGCATCGACCGGTCGATGGTAGGAGGTAAGGCGATTATTTGCCGAACGTGTCGCGCCACTTGTCGCGCACGTCCTTCAGGTTGCTCGCGACATCTTGGGTAACGACGCGGTTGATCTTGATCTGGTCGAGCGGCTTGGAGCCGGACGGCGCGACTTCCGGGCGGAGCGACTGTTCGAAGGACTCCGCTTCGATTTTCGCACAGTCGGTGCTGAGCAGAAACTCCATGAACAGGCGTGCCGCATTCGGATGCTTGGCACCCGCCAGGATCGCGGAGGGCTCGACGACGGCGACGACGCCATCGGTCGGATAGAAGACGGAGAGAGGATTGCCCTTGGCGGTGCTGCGGAGCGTGGACGCCGGATCGCCGGCCGCGAGCACTCGCTCGCCCGAATTCAGGATGGTGACGGTGTCGTCGATCGACCGGGTGATCAGCGGCTTGCCGGCACTCAGTCGGGTGAAATAATCCCAGCCGTACATCTTCTGGAGCGTGACCGCCCAGGCGCCCACCATGCCGCTGAAATTCGGGTCGCCGAGTGCCAGCTTGTTCGACCATTTCGGATCGAGCAGTTCCTGCCAGGACTTCGGAATCTCGGCTTCTGTCAGCTTTTGGTTGTTGTAGGTGATCGCGACGAGACTGACGGCGGTCACATGATAGAACCCGGCAGGATCGATATTCCGGAACGCCGGAACGATCTTCGCTTCGTTCTTGGGCTCATAGGATTCCAGCGCCTTGTCATGCGCCAGTTCCAGGAACTGGCTCGCGTCCGTAGAGCTGAACACATCGGCCTGCGTGACACCCGCGCCGATGTCCTGCAGCAGGCGCTGATAGTTCACCTGTGCCGTCGACTTGAGGACATTGACCTTGATGCCGGGATATTTCGCCGTGAAGGCGACGCCGATCTTGCCGGTCATCGCGTTGTCGAAATGCGCCGTGTACCAGGTCACCTCTCCCTCCGCCTTCGCCTTTGCGGCGAGATCCGCAAATTCGTCGTCGGCCTGAGCCCCCGTCTGTGCCGAGAAGAGTACGAAGGAAAATATAGCTGCTGATGCCCAGAGTGACTTCATTTCCATGCTCCAGAGGGTGGGGATTGGACGCTACGTTCGAGCTTGCGCGAGAAGGTCTTCCTTGGCGGCGAGTGCTGCCGCAAATCGGGTCGCCTCGATGACCATGCGCTCGTGCGTGGCGCGGCCGATCTCATCGACCTCGTCGCGCGCGACGATCGTCCAGACCGAGCGGCGTTTGTTGACCTCCGTGCAGGTGGCTTCGATGGTCACGCGGATCCCCTCGGGGGTCGGTGCCAGATGCGTGAGATCGATGCCGGTCCCGACGCTCGCCTCACCCGCGTCGAGGTGCGGCTCGAGCGCCAGGATGCAGGCATGCTCCATCAAGGCGACCAGCCAGGCGGTCGCGAGGACCCGCGGCATCGAGGCGATCGGCGGGCTGTCGGGAAACAGGGCAGGGACGAGTTGGCGGCCTTCCACCTGTGTCCGCAACAGGTGCGAAATGCCGGGGGCGAGCGACGCTTTCATGGGGACGGTCTCCTTTACCGGGACACAGCTTGCGCGTCGTCGGCTTCGGCGCATTGAATCGCTCCCGCCGCGACGAGTGCCGCGATTTGAGCGGCATCGTAGCCATGATCGAGCAATACCTCGCGCGTATGCTCGCCGAGGACCGGCGCCCCGCGGCCGAGTTCGACCGAGCTCTTCGAGAACTTCAACGGATTGCCGAGCGTCTTCACGCGGCCCAGCACCGAATGTTCAACTTCGGCGATCATGCCGCGGGCGATCGCCTGCGGATCCTTATGCATCTCGCCCACATTCAGCACCGGCGAAACCGGCACGCCGGCGGCATCCAGCAGCGCCACCCATTCCTGCGTCGACCGCTTGAGCAGTTCGGGGGAGACCGCGGCGATCAACGCGTCGAAATGGCGCATCCGTTCCACGTTGTTGCGGAAGCGCGGATCGTCGGCGAGGTCGAATCGGTCGATGGCCCTTACGAACCTCAACCAGTTCGCCTGATTGGCGGCGCCGATCACGGCCCAGCCGTCCGAGGTCTGGAACGCCTGGTAGGGCGCATCGAGCGGATGGGCCGATCCCAGCGGTCCAGGCGACGTTCCCGTTGCGAAACAAATGGCGGATTGCCAAAAGGTGTGGGTGATCGCGGCTTCGAACAACGAGGTCTCGACACGTTGTCCCTCGCCGGTGCGCTGCCGATGGGCCACGGCCGCCACGACGCCGAGCGCGCCGAGGATACCCGCGGTAATGTCCGCGACGGGGGCACCGGTCTTGACCGGCGGCCGGCCCGGCCCCTCGCCGGTGAAGCTCATGATGCCGCTCATGGCCTGGGCCATGAGGTCGAATCCCGGCCGGTCGGCATAGGGGCCGGTCCGTCCGTAGCCCGAGATCGAGCACCAGATCAACGACGGGAAGCGTTCGGAGAGCTGCTCGTAGCCGAGCCCGAGCTTCTCGAGCGTGCCGCCGCGATAGTTCTCCACCAGCACATCGGCAGTCTCGAGCAGCCGCAGCAGCGCTTCGCGCCCGCTCTCGTGCTTCAGGTTGAGGACGATGCCCCGCTTATGGCGGTTGACGATCAGATAGGCGGCCGATTCCTCGCCGATGTAGGGCGGAGCCATGTGGCGGGAATCGTCGCCTTCGGGCGGCCGCTCGATCTTGATCACTTCGGCACCGAGATCGGCCAGGAGCAGCGTGCAGACCGGACCGGCCATGACGTGCGTGAGATCGATGACTTTCAGGCCCGCCAACGGGCCGGCGTTGTTGCGTGCCACCGATCAGCGCCCCTCGAAAGCGGGATCGCGCTTCTCAAGGAAAGCACGCGTACCGATACGGTAATCTTCGCTGTCGAACACGGCGAGCGGCTCCCGTCGCTCGGCTTCGGTCACGTGCCCCGCCTCGTCGAGCCGCTTCACCATCCGTTTATGCCAGCGCGCGACCAGCGGCGCGCCGGAGGCGATGCGCTCGACGGTCGCGGCCAGTTCTTCGCCGAACGCCGCATCGGCGAAGACGCGGTTGACGAGGCCTTTCTGCAGCGCCTCATCGGCGCCGAAGATGCGGCCCTCGTAGAGGATTTCCAGGGCGTTAGAGGGACCGACCAGGCGCTTCAGTCCGGCCAGCTCAGGATAGTCCACCGTGAGCCCGAGCCGCTTGATCGGCACGCCGAACCGGCTCGAAACCGTTGCAAGACGCAGATCGCACGCCGCGGCGATCTCGACGCCGCCACCGACGCAGAGGCCCTCGATCGCGGCGATCGTCGGATGGGGGCAGTTCTGAATGGCCTTCACGCCGTCATGCACGAGTTCGGCATAGGCGATCGCCTGCATCTTGCCGGCTCTGGTCGCCTCGAACTCGCCTATGTCGGCACCGACGCAGAACGCGCGGCCTCCGGCACCGCGCAGCACGACCGCACGGACCGATCCGTCGGCAGCCGCCGTTTCGAACGCGGTCTGCAGTCCCTGCCACATCTCGACGGTCAGGGCGTTGTGCTTTTCCGGCCGCGCGATCGTGATCGTTGCCACGTTTCCGGCTCGTCCGAACTCGATGTTTTTCATGATCCAGCCTAGGAAATTATATAATTACATAATTATATTCTCCATGTCGCGGGGCGAGTCAAGGCGGTGTTTGGCCGGCCGTGCGGTGATTTGAGCGTGATACGGTCTGATGTTTCTCGCCGGACTGACCGTCGCTGCGGTAGGCCTGATCCTGTCGCTGCCGCCCTTGCCCGAGGCGGGCCCCTCCGAATAGTCCGCGGCCAACAAAGCTGGTCGTGGTTGGCGAGGAGCCGCAGACCGCGGATTCGAACGCCTACCCTGCTGAGTTGAATAGGAATTTCTAGAGTATCTGCAGTTTTCGCTCGTCTGCAGGCGTGCTCTCAACGTCTTCGGCCGCGTCCAAAAGCCGATCTTGACCCATCGTGCCGCCCCAACGGTGAGGCGGGGAAGGGCTTCGCCGTGGTCGCCTGTGGCGGATTTCGAAATCTGCCGTACATGTGCCTCAATTTCCAACGCATCAGGCTGCGCGCCCGTTTTGACTCCCGGAGTCCGCGCCCCGATGCGCCTGTTGCGCCTATCGACATCGAGAAATCCGGGCTAGGCTCAACCGATGTTGGGGGCGTCGGTCGCCTGGACCGGGCATGCCGCCCTCATGGTGCTGCGTGTGTCTCCTAAGGACGACCCCATGAAATTTACGATGAGACGATCCGCGCGCATAGGTGGATTGGTGGTGCTGCTGGTCTTCGGGGCCCAGCTCGCGGCGGCGGCAACCTTGCGCGTCGGGATGTCGGATGATCCCGATACCCTTGATCCCGCGGCGAGCGGCAGCTTCATCTCGCTGCAGATTACCAGTGCGATGTGCGACAAGCTGATCGATATCGGCCCTCAGTTGGACCCTGTTCCGGGATTGGCCACCGAGTGGCACTGGTCGGCGGACAACCGGGCGCTCACGATAAACCTCCGCGAGGACGCGGTTTTTCAGGACGGGGAGCCGTTCGACGCAGAGGCCGTCAAGTGGAACATCGACCGCTATCGGACATCGCCGATGTCGAAGCGGGTTTCGCAATTGAAGCCGATCAAGAGCGTGACGGTGGTCGATCACCATACTGTACGGTTCGACCTCTCCGAGCCATACGCGCCCCTTCTCATGATGCTCTCGGATCGCCCCGGCATGATGATGGCCCCCAAGGCGACGGAAGCGGCCGGCGATAGCGTCGGGGCGCACCCGGTCTGTCTCGGCCCCTACGAATTCGTCCGGCGCGTCGTGCAGGAACGTGTCGTCCTCCGGCGCTCGGCGCATTACCGCGACCCGTCGAAGGCCCCCTTTGACGAGTTGCAGTTCGTCGACATCCCGGACGCCTCGTTGCGCCTCGCCAATCTGCAGTCCGGCCAGCTCGATCTGATCGAGCGGGTCGCGCCGACCGACCTCGACACGCTGCGCGGCGATCCGCGCCTGAAGCTGGCGTCGAGCCCGGCGCTCGGCTACCAGCTGATAATCTTCAACCTTGCGCGGGGTCCCATGTCGGACAGCCCGATCGGCCGGGACCCGCGCGTGCGCGAGGCCTTCGAGGCATCGATCGACCGGGAGACGATCAACCAGGTCGTCTTCGCCGGCCAGTACATCCCCGACAATCAGCCGGAACCGGTCGGCGGCACCTATTTCGACCCGGATCGTCCCATCCCGCACCGTGACCTGGCTCGCGCGAAGGCCCTGCTCAAAGAGGCCGGGCAGACTCGGGTCGCCTTCACGCTGCTCGTCGGGAACGATCCGGTGAGCGCACAGGTGGCGCAGGTCATGCAGTCGATGGCGGCGGAGGCGGGATTCGACATCAAGCTGCAGTTGATGGAGGCGGTGTCGATGGTCCAGGCGGCCGATCGCGGCGAGTTCCAGGCGACAATAAACATGTGGAGCGGACGGACGGACCCGGACCAGAACATTTCGATCTGGGTAGCCTGCGATGGGTTCCTCAACCGGGGACGCTACTGCAGCCCACCGCTCGACAAGCTCCTCAGCGACGCCACCAGGACCACGGACACGGTCGAGCGTGCTGATCTTTACCGGCAGGCGGCGGCGATCTATCTCAAGGACCGGCCCGTCCTGTTTCTGGATCACTATGCTTGGCTGTGGGGGGCCAGCGCCAGGCTGCAGGGTTTCACGCCATACCCGGACGGTTTGATCCGGGTGAAGGGGATGACCTTGGCGCCCTGACCCCCCGCCTGCTCGCCAACGGCGAACCTGGTTCCCGCTAGCGATACCGATTTACGCCACGGCTTCGTGCGGTTCGACAGATGCTACAATGCGGGCATCCGTTATCACGGTTGGGGGAAGCCGAGAATGGCGCAGATCGATCACGTCGTCGTGCTCATGCTCGAGAACCGGTCCTTCGATTCGATGCTCGGTCGGCTGAAGCCGGGCGATCCGAATTTCCGCGGACTGACCGGCAATGAGGCCAACCCCCAAGCGGGGCCGGGTCTGCCGCCGGTCGGCGTGTGGAACCAGCCGGGGACGGGTCCGGCAACAATGAGCATTCCCAGTCCGGATCCCGGGGAATTATTCTCCCAGGACATGAACGCCCAGCTGTTCGGCGCGGGAAATCCGGCGGCAGGCACGCCGACGATGAACGGATTCGTCGTGAACTATATGGGCCAAGCGGGCGTCGCCGCGGCGGACGCGAATGCCGTCATGCACTATTTCACGCCGGACCAGGTCCCGGTGATCAGCCAGTTGGCGACGGCATTCGGTGTCTCGGACTGCTGGCATGCCTCGGCACCGTGCCAGACCTGGCCCAACCGCTTCTTTGTGCACACGGCCACCGCCGGCGGCTACGTCAATAACTCGCCCGTCCATTTTCCTTACAAGATGAAGTCGGTCTTCGAACTGCTGGACGACGCGAAGAAGGATTGGCGGATCTATTTCCACGACCTGCCCCAGTCGGCGACGCTCGCGAACATCTGGGAATCCGGACCGATGAATTTCCGACGATTCGAGGCGGATTTCGTCTCGGACGCGATGACCGGCAAGCTGCCGGCTTACAGCTTTATCGAGCCCAGATATTTTTCGAGCAACCTGCTCCAGCTCGTTCCGAACGACGAGCATCCGCCGCACAACGTGCATTATGGCGAGCAGTTGATCGCGACGGTCTACAACGCCGTCCGCAATGGGCCGAATTGGGCGCATACCCTGTTCGTCCTTATCTACGACGAGCATGGCGGCTGTTATGACCACGTCCCACCACCGCCAGCGGCGCCGCCGGGCGGCCCCACGCCGGACGGGTTTGCCTTCGACCGGTATGGCGTCCGGGTGCCGGCCGTCATCGTCTCTCCCTACATTCCCGCCGGGACGATCGTCCGTCCGCCGGACGGCACCGGCTATCCCTTCGACCACACCTCGATCATCGCGACCCTGCGGGAGGTGTTCGAACTTGGCGGGCCATTGACCGGCCGTGACGCCGTTGCACCCAGCCTTCTGAGCGCGCTCAGTTTGGCCGCCCCGACCAATGATGGTCCCGATAAGATCGTGCCGCCGGGATCCGCACCGTCGATCGCAGAGGTCGCCTCTGCCGTTCAGCTTCCGCCCAACGATCTTCAGGCCGGCCTGTGCGCGCTGGCCGCGCATCTGCCGCACGCGACCACCGACGTCGATGGGCATGTCGCGGCATTGGAGCAAGGCATCATCGCACCGTTCGCACCGGTCTTTGAGGACGTGGGAGCGGCTGCGGCTTATGTCGAGGCGCGCATGAGATCGTTCATCGGACGGCTTTGATCGGGGCTCCATCGGGCTCCTATTTCGAGCCAGCCCCCTCGCACACTCCTGTGTCCGCATGATGTCTGCCGCACTGCAAACACGGATAGCGCCCCCGCGCCCAAGCCGCCTAGCAGCGGCCGGCCGCCGCGGCTATCCTGCTCGGACCGCAGCAGCGACCGGGCCGGAACCGACACCATGATTCTTGATACAGCGCTTTATCTCCTCGGTACCTGGGCCGTCGTCTATGCGCTTTTGATCGCGGTCTATTTCGTCACCGGCCGGCTGTTCTTCTCGAACGATCCCGCGCGTGCCGACAAGATCCAGCCGGGCCGGGCGCTGCCCGCGGAAAAAGTGCGGCGCGATATTCTGCAGAGCGTGCGGTCGCTGGCCAGCATCGCGCTGATGTTTTCCATCGGCCATACGCTCTACACCAAATTCCATGTGGGCTTCGCCGAATGGCCGCTGAGCGTCGGCTCGGTCGTGCTGTCGTTTCTGCTGTCGATGCTGGCCTATGACACCTGGTTCTACTGGATGCACCGGCTGCTTCATACCAAGCCGTTCTATCGCCGGATCCATCGCTGGCATCATCTGAGCCTGCCGTCGGTCGCCTGGTCGAACAACAGCGATACGTTGGTCGACAATCTGTTCCTGCAATCCTATTGGCTGGCGGCCCATCTCATTTGCCCGATCGCGCCGGTCGTGCTGCTGGTCCACAAGCTCTACGACCATGTCAGCGGCATCATCGGCCATTCCGGGGTCGAGCATGGCGGCGGCATCACCTATCCGCCGTCGCCGTTCAACAGCGTCACCCACCACGACCAGCATCACCGCTTCTTCAATTACAATTATTCCCCGCACTTCACGCTGTGGGACCGGCTGATGGGCACGCTGCACCCGAGCCATGATGCGGAGGTGAAGGAAAATCTGCGCCGGCGGCGCGTCCCGGCGGTCCAGGAGAAGCCTTCCGACGCGTGACGGGATCCGGTCGGAACGAAACTTTCAATCTCCCCAAGGCCGTGCCAGGATCCGGCCCGAAGTTTCCGTCCCGAACATTGCCGCAAAGGAGATCCCCGATGATGCTCACCCGCCGCAGCCTGCTCGGCCTCATTGCCGCCGGCATGACCCTGGGGTTGGGCGGCGTCGCCCATGCCGAGGAGGCGCTGCGCGTCGGCACCGACGCGACGTTTCCGCCGTTCGAATATACCGAGAGCGGCAAGCGCACGGGCTTCGATGTCGAGCTGATCGAGGCGATCGCCAAGGTCCTGAAGCGCCCGGTCGAATGGACCGAGATCGATTTTAAGGGATTGGTGCCGGGCCTCATCGCCAATCGCTTCGACGTCGCGGCCTCGGCGATCTACATCACCGACGACCGGCGCAAGGTGGTCGATTTCACCGATTCCTATTATCCGGGCGGCCTGGTCATCATGACCAAGACCGGCAATGGCGCGATCAAGGGGCCGGACGATCTGGCGGGCAAGAAGGTCTCGGTCCAGGTCGGCACCAAGTCGGTCGCATTCCTGAAGGACAAGTACCCGAATATCGAGCGGGTCGAGGTCGAGAAGAACCAGGAAATGTTCGAACTGGTCGAATCCGGCCGGGCGGATGCCGCCATCACCGGCAAGCCGGCGGCCAAGGTCTATGCCAAGACCCGCGGCACGCTCCAGCTCGTCGAGCCGTCGCTGACCGTCGAGGAATATGCCTTCGCGCTGCGCAAGGACGAGGGCGAGCTGATCAAGCAGTTCAACGCCGCGCTGAAGCAGCTCAAGGCCGACGGCACTTACGACAAGCTGGTCGCCAAGTACCTGTAGGTCGGCCGGGCGATGGATCTCGACTTCTCACCGGTGTGGGACGGCTGGCGGGATCTGGTCCACGGCGCACTGATCACGATCGAGGTGACCGCGGGGGCAATCGTCCTCGGCTGCCTGATCGGGCTCGTGATCGGGTTGGGTCGGCTCGACCCGCGGCGGCGCGTCGTTTACGGCCTCACGACCGCTTATGTCAGCTTCATCCGCGGCACGCCGCTCCTGGTGCAGCTGTTCATCTGGTTTTTCGGCCTGCCGCATTTCGGCATCAACTTTCCGGCCTTCTTCTGCGGCATCGTCGGCATGGGCATCTATAGCGGCGCCTATGTCTCGGAAATCGTGCGCGGCGCCATCCAGTCGGTCGACCGCGGCCAGATGGAGGCCGCTCGCTCGCTGGGCATGCCCTATCGCACGGCGATGCGTGAGATCGTCGTGCCGCAGGCGTTGGTCCGCATGATCCCGCCGCTCGGCAATGAATTCATCGCGCTGATCAAGAATTCCTCGCTGGTATCGCTGCTGACCATCGCCGACCTGATGCATGAGGGCCAAAAGATCATCAGCACCTCCTATCGCTCGCTCGAAGTCTATCTGGCGATCGCGCTGGTCTATTTCGTGCTGACCAACCTCACGGGCCTGGCGCTGCGCACGGTCGAACGCCGGCTCGGCGCCGGCGGGCTGGTCTGATGATGGTCGCCCCGGACGAACCCATCGTCAGCGTGCGCGGGCTGACCAAGAGTTTCGGGCCGGTCGCCGTCTTGAAGGGTGTCGATTTCGATGTGATGCCGTCGAAGGTCAGCGTGGTGATCGGTCCCAGCGGGTCCGGCAAGAGCACGCTGCTGCGCTGCTGCAACGGGCTTGAGCTGGCCGACGGCGGCACGATCCGGATCTGCGGCCAGACGCTGGCCCAAGGCGGGCGGATGCTGCCGGATGCTGCGCTGAACGCGTTGCGCCGGCAGGTCGGCATGGTGTTCCAGGCATTCAACCTGTTCCCGCACCTGTCCGTGCTGGGCAATGTCACGATCGCGCCGCGCAAGCTGCTGGGTCTGTCCGTCGCCGAGGCGGAAGCCGCCGGGCGCACGCTGCTGGGCAAGGTCGGGCTCGCCCACAAGGCCGATGCCTATCCGGCCACGCTGTCGGGCGGGCAGAAGCAGCGGGTGGCGATCGCCCGGGCGCTCGCCATGCAGCCGCAGGTGATGCTGTTCGACGAACCGACCTCGGCGCTCGATCCCGAACTGGTCGGGGAGGTGCTGCAGGTGATGCGGGAGCTGGCCGCCGAGGGCATGAGCATGATGGTCGTGACCCATGAGATGAGCTTCGCCCGCGAGGTCGCCGATAGCGTCTCGGTGATGGATCACGGCGTGGTGCTGGAGCAGGGGCCGCCGGCGCAAATCTTCGACGCGCCGCGGCATCCGCGCACGCGCGAATTCCTGCAGGCCGTGACGACGCGCGGCGGGCCGCGTCAGCTGCAAGGGCCGACGGGATCCGGCACGCCGCTCCTCTCCGGCGACCATTGATGAGCGCATCTCGCCTCGCCGGGCAATTTGCGAGGTGTTGTGCCTAGGGCGCGATGATATGAGGCCTGCTCGGCTTGATCGGATCAGGCTCTAGTAAAGGATCAGGCGGATGCCTCATCCGCGCATCGGGTGCCGGTCAGCGCGGCGAACTCGTCGCTCGTGGCACAGACGATCGGCGCCGCCCGGCTGTCCGATGCCGCCGTGGCGATCGTCCATTTCAGCGCGTGATAGGCATCTTCGATACGGGCGTAGGCATAGCTGCGCCGCTGCCCCTCGTCGGGCCGCCAGCTATCGAAGGCGTATCCGTTGCCCTGTCTCAGAATCGGGCCGATCACAAGACGCATTGCAAAATCTCCCACCGGCGGTCAGCCCAGGCCCAACGCGATCAGCAGGGGCATCGCGGCCGCCATGCCGCAGCCGAACAGCCCGGCCAGGATTCGCTCGGCCCGCGTCCAGCGCCTCAGATCCGCCTTCAGATCGGACCAGTCCTGTCGAAGAAGCGCCGAACCCGTGGGCGTAGCGGAGTCATTGGTGAACATCGCCTGTGTCCTGTCCCTGAAACGACGGTTGGAACCTTGACGTCTGTTCTGGCTTCCGCAATCTGCGTGCCATCGGCACGGGTTGCCGGCAAATAAAAGCCCGCTGAAGACTCGGATATTAAAGGCTTCCTACACCTTTCGTTCGTTCGGACGGCCGCCGGTCGTGGGACTTCCGCCGACGGACAGTCGTTCGTCGTTTCAAGGCCGCAGGTTCGCCGCGGGTTCCCGCGACGCTGAAATATCGATGTTTCCATTGGGAAGGGCGCCCGTCCCAAGCGGGGCCCGCGCTTGCGCCGCCGCTGATCGATTCGGCGGCAGCGGGGATCTAGCCTTGCACGCTGGTGTCGGGTCGATCGGCGCCCTGGATCAATTCCTCATGCCAGTCGCCGTTGGCGTCCTGGAACGAGACGGCCGCCTCTTCGCCGGACAGGCGCTGCTCGCCGGCGGCGCGCTCGGCCGCCTGACGCGCGCGATCGTGGGAGCGAAAGGTCTCGGAATAGGCGCCGTCGACCTGATAGGCCCAGCCTCCGTCATGTTCGACGACCTTATAGACGACCCTGGCCATTTCGCTTTCCTTCCACTGCTCTGTCCCGTCAACGATGCGCCGGGCGAGGGGTTGCGTGGCCATGGTGCCGAAGGCCGGTTCTACGCCACATCCGCCCGGCGCGGCAATTTCCAGTTGGTCCGCACGAAGTGGCAGGTATAGCCGTTGGGGATCCGCTCCAGATAATCCTGGTGCTCGGGTTCGGCTTCCCAGAAGTCGCCGGCGGGCACGACTTCGGTCACAACCTTGCCGGGCCACAGACGGGAGGCATCGACATCGGCGATCGTGTCGATGGCCACCTTTCTCTGCTCGTCGTTGGTATAGAAGATCGCCGAACGATAGCTGGCGCCCCGGTCGTTGCCCTGGCGGTTGAGCGTGGACGGGTCGTGAATCTGGAAGAAAAACTCCAGCAGCGTCCGGTAGCTGGTCCGGGCGGGATCGAACACGATTTCGATCGCCTCCGCATGATTGCCATGGTTGCGGTATGTCGCGTGCGGGACCTCGCCGCCGGTATAGCCGACGCGGGTGGAAATCACGCCGGGATAGCGGCGCAGCAGATCCTGCATGCCCCAGAAGCAGCCACCGGCAAGAACGGCACGTTCCTCGGTCATCAGATATCCTCCTCTTCCTCAAGGTAAGCCCCATAGCCCGCGGGCTCACCGATTCGCTGACATAAAGGTGGTGATTTCCGGCCGGTTTGTCCAATCACAGCGCGGGGAGATTCGGGCTGCGCCCGTCGAGATCGGCCGCTTGTCACGTCGTCCCGCGGGTCAACAGGGCGAAGCCCAGATCGATGACCCGCCCGCTGGCCGACGGGTCCTCCTTCGCCAATCGTGCCAGGATCAGTTCGCCGGCGCGGTGTCCCATGGCGTAGGCCGGAATCTCGATGGTCGTCAGGGCCGGTTGCATCTGCCGCCCGATCTCCAGATTGCCCAGGCCGGCGATCGCGACGCGGCCGGGCACGTCGATGCCGCGCCGCTGGCATTCCAGCAGGCCGCCCACGGCCATGACGTCGGTGGCAAAGAACACCCCGTCGATATCCGGGGCACGGGCGAGAATACGGCCGAACGCCTCGCGACCGGCGGCGATCGACAGATCGGCCGGGACCTCGGTCTCGGGGGGCGGTGCGCCGGCGGCGGCAAGGGCGGCCGCGAACCCGGCCAGGCGGGCCTCCGCCCGGCTCTCCAGGCCTCCGACGAAGGCGCAGCGTCCGCGACCGCGCGCGAGCAGGTGGCGCGCGACCGTGGCGCCCGCTTCGAAATTCGAGAAGCCGACGATCATGTCGATCGGGTCCGGGCTCAACTCCCAGGTCTCGACCACGGGGGCGGCCTGGCGTCGAAGCGAGGCGCGCACCGCCTCGTCATGGACGGCGCCCACGATGACCACGGCGTCCGGCTGCCGCCCGACCAGGGCGCGGACCAGTTTGCGCCGCTTGTCGTCGCTATAGCCGAAATCGCCGATCAGCAGATGCAGGTCCGCCGCCGCGACGGCGTCGGCCAGACCGCGCACCGTCTCGGAAAAGATGGAATTGCCGATGGTCGGCACCAGCACGGCCAGGATGCCGCTACGCCGCGAGGCAAGGCTGCTGGCGGAAAGATTGGGCACGTAACCCAGCGCATCGACCGCCGCCATGATGCGGGCCAGCGTCTCCGCCGCGACCTTGCCGGGCTGGCGCAGCGCGCGGGACACGGTCATCGCCGAGGTGCCGGCCAGGATCGCCACATCCTCGATGCGCGGCCGCTCGGTCAAAGGTCTCAAAGGGGCGGATTCGTTCATGACCGAGACCTTGAGGCGTAGCGGGCGGGGATTGCAAGCCGGAACCAAACCGTTGACGGTCGAAAATGATAGCGCTACCATACGGCAATGTTAGCGCTATCATAAACATCGAACGATCGAGGAAACGCCATGATCTCGGCCCAGGAAGTTGCCGCCTATCATCGGAACGGCGTGCTGGTGGTGCAGGACGTGCTCGATGCCGCCCAGCTGCGTGAGGCGCGGCGGCTGGTCGACGAGTTCATCCAGAAGGCCGGTGCGGTCGCCAACCATAACGACGTCTACGATCTGGAGCCCGGCCACCGGCCGGACGCACCGCGGGTCCGCCGGATCAAGACGCCGCACAAGCATCATCCGTTCTTCTGGGATCTGGCCCGCTCGCCCCGGCTGCTGTCGATCCTGCAGGCGCTGCTCGGGCCGGCCGTGCGATTGCATGGCTCGAAGATCAATTTGAAGGCGCCGCATTTCGGCTCGCCGGTCGAGTGGCATCAGGACTGGGCGTTCTACCCCCACACCAACGACGATATCCTGGCCGTCGGCGTGATGCTCGACGATTGCACGGTCGAGAACGGCGCGATGCTGGTCGTGCCCGATACCCATCGCGGCGTGGTCCATGACCATCACGCCGACGGCTATTTCTGCGGCGCGATGGATCCGACCGATTGCGACGTCGATTTCGGCGCGGCAGTGCCCGTCACGGGCAAGGCCGGCGCCATGAGCTTTCATCATGTCCGCGCGGTCCATGGCTCGGCGCAGAACCTGTCGGACAAGCCGCGCGCGCTGTTGCTCTACGAGTTTGCGGCGTCCAATGCCTGGCCGCTGTCCGGCGTTGCGGATCTGGCCGCGTTCAATGCGCGGATCGTCGCCGGCGAGCCCACCATCATTCCGCGCCTGACCGGCGTTCCGGTCCGCATGCCGCTGCCGCCGGCGCCGCATCAGGGCTCGATCTACGAAAACCAGACGAGTGCCAAGAACCGGTATTTCGGCGCCAAGCAGAGCGCCGCCTGACCCCGGCGCCGCGCCCGGACGGAGGTAAGACCCGACGCATATCGCCCAAGAATCACCACAACCGGCCCAAGCCGGAAACAGGGAGGAGACGGCAAAATGGCCCATGCAACCGAACAGGTCGCCGGCACCGCGAAACGGTCTTTGACCCCTATCATGCTGGCCGCGGCCGTCGGCTCGGCGCTCGAATGGTACGATTTCTTCATCTACGGCACGGCGGCGGCGCTGGTGTTCGGCGATCTGTTCTTCCCGAAGTTCGATCCCAGCATGGGCATGCTGCTCTCGTTCACCACCTTCGGCGTCGGTTTCGTCGCCCGCCCGTTCGGCGGCATCCTGTTCGGCTATCTGGGCGACCGCTGGGGACGCAAGCCGGTGCTGGTAATGACCATCGTCCTGGTCGGCGGTGGAACCTTCCTGATCGGCCTGCTGCCGACCTACGACCAGATCGGCCTGTGGGCGCCGGCCCTGCTCGCCGTCTTGCGTCTCATTCAGGGGCTGGGTGCCGGTGCCGAATATGGCGGGGCCGTCATTCTCGCGGTCGAATACGCGCCGGAAGGACGCCGCGGCTTCTTCGGCAGTTTCGCACCGATGGGCGTGACGGTCGGCAATCTGCTCGCCGCCGGCGTCTTCGGCCTCGTCACCATGCTGACCAAGGAGCAATTGCTGTCCTGGGGCTGGCGCATCCCGTTCCTGGTCAGTCTGGCGCTGGTGCTGCTCGGGATCTATATCCGGATGCGGGTGCAGGAAACGCCGGTCTTCACCGACACCGCCAAGCGCCAGCCGCCGGTCAAGATGCCGGCGCTGGCGGCATTGCGCCGACATCCGCGCAACTTCGCCGTCGTGGTCGGCGCGCGCATGGCGGAAAACGGCCTCGGCTACCTCTTCCCGGTGTTCGGCCTCAGCTACATCATCAACACGCTGCACTTGCCCAGAAATGTGGCGCTGCTGGGCGTATTCACCGGCAATTTCGTCGAGATCGCGGGCATCCTGTTCTTCGGCTGGCTGTCCGACAAGGTCGGGCGCCGGCCGGTCTATATGGGCGGCGCGCTGTTCTCGGCGTTGTTTTCGTTCCCGTTCTTCCTGATGATCAATACCGGCAGCACCAGCCTGATCGTCATCGCCTTCGCGCTCATCATGGGCATCGGCGGAGGCGCGATGTTCGGGCCGCAGGCGGCATATTTCGCCGAGCTGTTTGGTCCGCGCCTGCGCTTCAGCGGCTTCGCCTTCGCGCGCGAACTGGGTTCGATCCTCGCCGGCGGCCCGGCCCCGGCCTTGGCGGCCCTGCTGGTGATCTGGCTGGATGGCGCGCCGTGGGGGGTGGCGCTCTACGTGATCGCCCTGTCGCTGATCACGCTGACCGCGGTCTGGTGGGGGCCGGAGACGAACACCAGCGATCTCAGGGTCGATTATTCGACGGCGGTTGACGATTCCGCCCAGGAGGAGCGCGCGGCCATCCCGCTCCGGACGAGCCTTTAGAGCATGGTTCGACTCGCAATCGAACCATGCTCAGACGTTATCGATCTGGCGCGACTTCTTATCGTTCGAATGAGTCCATTCGACCGGTTTGGATCAGTGATCGAAACCGGAAAGCGCGCGAGGGCGGCGCACCCATGACCCAACGCCTGCTCGTTCTGCAATCGCTCTGGGCCATGGAGCGCCGACGCCCCGATGGGGCGGAATGGACGCTCGATCGAAAACTCTCGATGATCCGCGACGCCGGCTTCGACGGCGCCGGCGTCCGTTTCTTCGACGATGCCTATGCCCGCGCGGTGACCGGCTTCCTCGGCGCCAACGGCCTGGTCTGGCAGGCGCAATGCTATCCGCAGACGGTGGAGGATCTGGCGCCGATCCTGGACCGGGTCCGAGCGCTGGGCGCCGATCACGTCAATCTGCAGCCGGACGTGCGGCCCTACCGGCTGGAGGATTGCTACCCCTATATCGAAGGATGGCAGCGTCTGGCCCAAGACGCCGGCATTCCGGTCCATATCGAAACGCACCGCGATCGCATGACGACCGACATGCTGACCATGCTGCATCTGCTCGACCGTTTTCCCGACCTGCGCCTGACGGCCGACCTGTCGCATTATGTCGTGGGGCGCGAATTCGCCTGGCCGGTCAGCCGCGAGAACCACGCGTCGATCCACCGGATTCTGGACAATTGCTGGGGCCTGCACGGCCGCGTGGCCAGCCGCGAGCAGATCCAGGTCCAGATCAGTTTCCCCCACCAGCGCGACTGGCTCGACCTGTTCATGGGCTGGTGGGACTATGCCATCCGGTCCTGGCGCCGGCGCGCGCCGCCCGATGCGACGCTCACCTTCCTGTGCGAGCTCGGACCGAAGGAATATGCGATGACCGGCCCGGACGGTTATGAACTGTCGGACCGCTGGGAAGAGGCGCTGATGCTCAAGGATCTGATCCGGGCTCTGTGGGATCGGATCGAGGCGGCGGGTTAGGCCAGCGGCGTCCGGACCGGGGGCTCGCAAATCCCGTTCCCGCTCTATATATGCAGAGCCCGGCGCGCCCCGAGCCAAATACGGTCTTTCGTTCCCATGCTGGTCCAGACAGGTTTTCGCCAAATCCCGATACACCGATCGTGAGCCGGCCCATCGCCGGCTTCCCGATGTATGATTTCGCCCCGCTCCAGGCCGCGAACGACGCCATCTGGCATCTGGTCGCGACCAGGCTGCGCGAGGCGGGACATGGCGCCGTGCCGGCGGCACTCGACCGCTCGCGGACGATCGACCGGCTCTGGCAGGATCCCGGGCTGGTCCTGGCGCAAAGCTGCGGCTATCCGCTGATGACCTCGCTGCTGGGACGGGTCCGTCTGGTTGCAACGCCATGCTATCGGGCGGCCGGCTGCAGCGGCGCGTCCTGGGGCAGTGCGCTGGTCGTCCGTGCCGACGAGGCGGGGCAGGATCTGGCCGGGTTCCGGCGGCGGCGCTGTGCCGCCAACCAGCCGCATTCCAATACCGGCATGAACCTGCTGCGCGCGGCCGTCGCCGAACTGGCTGACGGCCGGCCGTTCTTCAGCAGCGTTACCTGGACCGGCTCGCACCGCGGCAGCCTGGCGCTGGTCGCCGAAGGTGCCGCCGATCTGGCGGCGATCGACGCCGTCACGCTGGCGCATCTGGCCCGCATCGAGCCGGCCCTGGTCGGCCAGACCCGCATCCTGGGCTGGACGGCGGCGACCGCCGGCCTGCCCTTCATCGCAGCGGCGGACACCGACGATGCCACGATCGCGCTGCTGCGCCGGGCCCTGGGCGAGATCGTGACCGATCCGGCTCATCGCTGGATCTGCGAAGCGCTGTTGCTCGACCGGTTCGAGATCCTGCAGGAGGCCGATTACGACGGCGTCATGGCGCTCGAGCGACGGGCGCTCGCGCTGGGATATCCCGAGCTCGCGTGATGAATGCCTCCCTGCCGGCGCCAGGCGATCGGGCGACACTCGCCGCGGCGCCGGACCGCGCCGCGGCCTATCCCCGGCTGACGCTGTTCGCCACCATCCTCGCTTCCAGTCTCGCCTTCATCGACGGGTCGGTCGTCAATGTCGCCCTGCCGTCGATCGCCCAGAGCTACGGCGCCGGCGCGGCCGAACTGCAATGGACGGTCAACGCGTACCTGCTGCCGCTCAGCGCGCTGCTGCTGATGGGCGGGGCGGCAGGCGATCATTTCGGGCGGCGGCGCCTGCTGATCGGCGGGACGGCACTCTTCTGCCTGGCGTCGGTCTGCTGCGCGCTGGCACCCAGCCTGACCCTGCTGTTGGAGGCCCGCTGCGGCCAGGGCATCGGCGCCGCCCTGCTGATGCCCAACAGCCTGGCGATTTTGGGCAATGCGTTTTCCGGGGAGGCGCGGGGCCGGGCGATCGGCACCTGGGCCGCGGTCGGCGCCATCGCCGGCGCGGTCGGACCGCCGCTGGGCGGCTGGTTGATCGAGGTTGCCGGATGGCGCTCGATTTTTTTCCTGAACGTGCCGGTGGCGCTGGGCGCGATAGCGCTGGCTTGGCGCTATGTCGAGGAAAGTGCGGCGGGCGCGCAGCCGCTCGACTGGGCCGGCGCCGTGCTGGCGACCGCGGCGCTTGGCAGCCTGACCTGGGGCCTGACGCTCTGGTCGGCCCATCACGTTGCGGATAGGGCGGTGGGCGTCGGGCTCCTCGGCGGCGTCGCGATATTGGCGCTGTTCGTGCTGGTGGAACATCGACGCGGCGAGGGGGCGATGATGCCCCTGGCCCTGTTCGGGGGGCGCGCCTTCGTCGGGCTGTCGCTGCTGACCTTCCAGCTCTATGGCGCGCTGGGCGGTCTTCTGGTCATGCTGCCCTATCTTCTGATCGTGGCCGGCGGCTATTCGCCGCTCGAGGCCGGTATGGCGCTGCTGCCGCTGCCTGCGGTGATCGGGCTGGCGTCGCGCCTGATGGGGCGGACGACAGAGCGGATGGGCCCGCGCTGGCCGCTGACGCTCGGGCCGCTCGTCACCGGCATCGGTTTCGCCTTGCTGGTCCGGATCGAGCCGCGGGGTAGCTACTGGGCGAGCGTGCTGCCAGGGCTGATCGTCATCTCGCTGGGCATGGCCGGCGCCGTGGCGCCGCTCACGACCGCCGTGCTGTCCTCGGTCGACCGGCACCATACCGGCACGGCCTCGGGCTTCAACAGCGCCATCGCGCGGACCGGCGGCATGATCGCGACCGCGCTCACCGGATCGGTCATCGCGCTTGCGGGAACGGATCTGGTCGAGGCGTTTCGCGCGGCGGCCTGGATCGGCGCGGCCCTGGCCGGCGTCTCGGCGCTGGCGGCCCTGGTCACGCTGGATAAATAGCTATTCCGCCGGCTCCTGCCGCGCGCGGCCGAGCGTGACGGTCGGGACCCGCGTCGCGATCAGCGCGATGACGATCGCCACCAGGAACATCGCCCAGAACATCAGATGCAGGGAATGCTGCAACGCCAGCCGCACGAGCGGATCGCCGCCGAGCGTGCCGGCCGGCGACTGCAGCAGTCGCTGGAGCTGGTCGGCGGTGACCGCGACGCCGTTCATCCCGTGGCTCAGGCTGAAATTGACCACGGCGCCGAACACCGTGGCGCCCACCGTGCTGCCCAGGTTGCGCGCGAACAGGTTCGAGGCGGTGACGCTGCCGCGCTGGGACCAGTCGACGATCTCCTGGATCAACACGAGCGAGCTTACGCTCAGCAGGCCCATGCCCAGCCCCATCACCAGCGATCCGAGTGCCGCGGCGGCGGGCGAGCTGTCCGCGCCCAACGTGAGGAAGCAGAGGGCGCCGATCGGGATCAACCCGCTGCCGATCAGCATGATCCGGCGCAGACCGACGCGCTGGAACGAGCGGGCCGCGATCGTGGCGCCGACCGGCCAGCCCAGCACCATCATGGTGAGCGCCAGGCCCGCGATGACGGCCGAGCGCTGCAGCACGACCTGGACATACATCGGCAGGAACGTGGTCAGCCCCATCAGCGCCATGCCGGCCAGCAGCGTGGCGCCGTTGGCGGCCGCGATCGGGCGGCGGCGCCAAAGCGCGAAGGAGATCATCGGATCGGGTGCCCGGCGCTCCTGCAGCACGAACAGGACCGAGGCGGCGATGAACAGGGCGCCGGCGATGAAGGTCGCGGCTTCGTTCAGGCTGCCGGCCTCGGTCAGCGCGAACATCAGGGCCGCGATGGCGACGGAGAACAGGGCGGCACCGGCATAGTCGATCGAGCGCTTCTGGCGCTTGACGTCCTCGCGCAGGAAAAAGACGAAGCCCACGGCGGCGGCGATGCCGATCGGCGCGTTGATCCAGAACACCCAGGCCCAGGACAGATCCTGGATGATCAGGCTGCCGGCCAGCGGGCCGACCACGGCCGAGAATGCCCACACGCTGGCGAGCCAGCCCTGGACCTTGCCGCGTTCGTTCGCCGGATAGAGGTCGGCGACGATGGTCAGCGCCATCGGCTGGACCGCGCCGGCGCCCACGCCCTGGATCAGCCGGAACACGATCATGGACGGCATCGACCAGGCGATGCCCGCGAGCATCGATCCGGCGATGAAGATGGCGATGCCGACCAGCATGACCGGTTTGCGGCCATAGAGATCGCTGAGCTTGCCGAACACGACCGTCATCGCGGTCTGGGTCAGCAGGAACGAGGAGAACACCCAGCTATAGAGGTCGAGCCCGCCCAGTTCGGCCACGATCTGCGGCATGGCGGTCGAAATGATCGTCGCTTCGATCGCCACCATGAACATCGACGCCATGACCGCGGCGACGACGAAGCCGCGCGATGATTTCACAGGCTCGGACACGGGCTCGGTACCTCGAACAGTGATGCGATGCGCCTTGGCCGTCCGTCATCGCGGCGCCGGGGGGCATCGTCGCAACAAAGGTTACGATACTAAGCATTATCTTGGCCCGCGATTTCGCGGGCGTTTCGAACAACCCTGAAACGCGAAAAGGGGAGAGCGGTTGCCCGCTCTCCCCAGTCTTGACGATTCGAACCGACTAGAAGCGGATCGCGGTCTCGAAGATCAACGCGGTGGAGTTGGAGTTCTTCGCGTAGATGTTCTGAACGCCGCCGGCCAACGGAACGTACTTGCCGTTGGCGTCGTAGAGCGCTTCCTGCAGCATGCCGATCAGAGCGACGCCCGGTCCGACGGCGTAGGCGCCGCCGACCTGGATTTCGTCCTGGATCGCGGCCCGCTTCACGTTCGGATCACCGGTGATGCCTTCGAACTCGCCGCGAGACCATTCAGCGCCCAACCGGATCGCGCCCACGGTGTAGGACACGTTCAGATCGACCTGCTTGTTGACCATTTCATTGGTCTTCTGCACGAAGGTGGTCGCCTCGCCGGCAGCGTTGAACGCCGTTGCCGTCTGCGCGCCGACGAAGAGGCCGCCCGGCATGCCGACCGACTGCTCGTAGTTGACACCCAGTTCGAACGGGCCGTAATCGACCTGCATACCCGCGTTATAGACGTGCGGATCGGCATTCTGCGTGCCGTCGGAGCCGAGGATCGAGCACTGCGCCTGGGTCGCGTTCTGGCCGAGACCGATCGTGACGCCTGAGCTGACGCCGCACTTACGGCTGGCCGACGAGTAACCGAGCGTGCCGACGACCTTCGTCGGGCCGAAATTCCCGGTCCACTGACCCGCAACCGAGTAGTAGTTATAGGCCGTCTCGTTGTTCAGGTAGCTGGGCGTCAGACCGTTGGTGATCCGGTCGGTCAGGCCGCTGTTGTCGCCGACGTTGCCCGGGCCGTAGGTGTGGCCGCCGTTCTTGTCAGGCGTGAAGCTGGCGCTCAACTGGAAGCCCATGATCGTCGGGCTGTAGTAGGCGACCTTGGTGCCGCGACCGTCGAGATTGAGGGTCGTGAAGTTATAGACCGGCGTGTTCAGCCACTGAAGCGAGGCCGAGTTGGCGCCGAGGTAGCCGTCGCCGTTGGCGGCGCCGGCGTTGTTGCCGACCGCCACATTGCGGCGCACGTCGCTGTCGTCGCCGATGCGGAATTCGCCCCAGACGGCGGTGTTCTTCAGGTAGAGGTAGGAGTCCTTGATCGTCGTGTTGTTCGACGACTGGAAGCCGCTCGAGGTGTTCGCGGGCGCGTTCGGCGCGCTGAACGCGTTCAGGCGGGTAAAGACACCGGCGGTGACGCCGTTCGAGAACGTCGTCGACCCGATGAACCGGATCAGGAAGTAATCCTGAAACGAGATCGGGTTGCGCTTATACGCAACGTCGCCCGGAGCGTCGTTCTGCTGAACGAACGCCCCGGCACCGGCATAGTACTGGCCGCCGATCTTGAACTGAACCGGCGTATCCGTCGTCGCCGTCTGAGCGAGGGCGCCGTTCGAAAAGAGACTGGCCGCAACCAGCGCGGACGTCCCCAATAGGAGCTTCTTCATAGTTGGTGGCAGCCTTCTAGCGCCCCGATTCCCACGAGAAAATCAGGTTGCCACGGCCAGCCCCCATGCCGGCCGCAGCACATATTCACCATCCCGAGCCGAAGGTACAAAATGGGTATGACAGGTCAAGCGGCCTGCGCTCGAAGGCGATGCCATTTTGAAACGCTGTTGCCCAGATGGCACAATTTCCCCAGTTACCTCTCCAGACTTTTTAAGTCTGATATGTTATCAAAACGATATTGGCGCCCCGGCCGCGATAGAGCGATACAGAGCCCCAGTTAACGGCGCCCGGCGTTCAATCACTCTCTGGCGCTAAGCTTCGGATATCAGGGCCGCCACTTGCGTCGCGGTTGTGAAATATCAGGAGCCTCTCGCGGGTTACTCGGGCTGCTCTTTTCAAGAGGGCAGTATCGGGTGCGACATACAGGCGCGGCGAAACCTCCCACCGCCCTGTCGAACACCCCGTCGCCGGCCATCCGCGCCCCATCGCGGATCGGCGGCGGGGGTTCACCCTTCATGCTTTTCCCTCCGCCGCATGGCGCCTGCGCCGTAGCCGGTCGGTACCCCAGCAAATCCGCACACGTGGGTCAGCCACGGCGTTCCGTCGGGCGCTGCAGCATTTGTCGCGCGACAATCCGGCACCTTTGAGCCGGCGAGCTTCGGCCCTATTTGAGGTCGCAGCTTTTGCGCGTACGGAGACTGGGGAATGACGGCTGCCATGCTTTGGGTCCAGGTTTCTTACCGCGCCGGTGGTTTCTGAAGATGGAAATCCGGCACCTGCGTTATTTCGTGGCAGTGGCCGAAGAACTGAGCTTCAGCCGGGCCGCCCAGCGTCTGCACATCGCCCAGCCGCCGCTCAGCCAACAGATCCGGCATCTGGAGGCCGAACTGGGGTTTCAACTCATCGCGCGGGATACCAGGCCGCTGCGCCTGACCGAGGCCGGTCGATTCTTCAAGAGCGAGGCGCTGGATATTCTGTCCCGGGTCGAGGAAGCCACGGCGGGCGCCCGGCGCATCGGCCGCGGGCAGAGCGGCTGGCTCGGCGTCGGCTATATCGGCTCGGCGATGAACGAGCTGTTGCCGCCGGTCGTGCGTCGATTCCACCGCGACCATCCTGGCGTCGCGCTCCAGCTGTTCGAAATGCTGTACGAGGAGCAGGCTTCCGCTCTGCTGGATCGGCGCATTCACCTCGGCCTGTCCCGTGCCTCCCTCGGTGTCGATAGCCTCGTCGAGGAAGTGCTGTACGAAGAGGCCATGATGGTCGCGGTTCCGACCAGCCATCCGCTCGCCGGCCGGTCCGACGTGCTGGTGGCGGATCTGGCGCCGGAGCCGATCGTGCACTACGCCGGTCGCCCGTCCCGCGGCGTCGAAAGCGACTATCTGCTGGCGGTGTTCCGGGCCGCCGGTGTCGAGCCCAAGATCGCGGTCGAGGCCAAGAACGTCGAATCGGCGCTGGGCCTGGTCGCCGCGGGGCTCGGCCTCTCCATCGTGGCCGCCAGTTTCACCCACGGGCAGCGTCCGGGGGTTCGTTTCCTGGTGCTCGGCGGCGAGAGTCCGTCCGTGCCGATGCGGGCGGTCTATCCGTCGCAGGAGCCGTCTCACCTGCTTCGGGCCTTCCTGGCGATCGTGCGCGAGGAAGCAGCATCGCTCTCGGGCGTCGCCCACGCCGCGTGACATTGCTCGTCTTCGTGGCATGATCCGGCAAGGGGAATGTCGGCGGCCGGGAGGAGACGAGGAAATGCCTGAGACCGTTGCGGTTCGGCAGGCGGGAGCGAGCGTCTATCAGCCGCCCCGCAGCGCCATCGCGAGATCGCCCATTCCGCAGATCTGGAAATCCTGGAAATCACCGCGCCGACGGAATTTCCGATCATGACCGGCTAGCGGGGGCAACCAAACGCGCTCCGGACGATTGATCATCCCGATCAGATGCAGGAATTCGACATGTCCCAACACGCGACGCCCAGGATCCGCATCGGCATCGGCGGCTGGACCTTCGAACCATGGCGCGGCAGCTTCTATCCGGCCGATCTGGCCCAGAAGCGCGAGCTGGAATATGCCAGCGGCAAGCTGACCTCGATCGAGGTCAACGGCACCTACTACGGCTCGCAAAAGCCGGAGACCTTCGCCAAATGGCATGACGAGACGCCGGACGACTTCGTTTTTTCCCTCAAGGGACCGCGCTTTGCGACCAACCGGCGCGTGCTGGCCGAGGCGGGGGAGTCGATCGAACGGTTTCTCATGAGCGGCATCGTCGAACTGAGGGCCAAGCTAGGTCCGATCAATTGGCAGTTCATGGCCACCAAGAAATTCGATCAGGACGATTTCGAGGCGTTCCTGAAGCTGCTGCCGCACACGATCGAGGGCCATCCGATCCGGCATGCGGTCGAGGTGCGGCATGAGAGTTTCAAGGCGCCGGAATTCGTGGCGCTCGCGCGCCGGCACCAGGTCGCGATAGTGCTCGCCGGCGATAGCGAATTTCCCCAGATCGCCGATCTGACGGCGCCGTTCGTCTATGCGCGCATCATGGGCACGACCGAGGCGGAGGAGACCGGCTATTCCTCGGCCGATCTCGATCTCTGGGTCGAGCGCGCGCGGCGACTGGCGGAGGGCAGGATCCCCGACGGGCTGGAAACGGTCGAGGGGTCACCGGCCACCGCCGCGGAGCGGGAGGTGTTTCTCTATGTCATCAGCGGCTTCAAGCCCCGCAACCCGGCGGTGGCCATGGCGCTGATCGACCGGCTCGGCTGATCGATGCCGTTCGACCTCGATCGTTTCGTCCAGGCGCAGGAGCCGGTCCTGCCGGCGGTTCGGCACGAGTTGGGCGAGGGGCGGAAGCGGACGCATTGGATGTGGTTCGTGTTCCCGCAGCTGGCCGGCCTCGGCCATAGCGCGATGGCCCGGCGCTACGCGATCGCCTCGCTGGACGAGGCGCGGGCGTATCTCCGGCATCCGGTCCTGGGGCCGCGGCTGATCGAATGCACCGGCCTGGTCAATCGGGTGGAGGGACGCTCGATCCATCAGATCCTGGGCAGCCCGGACGATCTGAAGTTCCGGTCCTCGATGACCCTGTTCGCGGCGGCCGACGGCGAGGCGATCTTCCAAGACGCCTTGGCGAAATATTTCGGCGGTGTGCCCGACGCCTTGACGATCGAAGCGCTGGGCCGGCGGCCATGACCCCGGAAACCCTGGTGCTCGAATCCAACGATTGGGTGCCGAACAATCCCGCCCTGCCGGTGCTGCTGTATCGAAGCGTTCTGGCCGGAGCCGATCCGGCCGCCGGTTTCGAGGCGCTGTTCGCCCGGAATGGGTGGCCGGCGCAATGGCGCGACGGGGTCTATCGCTATCATCACTATCATTCGACCGCGCATGAGGTCCTGGGTGTCGCCGCCGGCTCGGCGCGCCTGATGCTGGGCGGTCCGGGCGGTCACGAAGTGACGGTCGCGGCCGGCGACGCCCTCCTGCTGCCGGCCGGCACCGGCCATTGCCGGATCGAGGCCACGACGGATTTTCTGGTCGTGGGCGCCTATCCGTCCGGCCAGAGTTTCGATATCCGTCGCAGCGCGCCGACCCGGCAGATGGTCCGCGCCATCGCCGCGCTGGGCGTCCCCGATACCGATCCGGTCGGCGGCCGGAATGGGGCGCTGACGCGTCTGTGGCATCGCCACTGAGATCATCTGGCGGCCGAGGGCTCCGGACGAGGAACTTCGCGCGGGAGCCGGCTGTTTTCCGGGGAGAATCACAGCCGTGACCGCTCAATGCCCAATTCCGTCGCCCTGAAACAAGATCGCCGGCAGATCCTGGCGCCTCCCCGGAACTGCTGGCGGCTCAGCCGCGCCGGCCGGGCGGCGCTGCTGACCAACGCCGACTATTTCCGGCGGCTGGCGGATTGCATGCGACGGGCCCGGCATCGCATCCTGCTGATCGGTTGGGACCTGGACGCGGCGCTGGTGCTCGACCCGCACGGCTCAGGGCCGGGCGCATTGCCGCTGACGCAGTTCCTGGCGGCGCTGCTGGACCTGCGGCCCGGTCTGGAAATCCGCTTTCTCCTGTGGGACCGAACCGTTTTCTACGGCGGCAACCGGCGGTCGTCCGCGGCACTCCACGCGTTGAGCAAACGGTATCCGGCATTTCGATATCATTTCACGCCGGCGCCGCTGGCCTGCTCCCATCACGCCAAACTGGTGGCGATCGATGACGGCCTCGCCTTCGTGGGCGGGATCGATCTGGCCGGAGATCGATGGGACCGGATCGACCATCCGCCGTCCCATCCGGCCCGGACCACGCCGGACGGGGATGCCTATGGCCCGACCCACGACTTGCAGATGCTGGTCGCCGGACCGGCCGCCGCCGATTTGAGCGCCTATGCCGCCCAGCGCTGGTCCGAGGCAACCGGCGACCCGGCGCCGCCGGCGGAGCCGGGTCCCGCGGACTGGCCCGACGATCTTGCGCCGGACTTTACCGACATTCCCGCCGGCATCGCGCGAACCCTGCCGCAGGCGGCGATCCGCGAGGTCGAGACGCTCAATCACGACGCCCTGGCGGCGGCGCGCCACTGCATCTATCTGGAGGCGCAATATCTGACGGCGTCGTCGATCGGCGACAGTCTGGTCCGCCAGCTGGAACGGCCCGACGGCCCGGAGATCGTCATCGTCGTGACCCGCACGTCCCATGGGATGCTGGAACAGTTCGCCATGGACAACAATCGGGACCGGTTGCTGCGCCGGCTGGCCGCGGCCGATCGCTGGGGTCGTCTGCGGGTCTATTATCCCATAGTGGAGGACGGCGACAGACGGGTCGAGGTGAAGATCCACGCCAAGCTGGTCGTGATCGACGATCGTTTGTTGCGCGTCGGCTCGTCCAACCTCAACAACCGGTCGATGGCAGTCGATAGCGAATGCGATCTCGCGCTCGAGGCCGCAGGCGAGGCGCATCGCGAACGGATCCGGGCCCTGCGCAACCGCCTGATCGCCGAACAGCTGCATCAGCCGGCCGCGACGGTGGCGGCGGCCTTCCGTCGAATGACGTCGGTGATATCGGTGATCGAGATGCTGAATGGTGCCGGCTATCTCCAGCCGCTGGAAATATCGCCGGACGGACCGGACACGCCCATGCCCGGAACCGCGGTGCTCGACCCGAACGAACCGCCGACGCTCGGGCACCTATGGTGCGAGGTGGTTCCGGGCGGGGCGCACGCGCTGCTTCACTTCGGTGCCGGCGAGCAGCAGGCAGCCGAGGGCGAGCGGGAGTAGGTAATAGATGATCCGGAACGCGATCAACGGTCCGATCAGGTTGACGTCGGGCAGCAGGCTCACGATCACCGCTTCGAGCACGCCCAGCCCGCCGGGCACATGGGTGATGAGCGCCGCCAGATTGCCCAGCACATAGGCCGCGGCCACGCTCTGATAATCGATCGGAGCCGCCGCGCCGAGCACGAAATAGAGCGCGCCCGCGACCAGGATATAGTTCAGCAGGCCCAGCCCGATCTGCGCCGCCGCGATGCCGGGCGTCGGCAGGCGGAGGCGGAACGGCCAGGGGTGGATCTTGAAACTGCCGCGCACTGTCGCCGCCAGGGTCAGGTACGCTGCCGGCGCAGCCAGGCAGCCGATGCCGGCCGCCAGGATGGTCGGCGCGGACAGGTGCAGCAGCTTTCCGGTCAGGCCCGGCTGCGTCAGCAGCGCCAGTCCGCCGAGCGAGGCCTCTCCCAACGCCACCGTGACCGCCGACAGGACGACGACCACGCCGATCTGGCCCGGATCGAGGCCGTTCTCGGCATAATAGCGATAGCGGATCGCCCCGCTGCTCAAGGGCGCGAACCCGACCGTATGGCCGATCGACACGCTGAGGAACGAGGCGAGCGCCACGCGCCGATACGGCACGCTGCCGCCGGCATAGGCGACACCCAGCCAGTCGAATCCGGTCAGCACCGCGTAGCTGGCGGCGGTGCAGAGGCCGGCCGCCGCGAAGCGCCAGGGCCTGATCCCGGCGAGCGACGACGCGATCTGGGCCCAGGTGAACTGCCGCAGCACAAGCGCGACGATGCCGAGCGCCACCAGCGCCAAAAGACAGGTCGCGATCGTGCTCCAGCGGCGCCAGTTCACCCGCATCACGCGGTCTTCCACTGCAGTAGCGCGCGGACCGGCAGATGGTCGGACGCGATGCGGGCGAGCGGCGATCCGTGCGACCGCACGTCGACCAACGCGGCGGCGCCGGTTGCCAGAATGCGATCGAGCGCGAAGAGGGGGCTTCGTGCCGGGAAGGTCGGCGGGGCCGGCGCCGGGTGAAACAGTTTGCGCAAGATCCTAAGGTTGCGCGATCCGGGCCGCCATTCGTTGAAATCGCCGAGCAGCACCGTGGTTTCGCCGGGCTCCGTCGCCAGGATCGTCATCAGCGCGTCGATCTGCCGACGGCGCTCCGGCCCCCGCAGACCCAGATGGGTGCTGATCACCCGCAATGGCCGCCGTTCCTCCATCTCGAGATCTATGTCGATCGCGCCGCGCGGTTCGTGCCGATCGACGCTGAGATCGTGCAGGCGCACATTGATGGCTGGGCGGCGCGACAGCAGCGCATTGCCATAGCTGCGCCGCTGGGTGCGCAGGCTGATGCCCAAGGTGCAAAAATAGCCCAGCGTCTCGGCCAGATAGGCCCATTGGTCGAGGGCGCCGAAGCGATGTTGCGCCTCCACTTCCTGCAGCGCCAGCACATCGGCGTCGAGTTCGCGGATGACCGCCACGATGCGATCTGGTGCCATGATTCGGTCTCGGCCGACGCAGCTATGGATATTGTAGCTGGCGACGATCGCCATCTTTATGCGACGCCGCCGGCCTCGCTCGTCTTCTTGCCCCGGCCGGGGCGAATGCCGCCGACCCGGTCGATATCGGCATCCGCCGGCGATCGGGTCGTCCCGCCGGTCTGGCTCGGTTCGACATTCTCCGCGCCCGCGCGCGTTCCGCCGAAGCGGTCGGCACCGCCGGCATCCTTGGCGCCCGGCTGCGGGTGATTGCCGGTATGCTGCTGACGCGACTTTTCCATGTCCGATCTCCTAGAGCCTGGTTCGACTACGGGTAATCGAACCAGGCTCGGATGTTATTGGCGCGAACTACCGCCCCGAGGGTGTTGCCTTCGGCGCTGGTCTCTGACCGGCTCAAACACGGGGCGGGCCCTTTCCGATCCTTAAACCGGGGGTGCCGCGTGCGACGACCATTTCAGCGCGACCACGCCCGGCAGGTTCGCCAGAGCCTCGATCGGCATCGGCGCCTGCTGCTCGTTCGACCGTCCATGCCGGCTCAGCTCGAGGTCGATATGTTGGCGACCGGCCTCGTCGATCTCCATCATGTCGATCTTCGATTTATAGCCTGCGCGTTTCAGCTGATCGACGATGGCCGGTATCGACGGCTCGTCGGCCTCCAGCGTCACGGCGAGGGTGGCGTGCTGTTCCTGGGGCATGCGCGCTTCGGCCCATTTCAGCACCCAGAGGGCGAGCAGGATGAGCACGAGCCCGGTGACGCCCAGAGCGAGCTGCCCGCCGCCGAAACACAGGCCGATCACCGTCGTGATCCAGAGCGTCGCCGCGGTCGTGACGCCATGGACCATATCGCCGCGCCGCAGAATCGCGCCGGCGCCGATAAAGCCGATGCCGGACAGGATACCGAGGGGCAGGCGCATCGGATCGGCATTGACGAAACTATCCGGCGTCTTGCCGGTCAACCGCAACAGCAGGTTCATCTGGATCATCGCGATGGCGGCGGCCAGGGCCACCAGCAAGGTCGTGCGCAGGCCGGCCGCGTGACCGTGTTCTCCGCGATTGAAGCCGATGAGCAGACCGGCGACGACGGTCAGTCCCAGGCGAAGCGCCAGATCGCGCCAATCCGCCACCAATGGCATCGTGTCCATGAGCCGGCTTCCGACACTCGAAGGATGGGGTATCAGAACCCATCCGAAGCGCCGGGGTTCCAGCCCATTCCCATCAGTCGGGAATGGCCCGCTCCGCCTCCTGCTGCAGCCGGGCTTCGTGGCGGCGCAGCAGGAAGATCGAGGCGCCGATCGCGCCAGCGGCCACGGCCGCGAACCCGATCGCCAGCGGACCTTCCAATGTGCGAACCTCATGGCCCAGCGCATAGGCGCCGAAGCCATAGAGCGACGCCCAGAAAATCCCGCCCAGCGCGTTGGCCACCAGGAAGCGCCGCCACTCCATCTGGTTGGCGCCGGCGAGCAGGGCCGTAAAGGTCCGTAGCACGGCGACGAAGCGGCCGAAGAAGACGACCTTGCCGCCGTAGCGCTGAAACAGATAGCGGCCGAGTTTGATGCGCGGCGCCGTCAATCCGATCTTGGCGCCATACCGGCGAAGCAGCCGAAAGCCGAAGCGGCGGCCGATCAGATACCCGATATTGTCGCCGATGATGGCGCCGGCCGCGGCCGAGGCGACCAGCGGGACGATGCCGAACTGGTGGGTGGTCGCGGCATAGAGCGCCGCCGCGATGACGGCGCTTTCGCCGGGGGCCGGAATGCCCATGCTTTCGATCATGGTAATGCCGCCGACCGCCAACACGCCATGCTCGCGGATCAGCGGCATGACATAGTCGTGGAATAGACTGCTCATCCGGCCGGAGCCGATGCGTCGAGGGTCCCTGACGTTCGCATGAGCATGTTTTCCAATCCGGCCGCCCGTTTCAGTCTCAATCAGGAGGGATACCGCTCGGTTCCAAAGGACTTCGCAGCCGTCGGGGGAACTCCCATGTGATTTTACGACTTTTGGTGGTGTCAGCCCGCCGCAAGCTAATGATCCGTTTGCGGTTTAGGTGTCATGAGACTAACCTGACGGCCGAATTGTTTAGACTGTGCTTCACACGGTAAACGATAGCGATCCTGTGTTTATAGTCGCAGCTAGAACGGGGAGGCACCGCGTGTCCGCTAGCAAGATCTTTCCGATCGCTGGCGTCGGCGCATCGGCCGGCGGAATCGAAGCACTGGTCGCGCTGTTCGCGCCGATGACGGTCGAGATCGGCATGGCGTTCGTCGTCGTGACCCATCTGCCCCCCGGTCACGAAAGCATGCTGGGCGAAATTCTCGCGCGCCACACCGCCCTCTCGGTCGCCATCATCGAGGATGGCCAGACGATCGAGCCCAATCGCGTCTATGTCCTGCCGCATGAAGCGAGCCTGACGATAGAGCAGGGGAGATTGCGCATGGGCGGCCTGCCTCCTGGCGTGCGCGTCCGCAATCCGATCGACACCTTCTTCAGCGCGCTGGCCGACGATCAGGGCGTGCGGGCGATAGGCATCGTGCTGTCCGGCGGCGGCAGCGACGGCACGCTGGGGGCCAAGGCGATCAAGGAGTGCGGCGGTTTGACGCTTGCCCAGGGCTCCGATCATACCAGTCCCAGGCATGCAAGCATGCCGCTCAGTGCGATCGGCAGCGGCATGGTCGATCTGGTGCTGTCGGTCGAAGCCATGGCAGCGAAGCTGGCGACCTACGGCAAGGACCTGCGCGAAGAGAACACCGGCGAGACCATATCGGAGATCGAAACGGCCAAGGACGCGATCTACAAGCTTCTGCGCAATCGGCTCGGCCATGATTTCGCCGGGTATAAGGACAAGGCCTTCCTGCGCCGGGTACAGCGGCGCATGCAGGTGCTTCAGCTGAAGCAGGTCGGTTCCTATGTCGAGCATCTGCGGCAGGATGGGAACGAAGCCCAGATGCTGTTCCGCGACCTGCTGATCAGCGTGACCGATTTCTTCCGCGATGCCGCAGCCTTCGCAGCACTCTCGGACGAGGTCATCCCGCATCTGTTCGAAGGCAAGGGCGCCGACGACACCGTCCGGGTGTGGGTTCCGGGCTGCGCCACCGGCGAGGAGGCCTATTCGATCGCGATCCTGATGCGCGAGCATATGGATGGCCTGCCGGGTGTGCCCAAAGTTCAGGTGTTCGGCACCGATATCGATGAAACGGCGTTGAGCATCGCCCGCACCGGCCGCTATCCCAACGCTTTGCTGAAGGCGGTGACACCGGAGCGCGCGCGCCGGTTCTTCACCGGCGATGGGCCGAGCCGGGTGATCGCGAAGGAGGTGCGCGATCTCTGCGTCTTTTCCGCCCACAGCCTGATCCGGGATCCGCCGTTCTCGCGGCTCGACCTGGTATCCTGCCGCAATCTGCTGATCTATTTCAGCGCGGACCTTCAGAACCAGGTCATCCCGATCTTCCATTATGCGCTGCAGCCAAACGGGTTTCTGTTTTTCGGCCTGTCCGAAAACGTGACCCAGCATGCCGACCTGTTCGCACCGATCGACAAGAAGCACCGGATCTTTCGGCGCCGCGACCATCTTCCGCGGCGTCCGCCGCTGCCTCTGCGCATTCCCGGCCTGGCTTCCGTCACCCGGCCGGATCCGCATCGTCATTCGAATGCCGGCAGCCTCAATCTGCGGCAGACCGCCGAGAACCATCTGCTGGAGCACCACACGCCGGCCTACGTTGTCGTCAACCGGGACCACGACATCGTCTATTACTCCGCAGGCACCGGAAAATATCTCGAGGCTGCCGCCGGCATGCCCAACCGGCAGATCCTGGCCGTGGCCCGCAAGGGGCTGCGGCTGGAATTGCGGATGGCGCTCCGCGAGGCGAACGAGACGCGTCGGTCCGCCATGCGCGAGCGGATTACCGTCGAGATCGATGACCGGCTCCAACTCGTCACGCTCAAGATCGATCCGTTGGTTCGGCCTGATAACGAACTGCTGTTCCTGGTGCTGTTCGTCGATGTCGGCGCGCCGGTCGCCGCCGAGGCGTTCAAGCCTCAGCGGCCGCCGGAACAGCATGATGTGACGATCACCCGCCTAGAGCGCGAGCTGAACGAGCATCGCGATCGGCTGCAGGTGACGATCGAGGAATATGAAACGGCGATCGAGGAACTGGTCTCGGGCAACGAGGAGGTCCAGTCGACCAACGAGGAGCTGGAAAGCTCCAAGGAGGAACTCCAGTCGCTGAATGAGGAAATCCTGACGGTCAACGGAGAGCTCAATCGCAAGATCGAGGCGCTGGACGAGGCCAACAGCGATCTGAAGAACCTGTTCGAAAGTACGCAGATCGCGACGGTTTTCCTCGACCGGCATCTCGTCATCCGCAGTTTCACACCGGCCGTCACCGAGATCTTCAATCTGATCCCGAGCGATTGCGGCCGTCCGCTGACCGACATTGCGAGCCGGCTCGACGCGGTCAATCTGCGTCGGGAATTGCAAGCGGTGCTGCAGTCGCGCCAGCCCGTGGAGCGCCGCCTGACCGCCGATGACGGCGTGCGGCACTACGTGATGCGCTTGCTGCCCTATCGGGCTTCCGACGATTCGATCGATGGGCTGTTGGTGACCTTCATCGACATCACCAGCATCGTTGCCTCCGAAGCGCACCAGCGGCTGCTGATCGCGGAACTGAACCATCGGGTCCGCAACATGCTGGCGGTCGTGATCGGCATCGCGACCAAGACCATAGCCCAGACGCCGGAGCTGCAGCCGTTCGCCGAAACCTTCCTCGGGCGATTGCACGCGCTGGCCGGCGCCTATGAGCCGTTGTCGCGGGTCGATTGGGGGCACGTTCCCTTGCGTGATATCGTCATGCCGCAGATCGAGCCGCATCTGAAAGATCCGGAGCAGGCCCGGATCGAGGGCCCGCAGATCCTGTTGCACCCCAAGGCGGCCCTGGCGCTGGGGCTGGTCATCCACGAGTTGTCGATCAACGCCGCCAAACACGGCGCCCTGTCGCTGCCCGACGGGACCGTCGCCGTCGAATGGCGCCGGGATGACGGCGTCATGGTGCTCGAATGGCGGGAGACCGGCGGCCCGCCGGTCAAGCAACCTCGTCACAGAGGCTTCGGGTCGGAGCTGATCGAGCGCGCGGTCAATTATGAAATGGATGGAGAGACGTCCATCGAATTCGCCCCGGACGGCGTCAAGGTTCTGGTCAAGGTGCCGCTTTCGGAGCTGAGCGCCACGGACGCCGGCGAGGCGATCCCATCGTGAGCGGGCTTGCCGGCTCCCGCATTCTGGTCGTCGAGGACGAGATGCTGATCGCGATGGTGGTCGAAACCTTGCTCGGCGATGCGAGCTGCGAGGTCGTCGGTCCGTTCGGTCGGCTTGCCCAGGCCCTGAAATCGGCGGAGCAGGACCCGATCGACGCGGCCCTGCTCGACATCAATCTGCATGGCGAGCAGGTTTTTCCGGTCGCCGATGCCCTGACGGCGCGGAACATTCCTTTCGTCTTCGTCACCGGTTACGGCGCCGGCGGGCTGCCGTCACGCTTCAAGAACAGCCCGACCGTGACCAAACCCTATCGGGCGGGGGCGGTGCTGAGCGCGCTCACGGACGTGCTGTCGCCCACGGCCTGACGCACTCAAGGCGAGCCGGGCGAACAATTTCCCGTGGAGAGATCCGGCGGCGTGCCCAGGTAAGGTGCGCCACCGCGGCGCAGCAAAAGTCACGGAACCGAACGGCACATTAGGGTGTCCTACTTAGGTTGGGATCGCCCCGACGGTCTGCTCATCCGACTTTTCCCACAGATTGCCGGTAGGTTGCTCATGAAGATCGCCCAGGTTTCCTCGCTGATGGAAGCGGTGCCGCCCAAGCTCTATGGCGGGACCGAGCGGATTGTCGCCTACCTGACCGACGAGCTGGTCGAACTGGGACATGAGGTCACTTTGTTCGCGAGCGGCGACAGCCGGACCAAGGCGACGCTGGAGCCGGTGTGGCCGCATGCCCTCCGGCTCGATGCCGGCATGAAGGATTATCTGGCGCCGCACATCATCCTGCTGGAGACGCTGGCGCGCCGGGCGGAAGAGTTCGACATCATCCATCTGCACATCGACTATCTGGGCTATCCGATGCTGCAGCGGATCGACGTGCCGTTCGTCACCACGCTGCACGGGCGCCTTGATCTGCCCGAACTGCGCCGGCTCTACGAAGTGTTCGCCCACGTGCCGGTCGTGTCGATTTCCGATTCTCAGCGCGAGCCGATGCCGATCGCGAATTACGTCGAGACGATCTATCACGGCCTGCCGCATGATCTGCTGAAGGCGGGGCCCGGCAACGGGGACTATCTCGCCTTCATCGGCCGCATCTCGCCGGAAAAGGCGCCTGATGCCGCGATCCGCATCGCCGGCGCCGCCGGCATGAACATCAAGATCGCAGCCAAGATCGACAATGTCGATCGCGCTTATTTCCAGGAGAAGATCGAGCCGCTGCTCGCGCTGCCGCATGTCGAATATATCGGCGAGATCAACGAGATGCAGAAGGCCGATTTCCTGGGCAATGCCGCAGGATTGCTGTTTCCGATCGCCTGGCGCGAGCCGTTCGGGCTCGCCATGATCGAGGCGATGGCCTGCGGCACGCCGGTGATCGCGATGCGGTGCGGCTCGGTACCCGAGGTGCTGGAGGACGGCGTGTCCGGCTTCATCGTCGAGACCGAGGAGCAGGCGGTCGCGGCCGTCCGCCGCTTGGCCACACTCGATCGGGTCAAAGTACGCCAGGCGTTCGACGACCGCTTCACCGGGCGCCGCATGGCCGAGGATTACGTGCGGGTCTATCATCGGCTGATCGCGCTGCGTCAACCCGCCCAACTCAAGCTGGCCTGATGGCACAATTGACTGCAGCGGGCGCGCAGGAAGAAATCTCGCCCTATTATATTTCGGCGGCGGCCGCGGTGGCGACGCAACGGCCGCGGGTGCTGAAGCAGGGCGACGCCTTCGCGGTGCTCGACGATTTCGGCAATGCCCAGGCGACCGGACCCGGGGCCCAGGGGCTGTTCTTCCAGGATACGCGCTACCTGGCGCAGCTGCTGCTGACCATCAACGACATGCGTCCGCTGCTGTTGTCCTCGTTCGTGACCGAAGACAACACCGCCTTGTCGGCCGACTTGACCAATCCGGATCTCGTCGCCCCCGACGGCTTGGCAATGCCGCGCGACATGGTCCATATCCTGAGCACGACCATGCTCGGCAAGGACGCGTTGTTCCAAACCCTGGTCGTGCGCAATTTCGGGCCTCGGCCGATCGATTTCCGACTGGAAGTCAATTTCGCCGCCGATTTCGTCGATATCTTCGAGGTCCGCGGCTCCACCCGGGACCAGCGCGGCGACATGCTGCCGGACGAGGTCCAGCCGGACGGCACCGTGCTGGCCTATCGCGGGCTGGACGGCATCGTCCGGCGCACGCGCCTGAGGTTCGATCCGATGCCCGAGATGACCAACCGGCGCCGCGCCGGCTGGCAGCTTCGCCTGGCGCCGCTGGAGACGCGGACGATCCAGATCTCGGTCCAATGCCTGCGCGACGGCCATGCGCCGGACACGCCCAAGCGTGAACAGGTCATCGCGGCGGCGATGGCGCGTGCCGAGGATCGTCGGCTCCAGGTCGCGCAGATCTTCAGCAGCAACGAGAGCTTCAACGACTGGGTCAGTCGCTCCCGTGCCGATATCGAGATGCTGGTAACCGAGACGCCGCAGGGGTCGTACCCCTATGCGGGCATCCCGTGGTTCTCGACCGCCTTCGGCCGCGACGCCATCATCACGGCGCTGCAATGCCTGTGGCTCGATCCGGCGCTGGCCGCGGGCACGTTGCGATTTCTCGCGGCCAATCAGGCGACCAAGCTCGATCCGAAGGCCGATGCGGAGCCGGGCAAGATTCTGCATGAAACCCGCAAGGGCGAAATGGCGATCCTGGGCGAAGTGCCATTCGCGCTCTATTATGGCGGCGTCGATTCCACCCCCCTGTTCGTCATGCTCGCCGCCGCTTATTGGCGCCGGACCGGCGACCTGGAGCTCATCCGCTCGATCTGGCCGCAGATCCGGGCGGCGCTCGGCTGGATGGCGGAAACCGCTGCCCATGACGCCGACGGCTTTCTCGCCTACGACCGCAAATCGCTGAACGGCCTGATCAATCAGGGTTGGAAGGACAGCAGCGATTCGATCTTCCATGCCGATGGCCGCCTCGCCGAAGCGCCGATCGCGCTGGCTGAGGTGCAGGCCTATGCCTATGCCGCCTATCTGGGCGCGGCCGAGCTGGCGGGGCAACTCGGCGAGCCGGATCGCGCGGCGGTGTTGACGGAAACCGCCGCGCGGCTGGCCCGGCGGTTCGACCAGGCCTTCTGGCTGGACGATCTCGGCACCTATGCCCTGGCGCTCGACGGCGAGAAGCAGCCCTGCCGGGTCGCGGCATCCAACGCCGGCCATGTGCTGATGGGCGGGTTGGCCTCGGCCGACCGGGCGGCGAAGGTCGCGGCACGCTTGGTGTCGCCGCCCTCGTTCTCGGACTGGGGTATCCGGACGGTCGAGGGCACCGAGGCCCGCTACAACCCGATGTCCTATCACAATGGCTCGGTCTGGCCGCACGACAACGCGCTGATCGGCATGGGCTTCGCCCGCTATGGGTTGCGCGAGCCGTTGCTGAAACTCATGACCGGGATGTTCGATGCCTCCCTGTTCATGGCCGACCATCGGCTGCCCGAGCTGTTCTGCGGCTTCGACCGCCGCGCCGGTTCCGCGCCGACCGCCTATCCGGTCGCCTGCATCCCCCAGGCCTGGTCGTCCGCGACCGTGTTCGGTCTTATGGGCGCGCTCCTGGGCCTGTCGTTCGATCCGGCGGCCCGCCAGATCAGGCTGACCCGGCCGGTCTTGCCGGGCTGGATGGACGAGTGCCGGATCTCGAACCTTCGCCTGGGCGACGCCGAGGTGGATATCAAGCTGGAACGGCGGGACCGGGACGTCGCACTCCATGTCCTGCGCCGCGCCGGCGCCGTCGAAGTGGTCATCATCAACTGAACGATTATCCGGGCCTCCGCACTTTCGGCCGTCGACGCATGAGGGTGAAGGAAAGCATGTCTCTACCGCGTTATGCCTCGCGGGGGCCGGCCCGGTTCCTGCTGCACTATGTCGGCCGTCGCCTCGGCAGCCATATGACCGTGCTGCTCGCCGTGTTCGCCGCCGTCGGCTGCGCGATCGGCGCGCAATATGGCGTCAAGAATCTGGTCGATGCCCTGAGCGATCGGAACGTGGGCGACACGCAGCTCTGGGGCGCCGTCGCGGTTCTGCTGGCGCTGGTCGCCGGCGACAACCTGCTGTGGCGCCTGGCCGGTTGGGTCGCGACTTTCGCCTTCGTCGCGGTCGGTGGCGATCTGCGCCTGGATCTGTTCGATCATCTGTCCGGCCATGGCACGCGCTATTTCTCCGACCAGTTTCCGGGCGCGCTCGCCGGTCGGATCTCGACCGCCGCCAACACCGCCTGGATCATCGAGAACTCGCTAACCTGGACGACGATACCGCCCGGCACGGCGGTGCTCAGCAGCATCGCGCTGCTGAGCACGATCAACTGGCAGATGACCGTCGTGCTGTTGGCGATCGTTGCCGTCCTGGCCGCCATCATCGCCAAGCTGGCGGCGAGCGGCCACGATCTGCATGCCCGCTTCGCCGGGCGCGCGGCGGCGGTCAGCGGCGATATCACCGACGTGGTCAGCAACATGAGCCTGGTGCGCGCCTTCGGGGCGGCGAAGCGGGAACAGGACCGGCTGTCGCAAAAGATCGAGGGAGAGATGTCGGCGCAGCGCGCCAGCCTGCGCTCGCTCGAGCGGCTGCGGCTGTTCCACGCCTTCTCGGTCTTCGTCGTCACGGCGGGCGTGCTCGTCTGGGCGGTGCAGCTGTGGCGGCTCAGGCAGATCTCGACCGGCGACGTGGTGCTGACGACCACATTGGGCTTCACCGTGCTGCATGCGTCGCGCGATCTGGCGATGGCATTGGTCGAGCTGATTCAGCATTTCGCCAAGCTGGGCGAGGCGATCGAGGTGTTGGGCCTGCCGCACGAGATGCAGGACCATCCCGACGCGCAGCCGCTGATCAATCTGGGCGGTGGCGTGACGTTCGAGCGGGTCGCGTTCGATTATCCGAGCGGCGCGCCGGTGCTGCGGAATTTCGATCTGCACGTGCCGGCCGGGCAGAAGGTCGGGCTGGTCGGCCGCTCCGGTGCCGGTAAATCGACCATTCTGGCGTTGCTGCAGCGGCACTATGATCCGATCGACGGCCGCGTGCTGATCGACGAGCAGGACATCAGCCACGTCACCCAGGAAAGCCTGCGCCAGTCGGTCGCCGTCGTGCAGCAGGACATCTCGCTGTTTCACCGATCGGCGCTGGAAAATCTGCGCTACGGCAAGCCCGACGCGAGCGACGACGAGGTCTATCGGGCGGCCGAGGCGGCGCATTGCACCGAATTCATCCGAGCGCTGCCGCAAGGCTTCGACACGATCGTCGGCGAACGCGGACTGAAGCTGTCCGGCGGCCAGCGCCAGCGGCTGGCGATCGCCCGCGCCTTTCTGCGCGACGCGCCGATCATCCTGCTCGACGAGGCGACCTCGGCGCTCGACACGGAATCGGAGCAGGCGATCCAGGAGGCCCTGATGCGGCTCGTGAAGAACCGCACCGTGATCGCCATCGCCCACCGCCTGTCGACGCTGCATTCCTTCGACCGGATCGTCGTGCTGGATCGCGGACGCATCATCGAGGACGGGCCGCCCCAGGATCTGCTGCGGCGCAACGGCCCCTACAGCCGCATGTACGGGCGGCAGCTCGCCAGCGAGGAAAAGCGCAAATGAACGGCCGCCGGACGGCCGTCCTGCTGGTGGTGGCGCTCGGCCTCGGCGGTATCGCCAGGGCCGACGAGGTGACGCCGGCGACCGAGGCGGTGGATGCGCCCTCGAACCCGACACCAGCGAACCCGATACCGACGGACGCGTCGCCAGCGAGCCCGATACCGCCGGACGCGTCGCCAGCACCACCCGCTGCCGTGCCGCCACCAGAAGCCCAGCAGGACGCCCCGAAGGAACCGCCCAAGGAACCGCCCAAGGATGTGGCGCAGCCGCCGAAGAATCTGGAGCCGATTCCCAAGGACAGCGCGATCACGGTGCTGGGCAAGAAGGTGCTGGGTCCGGTCGGCGAGGATATGGGGCGGGTCACCGATCTGTTGCTGGACCGCGACGCCCAGATCAAATCGATCGTGATCGATTTCGGCGGCTTCCTGGGCGTGGGCAGTCGCAAGATCGCCATCGATTGGCGGCTCGTCCGCTTCGTTCCGGACAAACCGGATGCGCCGATCGCGCTCAGTCTGGGCAAGGCGGACGTCCAGGCCGCGCCGGAATATAAGGACAGCGCCCAGCCGCCGGTGATGGTCGGACCGCCCCCGTCCGGTCCCGATGCCGCTCGATAGGTCGTCGACCCCCGTCGCCGTCGACGCAAGCCACGCCCATGCCGCCTATGGCCTCGACGGATTGAACCTGTTCGTCGCCAATATCCAGACCGGATTCGGCCCGTTCATCGCCGTGTTCCTGACCAGCCAGGGTTGGACCCAGACCGCCGTGGGCGTGGCACTCAGCATCGGCACGGTCACCGCCATGGCCAGCCAGGTGCCGGCCGGCGCCCTGGTCGACGCCATCCGCCGCAAGACACTGGTCGCGCTGTTCAGCGTCCTGGCCTTCGCCGGCAGCGCGCTGCTGTTCGCGCTCTGGCCGACGACGTTGTCGATCTATCTGGCCGAGATCCTGCACGGCTTTTCCAGCTGCACGCTGGGGCCGGCGATCGCGGCGCTCAGCCTGGTGATCGCCGGCGCGTCGTCGATGGGGGCCCGGCTCGGCCGCAACGCCCGTTTCGCTTCGATCGGCAACGGCGTCGGCGCGCTGCTGATGGGCGCCTGCGGCTACTATCTGCCGGAACGTTTCGTGTTTTTCCTGACCGCGGCCCTGACCGTGCCGGCATTGGGCTCGCTGATCCCGCTTGCCCGGTTCGAGGCCGCGGCGCGTCCGGCGATCGTCGCACCGGCCGCGTCCGCGCCCCAGACCGCCCGGACCGTCACCATGCGACGGCTGCTGTCCGATCGGCGCCTGCTGATGTTCGCGCTCTGCGCGGCGCTGTTCACGCTCGCCAATGCGGCGCTGCTGCCGCTCGCCAGCAGTGCGCTCACCAAGCGGGCGACCGGGGAGGCGAACCTGTTCATCGCCGCCTGCATCGTGTTTCCGCAGATCCTGGTGGCTCTGCTGTCGCCGACGGTCGGGCGCATCGCCGACAAATATGGCCGGCGGATCGTCGTCCTGGTGGCGTTCGTCGCGCTCGCCGTGCGGGCGGCTCTGTTCGCCTGGGTCACCCAGCCGGTGCTGGTCGTCGCGATCCAGGCGTTCGACGGTATCGCCGGGGCCTGCGTCGGCGTGATGGTGCCGCTGGTGACCAGCGACATCGCCGGCCGCTCCGGCCATTTCAACCTGTGCCTGGGCCTGGTCGGCTTCGCCATCGGCATCGGCGCTACGGTCAGCACGACGCTGGCCGGCTGGACCGCCGACCATTTCGGCGACGCGGCCGCGTTTCTCAGCTTCGCGATCATCGGCGCCCTGGGCGCGGTTCTGGTCTGGGCGGCACTGCCGGAGACGCGGCCCTCTATGCCAAATACTTAGATGTCGAGCAACCGGGCCAAGCCGCGCGCCGTCTCACGCGATCGGCCGCGCCGACCCGGCGAAGACGTCGAGCCGGTAGAAATCCTCGAAACTCTTATGGGTCGAACGCAGATAGTCATGCGTCTTGGCCGCGACATGGTCATGGACCTGATCGCCGGTCAGCGGATAGTCCGTGCCGCCGGTCCAGTGGACCAGGACGAACTGCCCGTCCGGCGTCAGCGAGCGGCGCAGCCAGGCCAGAAACAGCTCCAGATCGGGCAGGGGCCAGTAATACCCGGCCTCGGCCAGCACCACGAGATCGAAGCGATCGTCGGGCAGATCGCCGGGGAAGATGGCTTGGCGGAATTCGACCATGGCCAAGTCGCCGCAGCGGCGGCGCGCGGCGTCGAGCGCCGTCTCGGCGACGTCGACCGCCAACAGGTGCCCGCACCGCAGGGCCAGCCGCTGGGTGAAGACGCCGACCGAACAACCGACCTCGATCGCGTTGCGATGCGGGCCGCCGATCGCCGACAGGACGAGATCGTATTTCTGCCGCTCGTAGCCGCTGGTGACGAAACCCCAGGGATCGGGTGTCGCGAGATACTGATCCGCCAGCGAGTCGCGCGGCAGGCGCAGCGAGGGACGGCCTGTCATGGCGCCGCACCGACCAGGATTCCACGCCCTCCGACCATATCTCCCTCCGACCCGTGCGACTGCCCGACATGGTTAACGCGTCAGATACCGTGCGGGTTCATCTTCATCGACCCTTTCAGTAACGCGGGGGATCCGCTTTAATCGTTCAGCTTTCATGAATAATCGAGGCTCCTATGGACCGGTTGCGCGCGTTCGAAGTCTTCGCCACCGTGGTCGCCCGCGGCAGCTTCACCCGCGCGGCCGATGCGCTCGATACTTCGCCGGCCAATGTCACCCGCTATGTGAACGAGCTGGAGGCCCATCTGGGCACCCGCCTGCTGAACCGGAGTTCCCGCAAACTCTCGCTGACCGAGAGCGGCGAGGCGCTCTATGAGCGCATCCGATCGATCCTGGACGAGGTGGCCGAGACCGAGGCGCTGGTCTCTGCCTCCGCGCTGCGGCCGAGGGGGCGGCTCAAGATCAACGCGCCCTTGAGCTTCGGCGTGCTGCACTTGGCGCCGCTCTGGCCGAAATTCCTGGAGAAATATCCGGAGGTCGAGCTGGAGGTGGCGCTGATCGACCGGGTCGTCGATATCGTCGAGGAGGGTTATGACCTCGCCATCCGCATCTCGCGCGGCGGGTCGACCGCGCATGTCGCGCGCAAGCTCGCCACCTCGCGCAACCTTCTTTGCGCCGCCCCGGCCTATCTCGCGCGCCATGGCGAGCCCGCGGTGCCGGCCGAACTCGCCCGGCATACCTGCGTCGGCTACACCTATGCCACGACCGGCGACGAATGGCACTTCACCGACGACGCGGGGCACGGCCATGTCGTGAAGGCGAATTGCGCCTTTCACACCAACAACGGCGACACCGCCCGGGCGGCGGCGCTGGCCGGTCACGGCATCATCTGGCAGCCGAGTTTTCTGATCGGCGCCGATCTGGCGGCGGGCCGCCTGGTCCGTGTGCTACCCGGCTATCATTTGCCGGACATCGATATCCAGGCGGTCTATCCGAGCCGCCGGCACCTGAGCGCCAAGGTCCGCGCCATGGTCGATTTCCTGGTCGCGGCCTTTCACGGCACGCCGCCGTGGGATGTCGGCGTGCCGTGAGGAAGGGCTGGTCGCCGGATCCGTCTCGGGACTAGTCTGGAAAAAAACCGGGAGGAAGCGGGAGATGACCAATCCGCGTTGGAAGCATCGGCCGGACGGATCGAACTGGGGCGATTTCGGTCCGGACGACCAATGGGGCCGGCTCAACCTGATCACGCGCGAAAAGCTGCGCCAAGGGCTGGCCGAGGCGACGGAGGGCATCGCCTTCTGCCTCAGCCTGCCGCTCGACCATCCCGGCGGCAACGCGCTCAACCCGCGGCGCTATCCGCCGATCCTGCGCCCGACCGTGC
>JAQGIC010000039.1 GCA_028288725.1 Rhodospirillales bacterium
TCCCTCGACCCGGATCGCCCCGTCGCCGCCCTGTTTCGCCTCCAGCAGCGTCAGCTCGGCCGCGCGGGTCAGTTCCGCCGCCGTGCGCCCGGTCCGGCTGGCGGCGATGCCGGTGCTGAAGCTGGCGGTGACCGCCGCGTCGCCACCGTGCGTCATGCCGGCAAACGCGACGCGGATGCGGTCGAACAGTTCTTCGGCCAGGTCAGGTGCCGTTTCGGGTAGCAGGATCGCGATCCGGTCGCCGCCGAAGCGGCCGATGAGGTCGCTGCGCCGGAGCCGCCGGCGCAGCAGCAGCGCCAGGCTGCGCAGCACGCCGTCGCCGATCGGGTAGCCGTGGCGCTGGTTCAGGACACGGAACCGGTCGATATCCAGGAGCGCGAGGGTCAGCGGCCGGTCCATCCGGTCGGCCCGGGCGACCTCCGCCTCGATCCGCCGATCGATGGCGCGATGGGTCAGGAGGCCGGTCAGCGGATCCTGGGCGGTCAGCGCATGGAACGCCCGTCGGCGCTCGGCGCGCGAGGCGACCGCCGCGCGCAGGCGGTTGGTCGCGACCGGCTTCGCCAGAAAATCATCGGCGCCGGCATGGGTCGACGCCAACTGGCGTTCGACCTCGGCGGTGCTGGCGAGGTACAGGATCGGCAGGGTCGACCAGGCCGGGAACTGGCGGATCACCGTGCCCAACTCCGTTCCGGTGCAATCGGGCAGGGCCGCGTCCATCAGCAGCATGTCGGGCGGGAAATCGGCGAGCGCTTCCAGAATGCGCAAGGACGCCGGCGCGACCCGCGCGTGCATGCCGGTGGCTTCGAGCAGGGCCGCGGTGCGGTTCGCCTCGATCGGATCGGCGCCCAGCACCAGCACGCGATAGGGCGCGTGGTCGTCGAGCGTGGCCAGTTGGTCCAATTGCCCGATCAGTTCCGAGGTCTCGGCCGGCCAGGGCAGGAAAATATCGATGCCGGCGCGCACGGCGGCGAGCCTGGCGCCGATGTCGCCGCAGCCGGCCAGGAGGACGGTCGGGATCGGCGGGTCGCGATCGGCGTTGAGCGCGGTCACGGCCGCGATCGCCCGCTCCGGCGTCTTCTCGGCGCTGCCGTCGATCAGCACCACGACCGGCTCCAGCTCGGCGACCGCGATCAGCAATGCCTCGGCCGTCGCGAAGCCTTCGGGATGATAGCCATATTGGCGCAGCTGCTCGATCAGCCCGATCGATCGGGCGGCATCCTCGTCCAGCAGATAGAGCGTCTTGGTCGCGCGGCCGGGGCGGCGCGGGGCGGCGGGTTGCACGGCGGAGCTGTCGATCGTGCCGGCGCTGGTCAGCGCGTCCGCCGCTTCGCGGATGGCGCGCTTCTGGTCGCCGGACGCGACGGCGACCTGGGCCATCGCCTGGGCGATCAACCGTTCCAGGCGGGCGGCCCGCGCGGACAGTTCGGTAAAGCCGAAGGTTCCGGCCGACCCTTTGATGCTGTGGGCGAGCAGGCGCAGGTCGGCCGCGGCATCGTCGCCCCATGGCCCCATGGCCGGTGGCTTCAGGGCCCCGACGCGGGACAGTCGCTGCGGCAGCTCGTGGATGAATTGGTCGCGCAGGACCGCAAGCCTGCGCTGCAGGTCTTCAACCGTCCCAGCCATGATGACGCATCCAAATCTCCGACACGGTCTGTGCGACCGTCATCGGATCAAACGGCTTGGCGAGTACGTCGAGCGCGCCCAATTCCAGGAGCGCCTGGACCTCGGCGCGTTGCGCCTTGGCCGTAAAAAATACGATGGGAACGGCGTTGAGCGAGTCGATTTGGCGCAGGGCCGCGAAGGTCTCGGGCCCGTCCATCCTGGGCATCATGACGTCGAGCAGAATGAGATCGGGCTTGAAGCCGGGCGCCTCGGCCAGCGCCATTTCGCCGGATTCGCAGGCATGGACGGTGAATCCGCCCATCACTTCGAGCGCGATTTTCGCGACTTCGCGAATATCGGGCTCGTCATCGACATACAGGATGCGGCCAAGCGGGGGGAAACGCTCGCTCATGGCCTGCCGCTCGCTGATGGGGTCCGCGTCCAATGTGCTTTAGACAAAGTACGCCCTCTGGGGATCTACAACCGAGCCGCGATCATGCCGGGACCGTGCTTTCGGAAGTATGAACAGGATCACTTGCCAAACCGGGGCGGACGTGTCGACTGCCGGCGAGCAGCGCTTCGATATGGTCCAGGAGCAGGGTGTTGCTGGTCAGCGACTTCAACAGTACGTCGGCGACCTGCCGCGTGCGATCGGGATCGGGCGCCTGGGCGGAGAAGATCAGCACGGGGGTCAGACGGTGCAACTTGTGCGCGGTCAAGCGCGTCAGCAGCTCGTAGCCGGTGCCGTCGGGCAGGCCCAGATCCAGAATGATCAGGTCGAACTGTTCCCGATCCAGCAGCGCCGCCGCCTCGCGCTGGGTGCGCACGCTCGTCATCTCCGCGCGGCTGCCGACCAGATGATTCAGGACCAAGGCCAGATCCTCGTCGTCCTCGACATGAAGGATATGGGCCTTGCCGGTGCCGACCGGACGCATGGCGCCGGCCAGCGCCTGGGTCAGGCGATGCGGATTGATCGGCTTGCCGATCCAGTCGAGGATGCCCAGCACGCTGCCGTTGACCTCGGCATGGGCTTCCTCGGCCCGGGCCGATACGATGATCACCGGCAGGTTCGCGGTCTCCGGTGCCGCGCGCAATTCCCGCAGCAGCGCGATGCCGTCGCCGTCCGGCAGCAGCAGATCCAGGATCAGGGCATCGAACGGCTCCTCGGCCAGCGCCGTCTTCAGGGCGGCCGCGGTATGGACCAGCCGGGCGCTCGACCCGCGCCGCGTGATCATGTCGCCGATCAGGTCGGCGAACATGGGATCGTCCTCGCAAACCAGCACGCGCTGGGTCGGCGCCGGTATTTGCTCCTGGTGCCGGAGCGTTGCCGCCGGCAGCTCGAAATGGAAGGTGGTGCCCTGTCCGACGGCGGTCTCGAACCCGATCCGGCCGCCGAACCGTTCGATGATCGCCTTGGCGATCGACAGGCCAAGGCCGGTGCCGCCCTTGGCGCGCTTGTCCGAGCTGTCGGCCTGGGTGAAGCGGGCGAACAGCCGGTCGCGAAACCCCTCCGGAATGCCGTCGCCGTGGTCGCTGATGAAGATGCGCACGCCGCCCGGGACGAGCTGGGCGCCGACCTCGACCTGGCCGCCGTCGGGCGAATATTTGATCGCGTTGGAGACCAGGTTGTTGACGACCTGGATGAAGCGGTCGATATCGACCTCGATCTCCAGATCGGGCTCGATCTCGATCAGCTTCAGATTGACGCCGCGCGGCAGGCCGTAGCCCCGGTTCGCCTCGACCGCCTGGCGCAGCAGCGGCATCAGCGCCTGGGGCTTGAGATCGAACTCCATAGGGCCGAGCTCGATCTTCTCGATATCCAGGATATCGTTGATCAGCCGCGTCAGGCGCTGGCAATTGCTGTTGGCGATATCGACCAGCCGCTTGGCGCCGTCGGGCAGGATGCCCATGGCACCGCCGGCGACCAGGCCGAGCGAGCCCTGGATCGAGGTCAGCGGCGTGCGCAATTCGTGGCTCACGGTCGAAACGAAGGCGCGCTTGGCCAGATCGGCCTGCTTCCATTCGGTCGAATCCAGGATCAGCCCATCCCAGATCATCTCGTCGTCGTCGCCGGACCGTGGAAACGACAGAAAGCGCAGCCATTTGGTCTGGCCCTCGTAGCCGTCCAGATTCGGCGCATGGAATTCGAAGAACACTTGCTCGTGCCGTTCGGCGGAGCGGGTGAGGGCGCCGATGAAGGCCCTGCGGTCGCCGGGCGCCATCAGCGCGAGAATGCCGTCGTCGACGCCGATCAGACTGTCCGGGGTCCGGCCGATCAGCTCGCGCACGCCCTCGCTGATATAGGAGATGACCAGCGGGCCGTCCGCCCGCCCGAACAGGCGCAGGATCGCGCCGGGCAGGTTGGCCGTGACCGAGCGCAGCCGGCTTTCGCTGGCGGCGAGTGCGATCTCGCGCTCCGAGATGGCGCTCACGAAGAACTCGAGCGCGCGCGCCATGTCGGCGATTTCGTCATGGCCGTGGGTGTCGATCGCGGCGACTTCGCCCGCGACATGGGTCCGCATCGCCTCCTGCAGCCGATGCAACCGGTCGATCACGCTCCGCCGGATGAAGATGAGGATGCCGACCGCGGCGACGATGCACAGCAGCGTGAGCGCGAAGATCAACCGGATCTGCCGTTGCGTCAGCGCCGAGACGGCCCGGCTCGTATCGAGAATTTCCCGCTCGATGTCGTAGGATACCCGGGCCGCCGTCGCGTCGAACCGGTCGGCGAACAGCTTGTTGGCGGCCAGCGACGATTGGATCTGCCGGTTGGTGTCGATCAGGCGGCTGCGCGATGCGAGCAGGCCGCTCTCGCCGGTCGCCAGCGTCGCCACGGATTTTTGCCAGGCGGCCGCCGGCTCGCGATTGCCGGCCGGCAGGTCGCTCAGCAGCCATTCGCCGATATCGAGACGCCGTTCGATCTCCTTGCGCATGCCCAGCAGCGTGGCGGTCTGGGTCACGGTGCTGGTGGCCAGCAAGGCCGTGACGGTCTGGCCCGCGTTGAAGCGCCAGATATGAAAGGCGCGGGCGGCGGTCTCCTGCGCCGCGAGGCTGGCGACGAAGGCGTCGAGCCGGCTCTTGTCGGCCTTGTCCGCCAGCATCCGCCCGAGCCGGGCGCTGCTCACCCGCGTCGGACTGTCTTCCGGCGATTCGAACGATTTCAGATCCGTGTCGAGCTCGGCAAGCTGGGCGGCCTCAAGCTGCATCTGCTGGTCCAGGTCCAGCTTCGTTTCCACGGCGTGATCGAGCGTGGTCAGATTGTCGAACAGGCTGGTCCGCAGCTGGGTCAGCATGGCGAACCGGTCGCCGCCGATGCCCTTTTCCTTCAGGCGCTTGATGAATTCGTCGAGTGCGGTGACCTGGTCCACGATGCGGAGCGCCAGCGTGCGGCGGCCGAACTGACTGTCGGCAACGACCAGGGCCGGGGCGGAGGCGACGATCGACTGAGCCTGTTGCGAGAGCTGGGAGGCCGCGCCGATGACCGGCAGGTCGGTCTGCGCGATTGTATCGAAATCATCGCGCAGGTGGGCGAAAGACAGAAAGGCGATCGAGCCGACGAGAACCGTCAACCCGGCGAGAAGCATGAGACCGATCGTAAGCCTTGGCGCGATTTTAAGGTGCAGAACAGCCATACGTCATTCCCGGACGATCGAAATCAGCGGCAATCAGACGTCGCCAGACTAGACGAAACGACCATCCGGACTATGTCAGGAATTGGTGATTCCTGCCAGAGATTGAACGCGATACGTGCGCCGCGACGAGATGACCAGGGTTGTGTCGACGGCGGGCGCTTGACCTAGGCACGAACGGGCGCGCATTTCTAGAGGCGACGAAGCGGAAACCGAGGAGTGCAATGCCGAGCGAGCCCGGCGATCGGCCAAAGGTACTTCTGGTCGAGGACGATCCGACCCTGTCGCGTCTCTACGTCGCCTATCTGGAGCGGGCGGGGGTAACGCCCTATCACGCCGCCACGGTCGCGGAGGCGCGGGCGATGCTCGCGACGGTGCGGCCCTCGGTCGTGCTGCTGGATCTCATTCTGCCGGACGGCCACGGTTTCGAGGTGCTGCAGACGCTGCACGACAGCGACTCCGACGCGCCCGTGATCGTCGTGACCTCCGGGGGATCCATTTCCTCGGCGGTCGAGTCCATGCGGGCCGGCGCCTACGATTTTTTGGTGAAGCCGTTCAGTCCGGAACGGCTGCAGGTGACGTTGACCAACGCGCTCGAGCTGCGCCGCCTGAAACGGATCGAACGGACGCTGACGTCGGAAGGCCCGTCGGACGGGTTCGAAAGCTTCATCGGCGTTTCGCCCGCGATGCAGGTCGTCTATCGCATGATCCGCGACGCGGCACCCTCGAAGGCCGCGATCTTCGTGACCGGAGAGAGCGGCACCGGCAAGGAGCTGGCGGCCGAGGCGATCCATCGGCGCAGCCCGCGCGCCAATGGTCCGTTTGTCGCGATGAATTGCAGCGCCATGCCGCGCGATCTGGTCGAAAGCGAGCTGTTCGGCCACGTCAGAGGGGCCTTCACCGGTGCCCATATGGCGCGCGAAGGCCTGGCCTCGCGGGCCGACGGCGGCACCATGTTTCTGGATGAGATCGGCGAGATGGACTTGCCGCTGCAGGCGAAGCTGCTGCGCTTCATTCAGACCGGAACCTACCAGCCGGTCGGCAGCGACGCGCTGAAGAAGGTCGACGTGCGCTTCGTCTGCGCCACGAACCGTGATCCGCTGGACGAGATCAGGGCCGGACGCTTCCGCGAGGACCTGTATTACCGGTTGAACGTGGTGCCGATCACGATGCCGGCGCTGCGCGAACGCGGCACCGACATCATCCTGATCGCGCGCTATTACCTCAATCAATTCGCCTTGGAAGAGGGCAAGAGCTTCGACGGCTTCGATCCCGAGGCCGAACGCTTGCTGATGGCCTACCCCTGGCCCGGCAACGTGCGGCAATTGTCGAACGTGGTGCGCAACGTCGTGGTGCTGTCGCCGAGCGGCGTCGCCACGGCGGCCATGCTGCCCGCCGTGGTGCGCGATTCGTCGCCCCGCCCGATCGCCGCTTCGGTCGGCGCCGCAGCGGCGCCCAACCAGGGCATCCGGCCGATGGCCGAGGTCGAGCGCGAGGCGATCGAGGCGGCCCTGGTGGAAGCCGGCGGCAACGTCGGACGGGCCGCGGCCCTGCTGGAGATCGACGCGTCGACCATCTACCGCAAGAAGCGGGAATGGGCGAAGGCCACGACCGGAACCCCGCTCTCCTAGAGCGCGATGATATGAGGCCTGTTCGGCCTCATATCTGAATCGCCATCTAAATCAAATATTTAGAGACTGATTCACCGATCAAGCCAAGCAGGCTTGATCGGATCAGGCTCTAAAGTGCGGGCCGATCCCGGTTCAGCCTTTGAGGGCGTTCCCGTCAAGGCCGATCGGCACCGTCGCGACCAGGAAGCGGCAGATCGTGCCGTCGGCGTCGGTCAGCGGCAGCACGATCCGTTCCCAGGCCGCGGTGCTGACCGCCATCGCCGGTCCATAATGTGACCAGACCGGCTCGCGCCGGATCATCGCCGCGCGATACAGCGCTATCGAGAATTCCCGGATATGGGCCGAGGCCGGATGGTCCGACAGCCTCTTGCGGGTCATGTCGAAGCCGGATACCGCGCTGACATGGCTGCCGAACAGCCGATAGGCAAAGTCATGGCCGCCATCGACGACATCGACCAGCAGCAGATACCCCAACGCCGGGACGAGCCTGATCGGATCGACGAACTGCGTCGTCGGCAGGGCGGTCGTCGCGGCCTTGTGCCAGCAATCCAGCGTGAATTTCATCGGCGCCAGCTTCAGATTTTCGACAGCCGGGTCCCATTGGATCGAGGGGCCCCGCGCCCCATTGGCCTGGAACAGATCCCGCACCTCGCTCAGATCGTCGTCCTGCAGCAGCGTTTTCCACCGGTCGATGCGGTCCCAGTCGATGCTCATGCTTGACCTATGACTTGTGCGGCGGCTGGCGGTTCCGCGTGCACGATGATACGCCGCACGCCCTCGATCGCATGACGGATCTTCTGCTCCAATGCCGAGACCGCGTCATGGGCGTCCTCGACCGAGGCGTCGGGCGGGACATGGCAATGCAGCGATAGAAACAGCCCGGCCTCGGTCGCACGAATGCGGATCTCATGGGCATCGATCAGCAGCGGCGTGGCATCGGCCAGCGCCTCGATCTCGTCGCGCATGCGCCGGAAATCGGACCAGGGCAGCTCGGTGCCGGTCACGGCGTCGGTCTGCAGGGGCTCGATATGGCTTTCGACCTCGATCTCGTCGCCCAATTCCTGGCGGATGCCGCGTTCGAGCGTGGAGGCGGTCACGTGCGCCTGCGCCATGCTCTGGCGTCCGTCGACCTCCAGATCGAAGCTGACCGAGATGCGTTCCTCGACATGTTGCACCGTCACGTGATGGACCGGCACGCCCTGGCTCGCGGCGATGACATGGACCTGATCGAGGATGGTCTCGTCGTCGAGTGCCAGCGGATGGGTCACGACCAGGATGTCGGCGCCGGGCAGGTCCCGCTGAACCCGCTCGGTGACTTCGGCCTTGATCTCGGCGACCCGTTCCAGCGGCAAGGTGCGGCCGACGGAGATCTCCAGATCGACGAAGACCGAGCTGCCGCGCGGGCCGCCGCGCACACGCTCGATCCGGCTGACGTCGCGAACGTCCCGAAGCGCGTTGCGCACGACCGTGTCGATGCCTTCCGGTGCCGTATCGATCAGCGTGTCGATCGTCTTGCGGCCCAGGCGGTAGCCGGCGCGCAGCACGAAGATCGCAACGCCGATGGCGGCCAGCGGATCGCCCAGCGGATAGCCCAGATAGACCAGCCCCAGTCCCAGGATGACCACGCCTGAGCTGTAGATATCCGAGCGGAAATGCAGCGCGTCGGCCTCGAGCGCCGGGCTCTTGGTTTCGCGCGCGACCTTGGTCAGCTTCCGCGACCGGAAGAAATCGACGACCATCGACAGGGCCATGACGCCGACCGCGGTCCAGCTCGCCTCGACTTCCGTGCCGCCATGGATCAGGCGTTCGACCGCGGCCGCGATGATCCAGGCGCTGGTCGCGAACAGCAGCGCGGTTTCGGCCAACGCGGCGAGGCTTTCGACCTTGCCATGGCCATAAGGGTGGTCGTCGTCGGGCGGCTTGTCGCCGATGCGGATGGCGATGAAGGTCAGCAGGGTCCCGGCGCAGTCGAGCGCCGAATGGGCCGCCTCCGACAGGATGCCGAGGCTGCCGGTCAAAAGGCCGACGGTCAGCTTCAGCGCCGTCAGCAGGGCGCTTGCAAGGATCGAGGTGAACGCGACGGTTTCTTTCGCGCTGGCCATGGACGATATTTCTCGGGGTCGAGAAGCAGCATGGCCGGTCTCCGGCGTCCCTGACCCATAACGGGGCGCATCCGGTCTGCTGGTCTCGTCAAGCCGCCGTCGCCAATGGGACGGAAACTGCGCACGCCACGGGGCCGAGGCTCCGAGAATGTTGACGTGCGCCCCAAGGCCGGGGTGCGACCTTTGGGCGACTACTCCCCAAACATTCTCAGCAGATACCTTTGTTGCGGCGCACATTCAAGGTCGGTGTCGGCTCCGCCGCCGCATAGCCAAGTTGCATGCCCCCGGGGAAGCACGGTAGCTTCGGGGAAAATCATCAGACAAATGGATATGGGAGAGACGCCGTGGCCAGTTTATTCGACCATTACACACCGCCCGACGATTTTGCCGCGGGCACCTGGGTCGGCCGCGCCTGGCTGCCGGGTGCGGCCGGTGGTCCGGCCGTGATCGCGATCGCTGACGAGGGCGTGTTCGACATCAGCGCGTCGGTCGCAACCGTATCGGCCCTGTTCGAACTGGAGGATCCCGTCGGCTTCCTGCGCGCCGCCCGGCGCGGCCAGCGGCTCGGATCGGTTGAGGCGCTGCTGAAGAACAGCGATCCCGCGACCCGCGACCCTGGCTCTCCCTGGCTGCTGGCGCCGATCGACTGCCAGGCGATCAAGGCGGCGGGCGTTACTTTCGCCGCGAGCATGGTCGAACGCGTGGTCGAGGAGCAGGCGAAGGGCGATCCCAACGCCGCCGACGCGATCCGCGGCGCGCTGGCGGCCGAGATCGGCGTCGATCTGAGCTCGGTCAAGCCGGGCTCGGAGGTGGCGGCGCAGTTGAAGACGGCGCTGGTCGCCCGCGGGCTCTGGTCGCAATATCTGGAAGTCGGCATCGGGCCCGACGCCGAAATCTTCACCAAGGCGCAGCCGCTTTCGGCGGTCGGTTTCGGCGCCGAGATCGGCGTTCATCCGGCCTCGACCTGGAACAATCCGGAACCGGAAATCGTGCTGCTGGCGTCGAGCCGGGGCCGGATCGTCGGCGCAACGCTCGGCAACGACGTCAATCTGCGCGATGTCGAGGGGCGCAGCGCGCTGCTGCTGTCCAAGGCCAAGGACAACAACGGCTCGACCGCGATCGGGCCGTTCGTGCGCCTGTTCGACGAACGCTTCTCGCTGGACGACATCCGCAAGACCGATGTGGCGCTCCGGGTCGAGGGCACCGACGGCTTCGTGCTCGACGGCTTGTCGTCCATGAGCCGCATCAGCCGCGATCCGGCCGATATCGTCGCCCAGACCGTCTCGGCCCATCACCAGTATCCGGACGGCTTCTGCCTGTTCCTCGGCACGATGTTTGCGCCGACGCAGGAACGGGCGGGCGGTGGCGGCGGTTTCACCCATAAGCCGGACGATATCGTGGTGATCCGTTCGCGCCACCTGGGCGCCCTGGTCAATCGGGTCCGCCCGACCGACCAGATCCCGCCTTGGACTTTCGGCGTGCGGGCGCTGATCGCCAATCTGGCGGCGCGGGGCTTGAGCGATGTCGCCGTGACGCCGAAGCGGGAAGCTTGAGCCATGCGCACGCATAAAATCGCGGCCATTCCGGGGGACGGGATCGGCACCGAGGTCATCGCCGCCGGGCTGGAGGCGCTGGCGATCTGCGCGCGGCGCGACGGCGGCTTCCGGTTGGAGGTCGAGAATTTCGACTGGGGGTCGGACTATTACAAAACCTACGGCGTGATGATGCCGGCCGACGGGCTGGCGACGCTGAAGCATTTCGACGCCATCTATTTCGGCGCGGTCGGCGCTCCGGACGTGCCCGATCATGTCACGCTCTGGGGGCTGCGCCTGGCGATCTGCCAGCCGTTCGACCAATATGCCAACGTGCGCCCGACCCGCATTCTGCCCGGGATCGTGAGCCCGCTGCGCGGCGTGGAGCAGGGCGATCTCGATTGGGTCATCGTGCGCGAGAATTCCGAGGGCGAGTATGCGGGCCAAGGCGGCCGGTCGCATCGCGGCCTGCCCGAGGAGGTGGCGACCGAGGTTTCGATCTTCACCCGCACCGGTGTCGCCCGCATCATGCGCTTCGCGTTCGATCTGGCCCGCTCGCGTCCGCGCCGGCTACTGACGGTGGTGACCAAGTCCAACGCCCAGCGCCACGGCATGGTGCTGTGGGACGAGATCGCGGCCGAGGTGGCGAAGGATTACCCGGACGTCACCTGGGACAAGATGCTGGTCGATGCCATGACCATGCGCATGGTGCTGAAGCCGGGGTCGATCGACACGGTGGTCGCGACCAACCTGCATGCCGACGTGCTGTCCGACCTGGCGGCGGCGCTCGCGGGATCTCTCGGCATCGCGCCGACCGCCAATCTCAATCCGGAGCGAACCTTTCCTTCGATGTTCGAACCGATCCATGGCTCGGCCTTCGATATCGTGGGCAAGGGCATCGCCAATCCGGTCGGCACCTTCTGGTCGGCGGTCATGATGCTGGATCATCTGGGCGAGGCGGCGGCCGCGGCGCGGCTGATGCGGGCGATCGAGCGGGTGACCGCCGATCCCTCGCTCCATACGCCGGATCTGGGCGGCCAGGCCACGACGCGTCAGGTGACGGATGCGCTGTGTGCCGCGTTGGAGGGCGACAATCTTTAGGGATTACTCTGCCGCCGCGGTCACCAGATCGGCCAACTCCCTGGCCGGCATGGGGCGGCCCAGCAGGAAACCCTGGACCTGGTCGCAGTTTTCATCCTGCAGCAGGGCCAGCTGTGCCGCCGTCTCCACGCCCTCGGCGATCACGGTGATGCGGAGCGAGCGGCCGAGCGCGATGACGGAGCGGACGATCGCCATGGAATCGGCGTTGCGCTCCATCTCCCAGATGAACGAGCGGTCGATCTTGATCTTGTCGAACGCGAAGCGCTGCAGGTAGCTGAGGCTGGAATAGCCCGTGCCGAAATCGTCGAGCGAGACGCTGACGCCGGCGGCCTTGAGTGTGCCCAGCGTGGCGAGCGTGCGCTCGGTTTCCTCCATCAGCACGCCTTCGGTGATTTCGAGCTCGAGCCGGCTCGGCGACAGGCCGGTTTGCCCCAGGATGGTCAGGATCTGCTTGGCCAGGTCGACGTGGCGGAACTGGACCGGCGAGAGATTGACCGCGATCCGCTTATCGTTCTGCCATCCGGCCGCCTCGGCACAGGCCGTGCGCATCACCCACTCGCCGAGCGGCATGATCAGCCCGCATTCCTCGGCGACCGGAATGAATTCAACCGGCGAGACCAGTCCGCGCTCCGGATGGCGCCAGCGGACCAGGGCTTCGAATCCCAGGATATCGTCCGTACCGCACCCGACCAAAGGCTGGTAATACAGCTCGAACTGGCTGACGGCGAGAGCCTGGCGCAGGTCGCGTTCGAGCAGCCGCCGCTCCTGCAGGCGGGCATCCATATCCGCCTCGAAGAAGCGATAGGTCCCGCGGCCGGCACTCTTGGCGCGATAGAGGGCGGTGTCGGCCGCGCGCACCAGATCCTCGCCGGATTCGGCATCGCCCGGAAAGAGCGCGAGACCGATGCTGGTACCGATCACCATCTGTTGCCCGTCGAGATCGAAGGGCAGGGCCATCGTCTTGACCAGGCGTTCGGCCAGCACGCTGGCGGAATCGACGGCAGCGGCGCCCAGCTGGATGACGGCGAACTCGTCACCGCTAAGGCGGGCCACGGTATCGTGATCGCGGACGCTGGACCGGAGCCGGTCGGCGACCTGCTTCAGCAGCAAATCGCCACCGGTATGCCCGGTCAGATCATTGACCGTCTTGAAGCGATCCAGATCCAGGCACAATACCGTCACCGCGACGCCGTTGCGCCGGGCGAAGGCGACGGCCTGGTCGAGGCGGTCATGGAACAGGCTCCGGTTCGGCAGGCCGGTCAGTGCATCGTGATGCGCCATATAGCGGATTTTGGCCTCGGCCGCCCGTCGCTCGCGGATGTCGCGGACCGCGACGACACGCGCGGTGCCTTTGCCGTAATCGATGGTTTGGGCGAAGATTTCGACCGGGATCGAACCGCGATCGCCGTAGCGCAGGTCGATTTCCTGCATCTCGAGGTTCTGTTCCGTCATGCGCCGACGGATCATGTCGTGGCCGCCCGGCGCCACGATCTCCGTCACCTGACGGCCGATCAGCCAGTCGATCGGCTGATCCAGCAGGCGGCACATCGCCTGGTTCGCATCGACGATCTCGCCGTCGACATGGATGATGATGCCTTCGAACGTCGCGTCCGCCAATTGACGGAAGCGCCGCTCGCTCGCCCTGAGGCGCGTCGCCTCGAGCCGCGAGCGGCTCGTCAGATGTTCATCGACGGTCGAGCCGACGAGGCCCAGGCCCAGAATCAGGACGGTCACGGCCGTCACCGCGGTGGCGAGCCAGAAGGGCGCGATCGCCTCGCCGGGGACTGCCACGGCACTGTCGGGCAGGATATGGACGGCGGCCATGCCGGTGAAATGCAGGCCGCAGATCGCGATGGTCAGCAGCAGCGCGCCGGCCACGCGGCGAAAATGGCTGTGCCCGGCGAAGCCGATCGTGGTCGCGACGGCAGCCATCGCCATGCCGATGACCAGGGAGGCGGTCGCGAGCGTCGGGTCATAGATCAGCGCGCCGGACAGATGAACCGCCGACATGCCGGTATAATGCATGGCGCCGATGCCGGCGCCGATGATCAGGCCGCCCAGAACGCGGGTCGCGCGCCAGGGGCTCATGGCGACCGCGAGGCCCAGCCCGGAAATCAGGACGGCGATCAGGATCGACAGGATGGTCCGATCGATCGCATAGGTCACCGGCAGGTCCGGTTGGAACGCCAACATGGCGATGAAATGGGTCGCCCAGACGCCGCTGCCGGAGGCGACGGCGGCGGTGATGATCCAGGCGAAGCGCAAACGGCGCGAGGCCTCGACCGCTCGTCCGGCCAGGCTGAAGGCGGTATAGCTCGCCAAAAGGCAGATCAAACCGGCCAGCACTACGAGGCGCAGGTCGTGTTGCTGAGTGATGCAGGCATAGACGCGGAACATGATGCCGATTATTCCCGCGTCGGATGAATGTCCAGTAAAGGACAGCACGCATTTTAGGGATCCGGCGGCGCCTCGGGCCTCAATCCCGGGGATCGAGCGCGTCGCGCAGCCCGTCGCCCAGCATGTTGAAGGCGAGGACGACGACGAAGATCGCGGCGCCGGGCGACAGTGCCATCCAGGGCGCCTGATTGAGGAAGCCCTTGGCAACGTTCAACATGCTGCCCCAGCTGGGCTGCGGCGGCTGCTGACCCAGGCCCAGAAAACTCAGGCTGGCCTCGGCGATGATCGCTGCCGCGATGGTCAGCGTGGCTTGAACCAGGATCGGCGGCAGCACGTTCGGCAGGATATGGCGCACCGCGATGCGCAGGGGGGGATTGCCGAGCGCGCGGGCGGCTTCGACATAGTCCTCGACCTTGGCCGCGATGACCTGGCCGCGCGTCAGACGGACGAACACGGGCGTCGCCGAGATGCCGATCGCCATCATGGCATTGGTCAGGCTGGGCCCGAGGAATGTCGCGAGCGCGATCGCCAGGATCAGGAACGGGATCGCCAGCATGGCATCGGTCAGGCGCATCAGCGTCGCCTCGATCCAGCCGCCGGCATAGCCCGCGGCCAGACCCATGGGCACGCCCAGCGCCAGCGCCAGGCCGACCGAGACGCAGCCGGCCGACAGCGAGGCGCGAGCGCCCCAGATGATGCGGGCCAGCATGTCCCGGCCCAGCTCGTCGGTCCCCAGCCAATGCGCGGCCGACGGCGCCTTGCGGACCGTGGCCCAATTCCCGGCGATCGGGTCGTAGGGCGAGATCAGCGGCGCGAAGATGGCCAGCGCCAGGAACAAAGCGACGAAAACGCCGCCGACGATCGTCGTCTTGCGGCGCCCGAGGCGCCACAGGAAGCGCTTCAGCTCGCGGATGCGCGGATCGGTCTCGGCGCGGACCGGCACGATCGCGTCGGTCATGCCCGCAGCCTCGGATTGATCGCGGCATACAGCAGATCGGCCGCGAGATTGAGCAGGATGTAGAAGCTGGCCGTGCACAGCACGACGCCCTGAACGACCGCATAGTCGCGATTGAACACGGCATCGACCACCAGCTTGCCGAAGCCCGGGATGGTGAAGACCTGTTCGGTCAATACGGCCCCGGACAGGAGCTGGCCGAATTCAAGCGCGCCCAGGGTGATGACCGGCCCCAGCGCATTGCGTAGACCATGCTTCAGGATGACGACCCGCTCGCTCAAGCCCTTGGCGCGGGCAGTGCGGACGTAGTCCGAGCGCATGACCTGCAGCATGGCGCTGCGGGTATGGCGCATGATCACGGCCGCGATCGCATTGCCCAGCACGAAGGCCGGCATGATCAGGGTCGATAAATTGCCCCACAGGCTTTCGAACGGGCTGACGTAGCCCGACGCCGGCAGCCAGCCCAGATGGACCGAAAACAGCAGGATCATCAGGATGCCCAGCCAGAAATTGGGTGTGGACAGGCCCCAGAGCGCCACCGCGTTCGCCGCCACGTCCCAGGCGGTGCCTCGTTTGACCGCGGCGACGATGCCGGCCGGGATGCCGATCGTCAGCGCGATGATCATGGCCATGACCGTCAGTTCGCCGGTGACCGGCAGCTTTTCCAGCACCAGCTCGGCCACGGGCCGCTGGATGCGGATCGATTCGCCCAGATCGCCATGCAGCACGCCGCCGATCCAATAGGCGTAGCGGACCGGCAGGGGCTGATCGAGATGGTAGCGCGCCCGGAGGAACTGGATCACCTGGGGATCGCGCTCTTCGCCCGCCAGCGCCAATGCCGGGTCGCCCGGCAGCAGTTGCTGGAGCGCGAAGATCATCATCGACACGAAGATCAGCGTCGGGACGAGGACCCCCAGGCGATGCAGGATGAAGCGGCGCATTCGGATCCGCCTAGCCCTTCGTTACGTTGTTAAAGCGCAGGATGCCGTCCGGGTAGGGCGTAAAGCCCTTGACGCTCTTGGACATCGCCCACAGCCACTGCTGATGGAACAGATAGATGATCGGCAGTTCCCGGCCGGTGATTTCGGTTATCTTGTCATAGGCCGCCTTGCGCTCGGCGAAATCGGACGCGGTGCGGCCGGTCTGCAGGGCCGCATCGACCTCCTTGTTGCAATATTTGCCGTCGTTGAGCGCGCCACCGCAACTCACGAAGCTGAAGATATTGCCGTCCGGATCGGTCCGGCCGCTCCAGGCCAGCACGAATGCTTCCAACTCGCCCTTCGACGAGGCGGCAAGGCCGCTGGCGAACTCTATCGCCTGCAGTTTCACGTCGAAGCCGGCTTCGGCCGCCATGGACTGCAGCACTTGGCCGACCTGCATCAGCGTCGGCGTGTTGGGCACGGTCAGATTGACCGTCGGATGCGGCTGTCCGGCGGCCGCCAGCAGCGCCTTGGCCTTGGCGATATCGCGCGCCGGCGCCGGTCGCTTGATATGGAACGGGCTTGCCGGACCGGTCCATTGGTCATCCGCGATGAAGAAGCCGTTATAGACGACCTGGACCAGCGCCTCGCGGTCGATCGAGAGCGAGAAGGCCTGGCGCACCCGCTCGTCGCTGCCGATGGGCGATTTCGCCTGCGGGCCGTTGTTGGTGTTGATGGTGATGCCCTGATAGCCCAATTCGCCGATCGACGCGGTGATCAGTTTGGGATTCGACTTCACCTCGTCGAGATCGGTCGGCGCCACGCGCTCGATCAGGTCGAGATCGCCCGATTTGAGATTGGCCAGCCGTACGGCCGAATCCGGGATCGGCAGGAAGGTGATCTTGTCGAGCTTGATCTGCCCCTTGTCCCAATAGTCCGGGAATCTCTCCAGCACGATCCGGTCCTGCGGAATCCGCTCGACGAACTTGAACGGACCGGCGCAGACCGGATGATTGGCGAAGGCGGTGGCACCGGCCTCGGCCGCCTTGGGCGACACGATCATGCCGGCCCGGTCCGACAGCACCGCGATCAGCGGCGCGAACGGGGCGGAGAGCGCGATCTTGACGGTCAGCGGATCCACCACCTCGATCCCGGTCACGCCCGCCATCTCGCTCTTGCGGGTCGAGCCGGGCAGGGTCAGATGCCGATCGAGGGTATATTTGACCGCGGCCGCATCCATCTTGGTCCCGTCCTGGAACAGCACGCCGTCGCGTAGCTTGAGGATCAGGCTCTTTTGATCGGATGACCATTCGTAGCCGGTCGCGAGCCGCGGCACGAGCTTCAGGTCCGGCGTGATGTCGAACAGCTTGTCGCACAGCGAGGCGAACACGATCCGGCCCACGAAGGTCCGGCTGATGGTCGGATCGAGCGCGTCCGGATCCTCCTGCAGGCCCACGCGCAATTGCTGGGCTCCGGCGGCTTGCGCCACGAGGCTAGAGAACGCGAGGGCCGTGAGGCCGGATCGGATCAATCCACGCATGGTGCTTCTCCTCATCATAGAGCGGCCATCGGCCGTTCGTCCTGGAATCGCGCTTGAAGGCGCTTCAATCGGTCGGATGTTTCCAACTCGGCCGGGGGCGCCGGCTGGGGTGGCAATTCCGGCCACAGATGGCAGGCGGTGACATGCCCAGCTCCGGTCAGCACCGGCGTCTCGGTCCGGCAGCGCTCGACCGCGAAGGGGCAGCGGGGATGGAAGCTGCAGCCGCCGGGCAGATTGATCGGGCTCGGCGGTTCGCCGCTCAACAGCGTCCGCTCGCGCCGGGCCGTCGGATCGGGCGTCGGGATCGCCGACAGCAGGGCGCGGGTATAGGGATGGCGCGGACTGGCGAAGAGCTCTGCCGCCGGCGCCAGCTCGACGATCCGGCCCAAATAGAGCACGGCGACCCGGTCGGCGATATGCCGCACGATCGCCAGATCATGCGAGATGAACAGATAGGCGAGGCCGCGCGCCTTGCGGAGGTCGGCCAGCAGATTGACGATCTGCGCCTGGATCGACACGTCGAGCGCCGACACCGCCTCGTCGCACACGATGATGCGCGGCTGCACGGCGAGCGCGCGGGCGATGCCGATGCGCTGGCGCTGGCCGCCGGAGAATTCATGGGGATAGCGGTTGGCCTGGTCCGGCTGCAGCCCGACCAGCCGCATCAGATCGGCGACGGCAGGCTCGACCGCGCGGCCGCTGGCCAGCCCATGCAGCCGCAGGGGTTCGGCCAGCATCGCGCCGACCGTCATGCGCGGGTTGAGCGAGCCGTAGGGGTCCTGAAAGATGATCTGCACGTCGCGCCGCAAGGCCCTCAGTTCCTTGGCTTTCAGCGTGAACAGCTGCTTGCCGTCGATCTCGACCTGGCCCGACGTCGGCTCGATCAGGCGCAGGATCAGCCGGCCGATGGTCGATTTGCCGCTGCCGGATTCGCCGACCAGCGCCAGCGTCTCGCCGGCATTGAGCGTGAAATCGACGTCGCTGACCGCCCGCACCAAGCCGCCGGGCGTCGGGAAATGCTTGGTCAGGCCGGTCGCCTTCAGGATGGGCGCGGTCATGCCGCGTCATCCAGCGGCGCGCGCCAACAGGCGGCCCAATGGTCGGGATCGACGAGCGTCAGCGGCGGCGCCTCGGTCCGGCAGCGCGCGATCGCGAATGGGCAGCGCGGATGAAAGCGGCAGCCGGCCGGTGCCTTGTGCGGGCTGGGCACGGTGCCGGCGATCACCGCCAGGCGATCGACCGGCGTATCGAGCCGCGCCACGGCACCCAGAAGCCCGATCGTATAGGGGTGTTGCGGCTGGTCGAACAGCCGCGCGACCGGCGCACGCTCGACGACGCGGCCAGCATACATGACGACGACCTCGTCGGCCAATTCGGCGATGACGCCCAGGTCGTGGGTGATGAGGATGATTGCCGTGCCGGTCTCGTCGCGCAGCCGCCGCAGCAGGTCCAGGATCTGCGCCTGGATCGTGACGTCGAGCGCCGTGGTCGGCTCGTCCGCGATCAGCAGCTTGGGCTGACAGGCGAGCGCCATGGCGATCACCACGCGCTGGCGCATGCCGCCCGACAGGCGGTGCGGATAGTCATGAACGCGCCGTTCGGGGCCGGGAATGCCGACCAGGCGCAACAGCTTGACCGCCTCGGCGGTCGCGGCGTCCTGCCGCAGACCGCGGTGGCGGATCAGCACTTCGCCGATCTGGTCGCCGATGGTGAGCGACGGATTGAGCGCGCTCATCGGTTCCTGAAAGATCATCGACAGCTGATCGCCGCGCAAGTCGCGCAAGCGGTCCGCGGGCAGGGTCAGCAGATCCTGGCCGTCGAACCGGATCTCGCCGCCGGCGACCCGGGCCGGCGGGCTGGCCAGCAGACCCATGATCGCGAGCGAGGTGACGCTTTTGCCGCAGCCGGATTCGCCGACGACGCCCAGCGTACGGCCGGCCGCCACGGAAAAGGACACGCCATCGACCGGACGGACGGTGCCGTGCTCGGTCGCGAACTCGATGGCGAGATCGCGAACGTCGAGCAGCGGGCGGGGAAGTGATGAAGATTCAGGCACTGGCATCCGTTCAGGCGGCAGTTCTTGTCGTTGCAAGCATCATGGCCGAAGCATGGTGAATGTTCGAGCGACTTCTCGGCGGCTACAGACCCGTCTCCAGCAAGCTTTATGCCGGAATGGATGCGGAAAGACGACTTTCCTTGCTCGACCGCCGGACCGCGCCGTTGCATTGTTGCAGACGCAGCTTTCTTCCACCGCGCGAGGCCTCTCCATGTTCACGACCCGCCCTGAGATTCGCGGCACCTTCGGTGTCGTCTCCTCGACCCACTGGCTTGCGTCGGGTGCGGGCATGGCGGTGCTGGAGCGGGGCGGCAACGCGTTCGATGCCTCGGTCGCGGCGGCCTTCGTGCTGCAGGTGGTCGAGCCGCATCTGAACGGGCCGCTGGGCGAGGCGCCGATCCTGGCCTGGAACGCCGCGCGCGGCGTCGCGCAATCGATCTGCGGCCAGGGTACGGCACCCGCCGCCGCCACGATCGAGGCGTTCAAGCGCGACGGCTACGACATCATCCCCGGCAGCGGTCTGGTTGCGGCCACGGTGCCCGGCTCGTTCGACGCCTGGATGACGTTGCTGCTGGAGAACGGCACCTGGCGCCTGCGCGACATTCTGGAATTCGCCATCGGCTACGCGCAGAACGGTCATCCGCTGGTGCCGCGGATCGCCGCCACGATCGGGACGGTGCGGGAATTGTTCGAGACCCATTGGCCGACCTCGGCCGCGGTCTATCTGCCGAACGGCAAGGTCCCGGCGGCGGGCAAGCTGTTCCGCAACCCGGCGCTGGCGGGCTTCTACCGCCGGCTGGTCGAGGAGGCCGAGGCGGTCGGCTCCAACCGCGAGGCGCAGATCGAACGGGCCCGCCGGGTCTGGAGCCAGGGCTTCGTCGCGGACGCGATCGACCGGTTCAGCCGCAAGAGCGAGTTCATGGACGGCGCCGGCCAATGCCGCGGCGGCTTCATCACCGGCGACGACATGGCGCGCTTCCGCGCCCGAATCGAAAAGCCGACCAGCCTCGATCACCATGGCTGGACCGTGCTGAAATGCGGGCCCTGGAGCCAGGGACCGGTCATGCTGCAGGTGTTGGCCATGCTCGATGGCGACGATCTGGCCAACCTCGATCCGAACGGCCCCGAGTTCATCCATCTGGTGATCGAGGCGCTGAAGCTGGCCATGGCCGATCGCGAGGCCTGGTACGCCGACCCGGATTTCTTCGACGTGCCGCTGGCGGCATTGCTGTCGCGCGACTATGCGGCGGAACGCCGCAAGCTGATCGGCGAGACCGCGTCGTTCGAGCAGCGGCCGGGCGCGCCGGATGGCCGCAAGCCGCTGATGCCGGCGCGGCCGGACCTGAGTGGCGATGCGCGCGCAGCCCTGTTCGGCAGCGCCGGCGAGCCCACCATGGCGAATGTCGCCGAGCTGGAGACGGCCGCCGACGGGACGACCCGGGGCGACACCTGCCATGTCGATGTGATCGATCGGTGGGGCAATATGGTGGCGGCGACGCCCAGCGGCGGCTGGTTCCAATCCTCCCCGGTCGTGCCGGAACTGGGCGTCTGCCTCAATACGCGCGGCCAGATGTTCTGGCTCGATCCGACGGTGCCGGGCGCGTTGGCGCCGGGCAAGCGGCCGCGCACGACGCTGACCCCGTCGATGGCGCTCAAGGACGGCGTGCCGACCATGGTGTTCGGAACGCCCGGCGGCGATCAGCAGGACCAATGGCAGACGCTGTTCTTCCTGCGCCATGTCCACCACGGCCTGAACCTGCAGGAGGCGATCGACGCGCCCTCGTGCCATACCGACCATATGACCAGCTCGTTCTGGCCCCGCCATGCGCGGCCGGGCGTGCTGGCGCTCGAATCGCGCTTTCCGACGGCGACGGTCGAGGAATTGAAGCGGCGGGGGCATCAGGTCGAGCTGGGCGACGATTGGTCGGAGGGGCGGCTCTGCGCCTGCGCGGTCGAGTCCGACGGCGACGCGCGCCTTTTGAAGGCCGGCGCCAATCCACGCGGCATGCAGGGCTATGCCGTCGGGCGCTAGACTGATCCGATCAAACCGGCTCGGCTTGATCGGATCAGTCTCTAACGTATGATTTGGAACGCGATGACAAGAGGCCGACCGGACGGGTCGAAATCGTGTTTTAGACTTAGGAGAAATTAGGATCAATTTTTATCGATATAATTGAACTGGCTCATCTTTCGGTTGACGCTATCGGTGGGCTCGTGGTCCGATTTTGCGAGCATAACCAGCTTTTGGGCGCCGGAGCGTCAGCGCTCCCGGAGGGATCATGTCGGTCGTGAGTTGGATGCCCGGGCACTTTCCCGAGATCCTGGTGGTGCTGTTCATTGGCGGCGTGATCGGCACGCTCGTCGATTATGCCTACGAGTGGTTCTTCGAGGACGACAGCTGGACGACCAACGCGATCGTCGTGGCCGGTATTACCCTGAGCATCATCCTGCCGCTGATCACCCATCTGGTGAATCGCACCGCGCTGGAAGATGCCGAAACGGATCATTAGACCCCGATGACCAAGGATTTCTCCGAGCTTACAGAACAAGAGATCCTGGCGCTCGCCATCTCGCTGGAGGAGGAGGACGAGCGGATCTACGACAATTTCGTGGATGGGCTGAAAGACCAGTATCCGGCGTCTGCACAAATCTTCCGCGAAATGGCGCACGAAGAAACCGGGCATCGCCAGCGTCTGATGACGCTCTATCGCGAGCGGTTCGGCGACCATATCCCCCTGATCCGGCGGCAGGACGTCAAAGGCTTCGTCGCCCGCAAGCCGATCTGGCTGATCCGTCCGCTCGGTCTCGACAAGGTGCGCCAACAGGCCGAGCTGATGGAAATCGAGACCCGGCGCTTCTATACGCGGGCGGCCCAGCGCTGCACCGATGTGGCGATCCGGCAATTGCTGGACGATCTGGCGGCGGCCGAGCGCGAGCACGAGTCCATGGCCGAACAACTGGGCGCCGAGCATGTCACGCCGGACGTGCGGGCCAGCGAGGACGCCGCCCAGCGCAAGCTGTTCGTGCTGCAGGTGGTCCAGCCGGGACTGGCGGGGCTGATGGACGGCTCGGTCTCGACCCTGGCACCGATCTTCGCCGCGGCCTTCGCGACGCAATCGAGCTGGCAGACCTTCCTGGTCGGGCTGGCGGCCTCGATCGGGGCCGGCATTTCCATGTGCTTTGCCGAATCGCTCAGCGACAATGGCAGCCTGACCGGCCGGGGCAATCCCTGGGCGCGCGGTCTAGTCTGCGGCCTGATGACCGCGCTGGGCGGCATCGGTCACACGTTGCCGTTTCTGATCGGCGACTTTCACGTGGCCTTCATCGCCGCGGTGGGCGTCGTGGTGGTCGAGCTGGGGATTATCTCGTGGATCCGCCACCGCTTCATGGAAACGCCGGTCTGGTCGGCGACCTTCCAGGTCGTGTTCGGCGGCGCGCTGGTCTTCGCTACCGGGATTCTGATCGGCAGCTCCTGACCGCCGCGGGGCGCGCGACGGTCAGGTCGCGGCGGTCAGGTCAATGTGTTAGCGCCAACGCTCGTGTTCATGCTCATGGCCGCCGCCGATGAAGACCGAGCCGTAGACCGGCGGTCCGTAGTAGGCGGGCGCGGGTTCCGCGTAATAGGCGGGCGCCCGATTCGCGTAGTAAGGGCCGGGGCCGTAATAGCAGCCGCCAAGGGCCGCGGCGCAGACGCCGATGAAGACGACTTTGCGAATCAGAGAGTTGGGGCGGTTCATCGCTGTTCTCCCTTCGAGAGAATGCGCGGCCCATATGGACCGCGTGAAATAGTCAGCGATAGATAAATAAGCAGTATTCAGTCCGGTTCAACGGCCGGATAATAAATGTTACTGATGTTACAAAGCGTTACTTCAGATCTTTCTTTTGTCATCATTGCGGACTTGGGCGCGCCGCGACCGTCGGAGCGATCAGCCGGGGACGAGACGCGCGGTCGCCCCGGGCACCGCGGCCGGTCCGCACAGGCTGACCCGGCTCGCCGGCAGGCTGACGCTGACGATGGTGCCCCGGCCGACCACGCTGTCGAGCGCGATGCTGCCGCCATGGAGCGTGACCAGTCCGCGGGTGATCGACAGGCCGAGGCCGGTCCCTTCCTGTTTGCGCGCGGAGGCGTCATGGACCCGTTCGAACGGCTGAAAGATGCGCACTTGCGCCTCGGGCGGGATGCCGATGCCGGTATCGGTGACGCGAAGGACCAGCTCGCCGGCGTCGCTGATGGTTGCATCGAGCCCGACCCGGCCGCCCTCCGGCGTAAATTTGACCGCATTTGACAGAAGGTTGATCAGGATTTGCCGGATCGCCTTGCCATCGGCGGTCAGCACCGCTTCCGGCACCGCGATCTCCGTCGTCAGGCTGACGGATTTGGCGCGGGCCGGCATGGCGAGCAGCGAGGTCGCCTCGGCGACGACGTCGGCCAGCACGATCGTCTCGTCCCGCAGCTCGAACCGTCCGGCCTCGATCTTCGACATCTCCAACAGATCGTTGATCAGCGCCAGCAGATGTTCGCCGCTGGTATTGATCGTGCGGGCATAGGCCGCGATGTCGGGGCTGCGGCCCGGCTGCTCTGCGATCAACCGGGAGAAGCCGATGATCGCGTTCAGCGGCGTGCGCAGCTCGTGGCTGGTATTGGCGAGGAACATCGCCTTCACCCGATTGGCGCTCTGGGCCCCATGGCGCTCGCTGACCAGCGCCACGATGGTCAGCACGTTCATGGCCAGCAGCACGACCAGCACGCCGACCAGCTGCAGCGGATTGGCCAGGCCGTGGTTCTGGAACGGACCGACGCCGGCGACGGTCCCCGCGGTGGCCGCGATCGAGACCAGCGTGACCAGCGTATAGGCTGAACGCAGCGACATGCGCAGCGCGATCCAGGACAGCGGCACGACCAGCAGGAATGGAAAGGCGGATCGGATATAGGTGCCGCGCAGCGGCGGCGTCAGGAACAGCACCAGGCTGACCGCCGCGACCCAGGCCCAGACCACCAGATCGCGACGTTGAAACCCGCGCTTGGCCGGCTCGATATGCTCGTCGCCCTCCTGCTCCAGGCCCAGCCACAGCACCAGGCAGGGCGTCAGGTACAGCGTGCCGCCGCTGTCGGTCAGCCACCAATTGACCCAGGTGCTGTAGAAGGCGTCGAACACGAACGGTTCGCCCAGCGAAATCCCGACGGCGCCGCCGGTGGCGCTGACCGCCGGGCTGAGGAACGTCGTGCAGCCAAGAAACGCGATCACGCCGACGAACGAGGTGAACAGGCCGTTCGCGGGCCTGAGCCGGCGCAGCAGCAGGGCGCCCAGCACGGGGCCCAGCGCATTGGTGGCCGAGATGATGGCGGCCTCGCCCCAGGGCGCGTCGAACAGCATCATATTGGTCAGGAACGAGCCCAGGAACAGGCCGGGCAAGACGCGCAAGCCGCCGATCATGGCCAGGACCATGGCGGCGCCCGCCGGCAGCCAGATCGGCGCCGGAAAGACGCCATAGGCCGCGAAGAACCGGTTGACGATCAGGCCGAGCGCGAAATAGCTGACGAGCGCGATCAGATTGAGCAATGTCCAGCGACCGACGCCGCCACGGGCAAGCACCGCGGGCATCCAGAGCGACGGCATTTCGGCGGTGGTCGGCACGATGGTCACTCACGGGTCTCCGGCTCAACGACGTCCGCAAATTTAAATATAAATTGCTAATAAAGTGAGACTTACCCTTTGCGCGAAAACGGGACAATCGCGTCTGGGCACTTTAGGCTGTCCCCCTGCGATCTTCGATCCGATGGGGGAGATGATGAGCCTTCGGCTGCCGCGAAATCTGGTGACCAAGCCCGGACCGGACACCGGTGCCGGCGTGCTCGAGGTCGAGATCCGGGCCGAACAGGCCGCCTCGCTCGGCCGCGGCGGCCGCGATGTCGCGGCGGCGTTGAAGCGGCTCCGGGACTTCGATGCCGCGGACAGCGGGCCTGCGGCGCGCGCCGAGCTGGTTGCCGCGGCGGCCGACGCGGTCTGGGGCTTTCTGATCCACCGCGAGCTGTGCGGCCTACGCGACCGCGATCAGGTCATCCGCGACTACGCCATCCCGGCCGAGGTGCTGTGCCGCCTGGGCGCGCGTTAGCCGGGCTGTGGCGAAGAGGGAGCCCATGATCGCCCTCTGAAGTGATGGCTTCCGGTCAGAACGACAGCTGCAGCCCCAGCTGCGGCTCCGTCTCGATCGCCCGGGCCGGGAGGCCCGCCGTCGCGCGCGCCCGGCTGGTGGCATCGACCACGACGACTTCCGCCGACAGCCGCAGCCAGTCTCTCGGCTGATAATTGAGCGTCGCCGTCACCGATCGGCCGTGTTCGGCCGCGAAGCCACGGATGCCGAACTGCTCCAGGCGCACGGCCGAGCGCCATTCGTTCCGGGTCCAGCCGCCCAGCAGGTAGGCGCTGTGGAAATCGGTCACGAACGGGCCGTTGCCCTCGGGACTGATGCGCGTATCGCCGGTGATGCCCTCGAGGATGACGTAGAACGGGCCGAAGCCCTGGCTATAGCCGGCGTCCCAGAAACGCGTGCGCCAGGCATAGACGCCGTGCCGATCGGCGCGGGGGTCGGCCTGGTTGTCGTAGCGGTAGAGCTGCAGGTGGCCCAGCGCCGCGTTCTGCCAGGTGAGGCCGGCGTACCAGCCGGGCGTGTCGTCGATCTCCTTGAACTCGGGCGTATATTGCGGCGTTGGCCCGTTGGGCAGCCGCACATGGTCGAACAGCCCGATCGGCTGGCGGCCCAGATCCCAGCCGCGCGCGGCCAGCACGGCGCCGGCCGGATCGTTCCAGCCATAGACGGCGGCGGTCAGGGCGACGCTATCGTCGCCGCCGGTCCAGGCGACCGTGGCTTCGCTGCCGATGGCGCGCAGTTCCTCGCCGACCCAGCTCGCGAGCGCCGAGGGCGTGAGCGTCCAGGGGCTGCTCCAGCCGATATCGCGGTTTTCCAGCCCGAACGGCGGGAAGAACGCGCCGAGCTTGCCCGACCAGCGCCAGGCGCCCTGGGCTGCCGGCTGCCAATGGAGCGCGGCGGTGGTCAGGTCGACCGGCGATTTCTGCTTCGGGCCATATTGCAGATCGACCAGCGCTGCGAGGTTCCACGGCAGATCGGCGGTCGCCTCGATCAGCCCGGTAACGAATTCCGGCTGAACCCGCGTGCCGGCACCGCCCTGGCCGAGCTTGCCATAGCCGCCGTCGGCCGCCCCGAGTTCGCCGGGCGTGCGGACGAGCCCGGCCTGGACGATGCCGTGGAGGTCGATGTCCTGGGCGCAGCCGGCACGGCTCGCCACGCCGAGCATCATCGGCACCAGCGAAGCCCGAGCGACTGTCCAGAATCGCGCCATGGCACCCATGTCGCCGAAGGTTCGCGGATCTGCGCCGGATGATAGCGGGACTTGGAGACGGCGTCGCCAGAAACGACGAAGCGGGCGGTTTCAATCGGGCGACCTGTTCCCCCTACGTTGAACAGTCACCCGGTCGAGCTGCCGGAGGACGCATTCGTCGGGGCGCCGCAAAACACGAGCACCCGCCGCTGGTCCGGCAGTAAGCAAAAGGTGCCCCGACAAAACGGGACCGCCGGCCGAGGGAGCGGTTCGCGTGAACCAAGCGCGTGCCGGTGTGTTATGATGGTGAAAAGAGAACCATCATGGTCAATGAACAGGGCTCGAACAGCCGGCAAGCCAACCAGACCACCGACATCATCAAGAAGTATGGCGGCATGTCCATCCAGACGCTGCGAGCCGAGTACGGCCCGCACTTCGCCGCCGGCTTCGCGTCTACGGACACTCTCGCCGATATTCTGAACAGCAGCCCGGATCACGCATCGCTCGCTCAGATGCGGCACGACCACGAGGCGGGCAAGCTCAAGAAGAAGTTGGAACGCAGAGCCTAGTCGGCCGGCCGCTTAGGCCGATCGGGCATGACCCACGATGCCGGCGACGCCGTCCTCGCTCCGGGTAGCGCAGGCGGCGTGTGGTTTTGCTATGCCGCACAAAGGCTTGGCTGGGGACGAGGACTCCCACGCCCCCAGCCAATTCCCGCAGCTCGCCGAGGAACGCCACCAACATCGAGTCACCAGGGAGTTGGAGTGTGGACAGATACCTGAGACAGTCTACATCAAACCTTTGTGGTACTTGGTGGATAGGTTGGCAATGGTGGCCGGTGGATAGTCTTCGGATCAAAGCCAAGTGGTCAAATTCCACACTTGGTACGATCCACCGGCGAACTCAGGCAGTTGGCAATGGCGCAATTAGGGAATGTGCGCGTACTGCTCTACAAAAGCAGCATGCTCCGCATATTGCTGCTTGAGACGCTCAAGTTCACCTGGCAGGGGCGTTAGCCGACCTAACTCGATAGCGCGCATTTGAGAAACGATCCGCGCCTGATAGTCGGCCGCGACTTCTCTACATCTATCTATGAATCTAACTGCACGCATTTATACGCTCCATCATTGGGACGTGGCGTCATCTCGACGCTACTTATTCAGCATAGCCTGAGTGTGCCTCCGATTCTAATAAAATCGTCTGCATAGTCCTGTCGTATAGCTTGAATATTCATGCAGTGCTGGAATACGGTCTCCTGCGGCGCCGATAGCACCTTGAGCAGTATGGCGTTCGCATAGAAAACCGCGGCCAGGATGGCGCCGGCAATTATCAAGACGATCGGCATTCAAGGTTCTCCGATTGCACGCTAGGTCGCACGGGCGAATCTGCGCATCCTGCTTCCGTTCAGTCGAGTTTTCTCGCGATACTGGCGCGTCATCGTCAACTGCCCACGGTGCAAGCACTCGGCCCCGATCGAGGTGAAGCGCATCCGGGCGAAATATATGGACTTGATGCCGATGGCGCTGTTGCTCGAAAAGCTTCGATGCAGGCGCTGTCAGGCAAAGGGCGACGTCAACCTCGATGTGAGGGCGGCGTTGTCGGGATTACGTGACTTGGTCAGCGCGCCCGATTGGTCGGGCGCGCTGTATGTTGGCTTAGCTGACAAAATCGTAGGTGATAGCGATCTGGCCGCATCCAGTGCCGGTCTGGATCAGAGTAATTCCGGTCCCGGCTGGCAAATAAAGAGAGCGAGTAAGATTGGCGCTCGTACCAGCACCACCTGCGGAGTTGAGCCCAAATACAGTAGCGGTGCTGCTTGAATTCACTGCGTTGACGAAGAATGTTGGGTTGCTGGAGCACGCGGCCAAGATAGAAATCGTTCGAATATACGCACCATACGTATTTATAGATGGAGCGAAAAGGACATACGAGGAGGCTGTACCTGGCCCGAAGAGGTAGCTGTGCACGCCAACAACATCTTGCGCCTTAGCAGGAGCAGTGAGAGCGACAAGAAGTGCACCTAATGCAAATGCGAGTTTCTTCACGGCGATAATCTCCGAAGGTTGAATACGCGATAAGTGTTCAGCGTTACCGTTGAGAGTCAACGTAAACGCGAAGAAATCTACCGAGAGTTATAGACAATTTTCAGCTATTGGGAAGGGGTGGCCGAGAACCGAGGATCCACGCGTACTGACCGGCTACCTGATTCAGGAGAGGCGGCCGACCCAGACCGGCCGACGATGATGATAAGCGGGGTCGCAAAACGCTACCCCCTTCAGACGGCGGGCGGCATGCAGGACATCCGCATCCTCTCGGAGCCCGACGTACTGCGCCTCACAAGACGGCCAGGGCATCGACGATGGGGTGGTGTTTCACCACCCCACGGCAATGCTGCTTTCTCCTGTGTGCTCGATCACGGTGTGCGCAGTCCCGTGCGCTCGAAAACGCGGATGTGCGCACGGTGGCCGAGGCGCCCGATATCGTAGGCGCCGCCAAGGTTCGCAGCCGGGTGCGCAGCCGTCGGTACGCACGCTGGTACGCAGCGAAATCGAAGGGTGCGTACCTCACTGCGGAGGCGTCTTTCGCTAGGCGTAGCAAGGGATTCCGCCCGGGTGCGCGCTGTGATGGTTCGCACCTTGGTTCGCAGCGAAGCCGAGGGGCGCGAACCTACTGTCGAGGGGCGAGAAAGGCTCGACGCTCCAATGGTTTCAGCATGGTTCGCACTGGGACAAAGGAAGCGCGGAAGGACGCTCGATGGTTTACCCAGGCGTTACCGGGGCGGTTTCGAGAGCTGGCGATCGAGTGGCCGCCCAGGTCCCGAGCTGTAGACGACGGACCGGGCGGCCGACCAAACGAAGGATAGGATACGGCAATGCCGAACCATGTCACCACACGCTGCATCGTCACCGGCGCTGACGATCGTGGCGTCAGGTTGGTCCCAGGCCGGATATGGCAACCCGGCAGCGCTGCTTACCCAAAGAGTGCCCGCAGTCGACTAATTCGGGGCAACCAATTTCGATGCCGCGGGTTG